>NZ_JANFNY010000009.1 GCF_024437745.1 Roseomonas sp. GC11 | reverse complement strand
CCCCCCGCACCGGCGGCCCCCGCCGCGCCGGCGGCGCCCGCCCGCAGCGGCCCGGCCAGCGTGCCGAGTAACTACAACACGCAGATCTCCCTCGCCCTGAACCGGGCCAAGCGCTACCCGAACAGCGCCCGCCTGCGCCGGATCGAGGGCACGGCCTATCTGCGCTTCCGCCTGCAGGCCGATGGCCGGCTGATGAACTGGCGCCTGGAACGCAGCTCCGGCTCGCCCGAACTCGACGAGGCGGTAGGCGAGATGGTGCAGAATGCCCGCTTCCCGCCCTTTCCCCCCGATCTCGACGCGGAGTCGCTGGAGATGGTGGTGCCGGTCGCCTTCTTCCTGCGTTGAGGGGGCTTTGCCCCCTCAAACTCCCCCAGCAGGGGACGGGGTCCCCTGCACCCGCCTTCAGTAGGCTCTGACAAATGGGTTTCCAAAGGCCTCAGGCCTTTGGTGGGGAGAGTTTGAGAGGGGCGAAGCCCCTCTCAAGCTTATTCGGCGGCGCGTGCCGCCGCCTTGCGCCGTGCGGGCTTCGCGGCCGCCGGCCTGGCACTCGGCTTTGGCAGCAGCGGCACCAGGAAGCGCCCGGTATGGCTGGCCGGGATGGCGGCCACCTGTTCCGGCGTGCCCTCGGCCACCACCTGGCCGCCGCCATCGCCGCCCTCCGGCCCCATGTCGAGGATCCAGTCGGCGGTCTTGATGACCTCCAGATTGTGCTCGATCACCACCACCGTGTTGCCCTGGTCCACCAGCTGGTGCAGCACCTCCAGCAGCTTGCGGACATCCTCGAAATGCAGGCCGGTGGTCGGCTCGTCGAGGATGTAGAGGGTGCGGCCGGTGGCGCGGCGCGAGAGTTCCTTGGCCAGCTTGATGCGCTGCGCCTCGCCGCCCGAGAGCGTCGTGGCCTGCTGGCCGAGATGGATATAGCCGAGCCCGACTTCCTTCAGCACGCGCAGCTTCTCGCGGATGGCGGGCACGGCGGAGAAGAACTCCAGCCCCTCATCCACCGTCATCTCCAGCACATCGGCGATGGACTTGCCGCGGAACTTCACCTCCAGCGTCTCGCGGTTGTAGCGCTTGCCCTTGCAGGAATCGCAGGTGACATACACGTCCGGCAGGAAGTGCATCTCGATCTTCAGCACGCCATCGCCCTGGCAGGCCTCGCAGCGCCCGCCCTTGACGTTGAAGCTGAAGCGGCCGGGCTTGTAGCCGCGCGCGCGGCTGTCCGGCAGCTCGGCGAACCAGTCGCGGATCGGGGCGAAGAGGCCCGTATAGGTCGCCGGGTTGGAACGCGGCGTGCGGCCGATGGGGGACTGGTCGATATCGATGATCTTGTCGAGATGCTCCAGCCCCTCGATCCGCTCATGCGGGGCGGGCACGGTGCCGGCGCCCATTAGCCGCCGCGCGACCGCCTTGTAGAGCGTCTCGATGACGAAGGTGGACTTGCCGCCGCCCGAGACGCCGGTGACGCAGGTGAAGGTGCCGAGCGGCAGCGCAGCCGTGACGCCGCGCAGGTTGTTGCCGCTGGCGCCGACCACGCGCAGCATCCGGCTGGCCTCCGGCTGGCGCCGCTTCTCCGGCACGGCGATGTGGCGGCGGCCGGAGAGATAGGCGCCGGTGATGCTCTCCGGATGCGCCGCCACCTCCTCCGGCGTGCCCTGGGCGATGACGCGCCCGCCCCCCGCGCCGGCAGCGGGGCCAATATCGATCAGGTGGTCGGCGGTGCGGATGGCGTCCTCGTCATGCTCGACGACGAGCACGGTGTTGCCGAGGTCGCGCAGGCGCCGCAGCGTCGTCAGCAGCCGCTCATTGTCGCGCTGGTGCAGGCCGATCGAGGGCTCGTCCAGCACGTAGAGCACGCCGGTCAGCCCGCTGCCGATCTGGCTGGCGAGGCGGATGCGCTGGCTCTCCCCGCCGGAGAGCGTGGCGGAGGCGCGGGCGAGGGAGAGGTAATCCAGCCCGACATCGAGCAGGAAGCGCAGCCGCTCGATGATTTCCTTCAGGATGCGGCGGGCGATGGCGGCGCGCTGGGGCGTGAGGGTGGCCTCCACCCCCTCGAACCAGGGCAGCGCCTTGCGGATGGAAAGCTCGCTGGCCGCGGCGATGTGCATCCCCGCGACCTTCACGGAGAGCGCCTCCGGCTTCAGCCGCGCGCCGCAGCAGACATGGCAGGGCCGCTCCGCCTGGTAGCGGGCGAGATCCTCGCGCACCCAGGGATTGTCCGTCTCGCGCAGGCGGCGGGCGAGGTTGGGCAGCACCCCCTCAAAGGGCTTCTTGACCTCATAGGCGCGCAGCCCGTCCTTGTAGCGGAGGGTGACGACCTCCTCCCCCGTGCCGTTCAGGATGGCCTCGCGCGCCTTGGCCGGCAACTCGCCCCAGGGCGTGTTGGTCTTGATGCCGAGATGCTTGGCGAGGCTCACCAGCGTCTGGTCGTAATAGGGCGCGCTGTTGTTGGCCCAGGCGGCGACGGCGCCTTCCGCCAGGCTGCGGTTGTCATCCGGCACCACCAGCGCGGCATCGAAGAAGCTTTCCGTGCCGAGCCCGTCACAGGCCGGGCAGGCGCCCTGCGGCGAGTTGAAGGAGAACAGCCGCGGCTCGATTTCCTCCAGCGTGAAGCCGGAGACGGGGCAGGCATAGCGGTTGGAGAACACCGTGCGCTCGCCGCCATCGGCATGCTCGGCATAGGCGACGCCATCGGCGAGGCCGATGGCCGTCTCGAAGCTGTCGGCCAGCCGCTGCGCCAGCCCCTCATTGCCGACCACGACGCGGTCCACCACGACCTCGATATCGTGCTTCCTGCGCTTGTCGAGGGCGGGGGCCTCCTCGATGCGCATCAGCGTGCCGTTGATCTTGACCCGCTCGAAGCCGCGGCGCTGATACTCGGCCAGTTCCTTGCGGAACTCGCCCTTCTTGCCGCGCACCACGGGGGCGAGCAGCAGCAGCCGCGTCCCCTCCGGCATGGCCATCACGCGGTCCACCATCTGGCTGATGGTCTGCGCCTCGATCGGCAGGCCGGTGGCCGGGGAATAGGGCACACCCGCCCGCGCCCAGAGCAGGCGCATATAGTCGTGGATCTCCGTCACCGTGCCGACGGTGGAGCGGGGGTTGTGGCTGGTCGTCTTCTGCTCGATCGAGATGGCGGGGGAGAGGCCCTCGATGGAGTCGACATCCGGCTTCTGCATCAGTTGCAGGAATTGCCGGGCATAGGCGGAGAGGCTCTCGACATAGCGCCGCTGCCCCTCGGCATAGATGGTGTCGAAGGCGAGCGAGGATTTGCCGGAGCCGGAGAGGCCGGTCAGCACCGTCAGCGTGTGCTTCGGGATGTCGATATCGACATTCTTGAGGTTGTGCTGGCGCGCGCCGCGGATGCGGATCAGGTCGTTCTGGCCGGTGGGGGAGGGCGGCTTCGTCACGTCAGGCTCCTGGGGGCGAGCGTTCGCATTGTGTTCCTGTTGTGCCAGGATTAAGAAAGATGGGGAAGGGGGGCGTCGCCCTCCGCGCTTCGGGCCCCTGCGCTTCGGGACTGGCGGGCGGGCGGCCGGATGGCTAGGTTGCCCCGACGCGCCCGGCCGGGCGCACAAGAGCATGACAGTCCGCCCCACCGCCCGGGACGCCGCCGCCATCACCGGGGGCAGCGCCCTGGCCTGGGGCTATAGCGGGTGAAGGACCAGGCGGCATGGCCGGCAGCGTCAACAAGGTGATCCTGATCGGCAATCTGGGGAAGGACCCGGAAGTGCGGAATTTCCAGAATGGCGGGCGCGTGGTGAACCTGCGCCTGGCCACGACGGACACATATAAGGACCGCGAGGGCAACCGCCAGGAGCGCACCGAATGGCATTCGGTGGCCATCTTCAACGAGAAGCTGGGCGAGATCGCGGAGAAGTACCTGCGCAAGGGCAGCAAGGTCTACATCGAGGGCAAGCTGGAGACCCGCAAGTGGCAGGATCAGGCTGGCCAGGACCGCTACTCGACCGAGGTGGTGCTGCGCAATTTCGGCGGTGAGCTGACCCTGCTCGATGGCCGCGGCGAGGGCGGCGGCGCGGGTGGCGGTGGCGGCGGCTATGAGGGCGGCAGCAGTGGCGGCGGCGGTGGCTATGGCGGTGGCCGTTCCTCCGGCGGCTATGGCGGGGGTGAGCGGGGTGGCGCCCCGGCGGGCCGTGCGCCGCAGCGCGGCGGCTGGGATGCCCCCAAGGGCGGTGGCAACGATCTGGATGACGACATCCCGTTCTGACGCTTCGCCGTTCTGACGTCGGGCCGTTTCTGAGTGGGAACGGAGGGCCGCCCCCGTTGCGGCCTGTCCCGTTAACGGCCTAGGTATCGCATCGCAGTTAGGGGACGGCCTGCCTTCGCGCGGGCCGTCTTGCTCGGGATGACAGGACACAGCGCCCCGTGATTCTCTCCGCTGACCGAATCCGCCTCGCCGCCGCGCCCGCCGACAAGGAAGCGGCCATCCGGCAGGCCGCCCAGTTGCTGGTCGAGTCCGGCGCCATCGCGGCGCCCTATGCGGACAGCATGCTGCGCCGTGAGGGCGAGGCCGATACCTTCCTCGGCAATGGCATCGCCATCCCGCATGGCCAGCGCGGTGATCGCGGCCTGATCCACCAGACCGGCATCGCCGTGCTCCAGGTGCCGCAGGGCGTTCGCTGGAATGGCGAGGATGTGGCGCATCTGGTGGTGGCCATCGCCGCCCAGGGGGATGAGCACATCGCCGTGCTGCGCCGCCTGACCGATGTGCTGGGCGAGGCCGACCTCGCCGCCCGTCTGGCCACCACCGGCGATGCGGCGGAGATCCTGCGCGCGCTGGACCCGGATGCCCCGCTGCCCGCCGCCAGCCCCGCCCCCCTGGGAGCCGCCCCCTTGGGAGCGGCCCCGGCGGAAGGCGCGCTGACCGCCGTGGTGCAGGCCCCCGCCGCCGCCGGCATGCATGCCCGCCCGGCCCGGGAACTGGTGGGCATCGCCAGGCGCTTCGAGGCCGGCATCACCCTGCTGCATGGCGGCCGCCGCGCCGATGCGCGCAGCATGATCGCCCTGCTCCAGCTGGGCGCCGGCCCGGGGGCCGAGATCACGCTGGAGGTCACCGGCCCGCAGGCCGAGGCCGCGCTGGCGGCGCTGCGCGAGGGCTTCGCCGGGCAGCTGGGTGATGCCGACGCGCCCCCCGCCGCGGCTGTGCCCGCCGCCCCGGCCCCCTCGGCCGAGCCGCTGGAGCCGGGCGCCATCGCCGGCCTGCCGGCCAGCCCGGGTGTCGCCATCGGTGTGCTGCACCGCTTCCGCTCCGAGGCGGCGGGCTATGCCGCCACCTCCTCCGACCCGCAGGGCGAGGCCGCCGCGCTGGAGGCCGCGCTGGAAGAGGCGCGCGCCGAGCTGCGCAGCGTCGCCGCCAGCATGGCGCAGCGCGTCGGCGAGAAGAACGCCGCCATCTTCGCCGCCCATGAGGAATTGCTGGAGGACCCGGAGCTGCTGGCCGAGGCGCGGGCCGCCATCGCCGCCGGCGCCTCCGCCCCCGCCGGCTGGATGCAGGCCGCCGAGGGCCGCGCCGCCGCCCTGGCCGGCATGGGCGATGCCCTGCTGGCCGCCCGCGCCACCGACATGAAGGATGTGGCGCGCCGCGTGCTGCGCCATCTGGTCGGCGGCGGTGAGGCCGTGGCCGTGCTGCCGCAGGACGCCATCGTGGTGGCCGAGGATCTGACGCCCTCCGAGACCGCCAATCTCGACCCCACCCGCGTGGTCGGGCTGGTGACGGCGGCGGGCGGGCCGACGGCGCACACCGCCATCCTGGCCCGTGCCCTCGGCATCCCCGCCGTGGTCGCCGCCGGGGCGAAGGTGCTGGAACTGGCCGATGGCACCCCGGCGGTGCTGGATGGCGACCGTGGCCGCCTGCTGCCCGAGCCGGATGCCGAGGCCCTGGCCCGTGCCCGTGCCGCGCGGGAGGCGGGTGCCATCCGTGCCGAGGCCGCCCGCCAGGCCGCCTTCCGCCCCGCCGTGACGCGCGATGGCCACCGCGTCGAGATCGCCGCCAATGTCCGCCGGCCGGAGGAGGCCATCGAGGCCGTGGCCGCAGGTGCCGAGGGCACCGGCCTCGTGCGCAGCGAATTCCTGTTCGACGACCGCGCCGAGCCGCCGACGGAGGAGGAGCAGTACGACCTCTACCGCCGCCTCGCCGAGGGCTTCGGTGGCCTGCCGGTGGTGCTGCGCACGCTGGATGCGGGCGGGGACAAGCCGCTGCGCTTCGTCCACCACCCGGTCGAGGCCAATCCCTTCCTCGGCCTGCGCGGGCTGCGCCTCTCCCTGGCCGAGCCGGCGCTGTTCCGCACCCAGATCCGTGCCGCGCTGCGCGCCGCCCGCCATGGCGACCTGCGCATCATGCTGCCGATGGTGGACGGGCTGGCCGATCTCCGCGCCGCCCGCGCCATCATCGAGGCGGAGCGCGCCGCGCTGCGCTGCCCGCCGGTGGAGGTGGGCATCATGGTCGAGGTGCCCTCCGCCGCCGTGATGGCCGATCAATTGGCGCGGGAGGCGGATTTCTTCTCCATCGGCACCAATGACCTGACGCAGTACACCCTGGCCGTGGACCGCCTGCACCCCACCATGGGCGCGCGTTCCGACGCGCTGGACCCGGCGGTGCTGCGGCTGATCGAGATGACGGTGAAGGCCGCCCATGCGCGCGGCCGCTGGGTGGGCGTCTGCGGCAACATGGCCGCCGACCCGATGGCGGCGCCGATCCTGGTCGGCCTCGGCGTCGATGAGCTGTCCGTCTCCATCCCCAATGTGGCCGCGCTGAAGGCGCAGATCCGCGAATTCTCGATGGCCGAGGCCGAGAGCGTGGCGCGCGCCGCGCTGCATTGCGCCACGGCGGCCGAGGTGCGCGCCCTGCCGGCGCTGCGGAAGCTCGGCCATGCCGGCTGAGCTGCCGTCCATCACGCCGCGCATCGCCACGGTCACGCTGAACCCGGCGCTGGACCTGACGATCCCGCTGCCCGCCCTCACCATCGGCGCCGTCAACCGCGCCGGGGCGGCGGAGCTGCGCCCGGCGGGGAAGGGGGTGAATGTCTCCGCCATGCTCGCCCTGCTGGGCGAGGCCTCGCTGGCCACCGGCCTGCTGGGGGCGGAGGATCTGCCGGCCTTCGCCGCCTTCCTGAAGCCGCTCGGCGTGTTCAGCGCCTTTGAGCCGGTGCCGGGCCGCTGCCGCATCAATGTGAAGCTGGTGGAGACGGCGGCGGGGCAGGTGACGGATATCAACCCGCCCGGCCCCACGGCCAGCCCCGCCGCGCTGGAGGCCATGCTGGGCCGGCTGGTGGCGCGCCCGCCGGGCATCGCCGTGGTCTCCGGCAGCCTGCCGCCGGGGCTGGGCCCCGCCGACCTCGCCGCCGTGGTCGAGCGGCTGCGCGCCGCCGGCAGCCAGGTGGTGCTGGACAGCAGCGGCCCGGCCTTCGCCGCCGCGCTGGAGGCCCGCCCCGCTCTGGTGAAGCCCAATCGTGACGAGCTTTCGGCCCTGCTCGGCCGCCCGCTGCCGGACCGTGCCGCGCTGGTCGCGGCGGCGCGCGAGCTGCAGGGGCGCGGCATCCCGCATGTCGTGGTCTCCGCCGGGGGGGAGGGGGCGCTCTTCGCCCTGCCCGGTGCCATGCTCTGGGCGAAGCCGCCCGCCGTGCCACTGACCACCACGGTGGGCGCGGGCGATGCCATGGTGGCCGGGCTTGCCGCCGCCCTGGCGCGCGGACTGGCGCCCGAGGCCATGGCCCGCCTGGCCACCGGCTGCGCCGCCGCCGCCGTCTCCCGCCCGCATGGCGGCCTGCCGCAGCCGGCGGAGATCGCCCGCCTCGCCGAGGCCGCGCATGTCGAATCCCTCTGACTCCGCCTCCCGCACCAGGACGAGTGCCATGACAGCCGACACCGGCCCTGCCTCCCTTGGCCCCACTTCCCTGGGCCCTGCCTCGCCGCGCCTTCTGGCGGTGATCCGCCACGCCGCCAGCGCCCCGCACGCCGCCATGGCGGCCGAGGCGCTGCGCGATGCGGCGGCGCGCGGCGGCCTCTCCCTGGCGATCGATGATGGCGCCGCGGCCCCCTCCGGCCCGGCGGATGCCGTGCTGCTGGTGGGTGACGCGACCGCCGACGCCGCCCGCCATGCCGGCCGCCCGCTGATCGCCACCACCGTGGTCGAGGCCATCCGCCACCCTGAGCAGGCGCTGCGCGCCGCCGCCTCGCTGGCCGCGCTGCCGGCGCCGGCGGTGCCCGTGGCGGTGCCCGTGGCCAGGGCCGCCGCGCCGCAGGACGCCCCGGACGAGGCGCCCGCCGGGAAGAAGCTGGTGGGCATCACCGCCTGCCCGACCGGCATCGCCCATACCTTCATGGCCGCCGCGGCGCTGGAGAAGGCGGCGGCGCAGCTCGGCCACAGCATCCGGGTCGAGACCCAGGGCTCGGTCGGCGCCAAGAACACCCTGACGGCCGAGGAAATCGCCGCGGCCGATGCCGTGGTGATCGCCGCCGATACCGGCGTGGACCGCAGCCGCTTCGCCGGCAAGCGGATCGTCATCGCCGGCACGGGCGATGCGCTGAAGGATGGCAAGGGGCTGATCGCCCGCGCCCTGGCCGCCGAGCCGGAGGGCGGGGCCCAGGCGGCGGCGGCCCCCGCCCCCGCGCCGGCCAAGGCGCAGGCGCCGGGGGCCTACAAGCACCTGATGACCGGTGTGTCCTACATGATCCCGCTGGTGACGGCGGGCGGGCTCTGCGTCGCGCTCTCCTTCGCCTTCGGCATCGAGGCCTTCAAGGAGCCGGGGACGCTGGCGGCGGCGCTGATGCAGATCGGTGGCGGCTCGGCCCTGGCGCTGATGGTGCCGGTGCTGGCGGCCTTCATCGCCTTCTCCATCGCCGACCGGCCTGGCCTGGCGCCTGGCTTCATTGGCGGCATGCTGGCGGGCTCGGTCAAGGCGGGCTTCCTGGGCGGCATCGTGGCCGGCTTCCTGGCCGGCTACATCGCGAAGTTCCTGCGCGACCGCATGCCCTTCCCGCAGAGCCTGGAGGGGCTGAAGCCCGTCCTGGTCATCCCGCTGCTGGCCTCGCTGGCCACCGGGCTGCTGATGATCTACGTGCTCGGCGCGCCGATCGCCGGGGCGCTCGCCTGGCTCACCGAATTCCTCAAGGGCATGGGCTCGGCCAATGCCGTCATCCTCGGTGTGCTGCTGGGCGCCATGATGGCGGCCGATATGGGCGGGCCGGTGAACAAGGCGGCCTATGCCTTCGGCGTCGGCCTGCTCGGCTCGGACACTTTCGGGCCGATGGCGGCCATCATGGCGGCGGGCATGACGCCGCCGCTCGGCATCGCGCTGGCCACCTTCCTGGCCCGCTCGCGCTTCAGCCAGGAGGAGCGGGATGCCGGCAAGGCCGCCGCCGTCCTGGGTGCCGCCTTCATCACCGAGGGCGCGATTCCCTTCGCCGCCAAGGACCCGCTGCGCGTCATCCCGGCGCTGATCGCGGGCTCGGCCGTGGCGGGCGGGCTGTCCATGCTCTTCGCCTGCACGCTGCGGGCGCCGCATGGCGGCATCTTCGTGGTGGGCATCCCGGGCGCGGTGGGCAACCCGCTGGGCTATCTGGTGGCGATCATCGCCGGCACGCTGGTGACGGCCTTCGCCGTCGCCCTGCTGAAGCGCAGCGCGCCGGAGGGCGTGGCGGGCTGACCGCCCCTCCCAGCCGGGCGTAACGGGCGCGGGGGAAGCGATTCCCCCGCGCTTTTCACATCCGGGCGGGCGCGCGGGGTTTGGCGGATGGCCGGCAACCGGCTATAAGACATCCCGAAATTTCCGAGGGAAGGGGCCTCCCGCCCCGGTGCGCGGCGGCCTTCCCCCGGCCCCGCGCGCCACCTCCGACAGTTGCATGGGATGACCGCGTGAGCGAGAGCGACAACGGCGCAGGGAATGCCACCGGGCCGGCCGCCCATATTCCGCCCGAAGGCACGCAGCCGATCGCGCTTGAGGAGGAGATGCGCCGCTCCTACCTCGACTATGCGATGAGCGTCATCGTCGCGCGCGCCCTGCCGGATGTGCGCGACGGGCTGAAGCCGGTGCACCGGCGCATCCTGTTCTCCATGCAGGAGAACGGCTTCACCGCCGACAAGCCCTACAAGAAATCCGCCCGCGTGGTCGGCGACGTCATGGGTAAGTATCACCCCCATGGCGACAGCGCGATCTATGACGCCATGGTCCGCATGGCGCAGACCTTCTCCCTGCGCGTGCCGCTGATCGACGGCCAGGGCAATTTCGGCTCGATGGATGGCGACCCGCCGGCGGCCATGCGCTACACCGAGGCGCGGCTGGCCAGATCCGCCGTCGCCCTGCTGGAGGGCATCGACGAGGACACCGTCGAATTCGCCCCCAATTATGACGAGAGCGCCGAGGAACCCCGCGTCCTCCCCGCCGCCTTCCCCAACCTGCTGGTGAATGGCGCCAACGGCATCGCCGTCGGCATGGCCACCAATATCCCCACGCACAATCCGGGGGAGGTGATCGACGCCACCCTGGCCATGATCGCCAATCCGGAGACCAGCCTGGAGGATCTGATGAAGATCATCCCCGGGCCGGATTTCCCGACGGGTGCGCTGATCCTGGGCCGCGCCGGCATCCGCTCCGCCTTCGAGACGGGGCGCGGCAGCATCGTGCTGCGCGCCCGCGCCGAGATCGAGGAGATGCGCGGCGGCCGCAGCGCCATCGCCATTTCCGAGATCCCCTATCAGGTGAACAAGGCAGCGCTGATCGAGCGCATCGCCGAGCTGGTCCGTGCCAAGCAGATCGAGGGGATCAGCGACCTGCGCGATGAGAGCGACCGCTCCGGCCTGCGCGTCGTCATCGAGCTGAAGAAGGACGCGACGCCGGAGGTGGTGCTGAACCACCTCTACCGCTACACCAACCTGCAGACCTCCTTCGCGGTGAATTTCCTCGCCCTGCACCAGGGGCGGCCGCAGCAGATGGGGCTGCGCCAGGCACTGCGCGCCTTCATCGATTTCCGCGAGGAGGTGATCCTCCGCCGCTCGCGCTTCCGCCTCGCCAAGGCGCGCGACCGCGGCCATCTCCTCGTCGGCCTCGCCCTCGCCGTGGCCAATATCGACGAGGTGATCCGCCTGATCCGCGAGAGCCCCGACGCCGTCACCGCCCGCACCGCGCTGATGGCGCGGGACTGGCCGGTGGCCGATGTCGGGCCGCTGCTCGCGCTGGTCGATGACGCGGGCAATATCGTCATCGGCGACACGGTGAAGCTGACCGAGGCCCAGGCGCGCGGCATCCTGGAGCTGCGCCTGCAGCGCCTGACGGGGCTGGAGCGCGACAAGATCAATGCCGAGCTGGATGAGGTGGCGGCGCGCATCCGCGAGCTGCTGGATATCCTCGCCTCGCATCCGCGCCGCATGGAGCTGATGGCGGATGAACTGCGCGCCGTGCGCGCGCAGATCGCCTCGCCGCGCCTCTCCGAGATCGTCGATGGCCTTGCCGACCAGGATGACGAAAGCCTGATCGAGCCGGGGCTGATGGTCGTCACGCTGACGCGCGATGGCTATGTGAAGCGCACGCCGCTCGAGACCTTCCGCGCCCAGAACCGCGGCGGGCGCGGGCGCAGCGCCGCCGGCACGCGGCAGGATGACGTCGTCATCCGCAGCTTCAACGCGCACACCCATCAATGGGTGCTGTTCTTCACCAGCCGTGGCATGGCGTTCCGCGAGAAGGTGTGGAAGCTGCCCGAGGCCGGCCCCACCGCGCGCGGCCGTTCCCTGCGCCAGCTTCTGCAACTGCAGGAGGATGAAGCCGTCACCGCTGTCCTGCCGCTGCCGCAGGATGAAGGGCTGTGGGAGAACCTCCACCTCGTCTTCGCCACCTCTGAGGGCAATGTCCGCCGCAACCGGCTCTCGGACTTCAAGAATGTCCGTGCCTCCGGCCTCATCGCCATGAAGCTGGATGAGGGGGATAGCCTGATCGGCGTCTCCACCTGCCGCGAGGGCGACAATGTGATGCTCGCCACGCGCGGCGGCCGCGCCATCCGCTTCCCCGCCGATGCCGATACGCTGCGCGTCTTCGCCGGGCGTGACTCGACCGGCGTGCGCGGCGTGAAGCTGGCCGAGGGTGACAAGGTCATCGCGCTGTCCGTGCTGCGCCATGTCGATGCCAGCGTCGAGGAACGCGCCGCCTACCTGAAGCAGGCCGCGCAGAAGCGCCGCGCCAGCGAGGAGAATGGCGAGGCCACCGAGGCCGAGGCCACGCTCTCGGCCGAGGAGAATGGCGAGGAAAGTGGCGCCGAGATCGCCCTCTCCGCTGAGCGGTTTTCTCAGTTGGAGGAACAGGAAGAAATCCTGCTCACCGTCACCGATGCCGGCTTCGGCAAGCGCAGCTCGGCCTATGAGTACCGCGTCAGCGGGCGTGGCGGGCAGGGCATCGGCAATATCACCCTCTCCGCCCGCACCGGGCGCGCGGTGATCGCCACCTTCCCGGTGCGCAGCGGCGATGATGTCATGCTCGTCACCGACAATGGCCGGCTGATCCGCATGCCGGTGGACCAGGTGCGCGTCACCGGCCGCACCGCCATGGGCGTGACCATGCTGCGCCTGGATGAGGGCGAGCGCGTCACCTCCTGCTTCACCGTGGTGGAGGAGCAGGGCAGCGACCAGGAGAGTGATACTCCGAATGGCTGACCGGATCGCGCGCGCCGGGGTCTATCCCGGCACTTTCGACCCCGTGACCAACGGGCATCTCGACATCATCAACCGTGCCGCCCGCATCCTGGACCGGCTGGTGATCGGCGTCGCGATGAACATCGGCAAGGGCCCGCTCTTCCCGCTGGAGGAGCGCGTCGAACTGGTGCGCGCCGAGACGGACAGCATCGCCCAGCGCACCGGCACGATCATCGAGGTCGTCCCCTTCGAGGGGCTGCTGGTCGGCTTCGCGCGCGAGGTCGGGGCGCAGGTGATCGTGCGCGGGCTGCGCGCCGTCACCGATTTCGACTATGAATTCCAGATGGCCGGGATGAACCGCCGCCTCGATCCGGAGATCGAGCTGCTGTTCCTGATGGCCAGCGAAGGCAACCACTTCATCTCCTCGCGTTTCGTGAAGGAGATTGCGCGGCTCGGCGGTGATATCACCAGCTTCGTGCCGCGTCTGACGCGCGACCGCACCATCGAAAGAGTGCGGGTGCCGAACCCTGGGGAGTAACCACACGGATGTTCCGCCGGACCCTGCTCGCCAGCTCCATCGCCGCTACGGGGATCATGATGACTGAAGCCACCACCAACGAAGCCGCGGCGCAGGATGACCGCGAGAACACGCTCTACTTCGATCTGAAGGACGGGCGTGTCGTCATCAAGCTGCGCCCCGACCTGGCGCCGCAGCATGTCGAGCGGATCAAGACCCTGACCCGCCAGGGCTTCTACGACGGCACGCCGTTCCACCGCGTGATCGAGGGCTTCATGGCCCAGGGTGGCGACCCGACCGGCACCGGCACGGGCGGCAGCCCGCTGCCGGATCTTCCGGCCGAGTTCAGCGCGCCTTCCAAGGCGCGCTACCTGCGCGGCGTCTGCGGCATGGCCCGCACCGCCAACCCGAACAGTGCCAACAGCCAGTTCTTCATCATGTTCGCCCCGGCGCCGAGCCTGGACGGGCAGTACACCATCTGGGGCCAGGTGGTGTCCGGCATGGAGTTCGTGGACAAGATCAAGCGCGGCGCTGGCGCCAACGGCATGGTGCGTGAGCCTGACCGCCTGCTGAAGGCCCAGATCGCCGCCGACGTGGCGGGCTGATTCCAGACGGCCGGCCGGGGATTTCAGCCCCGGCCGTTTCGCCGCCCGCTGGGCCTTGACTTTGCCCGGCTGAGCGGCTTTCTCCCGGCCAGCGCCTTGTGCCCGTAGCTCAGCCGGTAGAGCACGAGACTTTTAATCTTGGGGTCCTGGGTTCGAGTCCCAGCGGGCACACCATTCCCCTCCGGCGAAACCACTCTCTGCCCCGTCCAACGGCGCCAAAAAGCCCAGTTTTCAGAAGGGTTTGTCGCGGCACCTTGGGAGCGGCAGGGCAGGGGAGAGCCCAAAATCGCTCTCCAAATGGCCCTTTCTCTCCGAACCTTGGGACTTGGCCCATTCACTCTACAAGGTTCAAAGCGCTGATTTTGCTGCGTTCTATTGGCGGCAGGGGCCGCGGAAGTTCGTGTATCGAATGCCTGGGCATTGCGAACGGTTGGGCGAGTTGCAAACCGCCGCCGCAGAGGAGCCGGGCGCCAAGCGCTTGTTTCGCGCGGGCTTTGTCCTGGCTAGAAGGCCGCCATGGACAACAGCATGGCCGCCAAGCCCTACAGCCCGCTGAAGGGCGATCCCTACCGCGCCTATGAGGAACTGCCCTTCGTGGTGCGTCGGGCGCTGCAGGAAGCCCTGGTGGATTGGTGCCCGCTCCGTGTCCGGGAGTGGCATCAGCACCTGCTACGCCAGCAGCGGGTGCGGCCCGCGCAGGCGGAGGCCTTCATGGTCCAGGCCATCCGCGGTCATGATCAGACGGAGGTGGCCGCCTTCGCCCGGACCAGGCCAGCGGGCGCGCAGGCCTATCCGCATCTGGCTGCAGGGGCGACGTTGCAGCGTTATGCCGGAGCGGCCGGTATGCCTGCCACCAAGCCGCTGCGCCTGGCGCCGCCGGCGCGGAAGCCTAAACCGGTGCGAAGCGGGGGAAGGGGCGCCGCCGTTAGGCTGGCAGATGCTGCTCATGCCGCGCGAGTTGCGAGCCGGCTTTCACTGCAGCGTTCCACAGCAAAGCGGGTATGTCTCCACGCCCGCGCTATGCTGATTCTTCGGACGCGCAGATCTGTTCTCGATAGCTCACAGAGGCATTGCAGGGTGGGGGCGTGCTCTCTGCGTGTCGAGCTCTGCTCTCGAGCCAGACGGCAACGTCGTGGGGGATTTGAACAGTGCCGCGCGCCCACTGCCTCACCGTCCCCTCGTGACGCCCAAGTAGTCGTGCCAAGCCGCGCTGCGACCAGCCCAACGCCTCCAGGCTCTCACGTAGCCGGGTGGGGGTCATTGGAGGACGCCCAGCGCGCGCAGCAACAAGGTGGCCACTGTCACTACGCCGCCAGCGGCTGCGCCCATGGCCAGCCAAGGCGAGAGGCTGCGATCTCGCTGCAGTTTCATTTGCTCGGCTGCCAGCTTTAGTGCCTCGGCACCGAGCTTGCTTGCTTCCTCAGCCAGCTTGTTCTGCTCGGCCGCGAATTTCCGCGTTTCTGCCTGCATTCGCTCGATCTGTGCCAACTGCGCGGCCAAGTCCAGGCGGGCGCCATACTGAGCGGCGATTTCAGCGGCGTTTGGGGTAGTGGCGCTCATCGGGTCGATCCTCGATCTGCCGGGCATGATGCCTCAGCGGGCTATTGATATGCGCAATTCGCGCATATTATGCAAGGAAATCCGTTGCCTCAGTGCAAGCTCCCTGCCTATCTGAGTAGTCTGCCTTCCTCTCCATGCCTACCAAGTGGCCACTGCGCCAGCCTGTTCATCCCCGCGCCTGCGGGGAACACGTGTGGCACGGCAGCCCGCACAACTTCGACCGCGGTTCATCCCCGCGCCTGCGGGGAACACGTTTCCCGCACCGCCATCTCGGTCTGCACGGCCGGTTCATCCCCGCGCCTGCGGGGAACACCGCCCATGGCGGTCGCGGAAGCGGTGGACATACGGTTCATCCCCGCGCCTGCGGGGAACACAGCGCCAGGCGCTGCGCTGGGCACGGTCGTGGCGGTTCATCCCCGCGCCTGCGGGGAACACTGTTTTCCAGCGGCGGCCAGACGCGGTCTAATCGGTTCATCCCCGCGCCTGCGGGGAACACTCCTGCACATGCGCGGCCAGATCCTGCACGCGCGGTTCATCCCCGCGCCTGCGGGGAACACGCGCGGCTGCGGGCGTAGCGGCCCCCGAACCGCGGTTCATCCCCGCGCCTGCGGGGAACACTTTCTGATTGACAAGGAACGCTGTCCTGTTCTCGGTTCATCCCCGCGCCTGCGGGGAACACGTAGCAATCGGCAGCGGCCGGAGATTGGCCGGCGGTTCATCCCCGCGCCTGCGGGGAACACTAGGTCACCTCCCGCCCATCGGCGAAGCGGACCGGTTCATCCCCGCGCCTGCGGGGAACACCATCTCCGGCAGCGGCGGCGGCTCGTTCTCGGCGGTTCATCCCCGCGCCTGCGGGGAACACGAAGCCGGCTACTCAAACCCGCCGGCTGCCTCCGGTTCATCCCCGCGCCTGCGGGGAACACATGATCGGCGCCACGGAAATCGGCGTGAAGCGCGGTTCATCCCCGCGCCTGCGGGGAACACGGGCTGGGGACGGGGGCCGTGCTGATCGGCGTCGGTTCATCCCCGCGCCTGCGGGGAACACCTCAACGCCCGCCTTCACAACGCGCTGCCGGGCGGTTCATCCCCGCGCCTGCGGGGAACACGCAGCGATCTCAGCCCGCAGGGCGAGCACTCGCGGTTCATCCCCGCGCCTGCGGGGAACACAGTCCTGGATGGATCTTCAAGAAAGCTGATCACGGTTCATCCCCGCGCCTGCGGGGAACACGCTGGGAGGAAGGGAGTTGAGAACCGCAACGGCGGTTCATCCCCGCGCCTGCGGGGAACACCCCCACAGCATCGCGACATCGCCGGCGGCCCGCGGTTCATCCCCGCGCCTGCGGGGAACACTTCAACGTCATTGTCACGGAGACCCCGTGGGACGGTTCATCCCCGCGCCTGCGGGGAACACCCTGCCACGCTCATGGCCTCGGTGGTGGCCGACGGTTCATCCCCGCGCCTGCGGGGAACACGCATCCGCGTGGATGACTGGAAGGGACGCGGTCGGTTCATCCCCGCGCCTGCGGGGAACACGGCGGCGAGTTGATCGGGGGTCATGCGTCAGTCGGTTCATCCCCGCGCCTGCGGGGAACACGGCCAATCCGATCGGATCGCCCTCGCCCTCGACGGTTCATCCCCGCGCCTGCGGGGAACACCTCAGCGTGCCATGCAGGTGCAGGGCAATAGCCGGTTCATCCCCGCGCCTGCGGGGAACACGTGGCAGGCCCTCGCCGCCTCCGGGCCGCGCCCGGTTCATCCCCGCGCCTGCGGGGAACACGAGAGCGGCAGCTGGCGGAATCGCATGTCCGCCGGTTCATCCCCGCGCCTGCGGGGAACACGGCAACCAGCAGGTGTTCCTGGTGCCGACCCGCGGTTCATCCCCGCGCCTGCGGGGAACACCGCGGCCTTGCGCGCATCTTCCAGCGCATCCGCGGTTCATCCCCGCGCCTGCGGGGAACACCACCAGCTCCACAGCCTGCGCCACCGGATCGGCGGTTCATCCCCGCGCCTGCGGGGAACACGATTTCATCGCGAGCCTCCCGCGCGAGCAATCCGGTTCATCCCCGCGCCTGCGGGGAACACGCCCAGCCGCCGCGCGGATTGCTCGGCGGGAGCGGTTCATCCCCGCGCCTGCGGGGAACACGCCGGTCTGCTGCAGCGCCGCCTTCTCCGCGGCGGTTCATCCCCGCGCCTGCGGGGAACACTTCCTGCGGATGACCTGCCACCACTCGGCCAACGGTTCATCCCCGCGCCTGCGGGGAACACATATCGGCCCCTCGCCATCCGCTCGCGTTGGCCGGTTCATCCCCGCGCCTGCGGGGAACACACCGTGAGCGGGACGCGGACGCGGTTGGGGTCCGGTTCATCCCCGCGCCTGCGGGGAACACTCCTGCGTGGTCGCGCCGCCGAGCGTCGCAGCCGGTTCATCCCCGCGCCTGCGGGGAACACGGGGCCGGGCGGCCGAACAGGCCGGCAAAGCTCGGTTCATCCCCGCGCCTGCGGGGAACACTTTTCACGCTGAAGGCTGGCAAGACGTATCGCCGGTTCATCCCCGCGCCTGCGGGGAACACCTGGTGTTGGTTCCGCTGATCCACGTCACGCCCGGTTCATCCCCGCGCCTGCGGGGAACACCGCATCGGCAGCTATGTCAATGCTGCGGTGGGCGGTTCATCCCCGCGCCTGCGGGGAACACGCCAACCCCGCTTTCGACCGCCTCCTGTCCCCCGGTTCATCCCCGCGCCTGCGGGGAACACTTTCCTGCACCGCCACCACCGATGCGCAAGAGCGGTTCATCCCCGCGCCTGCGGGGAACACGCGCCGCTCGCGCTGGCGCGGTTGCTGGTCGGCGGTTCATCCCCGCGCCTGCGGGGAACACCCTGCTCTCCATCGCTGCCGCTGCGGGAACGACGGTTCATCCCCGCGCCTGCGGGGAACACTTTTGCTCGCTTTCCAACGGACTGTTACTCCGCGGTTCATCCCCGCGCCTGCGGGGAACACGCCGTGATGAGCGCCAAGCGCCTCGCCGGGGACGGTTCATCCCCGCGCCTGCGGGGAACACGAGCCCCTGGCCGCTCTCGCGCAGGAGCTCCGCGGTTCATCCCCGCGCCTGCGGGGAACACCGCATGAAGTGGCTGGGGGATACCTGCTCAATCGGTTCATCCCCGCGCCTGCGGGGAACACGCCTTGATCATTTCGGCGTAGCGCGCGGCGGTCGGTTCATCCCCGCGCCTGCGGGGAACACAGGCGAGGCGGGCGGCGGTTTCGGACGTGTCACGGTTCATCCCCGCGCCTGCGGGGAACACCAGCGCGACCAGCACCTTCCACACCGGGCCGTCGGTTCATCCCCGCGCCTGCGGGGAACACATGAAGAAGCGCAAAGCTCAGCCCCACGCCAGCGGTTCATCCCCGCGCCTGCGGGGAACACGGCGGCGCGTTCGTCGAGGCGGGAGATGGGCACGGTTCATCCCCGCGCCTGCGGGGAACACCGTCTGCCTCGGCGGCACAGGCAAAGACGCTGCGGTTCATCCCCGCGCCTGCGGGGAACACTTTCCCCCACCGTGCGCCGATCCGTGGCCGGGCGGTTCATCCCCGCGCCTGCGGGGAACACCATGTCTTGCCCCTCGTCACGCGGGGCCATATCGGTTCATCCCCGCGCCTGCGGGGAACACGCAGCAAGCGGTGAAATCACGGAATGAAACGCCGGTTCATCCCCGCGCCTGCGGGGAACACTGCCCTCAACCGCCGCCGAGATTTCAGGCCGGCGGTTCATCCCCGCGCCTGCGGGGAACACGAGATAGCTGACCGTGCCGGGGGCGATCTCCTCGGTTCATCCCCGCGCCTGCGGGGAACACCTGCCGTGCGACATCAGAGAAGTTTCCCCTTGCGGTTCATCCCCGCGCCTGCGGGGAACACCTGGTCGGCCGCGACGCCCAGCAGCTCGGCCTCGGTTCATCCCCGCGCCTGCGGGGAACACTGTCGCTATCCTGCGCATGAAGCAAAACGAAGCGGTTCATCCCCGCGCCTGCGGGGAACACCCCAGCGCCTCAAGCCCCGGCTGGGCTCACTCCGGTTCATCCCCGCGCCTGCGGGGAACACATTCGGACTGGGGTTGCCTCGGGCAACCCTAACGGTTCATCCCCGCGCCTGCGGGGAACACCATCAACACGGGCAAACTGCGGGCGTCTGTCACGGTTCATCCCCGCGCCTGCGGGGAACACAAAATCTGCCACGGCTCCAGGTCGATTGTCGGCGGTTCATCCCCGCGCCTGCGGGGAACACTTTTAAAGCCAAATCGAGCAAGCGCCTGATGGCGGTTCATCCCCGCGCCTGCGGGGAACACGCGGTGACGCGCAGCCACGCGCCGCCGGTCACCGGTTCATCCCCGCGCCTGCGGGGAACACGGCATGATCGGGCGAGCGTTCCTCTGGCTGTTCGGTTCATCCCCGCGCCTGCGGGGAACACGCCGCAACAACTCCCGCCGCAAAACGAAATGCCGGTTCATCCCCGCGCCTGCGGGGAACACCGGCGGAATGCTGACCTCGACGTGATCGCCAGCGGTTCATCCCCGCGCCTGCGGGGAACACCTCCGCGACGCGCAGAGCGTGACGGTGGAGGGCGGTTCATCCCCGCGCCTGCGGGGAACACGATGCGTCGCAGGGCTACAAGTCTGCGGTTCGCGGTTCATCCCCGCGCCTGCGGGGAACACGGAGAACCGCCCCCGTGCCTGTCCTAGTCGCCCAGGTTCATCCCCGCGCCTGCGGGGAACACCCGCGCGCGGCGAAGCGCATCGCTGCGACCATCGGTTCATCCCCGCGCCTGCGGGGAACACATGGTGGGAGCCGCAGTGGCAGCGGGATCGCGCGGTTCATCCCCGCGCCTGCGGGGAACACGATCGCGGGGAGCACGTCGCGGGTTACCCAGTCGGTTCATCCCCGCGCCTGCGGGGAACACTAGGCGACACCCCCAGCGGACAAGGGCGCCGGTTCATCCCCGCGCCTGCGGGGAACACGCGAGGCCGCGCAATACGCCGCGAAGCTGTTCCGGTTCATCCCCGCGCCTGCGGGGAACACATATCGGGAAGGCGAGCGCGCGGGGCAATTCGCGGTTCATCCCCGCGCCTGCGGGGAACACGGCAGGGGCGCGGTTATGGATGTGACGGTGCCCGGTTCATCCCCGCGCCTGCGGGGAACACGGCATCCCGCATGGCCAGCATGGCCTCGGCCACGGTTCATCCCCGCGCCTGCGGGGAACACGCCCGCCGGCAGGCCCTCCAGCCGCACGCGGACGGTTCATCCCCGCGCCTGCGGGGAACACAGGCTCGGATGCATCAACTCGCCCGGGCCACCCGGTTCATCCCCGCGCCTGCGGGGAACACCGGGAAAACGACTCCGTAGTTGTCGCCACTGCCGGTTCATCCCCGCGCCTGCGGGGAACACCGCGGCTTTCATTCGGGGATCTGACCGAGCGGCGGTTCATCCCCGCGCCTGCGGGGAACACTACGGCCTCGCCACGGGCCTCGGCGGGAATCAACGGTTCATCCCCGCGCCTGCGGGGAACACGTGACCAGCGGCACTTCGCGGCTCTGGCGGGTCGGTTCATCCCCGCGCCTGCGGGGAACACCCGCAGATTGTCGAGGATCAGCGCCGCATCGCCGGTTCATCCCCGCGCCTGCGGGGAACACGGGCTCCTGGCGCCCGGCCATGATTTCGACCGCGGTTCATCCCCGCGCCTGCGGGGAACACTTCGGCAGCGTGGCCGCCGGGGATCGCAATACCGGTTCATCCCCGCGCCTGCGGGGAACACTCGAAACCCCGGCCGGGTTCCAAACGTGCGACCGGTTCATCCCCGCGCCTGCGGGGAACACTCGTCGCGCCCGTAGCCGAAGTCGTAGGCGAGCGGTTCATCCCCGCGCCTGCGGGGAACACGTGCAGGTGGGCGGCGGCCTGGTGGGGCATGGCGGTTCATCCCCGCGCCTGCGGGGAACACCGCCAGGTGACGATTGCCAGCAGCAACGCCACCGGTTCATCCCCGCGCCTGCGGGGAACACGGATCGGGAAGGTTGAGGTGGTTCCACACCAGCGGTTCATCCCCGCGCCTGCGGGGAACACGTTGAGCTCGCGCACCTGCGCCGCGAATGCGTCGGTTCATCCCCGCGCCTGCGGGGAACACTCTTCCTGGAGACTCTTGTAATCCAATCTCTTTTCGGTTGTCAAAGAGCGTACCGCTGCAGAGGCGCTGTTTAGCGGCCTCGTCTGCGAGGGGGGAGGCTCGCCGGGCCTGGCTCTGCGGGCAAGGCGGCTTCTGGGGCAAAGCTTACCAGGCGGAAGCCATCAAAATCGACCGGGATGCGGCGATTTTTACCGCAAGTGTCAAATTCGAAGCCAGCATCGTTAGGGGCGTCCCAAGCGATCACGGCGTTTCCGTCATCGATATAGGCGCAGACCTGCTCCCAGATCATTTCGCGCACCCGGCGGCCATGGCTGCCGATATAGACGCCCGCCCGGACCTCCAGCAGCCAGACGGCTAGGCGCCCCCGCAAGCGTGGCGGGGCATTCTCAACCACGATGACCAGCATCACCCAGTCCTTCCGGATTGGCGATTGCGACCGGCATCGCCTCTGGGGGAGCCTCGGGCATAGGGAGGCCTCCTGCGGCTAGCACTTCCTCCACCAAAGGGATCAATCGCGACAGGAGGTTGCTGCGCCGAAAGGCATCGCGGCAGGCATGGCGGACAGCCGCGACAGGATTGGTGACGCGCTGCCCATCCAGTGGCCGGCTGTGCTCCACGGCGGAGACCACCCTGAACGCTTCCGGTACCACGGTTTCGAATTTCACAATGTCCGCGATGTCATAGACGAAGCTCTGTGGCTTGCCGGTATGGAGAAAGCCAATGGCAGGCGCATAGCCAGCCGCCAGGATGGCCGCCTCGGTAATGCCGTACAGCGCCGCCGTTGCTGCTGACAGGCAGCGGTTGACCAGGTCCGCGCCTGACCAATCCTGCGGATCATAGCGCCGCCCCTCCCAGCGGATATTGTGGCGCTGCGCCAGCAAGCGATACATCTCGCGCACCCGCACGCCTTCAATGCCCCGCAACTGGTCGATGGAGCGCCGGGAGGGTGCCTCCTCACCGAAACGCAGCGCATACATCTTGCGCACGACGCGCAGCCTGCTCTCTTCCTCCAGGGCCAGGCGTGCCTGGAGCAGAAGCCGGTCAGCCCGCGCGCCGCCGGGCTGGCCCGCGGCATAGAGCCGCACCCCGGCCTCCCCCACCCAAACGAGCAAAGTACCCGCCCGGGCGGCCAGCACGACGGCGGCATGGCTGACGCGGGTGCCCGGCTCCAGCATCAGACACACCAAGCCGCCGACGGGGATATGGGTGCGGATGCCGCCCTCATCGACCAGGACGAAGGCGCCATCCAGCACATCGAGCCTGCCTTTCTCGACAAAGAGAATCGAGGCGCGCTCGCGGATTGGCAAAGGGCGCGGTGGCGGCAAGCCAGGGATTGGCCGGTCGCTCATGCGCGCGCCCTTACACCGCCCGGCGGATCAGCATGAGGCCAAAGCCGAAGCCCCGCGCGCGCCCGAAGCCTTTCGCCTGCGCGGCCAGGAAGGAGGCCGGATCCGTCACGCGCAGCGTGCCCGCGAAATCCATCACCCCGAAAATCGCCGGGGGGGCCTTGTCCAGCCCCTGGTTGGGACGGGGCAGGCGCAGCCGCTCATAGCCATCCACCACCGGCTCCGCCACCAGTTCGAAGCCATGCGCCTGCCCCTGCCGGACGAGCCAGGCGCTACCGGCCCGTTGCAGGGCCGCGAAGCGCGCCTCGGCCCGTGCGCCGCGTGGTGTGGCATAGAGCGCGTCCATCACCACGTCATGGCGCTTGCCGCGCTGCCCTGGCGCCTCGCTGCGGGAAATCACCGGATTGGCGCGCAGCACGAAGTGGAGGCGGTCGCCGGCAGCGAGGTTCGGCGCATAGGGCTGGCTTTCCACCTCCATCAGCGGATGGGGATCCAATGGCCGGCTGGGCGAGAGCAGCATGAAGCGGCCCTCTCCCTCCTCCCGCCACAGGAAATCGCGCTTCTGCGCGGGATCGCCGGCAAAGAGCGACCAGACGAGGCGATGTGCGGCCGCGACCCTTTCGCCTTTTGCCTCGGGTAGTAGCAGGCGTGCCAGGGCTGCCACGGAGGCATCCTGCCGGAGCCGGGCGCGCGAGAGGAACAGCGTGGTCATGCGCCCTCCTCCAGCCGCAGGACGACCTCGCGCCGCAGGTCGAATTGCCAGGCACTGCGTCGGCGCGGCTGGTCGCGCCGCGTTTCGCTCCGGTCCGGCTGCAGCGTGGCGCCCATCGCCGCCCTATCCTCATCCATGGCCACCAGCAGGGGGCGGTCCTGCATCCGTGCCAGCGATGCTGCGAAAGCGGCCTCAGGTCCCCCGGCGTAGCGGGCCTGCAAGGCCGCGGGCGCATCGGCCGAGTGCATGTCGAGGTGAGGGGCCAGCGGCAAGCCCAGGGGACAGGACTTACGGCCCAAATAGGTCGTGAAGGCCGGGCTCTGCATGGCCGCGGCGATCTCGGCAAGGGCCCAGCGTGGCGCCGGGCCTCGCGCCCAGAGCGCGGCTAGGTGCCAGGTTCCTGTCCGGTAGTCCCGCCGGGAGAGGATGGTGTTCAGGTCGGGCGCGGCGAGTTCCGCCGCGCGCGTGGCGTGGCGGATCTTGCGGCTGGAGGAGGGCACCTGAGCCGTGTGGTAATCGGCGAAGGGCGTGCCCGCCGAGACACAGAGCAGGGCCAGCCCGTACTCAGCAGCGAGCGTGGCCTGTGCGGCGTCATCCTCGCGCTCCAGGCCGAGGCAGGCGCCGACCAGGCCGAGGATGGCCGAGCGGCCGGGCCGGCTCCAGCTCTCCCGCCGCTCGCCCACCGCTGGCGCCCCGAAGGACGCCATGGGCGCGACAAGCGCGAAGGTCAGGAAGGGAGGGGACATGATCAGTCGCCCACGAAGTCCAGAATGGTGGGCAGGTCGCCCTCGACGCCGACATGGAGGACCTTGCAAGGCTCGGCGCTGCCGCCGTGATAGGCCTTGTCGATGGCTGTGCGGAAATCGTGCAAGGCGGCGACTGAGACGCCCAGCAGATCTTCATCCTTCACCGGGCGGGCGAAGGCGCCGGCCAGGGTGCGCGGCTGGCGGTCGCCCTTCTCGGCCAGGATATAGCCGGCGCGGCCATGGGCGGCGAAGCTGTTCTGCTTGCCGCGCGGCGCCGTAGTGGCCGCGGCCTCGACCAGGGCGCGGATCGCCGTCTTGGCCAAATCGCTGTCGCCGCCAAGATTTTTGACCAGAAGGGTGCGGTCGATGCAGAGATAGAGGTAGAACACGCCCGAGCCGAAGGCCGCCTCGCCCAGGAAGCCGGCGCCAGCATCATCGGCGCTCGTCTTCAGGTCATCGACGGCGGTGTAGTAGTCATCCTCGACCACGACCTTGTGGGTGGTGATGGCATGCGCGACCTGGACGGCCGCCTCACGATTATAATCGGGGTCGTCCGCCAGCATGCGGCCGAACATGGCGATATCGGCGGCCGTATCGACACGCCGCAGAAGGTCGGCCTTCTTGGCATCGATTTTCTCGCCGGCCAGCACCTTGTCCGCCAGCGCCAGGGCGGCGGCCTTTTCTTCCGGTGCGATGAAGGCAAGCTGCTCGATCTGGGCGCCTTCTGACTTGATCTTGCCGAAGACGCCGGCGATCTCGCGCGCCGTCGCCAGCGCCTTGTCCTCGGCCATGCCATTGGCGAGCAAGTGGTGCAGGATCTCCTCGCCGAAGCGCTGGGTGCGCTGGCCCATATGGCCGGCCAGGGCCGCCGCGAAGACCGGCGAGGTGCGCCAGGCGCGCTTCAGCGCCTGGGAGGAGAGGCGCAGCCGCGTCACGCCGCCCACCACCGCTGTCTTGGGGCGGCCGGTGTCGTCGCGGTTCAGGTTGGCGGGCGGGAAGAAAGTCAGCAGGTGAAGCTGGATGAAGCGGCTCATGCTGCGGTTTCCTTGGCCGTGGCTTGCGGCGCCTCGGCGTTCCAATAACGGTAGGTCCAGGTGATGCGGGTCTTTTCAGACCAGAAGAACAGGGCACAGGCGAGGTCGCGGATGTTGGCCTTTCCCCCGGTCAGAGCGAGCAGCCGGCGGAAGCCCGTCAGCAATTCATCCGGTGCTTCGGCCTCCATCAGGCGGCGGAAGCGCAGCGGCTTCATGCGGGCACTCTCTGGCTTGTCCGGGCTCTCCGGCCCGATGGTGCGTGCCACCCATTCCGGTGCGCTGTTCTCCCGTGCATGGCTGAGCACGGCGGCGACGAGCGCGACTTTTGGCAGATCCTCCGGCGACCGCCCGCCGCAGCGGCGGAAGAGATCGAAGACGGCCTGCTCCTGCATCGCTTCGGCTACGCGGGCGCAGCGGCGCAGGCGGGCGAGGGCGGCACGATCCTTGCCGCGCGGGCCGCGGTCGCCGCCCTGGAGATCCTGCCACCATGCGGCGGCGGCATCGGGTGAGAGGCTCATGCGGCTTTCCCTCGTTTGCCTTTGGCTTTGCCAGCGCCTTCCGGCAGTGGCAGATCAAGACGACCGAACAATTCCCCTCCGGCCTTGCCATAGCCGCGCAGGGTGAAGGCGAGGATGCGCTGCGCTTGGGTGATCCGCTGCGCCTGGGTCGCACCACTCAGGGGATCGAGCGGCGCAGCCTCCTGGAACAGGCGCATGGCCGTGTCTCGCAGCAGGGCCAGCCAGGTTTGTAGATCCACCGCCTGACCGGCCGCCTGATCGCCGAGCAGACGGTAGAAACCCGGCTCTGTCGCCGCCCAGAAGCGTTCCCGCAGGGTGGCGAAGAGTTCGGCATCGAGCTTCACCGTCGCGCCCTGGCTAAACAGCGCACCCCGTACCGCCTGGCGCAGCGCCTGGGCCACCGTGTCGGCGCTGTCGATCAGTTGATAGGCCAGATCTTCCTGCGCGTTGCGGTTCGGCGCGTGGTGCAGCGGCATCTCTGCCTCGACGAAACCGCGCGCCTTCATATTGTCCATGTCGTAGCCGGCGACGAGCAGGCGCGTATGGGATGCCCAAATGGCGCGGCCCTCTGCGCGATCCCGTCGCCAGATGGCGACCGTGGGCGCGGGATAGCGCAGATCATCCCGTGTATTGGCCACCAGCCCGAGCCAGTGGCGATAGCCGATCCCTCCCGGCTGCGGATGCACGGGCAGAATCTCACTGCCGGGCTTGACGCGGTATTGCGGCGTCAAAGGATGTTCCTTGCCCCAGAAGGCATAATTCGCACCACGCGGGCGTTGTCGCCAGCCCGACACGATGATGTCGTCCGGCTGGCCGGTCAGGTCGCAGGTGCCGGGGCTGGCCTCGAAATCAAGGCGGATGCGGCGTGGCATGCCCCACCAGCATTGTAGCGGATGCGCGTCCGGGCCGGGCGTGACGGTGCGGTTGCCCTCGGAGGTGAGGGTGGGCGCCAGCCAGGGGAAGATCCGCGGCAGGTCGGCCGCCGCGGGCTTCGCACCGCAGGGGGTATTGGCCCAGAGCACTTGCCAAAGGGTGGGCGCGTCATTCGGCAGGACGAGCGTGACCATGGGGCCACCGCCCCGCAGGCCAGTACGGTTGCCCGCGCCGCCCGCTGGCGCCCAGTTCTGGAAGGTATAGAGCGTGATGGCCGCCGTGGCCCGTGACAGGCGCGCGGCCAAACCACGGTGAACCAGCAGATCGGTGTTCTTTTTCACCGTGCTGTCGCCGGGTGCCTCGATCAGCAGACGTTCGATCGGTTCATGATCCGCGGCGAGATCCTCCAGGTCCTGGAGAAAACGCGGGCCGGGGCCATCCAGATCGAAGGCATGGGCGAGCGGTGCGAAGGCCGCATCGAGTTCCTCCGGTGTGGGCGGCGTCTCCATCGCATCGGCCCAGGCATCTTCTGAAGCCGGCGGGCAGGCCACGGCCAGAAGGCCGATCAGCAATTCATGTGAGGCGATGCGGAAATCGGCACGGGGCCAGTCAAAGGCGAGGATAGGGTCTGTTGCGTGGCATTCCGTGATTTGTGCGGGGCGGATCAGTTTTGATCCGGAACGACAGCGCGCAGGGATCCACGGGTCGCGCACAAGATTGAGCGACATGGGTAGCTCCTAAGCATGTGGACAGACATGCGGAGGGAGGCTTAAAAAGAGGAGGGCACTGCTGGAACAGCGCCCCAGGGAATGCCGAGGCGTCGACCTCGGTCATTCATCTTATGCGGAGCATGACTCACATGCTTCGTTTCCTTTCTGGCAATCTGTTGCGGGCGCCCTATCGATTCCTAGCCGGTCGGGCGCCCGTAGCCATTTCGTAACCAACCAAGAGCGTGCATTCAAGAAAAATTTGGCCGAAGGCCGAATGCCTTCGGATTTGGCCTAAAGAGTTGCGATGCTTCCTGCTCCTATGCAGGATGGTGGGCGAAATCCCCGCGCGTGCGGGGAACACGACAATACCTTGTTTAGGCCGAAGGCCTAATGCCGGTTCATCCCGCCGAAGCGGGTCGGGGCAGGATCAGCCCCTGGCGGGCATCATAGCGCAACACCGCCTCCTCGCCACCATGGGCCTGCACGGCCAGCCGGTATCCCATCCTCTCAGGCTCCGGCTCCAGAATAGCCAGCAGCACATCCGGCGCCTCGCTCAGCCACTTGCCCCAACCCGCCCGCGCGGCCCGGGCCTGCACCTCCAATCCTGCCGGAACAGGGCATGCCACGACCCTGCGGCGCGAGACGCTGATCTCCGACAGGGACCAGGCTTGGCGTATCTCCTCCGCTTCCGCATAAGGGGTGAGGCTGCCCTGGCGAAGCACCGCCAGCCGCAGGGTTACGCGTGGATCATCCTGCTTGCGGGTTGGGGTGACGGTATCCGGCCGCCAGTCCCCGGAGGTCGTGGTATAGCCCTCCGCCCAACGCAGCACCTGCTGCCGGGCTTGGCCGCCTGCGGCGCGATCCTCTCCGAAGGCCTTGTCCGCAGCCGCCGCCAGATGTGGCGGCGTTTCGCCTTCGGCCGCCGCCTCGATGAGGGATCGCAATGCTTCCGGCGCGCAGATTTGGCCCCGCTGGAACAAGGCCCGCGCGCCCCGCCACAGCAAGGCCGGGTCATGATACACTGCGGCGGTTCCCGGCAGGGCGGCCCGCAGCCAGTCGGCCGCCGGCGCCTCGACCGGATCCGGCGAGACAACCAGCAATTCCGGCGAGGGCACGGGGCGCCCGTTGCGGTCCCGGTGCCGCCATAGCCGCCCCGCGCGCTGGATCAGCAGATCCATCGGCGCGAGATCGGAGATCAGCACATCGAAATCGAGATCCAGGCTTTGCTCCACCACCTGCGTTGCCAGCAGGATTCCCTGGCGATCCTTGCCAGAACTGGATTTGCCAAAGCGGCGCAACACCTCCGCCTCGATCAGCAGTCGGTCCTGCATGGCGAAGCGGGCATGGAACACCAGAGGCTCAATGCCTTCCTCGCGCAGTGCTTCGGCTGCCGCGAGCACGTCATCGACGGTGTTGCGGATCCAGACCGCCGCGGCCCCGGCCGCATGCGCCTGCCGTAGCGCGGCCAGCGCCGCGCCGGCATTCGGCAGGCGGCGCACCGGCAAGTCGCGCGCCAGACCGGGCCGGGCGTCACGCGGTTTTTCTACCAAACCGGCCGCGCCGGCGAGGGTGGCCAGGGGATAGGCGGTCGCAGTCAGTTCCGGCGGCTGCGTGACCCCAAGCCCTTCCAGGAAGGCGCCAATGAGAGCCGTGCGCTTCTTCTGCGGCAGGGTGGCAGAGAGGATGATGGCTGAGCCGCCCAGTGCCGCGTGGAAGCGCAGCAGTGCCAGGACTTCTTCGTCCATGTACGGATCGAAGGCGTGGGCTTCGTCGATGACAAGGACCTTGCTGGCCAGCCCCCGCAGGCGCAGCGCCGCATGACGCACCGGCAGCACGCCGAGCAGCGCCTGGTCGATCGTGCCAACACCGATCTGGGCCAGCAAGGCTCTGCGACGATCCTCCGCCAGCCAGGCGCTGCATTGCACCTCCGCTGTTTCTTCTCCGGGTTCCAGATCGGCCGCTGGGGTAGAGAAGGTGGGATCGGGCAGGATGGTTTCCCGGAAAGCGTGTTGGAGATCAGCCTTGCCATGGGCCAGCGCCAGCGACGCGACAGTCCCAGCCTCGAAGAAACGCGGCGCCGCATCCTGCATGCGACCATACATGGCATTGGCGGTTGCCATGGTGGGGAGGGCCACAAACAGGCCTTCCGCGCGCCCCGCCGCCATTAGTCGATGGGCCAGAAGCAGCGCGGCCTCGGTCTTGCCGCTGCCTGTGAGGTCTTCGATCACGGCGAGGCAAGGCCCTTCGGGCAGATCCACGGCGTCGGCCCAGGCCTGCACAGGAGAAGGCTGCTGAATGTCTGGGAACAGCCGCGTCCATCCGCCAGAGGGCGCAATGGTAACAGGAAGGACACCTGCGGCCGCCAACGCCTTGTCAGCCTGCGCGCGGGCGCGCTGCCAATAGGTCTGCATGTCCGCGACATCATCAGGCGCGGTGTAAGGGAACCAGGTTTGGCGCGAACCGATCCAATCCGCATGGGTCACCAGGCCAGCGATGTGCCAACTGATGGCCTTCAGGTCGCTGCCGAGGGGCAGGATCCAGGGCTCAGGCTTAAACAACTCTTTTAGCCCAAGTACGAGATCGCGCCCGGCCTGCCGGCAGTCTTCGCAGAGAATGGCTGGGCCGGGCGCCGTGGACAGGGGCTCAACCGGACGCCCATGATGGCCAGCCAGAGCCCTCCACAATTGGCCTCGCGCGGCACGGCTGCGCCACCCGCCGCTTCTGGGCAAAAGCTCTTCCAGGAGATCAGTCAGTTCACACTCCAGCCAATACAATCCGAGCACATCATGGCGTGGTGGTGCAGCCACGCGGTGCTCTGGCAGGGAGCCGAGTAAGGCCGTGGGCCATGCGGCCGGCGCCAGCGCCTGAAAACTGCGCGAGACCTTGCCGATATCATGGAGGGCCACGAAGAAGGCCAGAGTACTCCGTGGGATGCCGGTCAAAGCCAAATGTGGCAGGCCCCAGGCCACAGCCGCGACATCCAGCATGTGCGCCAGCAAGGGATGGAAGAAGATTTCTGTCTTGGACCCAGGAGTGGCTTTGCCCCATAAGGCGAAGATTTTTTCGTTGAGCATTATTAATCCCTGGATTTTAAGAAAAAATTCTCTCTTATTAATATTATAATATTCAAAATAATTTTTTGAGATGTTGCCCTGATGGATAATGACAACCGGACGCTGCTGGAGCGGGCGTCTATAGTCGCATGCTTCCACCTCGGCAGGAAAGCTGCGCTGCCCCACGAAACCTGCCCCTCTGTTCCACCCACCCCACCGGCACCCCCTCCATCAGCCCCACCAGCGTCACCCCCTCCGGCTGCCGCCCATCCAGGATCGCCTCGACGATGTCTGGCGCCAGCAGCGTCAGCTGGAGCAGCCGCCCCAGATACCCCCGGTCGATCTTCTCGGCCGCGGCCATCTCGCTGATCGAGGCGTAGCGCCCCTGGTCCAGCAGCTTGCTGTAGCGGAAGCCCCGCGCCAGCGCTTTCACCAGCGCCGGATCGGCGCGACAGGACAGCACGGTGACGCCAGGCGCCCCCTCCGGCGCCACCACCCGCTTCCGCCCGCCGCGGCGGCGGATGGCCAGCGGGACGTGCACGGTGAGGCTGCTCATGCCGCCCTCCGCAGATCCTGCACCAGGCTGGCCAGCCCCTCCAGCCGCAGCCGGATGTCGGCGCCGGCGGGGCTGACATCCACCCGCTCCACCAGCAGCCGGACAATGCGCGCCTGCTCGGCCGGAAAAAGCTCCTCCCAGAGTGGGTCCAGCCGTTCCAGTGCCGCCAGGGTCTCGCCCTCGGTGAACTCCGGCGCTTCGGCCCGGGCGGCGCGCCAGGTGCCCACCACCACCTCCGGCTGGCGCAGCAGTGCGCGCAGTTGCGCCACCACCGCGCCCTCGATCTCGCCGGCCGGCAGGCGCCGCACCGGGCAGTCGCTGCGCGCGCCCTTCATCACGGCTTGCGCGACGTAATAGCGATAGAGCTTGCCACGCCGCCGCGTCTGCGAGGGCGACATGGCGCGGCCATCCGGGCCAAAGATCAAGCCGCGCAGCAGGGCCGGGCTCTGCCGCCGGTTCTGGTTGGCACGACTGGCCGCCGGGGTGTTGATGATGGCCTGCACCTCATCCCAAAGCGCCCGCGGCAGGATGGCCGGATGCGCGCCGGGATAGGCCTGGCCCTTGTGGGTGACCTCGCCGATGCTGATGCGGTTGTGCAGCAGCCGATAGAGAGAACCCTTGTCGAAGGGCCGGCCGCTCTTGCTGCGCACCCCCTCAGCGGCGAGTTGGCGCAGCGTGGCAAAGCCGGAGCGGGTTTCAGCGAAGAGAGAAAAGATCCTTTGCACCACAGCCGCCTCGGACGGCTCGATCACCAGCTTGCGGTCGCGCACGACATAACCGAGCGGCACCGGCCCGCCCATCCACAGGCCGCGTGCCTTGGAGGCGGCAACCTTGTCCTGCACGCGCTCGCGGATCACCTCGCGCTCAAACTGCGCAAAGGAGAGCAGGATGTTGAGGGTGAGCCGCCCCATGCTGGTGGTGGTGTTGAAGCTCTGCGTCACCGAGACGAAGGTGACGCTGTGGGCGTCGAACACCTCGACCAGCTTTGCGAAATGCATCAGCGAGCGGCTGAGGCGGTCGATCTTGTAGACCACGACGACATCGACGTATCCGGCCTCGATCTCGCGCAGCAGGCGTTGCAGGGCCGGGCGCTCGAGCGTGCTGCCGGAGATGCCGCCATCATCATAGCGATCGGCCACCAGGAGCCAGCCCTCGCCGCGCTGGCTGGCGATATAGGCCTCGCAGGCATCGCGCTGGGCGTCGAGGCTGTTGAATTCTTTTTCCAGTCCCTCCTCGGTGGATTTGCGGGTGTAGACAGCGCAGCGGCGTTTGAGGGTCGTGGCCGGCAGATCGGCCTCACGAGAGGATTTGCGTGTCATGCAGACCCCCGCTGGGCTTTGAGGCCAAAGAAGGCCCAGCCATTCCAGCGCGTGCCGGTGATGTGGCGGGCGATGGCGGAGAGGGAACGATAGGGCCGGCCCTCATATTCGAAGCCATCGGCGAGGACGGTGACGCCATGCTGGACGCCCTGGTATTCGCGGATCAGGCGTGTGCCAATCACCGGGCGATCCGATCCGGCGCGCAGGCGGCGCAGCACGACATTGCCGCCATCGAGCTGCTCGCCGAGGGCTTCGAGGCGGGCCACCATCTCCGGCTTGAGGCCGCCATAGGCGAGTTCCTGGATGCGATAGGCGAGGCGGCTTTCGAGGAACTTCCTGTTATGGGGCGGGGCTTCGCGGCCAAAGAGGCTGCGCCATTGCTCTTTGAGGGTGGCGATATCGGCGGTTTTGAGCGCGGCCAGGCGCGGCAGGACGCTGTCGGATGCGGGCGGGGGAGGGGAGTGCGTTGTCATGCCGGTCTCCGTTGTGTCCGGGCATGAGGGCGCTGCGGGGGCGGCGAGGGTAGGCAAACCTCTCCCCAGTCGCGGGCCTGCGCGGCGTCGTGGGCGTATTCTTCGGCGGTGTGGCTGCGCAGCCGCAGTAGGCCGCGGGCGAGGAGGGCGCAGACCTCGCGGAGGTGGGGCGGGAGGTGGGGGTTGGGGAGGGGGGACGGGAGATGGCGGGTCACCTCCTCCATTTACCCAGACGAGGGCCGATCCGTCTCATGCCCCCCCCTCACGCGGATTCGATTCGAACCCGGATCGTAATCCGGGATAGAAAATCGCGGGAGCACTTTGCCGGAGGTGCGCAATGGCCAAGAACGTCCGGAATTTTGTGAACCGCGCCTTCATGCGGACCGTGGACCTCGATCTGCTCCAAGAACTCCTGGAGCCCTACGCCACGGCCATGGCGTTTGCCTGGGACGATTTGCCGGCCGATGAGGCTGCGCGTCGTGAGGCTTTGTTCGATCTCTTCAAAAACCAGGGTGAGCGTTTCCCGGATCCACTCCTCGATGCGCTGCACTGCATTCTCATTCTGTCCAATCCGAATGGCCAGCGGGCACTGGAGGAGATCGCTGCGCTCAATGGTGTTCAACTGGTGCCCGAGGGGCAGTTGGATGCCCCAGATGACGGCCGCCAGATGACGCCACGACACCTGGCCCTGCACGCCTACCTTCGCCATCCGCAGATCTTCCAGAAGGCTGTCCACCGCCACGCGCTGTTCGCCGCCTCACCGCTGCGGCTCGTCGGGGCTCGCCGTGGTGTGTGCTCTCGGCATGACGAATGGCAAGCGCAGGAAGCCTTTCGTGCGGCATGCTCTGCCTTCTTTGCCCGCCGCTATCAGGGGCGCATCTGTGAAGTCTACTGGTATCCCGAAGCCGAGGCCGTCAACGTGATTGTCGAGCACGGCATGAACGCGATCACGACCACCGTCGAAGAGGCTGGCGAGCAGAAGGTTCGCAACATCCGCGAGATGACACTCGATACGATCTGCTACGAGCCGATCGCCGGCCATATCAAGGTGAATGCCCGCAGCCCGATAGAGCGCCGTGCGCTTGTCAGCCTGTTCGCGCAGTATCTGCTCGGCGAGCCGGATTTCTTCACGCGCCCAGGGAGTGACCGTCTCTACACTCTGCGTCCGCTGCAGCAGAAGGGGGTGGCCTGGCAGTTCCTGAATGACTGGGATGAAGAACTGCGCGAGGTCTTCGTCAAGGAGATTGAGGTGGACGAAGCCGATCCGGATCGGGCCAGCCCCGGCGGCTCTCCCTGGCGTCTGACCGTGTGGGACAATGAGAATGCCCTCGCGCGATTGTCCGAGATGGTGCCCGGTATTGACCTGGCCACCCTCAGGATCAGCCATTTGAAGCTGCTGTTGCGCTTTGATGTGGACGGCCGGCGGCAGGACGTGATGGTGACCATCCGTCCCCATAACGTGGTCAGCTTCAGGGACCACATGTTCGAGGCCCGGATCTTCCAGCACCTGCGGCACAATGGACTCAGCGAAGCCATGCCGTCTTTGCAGCTTGCTGCTGCAGCGGCTTGACCAGCATCCCATCCGTGCGCTGACGGCGGACGATATCGCGCCCTTCCGTGATGCCGTCGCCGATTATCGCCGGCTCGGTGTGTTGCGGTATCGCCGTGCACCGGATGATCTCGATCTGGTCTCCATCACCATCGATGAGCACGGCAACGCCATGGTCGCTGGTGGCGCGCAGGAGGGTATCCGCTGGCTTGATATCGACTTCCGGGCGGTTGGGTGGCAGATCCGGCGGTCGGCGGGCCTTGCGGGGCCACCGGTGGAGAGGCTGAGCGACAAGGTGGTGCATCTGGGGCAATTCCCGGACGATCCGCATCGCCGGGTTTTCTACCTGGTCCGGCTTCTGACAGATGCCAACGTCATCGAACTCGTATCGTCGCTGAAGGGGCGGAGCAGCACGGCATGGCCGGTGATTCTGACCCCGACGCCACGCCAGTTTGCCTTGGATATTGGGCGACGGATCGCCCTCGAGGGCGTGGCCATCGCGGCTGCGTCTGACCTGTTGGATGAGCAGGCGGCCTTGCCCCTGGTCCTGAAGCTGGCTGCAATCGGTCTCCCCACAGAGTTGCCGCCGGATGCCCTCGAGATGTCCGAACACAGCGCCACGGCCCGCTATCACCGGCGGGGGCTCAAATTGGAGCCGCGGGATTTCCGCGTGCTGGCCGAACTGGCCCGGGAAGCGGCCTCTGATGGCGGCTTCGTGCCTGGGGATGATCTGCTCGCAGCCCTCGCGGCCGGCCAAGCCTGCGACGCGCTGCCGCAGGTGGAGCAGGTCACGGTCTCTGTCAGCCGCTTGCGGACAGCACTCGCCGCCGCGGCCGGTCTTGAACGCCCGGCCGCCCAGAAGCTCATCCAGAATGACCGCCGGGGCGGATACAGGCTGGCGATCGAGCCGGGGAAAATCTTTCTCGGCTGACCTGCCGCTCCACCGCCGGGACCGATAGCCTTCCGATAGGAACCGAAAGCCTGCCGAAAGGCCGGCCGCATCGTGTTTCGTCAGGCTCCTGCCATCGCCACCCGATGGACCGGACCCGCCGATGCCCGCCACGCTCCTCCCCACCGACCTCGCCGCCCTGCAGCGGGACGCTGACCGCGTCGCGCAGCGCATCATCCACACCGGCCGCATGCCTCGGCACGAGCAGGAGGACCTCCGGCAGGACCTTCTGGTGGATCTGCTCGCCCGCCTGAAGGGGTTTGAGCCGCACCGCGGCAGCCTTGGCGCCTTCGCGGCCTCCTGCTTCGAGCACCACGCCCTCCGCCTCGCCACGCGCTTCCGTCGTGGGCGTGCTGCCATGACTGCCGTTGCCCTGGATGCTCCCCAGCCTGGCCGCGGCAGCCTCACGATCGGGGACACCCTCGCGGAGGCGGAGGGTTACGGCGCCTGGCTCGGGCAGCCCACGGGCGCCTTTGCGGCGGTGGAGCGGCGGCTCGATCTCGACCGGGCTCTTGGCGCCCTCTCCGCCGACCAGATCGCGCTCTGCGCGCAGTTGGTCGAACGCACGCCCCATGCGATCGCCAAGGGCAGCCGCGTGTCCCGCGCCACTCTGTACCGCCAGTTGGCTGAACTGCGCCTTCGCCTCCTCGCCGCCGGCATCCCGGCGGCGGCGTGAGACGGATCCGCAGGAGGCTGGGTAATACTGGATATGAACAGCACCCTCATCGACCTTCGGGCGCCGGAGCTGCCTTTGACCGAAGCCGCGTTCTGCGGCTGGTGTGGTTTGGCGCTCCCTGGCGATCGCCTCGTCTATCATCGCGGCTTTCTCGCGGTGGAGATTTCTCCGCTCAGCTTTCTGCGGCCGGAGCCCGAGCGGCGGGAGCTTCTGCGCGTGGCGCAGCGGGCGCTCAAACTGGCCGAGGCGGGGCTGCTGCATCTCGTGCAGCAGCGTCATGACGAGGAGGATTTCAGCTATCTGGCGATAGCGCGGCCCCGGAGCCGGGTGGCGCGCGGCAGGCTGGCCGAAGTCCTGACCCCGACAGATTTCGACGCTCGCCGGTAGGTGCCCGGCATGAGCAGGCAGCATGACATTGAAGCGCAGCGGAACGGTGGGCTGGTTCGCCACCTGGATCAGCATGACCTCGCAAACCGCTGGGGCCTGTCGATCCGCACCCTCGAGCGCTGGCGCTACCTGAACCAGGGGCCCGCCTTCCTGAAGCTGGGCGGCCGCATCCTCTACCGACTGGAGGACGTCGAGGCCTTCGAGGCAGCGCAGGCACGCGATCCGGCCGGCGCTGTGCAGCGCCCCGACACGGTCGTGCCGGCCAAGGCGACCGCCTGATGAGCGCGCTGGTCCGCTACGAGCAGGCCCGCACGGCGCTGGCGGAATGCGCCCGCATCGATGAGGCCTCGGAGATCCGCGACAAGGCCGCGGCGCTCGCCGCCTATGCCCGCCAGCGCGACGACCGCGACCTCGAGGTCTGGGTGCGCGAAATCCACCTGCGCGCCTGCGTTCGCATCGGGGAACTGAGCCGCGATCTCGATCAGGCCCAGACCGTCCGCCAGGCCGATAGTGCCACGGTTCGACTTCCCACCGGTGGGAAGTCGAAAGCCGAGGCGCTGGCCGATGCTGGCATCTCGACCAGCACCGCGCAGCGCTACGAGGCGCTCGCCGGTGGGCGTGAGGAACAGGCCCAGGCCGCGGGGCGCGCCGCGATGGAGGCCTATTTCGCGCAGTCCCGCGCTGACGGGGCGCCGCCGACCATGGCCGGGCTGCGCGGCGCTGTGCGTGATGCCGTCCAGGCCACTTTGGGCCCGCTGCCCTCTCGGCCGAAGCGTGCTTCCCCGCCGCCGGAACAGTCGAAGGTCGCGCCCATCGGCGCCGACTGGGCCGATTTCACCGCCGCCATCCTCACCGTGGCGACCCTGCCCATCGACTTCGCATCGCTCGCCGGCCGCAGCCCGCGCGCCCTGCTCGCCGATCTGCGCGGCGAGGCCTGCGAAGCGCTGCGGCGGCTGCCGCTCTGGATCAACGCCCTGGAGAACGAACATGACCACGCCGCGTGACCGCATGCGGACCCTGATCCGCGAAGCCCGCCTCAGCGTCCTCCACCGTGGCAGCGTGCCGGCGATCGTCGGCGAGGTTGTCCGGAATGCAGCGGACGAAATCCGCCAGGACGACCAACTCTTCGGCGTGGTCCTCTCCACCGCGCTGAACAAGCTGATCCGCGACGACCTCAAGCGCAGTGCCGAAATCGCCGAGCACGCTGAGGGGCTGCGCGCCGAGCAGATGGAGATGTTCCCGGCGGATGCCCGCGCGACGGTGGAGCAGATCGGACGTGGCGAAGTGTTCGTCCCCAGCCGCAACGCCTTCGTGCCGCTGCTGCCGAGCCACCTCCTGCCGCAGGAGATCGACGAGGCCGGTGAGTATCTTATCAACCATGGTGGTGACTGCATCCGCCGCGGGGGGCTGCTGCGCCGCCTCGGCCGGATCATGCAGACCCACCGGCAGGTGGCGTGAGGTCGGCCATGGGCAAATCCGCCCGCGACAAGGGCCTGCGCCGCGAGCGGGCTATCGTCGACATTCACACGAAGTGCGGGATCCGTGCTGAGCGCGTGCCGCTCTCGGGCGCCGTCCGGTATCGCGGCAATGGCGCCGATGTCGATCTCTATGTCCGCGGTGCCGAGCCGCTGAAGGCGGAGGTCAAGGCGCGCGGCGAGGGGGACGGCTTCAAGACGCTGGAGCGCTGGCTCGGTGGCAATGACGCGCTGTTTCTCTGGCGCGACCGCGCGACGCCGATGGTGGTGCTGCCGCTGCATGTCTGGATCGAGATCGCGCGGCGCAGCCTGCGTTGCCCGGAGCCCGGCGCTGATCGCGAGCGCGCCCGCCGCGCGCGCCAGGCCGATGAAGGCCCGCTTCCACCTGTCGATGCCGTGGCCGAGGTGACGCCGTGATCGCGCGCAGTTTGGCCGGTCACCCCATGCCGATGCCCGCGCCTGCCCGGCCGCCGGCGTCGCCCACGGAGCCGGGCGCCATCACCACCGAGAGGACCAGCATGACCAACCGAACCACTCTGGCGCAGCTGCGCACGATGGACGCGGCGCAGGTCGCCTGTCTGCCTGTCGATCATCTGGCGTTGCTGCTGGACGAGGTCGCGGCGCTGAGGGCCGACGCCAAGCACCTCGCCGATCTGCTGCATGACGCCCTGCACGCCCGCTACGGCCAAGCGGCCGCCGCCGCCCGCCGCGCCGAGGGCAAGGATACCGGCCGCGTCCGCATCGCCGACGAGGCCTTCGCGGTTATCGCCGATCTGCCGAAAAAGGCGGTGTGGGATCAGCCGAAGCTGGCTGAGGCGGTCGCCACCCTGCGTGGCTGGGGCGAGGACCCCGCCGACTATGTCACCACCGAGATCCGTGTCGCAGAGAGCCGCTTCACGGCCTGGCCGCCGCGCATCCGGGCCGTGTTCGAGCCGGCGCGCACCCTTGCCACCGGCCGCCCCTCCTACACCCTCGCACCGAAGGACGCTGCGTGATGGCGCATGAACTCCGCATCCAGGTTGCGATCCCCCTCGCAGGTGACGCGATGGCCCGCGCCAAGGATGTCGCCGCCTTCGAACCCACCCTCGACGCCTTCGCCGAGGCGGTCGCGCGCGCCGGCGGCGACATCACCGTCGACGTGGTGAAAGCCAAGCCGCGCGCCGTGAAGGGGGAGGGGCACTGATGGCGATCTCCCTCGCATCGCTCCGGCGCGGCGTTGAGACGCGCCCGCCGCGGCTGCTCACCTATGGCGTGGCCGGCGTTGGCAAGACGCTCTTCGCGACCTCCGCGCCGCGGCCGGTTGTTGTGCAGACAGAGGATGGGCTCGGCACGATCAACGCCTCCACCTTCGGGGTGCTGCGCAGCTTCGACGCGGTGATGGAGGCGCTTGGCAGCCTCTACACCGAAGCGCACGACTTCGAGACCCTGGTGGTGGACAGTCTCGACTGGCTGGAGCCGCTGGTCTGGCAGCACACGGCGCAGGTCCACAACCAGCCGGACATTGAGTCCTTCGGCTACGGCAAGGGCTATCTCGCGGCGCTCGACACCTGGCGCAGCTTCCTCGACGGGGTGAACGCCCTGCGCGACGAGCGCGGCATGGGCGTGATCCTCATCGCGCATGCCGAGATCCGGCGCTTCGACAGCCCCGAGACCGAACCCTACGACCGCTACCAACCGAAGCTGCACCGCGGCGCCTCCGCGCTGGTGCAGGAGCATGTCGATGCCGTGCTCTTCGCGAATTACCGGGTCAGCACGCTGAAGTCGGATGTCGGTTTCAACAAGAAGGTGGTGCGCGGCGTGAGCGGCGGTGACCGCCTGCTCCACACCGCCGAGCGCCCGGCCTTCCTGGCGAAGAACCGCTTCGGGCTGGCGGAGACGCTGCCGCTGTCCTGGCCCGCGCTCGCCGCCGGCATCCCCTTCTACGCCCAGACGCCCCAGAACCCGCGGAGCTGACCCATGGCCCAGCTGCACGACACCTTCGACGCCACGGGCGTCGCCCCGGCCGCGCCACTCGAATTGCTGCCCCCTGGCCGTTATGCGGCGCAGATCGTCAACAGCGAAATGCGTGCCACCCGCGCCGGGAATGGCCAGTATCTCTGGCTGGAGATGGACGTGATCGAGGGGCCGCATCAGGGCCGCAAGATCTGGGATCAGCTGAATCTGGTGAACCCCAGCCAGCAGACGGTGGAGATCGCCCAGCGCACCCTCTCGGCCATCTGCCATGCTGTTGGCCAGTTGCAGGTGAATGACAGCGAACAGCTGCATTTTCGTCCGCTCCAGGTAACACTGGCGGTGGAACCCGATAGTCGCGACAAGCATCTGCCACCGCAGGAACAGCGCAAGCAGAACCGGGTCAAGGGCTATGCTGCGCTCGGCGGCACGCCCCCGGCGCGCACGGCCGCGGCTCCGCCCTCCGCGCCGGCGCACGCGGCTCCGCAGCGCCCCGCCCCGGGATCCTCGACGACACCGCCCTGGCGGCGGGCGGGGTGAGCATGGTCGCGCTGCCCCCCTCTGCGAGCCTGACCGTGGACGCGATCTATGCCGCCTATGAGGCGGCGGCAGATCACGGCTATCGGGAGCATCTCGGTGCCTCGCTGATCGGCACCGAATGTGAGCGGGCTCTCTGGTATTCCTTCCGCTGGGCCACACGAGCGCGCCACACCGGCCGGCTGCTGCGGCTGTTTGATACCGGCCATCTGGCCGAGGCTCGCTTCGTCGCCGACCTGCGCCGCATTGGCGTGACGGTTCTGGATCTGGATCCCGCGACGGGGCGCCAGTGGAATCTGCGCGATGCCTCAGGCCATTTTGGCGGCAGCATGGACGCGGTGGCCATCGGCTTTCCCGAGGCACCGAAGGCTTGGCATGTCTGCGAGTTCAAGACGCACAGCGCGAAGTCCTTCGCCAAGCTGAAGGCCGAGGGCGTGGCGTCATCCAAGCCGCTGCACTGGGCGCAGATGCAGGCCTACATGCAACTCGCCGACCTCGATCGGGCCTTCTATCTGGCGGTCTGCAAGGACACGGACGAACTCTACCAGGAGCGCATCCGCCACGATGCCGAGGCCGGGCTGCGCATCCTGGCGAAGGCCGAGCGCATCATCGCCGCGGCCCGCCCGCCAGCACGGATCAGCGAGGATCCGGCCTGGTGGCAGTGCCGGTTCTGCGACCATCACGCTGTCTGCCACGGCGGCGCAGTGCCGGAGCGGCATTGCCGCTCCTGCCTGCACGCCACGCCTGTCGCCGATGGCGCCTGGCACTGCGCCCGGCACCCATGCGTCCTCTTGCGCCGCGATCAGCAGGCCGGTTGCGGTTTGCACCTCTACATCCCGAACCTCATCGCCGCCGAGCAGATCGACGCCGGCGAGGACTGGGTGAGCTACCGGCTGCCGGACGGCAGTCCCTGGCGCGACGGCGCCACCCCTATCCCCGACACGCAGGAGAGAGCCGATGCTGCTTGATACTCCGTCCAGCGTGCTGCTGAAGCCGCTGGCTTTCATCACCGCCTTCCACGAAGTGCGGCCGCTGAACCCGGCCTATGTCGAGCGGCTGCGCCAGAAGGTGCGCGCCATCGGCGTGAAGCCCTATCCGCTGTCGGTGACGCCGGAGGGCGTTCTGTTCGGCGGCCGGCACCGCTACGAGGCCTTCAAGGCCGAGGGCATCACGGAATGCCTGATGCACATCGCGCAGCCGGCCAGCCTGGACCGTGAGGCGATCGAGCTCAACCGGGCCAGCGAAGACGCGCTGCCGATGTCCTTCGTCGATTACGCCGAGATGGTGTGGCGGAAGCAGGCTGCCGACGTCACCCAGAAGACGATCGCCGAGGAACTCGGCTGGAGCCGGGAGAAGGTTCGAGACTTCGCGACACTCGCGAAGATTGACCGACGCGCATGGGAGGTGGTTGGCGCAACTTTCCGCGTCAGCGCCCTGGCGCAGGATGAGGAGGTTGCGCCAAGCTTTGGCGCAACTGCGCCATTCACCGAGGGGCTGCTGCGGAACATCCTCTACCTCACCGCCGAGCAGCAACTGGACCTGGTGCAGGACCTCGCCAGCGGGCGGATCAACAAGAACAAGTTCAAGGTACAGGCCGAAGGCTACCGTACCCGCAACGCCATCGCCGATTATGTGCGTTACCACCTCGGCGAGATCGATCGGGAGATCGTGGACGAGGCCACTGCGGAGGTGATGCGCGGCGCCTATGACGCAGAATGGATCGCCTTCGCCGATGACGGCATCGATCCGCCGAAGCTCAACCGCCTGGTGGAGGCCGCTCGCGCCCGCTTCGCCGAGAAGCACAGCCTCATCCTGATCCAGGGCGATTTCCACGCGGAAATGGCCAAGCTCGGCGAGGCCTCCGTCGACGCCGTCATCACCGACCCGCCCTACCGCATCAGCACCGACCGCGTCTATCGCCTCGCCAACCAGGCCGACTGGAACAAGAATTTCGGCGCCTGGGACAATCCGCCCGAGGGCGAGTTTCTGGCCGATATCCGCCGCTGGGCCGACGCCTTCTTCCGCGTCATGAAGCCTGGTGCCTCCGGCTTCCTCTTCGTCGGCGAGCCCTCCCTGAACATCGCCCAGGCGCTGTTCGACGCCGCCGGCTTCGAGATCAAGGGCAGCTTCTTCTGGTGCCGCTCCAACCCGGGCACCTCCGTCACCAAGGCCGATTTCATGCCGGCCATGGACCACGCCATCCAGTTCGTGAAGCCCGGCGCCCGCCGCACCTTCAACTATCCGGGCGAGCCGGAGGGCTTCAACTGGTTCCAGTCGCCGATCTGTGGCGGCCATGAGCGCCTGAAGACGCCGAAGGGCGAGACGCTGCATCCGACGCAGAAGCCGGAGGCGGTGATCCGCCACCTGATGGATCTGATCACCCTGCCGGGCGATCTGGTGCTGGACGGCTTCATGGGCACCGGCACGACGGGCAAGGTGGCGCGCGACACGGGGCGGCGCTTCCTCGGCATCGAGCGCGACGCCGGCTTCTTCGCCGCCGCCAGGGCGCGGGTGGAGGGCTGAGGCCATGAGCGATGGCAGCAACCCCATGCGCTGGGACTGCACCCGCCGCGGCTGCTTCAACCAGCTGCGCCGCCCGAAGATCGAGCGCTTCGCGGCCTGCTTTCCGGGGCGGATCGCCATGAGCGATATCGACGCCACCGTGGAGGTGAATGGCCACTTCGTCTTCCTCGAGATGAAGAGCCACCAGGGCGATATCCCGCGCGGCCAGCGCATCTATTTCGAGCGCCTCACGCGGCTGTCCGATCGCATCACCGTGCTGGTCCTGAGCGGCGATGCCGAGACCATGCAGTGTGAGGCGCTGCGCTGGATCCACAAGGGGTATCTATCCGATTGGCAGCCGGCGACGCTCGACGACGTCATCCGGCTGCTGAACAAGTTCGCGAATTGGGCGCAGGTGCAGGGAGCGGTGGCATGACCCTGTCGCTCCGCCCCTATCAGCGCGCCGCCATCGAGGCGCTCTACGATTACTTCTCGGCCAGCAGCGGCAATCCGCTGTTGGTGCTTCCGGCAGGTGCCGGCAAGTCGATTGTGATTGCTGACCTCGCGAAGCGCGCCATCGCTTCCTGGCCGGAGACGCGCATCCTTATCGTCACGCATCAGCGGGAACTGATCCAGCAGAACTTCATGGCGCTGCTGCGCGCCTGGCCCGAAGCCCCGGCCGGCATCTACTCCGCCGGCCTGTCCCGCCGCGATATCCACGCGCAGATCCTCTTTGCTGGCATCCAGTCCATTCACCGCCACGCCTATCAGGTGCAGCGCTGCGACCTCGTCCTGATTGACGAGGCGCACCTGCTCGGCCGCGGTGACAGCGGCATGTACCGCTCCTTCCTGGCGCAACTGAACGAGATCAATGCAGGTCTGCTGAAAGTCGTCGGCTTTACGGCCACGCCCTATCGCCTGGATAGCGGCATGCTGCACGAGGGCAAGGATCGTCTTTTCACCGACATCGCCTATGAGGTGCCCGTGCTGGACATGATCCAGCAGGGCTACCTCTGCCCGGTGGTGCCGAAGCAGACCGAGACGCAGCTCGATGTGGGCGGCGTCGGCACCCGCGGCGGCGAGTTCATCGCCAAAGACCTCGAGGCGGCGGTCGACCGCGACGAGGTCACGCGCGCTGCGGTGGCCGAGATCGTCCAGCACGGCGAGGGCCGGGGTTCCTGGCTGGTGTTCTGCTCCGGCGTCGCCCATGCCCGCCATGTCCGCGACGCCATCCGCGAGCACGGCATCTCCGCCGAGACCGTGACGGGCGACACGCCAGGGCCGGAGCGGGACGGCATCCTGGCGGCGTTCAAGGCAGGGCGTCTGCGCTGCGTCACCAATGCCAATGTGCTCACCACCGGCTTTGATGCACCTGGCACGGACCTGATCGCGCTGCTGCGGCCCACCAAAAGCGTCGGCCTCTACGTCCAGATGGTGGGCCGCGGCACACGCCTGGCTGAAGGCAAGGAGGATTGCCTGGTGCTCGACTTCGCCGGCAACACGGCGCGGCACGGCCCGATCGACATGGTCGACGGCCGCAAGAAGGAGAAGACGGAGGAGCCAGGCGAGGCGCCGATCAAGGTTTGTCCCGAGTGCCAGACCATCAACCACGCCAGCGTGCGGCGCTGCATCGCGTGCGATCACGCGTTCCCGCCGCCGGTGGTGAAGGTGGCGCCGCGGGCGGCCTGCGATGCCCTGCTGTCAACCCAAATCCAGGCCGCGTGGTGCGATGTCACCGGCGTCACCTATGCGCGCCACGACAAGCCCGGCAAGCCCGCCTCGCTGCGCGTCACCTATGAGTGCGGCCTGGCGCGGCACAGCGAGTGGGTCTGCTTCGAGCACACCGGCTTTCCGCGCGAGAAGGCCTGCTCCTGGTGGCGTCGCCGTGCGCCGAACCTGCCAGCGCCCTCCAGCGTGGACGAGGCGCTGCAGCACGCTGACGCGCTGCGCCAGCCCATCGCGATCCAGGTGCGGCCTGCGGGCCAGTACACCGAGATCACCGCGGCGAGGTTCATGTGACAGGCCGCCCCAGCCCATACCTCGCTTGGCATGGCCCCCTCTGGCATGCGGCGCAGGCGCAGCCGTGGCCTGGGGCCGTGCCGTCCCGCTTCATCACCTGCCTCATCCTTCGAAGGGAGCACCGCATGGTTGATCCCAATGAGCATGAAGTCGCCGCGATGCGCACCGCCGGTGACATGGCCGGCCAATATATCGATGCCATCGGCTGCACCGACATGGCCCGCTGGTCAGAGCCAGACTGGCACAGCTTCATCGAGGTGATCTGCGGCGCCTATGTCGAGGCGCTCCTCGCGCAGCAGAGCGCCATCAACAGCGCCGTCGCCAAGGTGCAGGGGAGGGCCGGATGAACCACCCGCCCAACTTCATGGCCCGCCATGGCGGGCGTCTGGTCGACAATGGCTATCCCGTCATCCCGATCATGCCGGGCCGCAAAGTGCCGGGCCGCCACCATGCCGGGCAGTGGGCGCCGTACCCCGATTGGGCGCGGCATTGCGACCGCATGACGCAGCCCTTCGAGATGAGCATCTGGCAGCGCTGGCCCGGCTGCGGCATCGGCATCGCCTGTGGCTCGGTCGTCGGCATCGACATCGACATCCTCGACGCAGCGCTGTCCATCCAGATCGGCGAATTGGCGGCGCGCATGCTGGGCGATACGCCTTGCTGGCGCATCGGTCGCGCCCCCAAGCGCCTGCTGGTCTACCGGGCCGCTACGCCCTTTGCCGGCCGCAAGCGCCATCCGCTCGAATTGCTGGCGCGCGGCCAGCAATTCGTCGCCTATGCCATCCACCCCGATACGGGCCAGCCCTATGCCTGGCCGGAGAGCAACCTGCTGGACGTGCCGCTGGATCGCCTGCCGGTGGTGGAGGAGGCGGCCTGCCTGGCCTTCCTCGACGCCGCCTGGCAGCAGATCCCCGACGACAGCCGCAGCCCCTCGCTCCTGGCGGAGGCGCCCAGCAGCGCCTGGCATGGCCCGAGCGACCCGAAGGGCACGCGGGACGCCATCGCCGCGGCGCTCGCCTTCCTGCCGAATGACGACCTGCCCGGCCATGAGTGGATCACCATCGGCGCGGCGATCAAGGCCGCGCTCGGCGAGGAGGGCCGCGCCCTCTGGCTCGACTGGTCGCGCCAGGCACGCAAATCCGGCCAGTCCGGCCGCACCGACACGCCTGAGCGGCGCTGGGCCACGCTGCGGCCGCACAGCGTCGGCGCAGGGACGATCTATTGGCTGGCGGAGCAGCGCGGCTGGGTGCCGGATCCCGCGCTGACGCTGAACGGCACCGCGGCCGAGCAGGCCGCGCAGCCCCATCCGGCAGCGGCGCTGCTGGCGGCCGCAGAGGCCACGCCGCTGCCACCCGTGCCGGAGCCGAAGCCTTATCGCGTATCGCCTGAGCTGCTGCAGGTGGACGGCGTGCTCGGCCAGTTCGTCGACTACGCCACGGCCAGCGCCGTCAGCCCGCAGCCCTTCCTCGCCCTCGGCGCGGCCATCTGCCTGGTGGGCGCCATCGCCGGCCGCCGGTATCGCACGCCGACGGAGCTGCGCAGCAACATCTACGCCATCGGCATCGCCGATAGCGGCGGCGGCAAGGACCATGCCCGCCGCTGCGTGAAGCGGGCCCTCTACGCCGCGGGCCTGGAGCGATACCTGGGCGGCGAGGACTTCGCCTCCTCGGCCGGGCTGCTGGCCTCGCTACAGCACCATCCCGTCCGGCTGTTCCAGGTCGACGAGTTCGGCCAATTCCTGAAGCTGGTGCTGTCGCCGCGGGCGCCGATGCACAAGGCTGCCATCTGGACCGAGCTCACCAAGCTCTACACCTCCGCGGGCGAGGCCTTCATCGGCACCGAATACGCCGACCCGAAGAACAGGCCGCGGGTTACCCTCGAACAGCCCTGCGCCTGCCTCTGGGGCGTCACCGTGCCTGGCCCGTTCTGGCAGGCGCTGGAGGGCCGCGCGCTCGGCGACGGCTCGATCGCGCGCTTCCTGGTCTTCCAGACGGACGATGACTATCCGGAGCGCAACGAGGCGCCCGCGCCGGCGACGCCGCCGGCCAGTCTCGTGGCCGGGCTGCAGGCCATCGCCGGCGGCGTGCCAGGGTACAGTTCCGGCGGCAACCTGGCGGATGCGATGTCGAGCATGATCGCAACCCAGCCCTACGCCGTGCCACTGACGGCCGACGCGAAAGCCGCCATGGCAGCGGTGCAGCGCGACGCCACCGGCCTGCTCCGCCTGCATCGCGGCTCCTATGCCACGGCGCTGTTCGGGCGCTACGCCGAGAACACCGCGAAGCTGGCGATGATCGCCGCCGTCAGCCGCGATCCGGCGCAGCCGGTGACGCAGGCGCGTGACGTCACCTGGGCGGCGCAGCTCGTAGCGCACTGCATCGGCACGCTGCTGCGGGAGGCGGAGCGGTGGGTCTCGGACAATGACATGGAGGCGAAGCACAAGCGTGTGCTGGAGATCATTCGCGACGGCGGGCGCCAGTCACGCAGCGAAGTCACGCGGCGCTCGCAATTCCTGTCACGCCGCGAGCGGGAGGAGATCCTGGCCTCACTCGTCGAGGCGGGGCTGGTCGTGGTCGAGCAGCAGGCCAGCGCCACCAAGCCGGCCACCTTCTATCGCGCGGTGGCCTTGAGCAAAGCGCCAACGCTGAAGGGGGGTGGGAGATGATGCATTTGGTGGGCCGTGAACTATCCGCCGCTGGAAACCCAGGCAAACCGCCGGTCTCGGCCGGGCATTCAATACCTCAATCCTTCACGCGCGCGCGCAGACACACACAGGGGGGCGCCGTTAGAAGAGGTATATTGAATTATTATATATTATTGAATTATCTCTCCTCTAGAGGGGGCGCCCCCTCCTACCCACCCGCGCTCACGGTTTCGCGAGGTGGCGCATGACCCTGCCAGGCGCCCCGCGGCCACCGCGATCCTGCCTCGACCGAGGCCCCCGCAGCCCGACCAGCAGCCCCGAGATGGAGGCCCTGCGTCGCCGCGTCTGGCACGAGCAGGGCGTGGCCTCGCTGGCCATCGAGGACATCACCGATCCCTGGCTGCGCCAGGCCGTCACCAACGAAGCCACGCGGCGCTGGGGGCCGCGTCATGGAGGAGGCCAGCATGGCCGGTAAGCGGATGACGAAGCGCGTGGCAAAGCCGCGTGAGGATCTGTCGAAGCCCTCGCAGTGGCGGTTGCAGCATGGCGGCTTCTCGGAGCCGATGCGGGAGGCGGATCCGGAGACGGGCACGCCGATCGCGCATCGGCGGGCGGTGGACACGCTGGGGCTGATGCTGGCCAATGGCACGATCACGCCGCCAATGCATGAGGCGGGGGAGATTTTCCGCGGGCTGTTCCGGCGTGCGGCGCTGGATGGCATGAGCCACTCGCCGCTGATCCGGATGCCGGGCAAGACGGCCGATGCGCTGTCGGAGCGCAACATCGAGGCCCGGCGCCGCGTGGCGGCGGCGCTGGATGTGCTCGGTGGGCATGACAGCGCGGCCGGCTCCTGTGCCTGGTATGTCATCGGGCTGGAGATGTCGGTGCGGGAATGGGCGATGCGGGAGGGCTGGGGCGGACGCCCCGTGCCTTCGCCGCAAGCGCAGGGGATGCTGGTGGCGACGCTCAGCGTGCTGGCAGCGCATTTCCGGCTGACACCGCGGCAACGGGCTGCTTGAAGTCAGGCACAGGGACGAAGAAAAATCGAGGAAGCGCAGCGCAGGGTAGAAGAGCGAAAGAATGTCGTGTTGCAGCCGAGATTCGGGCGTTCTATCATCGACCCACCTTGAAAGACTGCGATCGCGCAGGGGGAGAGGGCGGCAGCCCCTCCCTCCGAAGCGAGGAGAGAAGTAAATCGCGAAGGGCCTGCAAGTCATTCTTCGGATGATCTGAAGAACAGAACAAATAAAAATCCAGAGTCCTTCCTGCGAATACTGTATGCGGGGAGCGGAAGCGCGCAAACCCCCTAGCGCCAGGCCAAAAACAAGGTTCGCGGTGCGCAATTGCGCCCGCGCGATGCCGATCCTCTCCTGATCCGGATGATCCCATGACGCTTCCCTGGCTGGCGGCGACGATCCTGCTGCGCCCGGCGGCGGAGCTGCGCGCGCATCCCGGCAATGCGCGGCGGCATGCGCCGGCGCAGATCGCGCAGATCCAGGCCAGCATGCGCGCCTTTGGCTTCACCAACCCGCTGCTGGTGGACGAGGCCGGCGTGCTGATTGCCGGCCATGGCCGGCTCGAGGCGGCGCTGGCGCTGGGGCTGGAGACGGTGCCGACCATCGTGCTGCGGCATTTGTCGCCGGCGCAGAAGGAGGCGCTGCGGCTGGCCGACAACCGCATTGCGGAGAATGCCAGTTGGGATCAGGCGCTGCTGCGCGAGGCGCTGGCGGTGGTGCAGGGGGCGGCGGAGTTGGATCTGGCGGCGCTGGGCTTCTCGGCGGCGGAACTCGACGACATCCTCGCGGCGGCTGGAGAGGCCGTGTCCGACGGCGACGCGCCCGAGGCTCTGTCGGCGCCCGCCGTCCAGGAGGGCGGGGAGGGCGCGGCGGAGGAGGATCCCGCGGATGCCACGCCCGATCCGCCGCGCCAGCCTGTCACTCGGCCCGGCGATCTCTGGCTTCTGGGCGAGCATCGGCTGCTCTGCGGCGACAGCACTGACGCCGCGGCCGTGGCGCGCGTGCTGGGCGAGGATCGCGCGGCGCTGCTCTTCACCAGCCCGCCCTATGGCAACCAGCGCGACTACACCACCGGCGGCGTCGGCGATTGGGAGGCGCTGATGCGCGGCGTGTTCCAGCATCTGCCGCGGATCCTGCGGGATGACGGGCAGGTGCTGGTGAATCTCGGCCTGATCCACCGGGAGGGGGAATGGCAGCCCTACTGGCAGGGCTGGCTGGATTGGATGCGCGGGCAGGGCTGGCGGCGCTTTGGCCTCTATGCCTGGGATCAGGGGCCCGGCCTGCCGGGGGATTGGAATGGCCGCCTGGCGCCGGCCTTCGAGCTGCTGTTCCACTTCAACCGCCAGCCCCGCCCGCCGAACAAGATCGTGCCCTGCAAATGGGCCGGCACGCCGAACAAGGGTAGCGGCCTGCGGGCTGCCGATGGCGCGGTGAAAGCCTACACCCATATCGGCCTGCCGGTGCAGGAGATGCGTATCCCGGACAGCGTGCTGCGGATTACCCGGCACAAGGGTCGCGGCATCGAGACGGAGCATCCGGCGGTCTTCCCTGTGGCGCTGCCTGAATTCCTGATGCGGGCCTACACGGAGGCGGGAGAGGCGGTGTTCGAGCCCTTTGCCGGCTCCGGCACCACGCTCCTGGCTGGCCAGCGGACGGGCCGGCCGGTGCGGGCGATCGAGTTGGCACCGGCCTATGTCGACCTGGCCATTGCCCGTTGGCGCCTGCTGCATCCTGATCTGGCGGTGACGCTGGCGGAGGATGGGCGCGACTATGACAGCATCACCGCAGAGCGGAGGGAGGTGCTGGTCGATGCAGGCTGAACTCCGGGTAGCCTCCATGGCGGTGGCAGTGTTGGTTCCCTACGCCGAGAACGCCCGCACCCATTCGGACGCGCAGGTGGCGCAGATCGCCGCCTCGATCGCCGAGTTCGGCTTCGTCAATCCGGTGCTGGTGGATGCCGCCGGCGTCCTGGTGGCCGGCCATGGCCGCGTGCTGGCCGCCCAGCGCCTCGGCATGGCGGCGGTGCCGGCGATCCGTCTGGCGCATCTGAGCGAGGCGCAGGCGCGCGCGCTACGGCTGGCGGACAACCAGATCGCCCTGAACTCCGGCTGGGATGAGGCGCTGCTGGCCGCGGAGATCGCCCGTATCCGCGACGAGGCAGTGGTGGATCTTGATGGGCTGGGCTTCTCGGGCGTGGAGATCGATCGCCTGCTGGCCAGCCTGGATTCTTTCTCGGGCGGCGAACAGATCTCCGGTGATCCAGACGCGCCGGCGCCGGAGCCGCCGGCGCAGCCTGTGACGCGGCCTGGCGATCTGTGGCGCCTCGGGCGGCATCGCCTGCTCTGCGGCGACAGCACTCAGGCGCGCGACGTGGCGCGTCTGCTGGCGGGCGCGCAGCCGCATCTGATGGTCACAGACCCGCCCTACGGGGTGAATTACGATCCGCAATGGCGGAACGAGGCCGGCCTCTCGGTGACGATGCGCACCGGCAAGGTGGCCAATGATGATCGCGCCGATTGGCGTGCGGCCTGGGCGCTGTTTCCAGGCGATGTCGCCTATGTCTGGCATGCGGGGGTGCATGCGCGCACGGTGATCGAGAGCCTGGAGGCTGCCGGCTTCGTGATCCGCAGCCAGATCATCTGGGCCAAGCCACGGCTCGTGCTGGGGCGGGGGGATTATCATTGGCGCCATGAGCCGTGCCTTTATGGCGTGCGCAAGGGTGCAACCGGGCACTGGCAGGGTGCGCGGGATCAGACGACGCTGTGGTCGATTGGCGCCGGGGCAGAGGATCTGGCGACGGTGCATGGCACGCAGAAGCCGGTGGAGTGCATGCGCCGGCCGATGCTGAATAACAGCGAGGCGGGGGAGGCGATCTACGAGCCCTTCTGCGGCAGCGGCACCGCCATCATCGCCGCCGAGACGAGCGGGCGGGTCTGCTTGGCGATGGAGATCGATCCTTCCTACTGTGACGTCACGCTCCAGCGCTGGGAGGCGATGACGGGCGAGGTGGCCGTACTGGACGGCGAGGATCGCACATTCGCTGACATTGCAGCCCAACGCTGCGCTGTCGAGAAAGCATCGTCATAGGCGCTCAATCTGCTTGGCTCGTGCGCGCCACAGCGCGAATGGTCCGTCACGCGCAGGGGAGAGGCTCCTGCGCCGGAGGACGGAGACGATGATGACCCAGCGCAGCAGCCGCAATCAGGAGAAGAGCCTGGCCGCCTTCCTGGCGAAGAAGGCGGAGTTTGATGCCCTGATCGACGAACTCCAGCAGGCCAGCGCGGATCATTTTGGCGCCAGCCCCGACGCCATCCTCTGGGGCGAAGCCGCCTGGCTGGCGGAGGCGACGGCGACGCTGAAGCGCCTCGCGGATCAGCATTTCCGCCGCGGCGAGTACGCTGCCTGAGCCGGGTCCCGCCCGCACCGCGCCCCGATCGGGTTCTGCCCGGCGGGGCTTGGGGTGGTAGCACCCGGCGGATCGGGTGCGTGAGCGAGGAGCCCGAGGATGACACTCTCCGATACCCAGCGCGCCATTCTGGCTGCCGCCGCGCAGCACCCGACGCATCTGGCGCAGGTGCCGGCGCGGTTGCCGGCGGGAGCGCGGCAGAAAGTGGCGCAGGCGCTGCTGAAGCAGGGGCTGGTGCGGACGCAGCCGAGCCCGGAGGGGGAGGCGGCCACGGCCTGGACGATCGCCGGCGCGACGATGGCGTTGCAGATCACCGAGGCGGGGCTGCGGGCCTTGGGGGAGGAGAGCGCGGCAGAGGAGCCCGCCACGGGCGCGGACACGGCGCCGCCAGAGGCCGAGGAGGCCACGCCGCAGGGTGAGGAGCCCCCAGCCACCGAAGCCGCCCCAGCGGCGCCCACACCCGCCCCAGGCGGCCGCCTGCGCGCCGCGGCCGCGGCGGTGCTGGCAGCCTGGGAGGCGGAGGCTTCGCTCGACGCGCCGATGGCAGCCCTGCGGCTGGCCCTGGCGGGGCCGGCCTCTCCCGCGCCGCGCAAGCCCCGCGAGGGCACCAAGCAGGAGGCGGTGCTGGCGTTGCTGCGCCGGCCAGAGGGGGCCAGCATCGCGCAGATCTGCGAGGCCACGGGCTGGCAGCAACACACCGTGAGAGGCTTTTTCGCCGGCCTCAAGCGGCGCCAGGGCCTCACCGTGATCGCGGCTGAGCGCATCCGCCAGGTCGGCCCGAACAAGGACGGCGCCAAGGGATCCTACTCGGTCTACCGCATCGCCGATTGAGCGATCCCCCCGGCATCGCGAGGCCCGCCGCGACATCGTGGCGGGCTTTGTCCGTCACATCCTTGGATGAGCACGGCGGGAGGTCGCCGCCATGCCGGAACTGACGCTCTCCACCCGCGAGGCGGCGCGTCGCATTGGTGTCAGCGAGACGGCGCTGCGCAAAGCCGAGAGCAGCGGCCGCATCGAGCGCGAGCCCGACGGACAATGGGATATCGCCAAGACCCGCCGCCGGCTGGTGGAAACAGCGGATCCGCACCGCTCGCCCCTGGCGGCCGGGGGAGCGGCCGAGGCCACGCCCTATGCGCGGCTGAAAGTGGCGCAGCTGGCGCTGAAGGTGGAGGCGCAGCGTCTCGCTCTGGATGAAAGCAAGCGGCGCCTGATCGACGTGGCCGAGGCCAATGCGACGATTGACGAGATGGCCGGCGCCATGCGCGATACACTGCTGAACTGGCCCGCGCGTGTCTCCGGTCTGATCGCCGCCGAACTCGGCGTGGAGCCGCATCTGCTGCAGACCATCCTGCAGAGCCACATCACCGATCTGCTGACGGAGGCCGCCGATCGCTTCGATCCCCCAGGCCTCGGCAGTGCCGGCGGAGATCGGCCCGCGGACGCGTGAGCATGTGCGCCGGCGGGCTGGCAGCATGCTGCGCCCGCCGCCGCAGCTCACCGTCTCGCAATGGGCCGAGCAGCACCGTATCCTCGGCAGCCGTGCCTCGGCCGAGCCCGGCCCCTGGCGCACCGCGCGCACACCCTATCTGCGGGAGGTGATGAATGCGCTCTCGGCGGTGCATCCCGCGCGGCGCGTGGTTTTCATGAAGGGCGCCCAGGTCGGCGCCACCGAGAGCGGCAACTGCTGGCTGGGCTACATCCTGCATCACGTGCCGGCGCCAGTGCTGGCCGTGCAGCCCACCGTCGAACTGGCCAAGCGCTTCTCGCGCCAGCGCATCGATCCGCTGCTGGAGGAGACGCCGGCGCTCAAGGATCGGGTGGCACCGGCCCGAGCGCGGGATAGCGGGAACACGCTGCTGTCGAAGGAATTCCCCGGCGGCATCCTGGTGCTGACGGGGGCGAACAGCGCGGTCGGGCTGCGCTCGATGACGGCGCGGTTTCTCTTTCTCGACGAGATTGATGCCTATCCGGGCGATGTCGAAGGGGAGGGTGACCCGATCGCACTGGCCGAGGCGCGGGCGCGCACCTTCGGCTGGCGGCGCAAGGCGTTCCTCGTCTCGACGCCGACGATTGCCGGCCGCAGCCGGATCGAGCGGGAGTACCAGGCCTCCGATCAGCGGCGCTACTTCGTCCCCTGTCCGCACTGCCAGGAGATGCAGTGGCTGCACTTCGAGCGGCTGCGCTGGGAGAAGGGCGACCCGCGCTCGGTCCGCTACCACTGCGAATCCTGTGACGCCGGCATCGAAGAGCATCACAAGACGGCGATGCTGGCCGGTGGCGAATGGCGTGCGACGGCGCAGGCTGAAGATCCGCACACGGTGGGCTTCCACATTTCGGCGCTCTACTCGCCGGTGGGCTGGCTGTCCTGGGAGCAGATTGCGCGCGATTGGGAGGCGGCGCAGGGCAAGGCAGAGGATCTGAAGACCTTCAAGAACACGGTGCTGGGAGAGACTTGGCAGGAGCAGGGCGAGGCGCCGGACTGGGAGCGGCTGCTCGAGCGGCGCGAGGATTTTCGGATGGGCATCGTCCCATCGGGCGCGCTGGTGCTGACGGCCGGCGTGGACGTGCAGGAGGACCGCCTCGAATGCGATATCTGGGGCTGGGCCGAGGGTTTCTCGTCGTGGCTGGTGGATCATGTGGTGATCCCCGGCAGCCCGCGTGAGCGCGCGCCCTGGACGGCGCTGGCCACGTTGCTGGCGCGAGACTGGCCGCGCGAATGCAGCGGCACGATGCGGCTTGCCAAGATCTGCGTCGACACGGGCGGGCGGGACACGGCGGCGGTCTATGGGCATCTGCGGCATTTGCGGGATCCGCGGATTGCGCCGACGAAGGGTGTGGATGGCTGGAACCGGGCGCAGCCGGTGCAGGGTCCGACGCCGGTGGATGCGCTGGTGGATGGGCGCAAGCTGCGCCATGGCCTGAAGCTGTGGACGGTGTCGGTTTCGCCCTGGAAGGCGGATCTCTATCGCCGGCTGTGGCTCGGCCGTGGCGATGCCGAGGCATTTCCGCCGGGCTGGGTGCATCTGCCGCAGGGGATCGAGGCCGAATGGGTGAAGCAGCTGGTGGCGGAGCATCTGCGGACGGCGAAGGATCGGCGCGGCTTTGCGCGGCAGGAATGGGCGAAGCTGCGCGAGCGGAATGAGGCGCTGGACTGCGCGGTGCTGGCCCGTGCCGCGCTCTGGCTGCTCGGCGCCGACCGCTACGGGGAGCGGTTCTGGACGCAGCTGCGCGAGCAGATGGCAAATGCGCCGCTGCAAGCGAGCGACATTCCCGCCGGTGGGAAGATCGCTTCGCCGCCCGTGGCAGCGGAACCGCTGCGGCCACGGGGCTGGCTGACATCGCGCGGCGGCTGGCTGCGGTGAGGAAAGGCTGCGATGACCCCTGACATCCTCGCCTGGGCGCTGGCGCAGCCCGCCGGCAGCCGGGCCGCCGCGCTCGCCGCCGCCTATACGGGCGGCACGACGCGCGTCACCTTCGATGGCCGCACCGTGGAATACCGCAGCCTCGACGAGCTTGGCCGCGCGCTCGCCGTGCTGCAGGCCGCCGAGAACACCGCCGCGCGCCGCCCGTCTGTGACCCTGGCCAGCTTCTCGCGGGAGGGAAGCCAATGATGGGCCGGTTCCGGGATGCCTGGAACGCGCTGCGGGGTTATGCCGCGGCGCAGGACAGCCGTGCCTCGGCCTGGGCGCCCTCCGGTGGCAGCGCCAATGCGGAGGTGGGCGCCGCCGCGGCCACCGTCGCGCGCCGCGCCAGGGATGCCGTGCGCAATGACCCCTATGCCGCCCGCATCGTCGATCTGTGGACGGGCAATGCGGTGGGCGCCGGCATCACCACCCGCTGGCCAGGCCGGGTGCAGGCCGAGGCCTGGCGCCGCTGGTCGGAGAGCACCGCCTGCGATGCCGAGGGCCGGCTGGATCTGGCCGGCCTGCAGGCCCTGGTCATGCGGGCGGTGGTGGAAAGCGGCGAGTGCTTCGTTCGGCTGCTGCCGGCCGAAGTGTCGCCGGCCAACCCGATCGGCCTGCGGCTGCAAGTGCTGGAGAGCGATCACCTCGACACGGCGCGCAATGGCCTGATCGCCGGCCACCCGACGCTCCAGGGCATCGCCCTCGGCGAGGCGGGCGAGCCGCTCGCTTATTGGCTGCATCGCGTGCATCCCGGCGCCTCCTGGCTGCTGCCCTCCGGCGGCCGGCTGGAGAGCGAGCCGGTGCCGGCCCGCGACGTGCTGCACGTCTATCGCAAGCGCCGGCCTGGCCAGTTGCGCGATGTCTCCTGGCTGGCGCCGGTGCTGACGCGGCTGCGCGATCTCGGCGATTACGAGGCTGCCCTGCTGATGAAGGCCAAGATCGAGGCCTGCCTGGCCGCGGTGGTCTCCGAGGAGGGCGAGGAAGCTCTGACCGGCGCCGCTTCCGGCCTGCTCCGCGATGCGCAGGGCCGCGCGGTCGAGAGCTTCGAGCCAGGGATGATCCTCTACCGGCGGGGGATGGGCTCGGTGGAGGTGGTGAACCCCTCGGGCGGTGGCAGCCACGCCGCCTTTGCCCGCCGGGCGCTGGAGGCCGCGGCGGTGGGCGCCGGCCTCACCTATGATCAGGTCTCGGGCGACCTCACCCAGGCGAATTACTCGAGCCTCCGCGCTGGCAAGATCGAGTTCCGCCGGCTCTGCGAGCAGGTGCAGTACGGGATGCTGATCCCGATGCTGGTCCGCCCCGTCGCCGAGCGCTTTCACCAGCAGGGGGCGCTGCTCGGGATGTGGCCGGCCGAGATGCCGGCCGCTGTGAGCCACGTGCCGCCGGCGCATGAGATGATCGATCCGCTGAAGGACACGACGGCGCTGATCGCCCAGGTGCGCGCTGGATTCGTGCCACAGCCCGAGGCGGTGGGTGCCTTTGGTTATGACTTCCGCCAGGCGGTGGAACTGATCCGCGAAGCCAATGCCCTGCTGGATGATGCGGGGCTGGCGCTCGACACCGATCCGCGCCGCGTGGCCAAGTCGGGCAGCGCCCAGGATGCGGCGCAACTCGCCGCCATCGAGATCGCAGCCACCGGCGCGGCGGCGCCCGCAGCAGGAGAAGACCCATGAGCGTCGGCGCCTATGACGCCGCCTCCGACACGCTGAAAGTGTCGTCCGGCGGCCGCAAGTTTCGCGACAGCTTCAATGCAGCCCTGCTCGATCCCGCGCATTGGGAGGTGAGTGCGACAGGCAGCGGCATGACGCTCGGCCTGGTCGATGGGGCGCTGACCATCACCACCGGCACGACGCTGGATGACGACATCCTCCTCACCACCCGGCAGCGCTTTGCTATCCCGCTGCGGATGATGGTGGCCCTCAATCTGAGCCAGCGCGTCGCCGGGCAATCGGTCTGGCTGGAACTGGTCAGCATCGATCCGCTGACCAACCAGCCCGATGGCGCGTCCTGCGCCGCCTGGCGGCTGGATGGCAGCAGCGCGACGGGGGCGAATTACGAGGTGCAGGCGGCCGGCGCGCCGCGGCTGAGCACCGGGGCGGCCGTGGCGATCCCGAGCACGGCGAGCACGGGCTGGTCGGTGCTGGAGATCGAGGCGGGCCAGGAGGCCTGCTGGTTCCATGGCCGCGCGATCGACAGCACGGCGGCGCGCACGCATTCCTATGTGCGCCACCAGCAGATCCCGGATCCCGACGCGCTCTATCGCTGGCGCCTGCGGGTGCGCAACCGCCAGATCATGGCCGGCATCAGCGCCGTGGCTGATAATGGCGCGGGGGCGATCCGCCTCACGCGATCTTCCCATGGCCTCACGACAGGGGATGTGGTCACGGTCGAGAATGTGGCCGGGGTGCCGGGGGCGAATGGCGTCTTTGCCGTGACGGTGATCGACACGGCGAATATCGATTTGATTGGCACGAGCTTCGCGGGGGCCTATGTCAACACGGGCTGGGCGACGCTGAGCCGCAATGCGGGGCCGGCGACGAGCACGGTGGTGAAGCTGCAATGCGTCAGCCTGGGCGATCAGGTGCCGCTGCTGGCGGAGATCACGGCGGGCCGCGGCCAGGGTGCGGCGGGGCAGGGGCTCGGGGTGAATGTGCTGGGCGCCGTGGCGCCGACGCTGACGCCGGTGGGTGGCCAGGCGCGCAACACCAACGGCGGTGTGCCGGTGCTGGTGGCGACAGGGCTTTCGGCGAATCCCGCGGCGGTGATCAGCGGCCGCGGGGTTGATCTGCAGGCGACGCTGATCGGCGCGCTGGTGGTCAAGCCCTACGCCATCCCGGAGGCGGATTGGCAATATGCCGCGCCGGCGGGCGGCATCACCACGAGCAGCGATGTCGTTCTCAAGGCCGCCGCCGCCGCGGGCATCCGCAACTCCGTGACCTCGATCGACGTCCGCAACGCGCATGCGACGGTGGCCACGGAGGTGGTGATCAAGGACGGGGCGACGGTGATCTGGCGGCAGCTGCTGCCGGCGGCGATGGCGGCGCCGGTGGAGATCCTCTTTCCCACCCCCCTGCGCGGCAGCGCGGCCACGGCCATGAACATCGCCTGCATCACCCCCGGCGCGCAGGTCTACGTCAACGCGCAGGGCTTCGCCGCGTCGTAGCGCCGGCGAGCAGCAGGACATCCACATGACCGAGACGACCGAGCCGGGCAGGGGCGACCCTGCGCCGGACGTCCCCGCCATGCCCATCGTGGCCCAGCGCGCGCTCGCCGCGCCGGCCACTGTCGATCGCGCGGCGCGCGGCGGCAAGGTGCCGGCCGTGACTTCCTGCACCACGCGCTCGATCTTCTCCCCGCTGCGGCTTTCGAGATGGGCGTAGAGCGGCCCGCGCTGGCTGTGCAGTTCCGGCACCAGCCAGCCCAGGCGCGCGGGCAAGTGCGAGACGATATAGGCGATCGGCCGGCGTGAGGCGGCGTCGCTGCGCAGGCTGTCCAGCCGCAGCCAGGGGGCCGCGGCATCGCGGCCGAGATCGGGGCGCGGCGGGGGCGGCGCCTCGTCGTCGCGCACGGAAAGGATCTCGAAATGCGTCTCCACCGGCATCTGGAAGAGGTCGCTGAGGTCGCGCACCGTGTGCACGAAGACGCTGGGCGGGCTCGCGGCAAGGACCATCGTGCCCGATTTCTGCCGGCGGCTGAGCAGCCCCTCCTCCACCAGCCGACGCAGCGCCTCGCGCAGCGTGTAGCGGCTCACCTCGAACTCGATGCAGAGCGCTGCCTCGGTCGGCAGATGCGTGCCGACGGGGTAGCGGCCGAGGCGGAGACGCTCGCGCAGGATGTCGCGGATCTGCAGATAGCGGGGCGTGTTCATCGCCTAATTTTTCAGCATTAATGCGCGCCAGACGCGCAGTAAGTCGTGGAAGCGACCATCAGGATGGGGGAATCTCCGCTGAATGAGTTCATTTTAGGCACTTGACGGGATATCTCAAAGCCGTTTTGGTTTTGTCCGGACATTATTTCAGGCCCGATCCGGCCGGAGTGCCCCGATGGACCATCCGCTTGCGCCTGAGTTGGAGATGACGGTCAACCTCGCCGAGGCCTTCGCCGGGCATGCGCTCGAGACGCGCGACGAGGACCTGACGGAAGAGGCGATCACGCAGGCCAAGGTCTTCATCCTCGATACGCTCGGCGTCGGCATCGCGGGCTCCAGCGCCTTCGCGGCCGACAAGGTGATCGACGCCGGCAAGGGCTGGGGCGCGGGCGCCGAGGCCACGCTCTGGGGCCGCGCGGCGAAGGTGCCCGCGGGCATCGCCGCGATGGCCAATGCCTTCCAGGTCCATTGCCAGGAATACGACTGCGTTCATGAAGGCGCCGTGTTGCACCCGATGGCGACGTTGTTGCCCGCAGCGCTGGCCTTCGCCGAACGCCAGGGCGGCATTTCGGGGCGCGCTCTGCTGACCGCCTGCGCCGTCGGCGTCAACGTCTCGGCCGGGCTCGGCATCGCCTCGCGTGCGCCGATGCGCTTCTTCCGCCCCGCTACCGCCGGCGGCTTCGGCGCGACGGCGGCCGTCGGCCGGCTCATGGGCCTCTCACGGGCCACGCTCGTGCAGGCGTTCGGCCTGCAATACGCGCAGACGAGCGGCACCTTGCAGCCGCATGGCGAGGGCAGCGCGGCACTGCCGCTGCAGGTCGGGCTGAACAGCCGCGCCGGCTTGCAGAGCTGCGACCTCGCCGCGCGCGGCATGCCCGGCACGATCGGTACTTTCGAGGGGCCCTACGGCTATTTTCCGCTCCAGGAAGGCACGTGGGACCTCGCTGAAACGCGAGCCGCGCTCAAAGGCGGGCGCTGGATGATCGCCGAGTTGAGCCACAAGCCCTACCCCGCTGGCCGCGCCACGCATGGCGGCGTGGAGGGGCTGATGCTGCTCATGCAGGGGCTGACGCCGGACATGGTCGAGAGCGTCACCATCACCGGCCCGCCGGTAACCGCGCGGCTCTGCTCGCGCCCCGACGTTGCCGACCCCACCTCGAACTACGCGCAGCTCTGCATGGCTTTCGTCGGCGCGAAGGTGATCCAGCACGGCTTCATCGACCTCGCGCATTATCGCGGTGCGGCGCTGACCGACCCGCTGACGCATGAGATCGCCAAGCGCATCCGTATGGTCTCCGACGGCGGGAGCGACCCGAACGCGCTGGTGCCGGTCTCGCTCGAATTACGGCTGAAGACCGGCGAAGTCCGGCATTGGCGCTGCGAGCAGATGCTCGCGAGCCCGTCGCGCCGCCTGACGCGTGAGCAGCACCTGACGAAATTCCGCCGCTGCTGGGATTTCGCGGCCGAACCGCTGGGCGAGGCGGCGCGCGATGCGCTGATCGCGATGGTCGATACGCTCGAAACCCTGGACGACCTGCGCGCGATGACCGCGCTGCTGCGGCCGGGAACACACTGAAGAACGCGCCCGCGAGGCGGCAGGATCGAGGAGGCAAGAATGCGCAAGGTGCTGACGGGGCTGGCGACAGCCGCGATGATGTCCGTTTCCATGCAAACGATGGCGCAGACACTCGCCGTCGGTAAGCAGTTGCTCTATCTCGCCGAGGACGTGCCGGCCGGACTCGATTACGACGGGCCCTCCGTCTCGGTGAACACGTCGCAGACCGGGTTCATCAACATGATGGACACGCTGATCGACTACCCGCTCTCGGGCGCGAGCCAGGACGGCATCCGCACGCTGGATTTCAGCCGCTTCGAGGGCCGCCTCGCTGAAAGCTGGAGCTATGACGCCGCGAGCCTGACCTGGACCTTCAAGCTGCGCCAGGGCGTGAAGAGCTGCGCGGGGAATACCTTCACCGCCGATGACGTGATCTACACGCTCGCGCGCGGCAAGTCGGTCAGCGGTGCGGCGCCGATCAACTGGTTCCTCGCCAGCCTCGGCTCGATCAAGGGCTTCGACCGCTCGGTCTTCACCGGCGGAAGCCGCGAACTCGGCGATGCTGTTGAGAAAGTCGACGACTACACGATCCGCATCCGGCAATCGAGCGAGAACAACCTCTTCCTCACCGTGCTCACCGTCTACTCCATGGCGCCCTTCGACAGCGTGGAGATGAAGAAGCACGCGACCGCGCAGGACCCCTGGAGCCACACCTACGCCAATACGGTGAACGCGGCGGGCTTCGGGCCCTATTGTCTGGAACGCTGGGTGAAGGACGACGAATTCGTCCTGCGCGCCAACCCCGACTATTATCGCGGCAAGCCCGATATCGACCGCGTGGTGATCAAGCGCGTGCCGCAGAGCGCGAACCGCGTGCTCGCCATGCGCGCGGGCCAGGCGCAGCTCACCCAGCGCCTCGCCGCGCGCGAATTCCAGAACCTCGCTACCGCGCGGGGCGTGAAAGTTGCTGGCATTTTCGGCAACGAGACGCTCGTGCTCGGCCTGAACTGGCGCACGCCGCCCTTCGACAACCCCAAGCTGCGCCAGGCGATCGCCTATGCGATGCCCTACGAGCAACTCGCCCGCATCGGCTATGCCGGGGCGGGGCGGCAATGGGAGGCGCATTTCCCCACCTCCATCGCCGGCTTCATCAAGCCCGAGCAGCAATATCCGCGCGACCTCGTCCGCGCCCGCGTGCTCCTCGCCGAGGCCGGTTTCCCCGAGGGCAAGGGGCTCGAGCAATATGCCGACGCCTTCCACCTCGCCTTCACCGCCGAGCGCGAATCCTATCTCGGCCCCATCGCGACGGCCATCAAAGCGGCGCTGGGCGACATCGGCATCCAGCTCCAGATCGACCCGATGCCGCAGACGCAGTTCGCCGACCGCCGCATGGTCAAGAAGGACCTGCCGATGGCGCTCTCGGACACGGAAAAGCCCGTGGGCCCCGACGTCGTCTATGCCACGCGGCTCTATTTCGTCTCGCCCCAGGCGGGCGGCGTGAACAACATCACCAACTACTCCAACCCCGAGCTCGACCGCCTCTTCACGGCGGCGCAGACCGAGCCGGACCCGGCCAAGCGCCTCCCTCTCGTCGCGCAGATCCAGAACCTCGTGCAGAGCCAGCTCGCCTGGGTGCCGCTGCTCGAAACCCGGACGCAATGGGCCTTCTCAGAGCGCCTCTCGGGCCTGACCTGGCACCCGGACAATTCGCTGCGCCTCTTCGAACTGAAACTGGCGCAGTGAGGCGCGCATGACCGGCTTCGTCGCCCGACGCCTCGCCACCGCGCTTCTGCAACTCGTGGGCCTCGCGCTGGTGGTGTTCTTCGCCATCCGCCTGCTGCCGGCCGACCCGGTGGCGCGGCTCGTGGGGCAGAACGCCTCGCGCGAGGCCTATCTCGCATCGCAGCACGCCCTCGGCCTCGACCGGCCTGTCCTCACGCAGTTCGGCGCCTATCTTGGCGCTCTGCCCGGCGCTTCGGGCCTGTTGCAGGGCGATTTCGGCACGTCGTGGGTGACGGGCGAGCCGGTAGCGAAGGAGATCGGGCGCGCGCTGCCGGTCACGCTCGAGCTGATCACGATTTCCTTCGTTCTAGCCTTCATCCTTTCGGTGCCGCTTGGGATGCTCTGCGCGCTGAAACCGGGCGGGGCGGCCGACAATGCGACCTTCGGCTACAGCCTCTTCGCCGGCTCGCAGCCCGAATTCTGGTGGGGCCTGCTGTTCATCTACTTCTTCTTCGCGATCATGGGCTGGGCCCCCGCCCCGCTCGGGCGGCTCGACCCGCTCTCGACCGCGCCGCCCGCGGTGACGGGCTTAATCACCATCGACAGCCTGCTCGCCGGCAACATGGCCGCCTTCAGCGACGGGCTGCATCACCTGATGCTGCCGGTGCTCACGAAGGTCTTCGTGCTCTCGGGCCCGATCGTTAAGATGGTGCGGCAGAACATGGTGCGCGTGCTAGGCTCGGATTACGTGCTCTTCGCCCGCGCCTCGGGCTTGCCGCCGGGGCGGATCGCGCGCATGGCGCTGAAGAACGCGCTCGCGCCCGCGCTGACGCTGCTCGGCGTGCTCTACGGCTATATCCTCGGCGGCGCGGTGCTGATCGAAACGGTGTTTTCCCTGCCCGGCATCGGCAGCTACGCCGTGCGCTCGGTCCTCGCCTTCGACTATCCGGCGATCCAGGCGGTGGTGCTGGTGATCGCGGCCGTCTCGCTCTTCGTCTATCTCGCGCTCGACATCGTGCACGCGCTGCTCGACCCGAGGCTCGCCTCGTGAGCGGCGCCGCCCTCTCCGTCGAAACCGCGCCTCGCACCGCGCGCCAGGCGAGGGACCCGCTCTTCCTGCTGGGCAGCGCGATCGTCGTTCTCTCGCTCGTGCTGATGGTCATCGGGCCCTGGATTGCGCCCTATGACGTCGGCCGGCCGACGGACGACATCGCCGTGCCGCCACCCGACCTCGCCGAGGTGCCGGGGCTGCTCTATGCGGTGATCACCGGCGCGCCGCACGAGCCGATCCACTGGTTCGGCACGGATACCGCAGGGCTCGACGTCTTCTCCCGCGTCATCGCCGCGCCGCGCACGGATGTGGCGATCGCGCTCGGGGCCAATCTCGCCTCCCTCGTGCTCGGCAGCCTGCTCGGCCTGCTCGCGGGCACGGCGCGGCCCTGGCTCGGCGCCCTGGAGATGCGGCTGTCGGACTTGGTGCAGGCGTTTCCCGTCTTCATCACGGGCATGATCCTCGTGACACTCGCCGGGCGCAGCTTCACGACGATCGTGCTAACGCTCGCGCTGCTCTACACGCCGATCTACGTGCGCCTGACGCGCGCGGAAGTGCTGACGCAGCGCCATCGCGGTTTCGTCGATGCCGCGCGCGCGCTCGGCAAGGGCGAGGCCTTCCTCGCGCTGCGACACGTGTTGCCGAACGCGCTCGCGCCGGCGCTGATCCAGGCCTCCGTCACCGTCGGTTTCGCCATCCTGATGACGGCTGGGCTCTCCTTCGTCGGCGCCGGGGTGCGGCCGCCCGCGCCCGAATGGGGGCTGATGATCGCGGCGGGCGCCGACCAGATCATCCAGGGCGAGTGGTGGACCTCGGTCTTCCCCGGCCTCGCCATCTCGCTCACCGTGTTCGGCTATGCCTGTTTCGGCAATGGGCTGGAGCGCCGCCATGCCCGCTGAACCGCTGCTCTCCGTCCGCGGCCTCAGCGTCGGCTTTCACGGCGCCATCGCCGTCGATGCGGTCGATCTCGACGTCATGCCGGGCGAAATCCTGGGCCTGACGGGGGATTCGGGTGCAGGCAAATCGACGCTCGGCCTCGCGCTGCTGGGCCTCACGCGCCCGCCCGGGAAGCTCCTCGGCGGCCACGTGACGCTCGAGGGCGAGGACCTGCTCGCCCTGCCGGAAGACGAGCTGCGCAAGCGCCGCGGCAGCCGCATCGGGCTTATTGTGCAGAACCCGCGCGGCGCACTCTCGCCGCTGCACACGGTCGGCGGGCAGATCGGCGGCGTGCTGCGCGCGCATCTGCCGCTCGGGCGCAAGGGCGCCTGGCAGCGCGCGGTGGAGCTGCTGCGCGGCCTCGGGCTGAACGACCCCGCGCGCCGGGCGGAGGCCTATCCGCACGAGATCAGCGGCGGCATGGCCCAGCGCGTGCTGATCGCCATGGCACTCGGCGCGGGGCCGCGCCTGCTCGTCGCCGACGAGCCGACGAGCGGGCTCGACGTGACGATCCAGGCGCAGTTCCTCGACGAGCTGGCGCGCGCCGCGCGGGCCGCGCAATCGGCCGTGTTGCTGATGACGCAGGATCTCGGCATCATTGCCAATTACTGCGACCGCGTCGCGGTGATGCAGCAGGGCCGGGTGCTGGCGCCGATGTCGGTGCGGGATTTCTTCGCCGCGCCGCCGGACGAGTATAGCCGCACCCTGCTCTCGCTCCGCCGCGAGGCCCCGCCCGCGCCGCCGGCCCAGGAAACGCCGCTGCTGGTCGCGAAGGATCTCTCCAAGCGCTTCACGCTGCGCGGCTCGGGCAAGGTGCTCCAGGCGGTCGATCGCGTGGAACTCACGCTGCATCGGGGCGAGACGCTCGGCCTCGTGGGCGAGAGCGGCTCGGGCAAGACGACCGTCGGGCGCTGCCTGCTGCGCCTCGTCGAGCCCAGCGGCGGCAGCATCGAATTCGAGGGGCAGGACCTCGTCACCCTCAAGCCCGCCGAATTGCGGCGCCTGCGCAAGCGCGTGCAGATCGTCTTCCAGGACCCGTTCGACGCGCTCGACCCGCGCTGGACGGCGGCCGAGATCCTCGGCGAGGCGCTCGAGAAGCGCGACCCGGCGCGCATCGCCGAGCTGCTCGCCCTCGTCGATCTGCCGGCGACGACCGCCGCACAGCACCCGCGCTCGCTCTCCGCCGGCGCGCAGCAGCGGCTTTCCATCGCGCGCGCCATCGCGGCCGAACCCATGCTGATCGTGCTCGACGAGCCGACCTCGGCGCTCACGCCGCTCGCGCGCGTGGGCATCGTGCGGCTGCTGCGCCGGCTGCAGGAGAAGCTAGGCACGGCCTATCTCTTCATCTCGCACGATCTCAACACCGTCGAGCAGCTCAGCCACCGCGTCGCGGTGATGTATCTCGGCCAGATCGTCGAACAGGGCAGCCGGGTGCAGATTTTCGAGGCGCCTCGCCATCCCTACGCGCGCGCCCTGCTCGCCGCCCATCTCGCGCCCGACCCCGCGCGCCGGCGCATCGACCGCGCGCCCGAGGCGGCACTCGCAGGCGAGATCCCGAGCCCGGTCGATCTGCCGCGCGGCTGCTACCTCGCCGGGCGCTGCCCGCAGGCACAGGAGGCCTGCCGCACGACGCCGCAACGCCTGATCGCCCTGCCCGACGGCCGTGCCCTGCGCTGCGCGCCCGAAGCAGCGCGGGCCATGAACACTGAACCGACCCTGATCGCCGGAGGAGTCCTGACGTGAGCCTGAACCGACGCATCCTGTTCCAGGCCGGCGCCGCCGGCCTCGGCCTCATCGCCGCCCCGCGCCTCGCGGGTGCCGCCGAGCGCGTGCTGACCGTGGCGCTGCCCAACAACCCGACGACGCTCGACCCGATCCAGATCTCCAATCATGACGCGATGGCGATCACGAACACGCTGTTCGAGAACCTGCTCGAGACCGATCTCGAAGGCAATGTTGTGCCCTGCCTCGCGCGCGCCATGCCCACGATCTCTGACGACGCGCTCCGCTTCACCTTCGACCTGCGCGACGACGTCGTCTTCCACAACGGCCAGAAATTTTCGGCGGAAGACGTGAAGTACTCCTACGAGTACATGCTGGACCCGAAGAACAAGTCCATCCGCCGCAGCCTCTTCTCGCCGATCGAGCGCATCGAGATCGAGAGCCCGACGCGCATCACCTTCCTGCTCAAACAGCCCTATCGGCCCTGGCTGCAATACATGCAGAAATTCATGGCCGTCTTCCCCAAGGGCTCGCGCGAGGCAGTGGGTGACGACGCGTTCAAGAGCGCGCCCGTGGGCCTCGGCACGGGGCCTGGCATCTTTGTCGAATGGCAGCCCGACACGCAGATCGTGCTCAAGCGCAACCCCAACTACTGGCGCCGCGGGAAGCCGGGCTGGGACCGCGTGGTTGCTCAGATTGTGCCGGAAGATGCGACGCGCCTGGCTTATCTGATGACGGGGCAGACACAGATCATCAGCGCGCCCCCGCCGCGCGACTTCGAAAAGTTGAAGACGCAGTATGGCATCAAGACGGGCAGTCGTGTCGCCCTCGGCGGCATGTGGTTCATGCAGACCAACACGAAGCGCGCGCCCTTCGACGACGTGAACTTCCGCAAGGCCGTCTCCTGTGCGATCGACCGAAAATCAATCGCGCGCGACGTGCTCTACGGCCTTCTCGATCCAACCGCGACGCCTGCACCGAACGCGACGAGCTATTACAATGCCACAGCCGACGCCGCGATCGGCTACGACCCGGCGCGCGCGAAGGATTATCTCGCGAAATCTCTTTATTCCAAAAAGGCTTCCTTCGAACTTCTCGTCCCCTCCATCCCCTATCTCTTCGATGCGAAGGACAGCGCGGTGGTGATGCAGTCCCAGCTCGCCGCCGTTGGCATCGAGATGAAGATCACGCTGATGGAGCAGCCGCAGATCCTCACGCGCGCCATCGCGGGCACGCAGGTCGCCTCCCTGATGCCGCTGATGGCGCCGGCGGACCCGACCTTCATCATCCAGATCTGCTACACCGCGAACCAGATCATGTCGAAATCATCGGGCTATACGAACCCCGCGCTCGATGCCGCGATCCAGGAGAGCTACCGCTATACCGACGCCGCGCGGCTCGACCCCGTGCTTAAGCGTATCCAGGATATCCTCGCCGAGGACTGCCCGAACGTCTGGCTAGGCTTCGTCGGAATCGCCAATGCCTGGCGCGATGAGGTGAAGGGTTTCGCGCCCAATTCCGGCCTCTCGATGCAATTGCGCGACGTGACGCTGAGCTGATGGCGGCCCTGCTCGCCCGGCTGTTCGGCTCGCTCGGCGTGCTAGTCGCGGTGAGCCTCGTGCTCTTTGCGCTGATCCACGCGAACCCCGTCTCGCCCGCGCGCGTCGTGCTTGGCAACGATGCCTCGGAGGAGGATATCGCCGAGTTCAACGCCGAGCGTGGGCTCGACCGGCCGGTGGCCGCGCAATATCTCGCCTGGGCGGGTGCGGCGCTGCGTGGGGAGTTCGGGCGCTCGCTCGTCGACGACACGGCGATCACGCGCACCATCGCGCAGACCATGCCGGTGACGCTTGAACTCGTGCTCTGGGCCTTCCTCGTCGCGCTCGCCGTCGCGCTTCCGCTCGGCATTGTCTCGGCGCTCTACGAGGATCGCTGGGTCGATCACCTCGCCCGCGCGCTCGCGACCATCGGCGTCTCCATCCCCGGTTTCTGGCTGGGGTTGATGCTGATCGCCTGGGGGGCGGTCGGGCTCGGCTGGTTTCCCGCCGGCGGCTACGTCTCGTGGGAGATGGGCGCCTGGCCACATCTGCGCGCGATGGTGCTGCCCGCCCTAGCACTCGGGCTCTACTACGTCGCGATCATCAGCCGCATGACGCGCTCGGCGATGGGCGACGTGATGCTCGCCGAGCACGTGCGCGTCTCCCGCGCCATGGGACTCGGGCGGGGGCGGCTGATGGTCTATACGCTGCGCAATGCGTTGCCGCCGGTCATCACCGTCGCGGCCATGTCCTTCGGCTACATGTTCGGCTGGGCGCTGATCGTGGAGCAGGTCTTCACCCTGCCCGGCATGTCGCGCGCGCTGCTCAACGCGATCTTCCGGCGTGACTATATCATGATCCTCGACATCGTGCTGATCATCACGGCGATCTTCCTGCTCGCGAACCTCATCGCCGACGCGCTGCACCGGCTCGTCGATCCGCGGGTGGCGCGATGAGCGCGTTCGGCACGCTGCTGCGCCGCCCGGCTGGGGCGGCGGGGGTTGTTCTCGTGCTGGCGGCTGCTCTCGCGGCGGTCTTCGCGCCCTGGCTCGCGCCCTACGATCCGCTCGCGGTCGATCTCGCGCGCAAGCTCGCGCCCCCCTCGGCCGCGCATTGGCTCGGCACCGACAGCACGGGGCGCGACGTGTTGAGCCGCCTGCTCTGGGGTGCCAGGCCCTCGCTCGCGGTCGGCCTTCTCGCGGTCTCCATCGGCGGGATCGGCGGGGTGGCGCTCGGCGTCACGTCGGCGATGGCGCGCGGCTTGTGGGAGCAACTAGCGATGCGCAGCATGGACGGGTTGGCTGCCATTCCGCTGCTGATCTGGGCGATCGCGATCGTCGGCATCGTCGGCGTCGGCCCCGTGCGGCTCGGGCCGCTCACCTTTCCCAACGAGGCGAAGATCGTGCTGCTGATCGGCGTGCTCTACATGCCCCCGCTCGCGCGCGTGGCCTATGGCGGCGCGCTGCTCGAGGCGCGTGCGGATTACGTGCAGGCGCGTCGGCTGCAGGGCGCGAGCGGACTTTCCATCATGCTGGGCGACGTGCTGCCCAACTGCCTCTCGCCCGTCGTCGTGCAGGCGACGCTGCTGGTCGCCGTCGGCATCGTCGTCGAGGCATCGCTCTCCTTCGTGGGCCTCGGTGTCGAGCCGCCCTTCCCGAGCTGGGGCGGGATGCTGGCGGATGCGCGGCGAGTCATCTTCTCGGGCGAATGGTGGACCTACGTCTTCCCTGGCCTCGCGATTTCGCTCACCGTGATCGGCTTCAACCTGCTCGGCGACGCGCTGCGCGACACGCTCGACCCGCGCAAGGTCTCGGCTGCGGGCAAGGTAGTGACCTGAGATGGCGCTGCTCGAAATCGATGATCTGCACGTGGGTTTTCCCGCCGGCGGCCGGATGGTGGAGGTCGTGCGCGGCCTCACGCTCCGCCTCGATGCCGGCCAGGCGCTCGGCCTCGTCGGCGAGAGCGGCTCGGGCAAGAGCCAGACGGCGCTCGCCGTCATGAGCCTGTTGCGCAAGCCGCTGCGCGTGACGCGCGGCAGTATCAGGCTCGAGGGCCAGGAACTGGTCGGCGCGCCCGAGGCCACGCTGCGTCACTTTCGGGGCGGCGCGATGTCCATCGTCTTCCAGGATGCGATGGCGGGACTCAACCCCGTCTTCCCCATCGGCACGCAGTTGATGGATGTGCTCGCCGCCCATCGCGGGCTCACGGGCCGGGCGGCGCGCGCGGTGGCAGTCGAGGCGCTCGAGATGGTCGGCATCCGCGAGCCGGCCGCGCGGCTGGGGCATTATCCGCACCAGTTCTCGGGCGGGATGCGCCAGCGCGTGCTGATCGCCATGGCCATCGCCTGCCGCCCGAAGCTCTTGATCGCCGATGAGCCCACCACAGCGCTCGACGTGACCGTGCAGGCGCAGATCGTGGAGCTGCTGCACGAACTGCGGCAGAAGCTCGGCCTGGCGCTGCTCTTCATCACGCACAACCTCGACCTGATGGCCGAGATCTGCGACCGCGCGATCGTGCTTTATGGCGGGCGGATGATGGAGGAGGCGCCGATCGGCCCGCTCTTCGAGGCGCCGCTGCACCCTTATGGCCGCGCGCTGCTCGATTGCGTGCCGCGGCTGGCCGACGAGCCCGGCGCGCTGCACCCGATCGAGGGCGCCGCCCCCACGCCGGGTCGGCTCGGCGAGGCCTGCCCCTTCGCGCCGCGCTGCGGCCTCGCCCTGCCACGCTGCGCCGAGGAAGCACCACCAGAACTCGCCTTCGGCCCCCGCCGCGCCGCCTGCTGGAGGCTGGTGCCATGAACGCGCCGCTGCTCGTGCTCGACCGCCTGAGCCGGCGCTACGAGATGGAGAAGCGGCCGCTCGCGCGGCTCTTCGGTCAAAGCCGGCCGCTCTTCGCGGTGAAGGAGGTGAGCCTCGAGGTGCCGCGCGGGCAGATCACGGGGCTCGTCGGCGAAAGCGGCTGCGGCAAGTCGACGCTCGCACGGCTGATGCTGCGGCTGGAGGAACCCACGAGCGGGCGCGTGCTGCTCGACGGCACCGACCTGACCGCGCTGCACGGCGCGGCGCTGAAGCGCGAGCGGCGGCGGATGCAGATGGTCTTCCAGGATGCCGGCGGCTCGCTCAACCCGCGCAAGGCCGCGCGGCGGCTGCTGGGCGAGGCGCTCGCCCTCGCCGGCGCCCCGGCTGAGGCGCTGGAGGATCGTGCGGCGGCGCTGATGCGCCAGGTCGGGCTTGATCCGGTGCTGCTCGGCCGCTATCCGCACGAATTGTCGGGCGGGCAGAAGCAGCGCCTGGCCATTGCCCGCGCGCTCGCGATGGAACCGCGGCTCCTGGTGGCCGACGAGCCGGTCTCCGCCCTCGACGTCTCGCTCCAGGCACAGATCATGCGCCTGCTGATGGAACTGCGCGACAGCCTGGGCCTGACGATGCTCTTCATCAGCCACGATCTCGCGCTGGTGCATCATCTCTGCGCGCATGTCGCGGTGATGAGCGCGGGCGAGATCGTCGAACGCGGGCACCCGCGCGAGGTGCTCCGCGCGCCGCAGCATCCCTATACGCGGCGGCTGCTCGCCGCCGTGCCGCGCGGTCCCCGGGCCGCCTCCCCCTCCCTCGAACAGGCAGAACCATGACCGACAGCCTCGGCTGGCGCCGCACCTTCGGCGTGCTGGTGCCCTCCACCAATACCTCGGTGCAGCCGGAATTCGACGCGATGCGCCCGGCAGGCGTCACGAACCACATCAGCCGCATCCGCATCCCCAACATCCCGCTCGCGAGCGACGAGGATTTCGGCAAGCTGATCGAGCTGATCGTTGAGGCGCAGGACGAGGCGCTGGAAAGCGTGCTCTCCTGCGAGCCGGACCATATCGTGCTCGGCATTTCCGCCGAAACCTTCTGGGATGGGGCGGCGGCGAGCCAGGACCTCAAGAAGCGGCTCGAGGACAAGGCAGGCCTGCCCGTCACCATGGGCGCGGACGCCTGCCACGCCGCACTCGCCACCCTCGGGGTGAAGCGCATCGGCGTCATCACCCCCTATTTCCCGATCGGGGATCGTAACGTCGCGCGTTTCTTCGAGGAGAGCGGCATCGCCGTGCCGCGCATCCGCGGCCTCTCCTGCGAAAGCCCCGTTGCCATCGCGCGCGTGCCGGCGCAGACACTCGTCGAGACCGTGCGTGCGGTCGATGACGACGACGTCGACGCCATCGTGCAGGTCGGCACGAATCTCGCTTTCGCGGCGACGGCCGCGCAGGTCGAAATCTGGCTTGGCAAGCCGGTGATCGCGATCAACACCGCGATCTACTGGCACGCGCTGCGCAGCGCCGGGATTACCGACGTGGTCGCGGGTTTCGGCCCGCTGCTCGCCCGGCACTGAAGCACGATCGGATACAGAGGAGAACCGCAATGGATATCGGCATCTTCATACCCATCGGCAGCAACGGCTGGTTGATTTCGACGACCTCGCCGCAGTTCAAGCCGAGCTTCGAGCTGAACCGCATCGTCACGCAGAAGGCCGAGGAATACGGGCTCGATTTCGCGCTCTCGATGATCAAGCTGCGCGGCTTCGGCGGAAAGTCCGAGTTCTGGGACCATTGCCTGGAAAGCTTCACGCTGATGGCCGGTCTCGCGGCGGTCACGAAGCGCATCCGCCTCATCGCGACGACGGCGGTGCTCACGCTGCCGCCCGCGATCGTCGCGCGCATGATCTCGACGATCGATTCCATCGCCCCGGGGCGGACGGGCGTGAACATCGTCTCTGGCTGGGCCGAGGCGGAATACAGCCAGATGGGCCTCTGGCCGGGCAAGGAGCATTTCGCCAAGCGCTACCAGTACAGCGCCGAATACATCACCGTGATGAAGGATCTGTGGGAGAAGGGCAGTTCCGACTTCAAGGGCGAGTATTTCCAGATGACCGACTGCAAGCTGAGCCCCCAGCCCAGCGCGCCGCCGACCATCGTCGCCGCCGGGCAGAGCGAGGCGGGCCTCGCCTTCGGCGCCACCTATGCCGATTACAACTTCTGCCTCGGCGAGGGCGTGAACACGCCGACCAAATGCGCCTCCGCCATCGCGCGCGTGGTCGAGGCCGGGCAGAAGACCGGGCGCGACGTCGGCGCCTATATCCTCGTCATGGTCATCGCTGACGAGACCGACGAGGCCGCACAGGCGAAGTGGGAACTCTACAAGTCCGGCAAGGATCTCGACGCGCTGAGCTGGATGGGAGCCCAGGCCGCGGTCGATGACAAGGCCGACCTCAGCGGCACCGCCAAGGTGATTTCCAACCCCGTCTCGGCCGTGAACTTCAATATGGGCACGCTCGTCGGCTCCTATGCCAGCGTCGCCGCCATGCTCGACGAGATGGAAGCCATTCCCGGCAACAAGGGCGTGATGCTGACCTTCGACGACTTTATCCAGGGCATGGACGACTTCGGCACGAAGATCCAGCCGTTGATGAAGAGCCGCGCGCATGTGACGGCGCCGGTGTTATGAGCGACCCCGACATCTCCACCAGGGCTTCGCCACGTCCATGGGGCTCGGCCAGGCCCCCGCCCTGCTGATCATCGACTTCGTGCACGGCTTCACCGACCCGGACCATTTCGGCGGTGGCAATATCGGCCCCGCCATCGGACAGACGGTCGAGCTTCTCGCGCTCGCCTGCGTGCGGGGCTGACCGGTCGCGCATACGCGCGTTGTCTATGTCGGTAGCGTCCGTCAAGGTGGCGTGCAGCTTGCGGTGAATCATTCAGGTGATAGTGACAGCACTGCGGCGATCACCGGCAACTTGCTCGGAGCGCTCCTCGGCGAGAAGGCAATTCCAGTGCAATGGCTGGAGAGGCTGGAATTGCGTGACGAAATCACCGTCGTTGCCGATGATCTTCATGCGGTCGTATGCTGAATTTTGGATGCCAGGGCCGCTTCGAGCAGGTATCCTGGCTGGTAAGATGGACGTGCTGCACATTGACGGCACTCTTTTGCCACCTTTGATTTCACCCTGCTGACGCTCTCGGTGCAGGTGACGAAGCGGCGAGTGGGGTGAGGGGAGGGAGGCAGGGCCTGCTGCAGCAGACGGCAGCGCTGAAGCCGCTCTTTCTGGTCTTGAACCAGGTTGAGAAGGAGTGGACCATACCGCTGCGGGAGTGGTCCATGGCCAAGGCCCAGTTCGCCGTGCTGTTCGGCGAGCGTTTCACCCGCGCCATGGCCTGAGCGTGTTCAACCGCTCCGGAGACTGTCAGAAATTTCGTGTAGGGCGGAGCATAGTAGGGAAGAAGGAGACCCCCTATGGCCCGACGGAAAGAGCCGCGGATCCCGGACGCTATCCTGGACCAGTTGCTGGCCGGTGCCGATGCCAGGACGGCCTTTGAGCAGGGCGGCCTGCTGGATGAACTGAAGAAGGCCCTTGCCGAGCGGGCGCTGAACGCCGAGATGGACCACCATCTGGCCGGAGAGGGTGGCGAGGGTAACAGCCGCAACGGCTATGGCCGGAAGTCGGTTGTGACCGACAGCGGCAAGCTGTCCTTGGAGATACCGCGGGACCGGCAGGCAAGTTTTGATCCGCAGTTGATCGCGAAGTACCAGCGGCGTTTTCCTGGCTTCGATGACAAGGTGATCTCGATGTATGCCCGCGGCATGAGCGCGCGGGAAATCGTCGGCCACTTGCGCGAGCTCTATGGCATCGAGGTCTCGCCGGACCTGATCAGTGCTGTCACCGATGCGGTGCTCGATGAGATCGCCGCCTGGCAGAACCGGCCGCTGGAACCCGTCTACCCTGTGGTGTTCTTCGATGCGCTGCGGGTGAAAATCCGGGACGAGGGCCTGGTCCGCAACAAGGCGGTGCACATCGCACTCGGGGTTCGCGCCGATGGTGGCAAGGAGATCCTGGGGCTCTGGCTGGAGCAGAATGAGGGTGCGAAATTCTGGCTCAGGGTGATGAACGAGTTACGCGGCCGCGGTGTCGAGGACCTGCTGCTGGCGGTGGTGGATGGGCTGAAGGGCTTTCCCGAGGCGATCCTGGCCGTGTTTCCCGAGGCACAGGTGCAGACCTGCATCGTCCACCTCCTGCGCCACAGCCTGGACTTTGTCGCCTGCAAGGATCGCAAGGCGGTGGCCGCGGCATTGAAGGCGATCTACCAGGCGGTGGACGCCACGGCCGCCGAGGCGGCCCTGGCCGCCTTTGAGGCCGGAGCCTGGGGCCAGAAATATCCAGCCATTGGCCAGAGCTGGCGCCGTGCCTGGAGTGAGGTGGTGCCCTTCTATGCTTTCAGCGTGGAGATCCGGCGCTTTCTCTACACCACCAATGCCATCGAGGCACTGAACGCGAAGCTGCGCCGGGCGATCCGCGCCAGGGGGCATTTCCCCACCGACGAGGCTGCCCTGAAGCTCCTCTTTCTGGTCTTGAACCGGGCGGAGAAGGAGTGGACCATGCCGCCGCGGGAGTGGTCCATGGCCAAGGCCCAGTTCGCCGTGCTGTTCGGCGAGCGTTTCACCCGCGCCATGGCCTGAGCATGTTCAACCGCTCCGCCCTACACGAAATTTCTGACAGTCCCAATATACGACGCATGCGCCTCGACCCTTGCCGTGCGACGGTCGCCGCCCTGTGGCCTGGCCGCCGGTGTGAGAAGGGCGTGCACCAGGCCCCCATACCAGCACGCGCCATCCCCGGCGGCCTGCCGACCGAGGCGCTGCTCGCCCAGGTGCTGGTGGCCAAGTACGGCGACGGCCTGCCACTCTACCGCCAAGCGGCGATCCTCGCGTGCCAGGGCATCAACCTCGACCGCTCGACGCTGTGCGACTGGGTCGCCAAGTCCTGTTGGTGGCTACGACCGCTGCACGGGCTGATCCTCGCCCACATCACTGGCAACGCCAGGGTCTTCGTGGACGACACGCCGCTGCCGACCCTCGAGCGAGGCCTGGGACGGACCATGGATGGCCGGCTCTGGGCCTACGCCGTGGACGACCGCGCCTGCGGCGGCACCGGGCCGCCGGCGGTCGCCTATCTCTACGCCCCGGACCGCAAGTGCATACGGCCCGCCGCCCATCTGGCCGGCTTCCGGGGCGTGCTGCAGGTCGATGGCTATGCAGGCTTCAAGGCACTGGAGAGATCGCGCAACGACGGCTCGGTCGTGCTCGCCTTCTGCTGGGCCCATCTGCGCCGGCGCTTCTTCGAGATCCATGCCGGCACCGCCTCGCCGATCGCCGCCGAGGCCCTGCTGCGCATCGGGCAGATCGACGCCATCGAGCACGAAATCCGCGGCCAGTCGCCGCAGCAACGCGTCGCCATCCGCCAGGCCAGCACCGCGCCACTCGTCGCCGCCATGCAGACCTGGCTTCGCGCGCAGCTGAACCCTGTCAGTAGCGACAGCGCGCTCGCCAAGGCCATCCGCTACGGCCTGCGCCACTGGGCCGGGCTGGAGCGCTTCCTGACCAACCGCCGGATCGAGCTCGATACCAACATCGTGGAGCGCGAAATCCGCCCGGTGGCCGTGACCAGAAAGGCCGCACTCTTCGCGGGCAGCGAGGGTGGCGGCGACAACTGGGCGATCGCCACCACGCTCATCCGCACCGCCATCCTGAACGGCATCAACCCGCAGGCCTGGTTGACGGACGTGCTGGAGCGGATGGTCAGCGGCGAGGTCCGCTCGGCCCAGCTCACCACCCTGCTGCCCTGGAACCGGCGCCAACCCGGCACCGCCGCCGCGGCATGAGCCCCCGGCGCTGGCCCTCGACGACCTCGAATCCTGGCTCGCCGGCCAGCCCGACATCGCACGGCGAACTGGACCGTCTCCGCCATCAACGGCTTCTGCGCCGCCCTTGTGGTTGGTCCTGAGCGCATCGCCACCGAGGCCTGGCTCCGCGTGACTTTCGGGCCAAGCCTGCCGACCACGCCGATGGGCCTCGCCGCCGTCCAGGCCGTGCTGGATCACCGCAACGCCGTCCATCGCGACCTCCACATCGACCAAGGCCAGCGCTGGCGCCCGATCTACATGCGCACCGACGATGGCACCGTCCTCGCCCAACCCTGGGCCGTGGGCTTCATGTTCGCGGTCAAGCACTGGCCTGTCGCCTGGCGCCCCATGTTCGAGCGCAACGACCATGTCGGCCTCATGCTGCCGATCATCACCTGCTCAGAAGCCAAGGAAGTGGAGAAGCTGATTGCCGGACGGCCGCAGGAAGTCCGCGACCACGTGGGCCGCGCCTAGCACCACATCCCTGAAGCCGTCTGCGGCATCCGCGACTACTGGCGCCGCCACCAAACACCGCGCTGAACCGGCCTTCGCCGCACCGTCAAGCCAAGATCGCCGTGGGGGCCAGACGACGGTTACGGATCGCACGCCGTGGTGTCGAAAGCAGCCAGAGGCTGGGCAAGCGGCGGTGGGTCAGCGAGTGCGCATTCGCCTGCCTCAACATTCGCCCCTGGGCGACCTCTCGTTCATTGAATTCGAAGCAAGATGTATGGCCGAGAACGAATAATCCTAACCCGCTCCCCATCCACGGAAGCGGGGCAACTCCAACTCCAGGCCTGCCTCTGATGCGCGCCACTCGAGCGCACATCGGTCGAGGGGCGCTCTCAGGCCAGCTTGGCGATCAGAGCCTTGGCCACACCCTCGCTGCTGGCCGGATTCTGGCCAGTAATGAGTTGGCCGTCGATCACAACGTAGGGCGCCCAGTCGGGGCCCTTGCTGTAATGGGCGCCCTGCGCGATGAACTCGTCCTCAATCAGGAAAGGCACCACATCGGTCAATTCCACCGCAGCTTCCTCGCCATTGGTGAAGCCGGTCACGTTCCGCCCCTTGACGAGCGGATCGCCATTGGTGGCCTTCACCTTCCTGAGCACGCCAGGGGCATGGCAGACAAAGCCGATAGGCTTGCCAGCTCGCTCGAAGCTTTCGATCAGACTGATCGAGGTTGCGCTTTCCGCCAGATCCCATAGCGGGCCATGGCCGCCGGGATAGAAAACCGTATCGAAATTTTCCTGCGACACGGTCTCCAGCGTCACCGTGCTGGCCAGCACCGCCTGCGCGGCCGGATCAGCCTTGAAGCGTCGGGTCAAATCGGTCTGGAAATCGGGCAGGTCGCTCTTGGGATCGAGCGGGGGCTGGCCGCCTTTGGGCGAGGCGACGGTAATGTCTGCGCCCGCATCCAGAAAGGTGTAATAGGGCGCGGCGAATTCCTCGAGCCAGAAGCCGGTCTTCTTGCCGGTGTTTCCCAGTTCGTCATGGCTGGTCAGAACCATCAAGATTTTCATGTTTTATTTCCTTTGTGTGCCGTTATCCGTGGTTTTGCAGTAATATCTCGTACGGATCGTGTCAGATGCCGCCGCCGAGCAATGTTTCAAGAGCAGCCTGCTTATCGGCATAGGGTGCCCGCAGCCTTGCACCGCTGGCGCCGGAAGGGCCTTGAACAACGACCGGCCGCATATGGCTGAACCGGCGGAAACCATGTACCCCATGATAGGCACCCATGCCTGAGGCGCCCACACCGCCGAAGGGTAGCGCATCGATGCTTGCATGCAACATGATGTCATTGATGACCAGTGCGCCTGACGTGACGCTAGCGGCAAAGGCGTCATGCGTGGCCGGATTGTCGCTGAAGAGATATGCGGCCAGCGGGCGATCATGGGCATTGATTCGGGCGATGGCGGCCTTCACCGAAGGGAGGGTGAGGATCGGGAGAACCGGACCAAACACCTCCTCCTGCATAACGCGCATGTCTTCTGTCACCCCGACCAGCAGCACGGGCGCGATCTTGCGTGTGTCAGCGCGATGGAACGGCTCGCCGGGTGGGTTCAGCGGGATGGCAGTGGCGCCCTTGGCCTCGGCATCCGCGATCAGTGCGAGCAGCCGCTCATAATGGCGCGGTGCGATCACCGACGTATAGTCACTGTTGTCCTGAATGGTCGGAAACATACGTGACACAAAGGCACGCGCCTGCATCACAAACTTCGCCACGGCATGCTCAGGCAGCATCACATAGTCGGGTGACAGGCAGATCTGCCCGGCATTGAAGGTCTTGACGGTGAGCGTGCGCTCTGCGGCAGTGGCGATGTCAAAGCCATCCTCGATCACCACCGGGCATTTTCCGCCCAGTTCGAGCGTGACCGGAACAAGGTTCTCGGCCGCCGACCGCATCACGAACTTGCCCACCGCCGTGCTGCCGGTGAAGACCAGATGGTCGAAGGGCAGCGCTGTGAAGGCGCTGGACACATCCGGTCCACCGATGACGACACCCAACTCATCGGCATCGAAATGCGCACCCACCAGCTCGCCGAGCAGGTCCGCCGTGCGCGGCGTAAACTCTGACGGCTTGATGAGGGCCGTGTTCCCCGCGGCAAAGACGCCCGCCAATGGCGCAAAGGCCAGGTTGATGGGAAAATTCCATGGAGACACGATGCCGACGACGCCCAGCGGCTGTGGCTCGATCCAGGCCTGCACCTCTGCGTCAGGGGCGGAAACAATCTCTCGGGCCATCCAGTGTTCCACCTGTGCTGCGCTGTGGCGCAGCCCCGCGGCGGTGGTAGCGATATCGGCAGCCAGCGTATGATACACGGCGCGGTTGCCGAAATCGGCGCTGATTGCCTTTTCCAGGGCGTGGCGATGATCAATGATCAGGCGCGCGGCGCGTTCCAGCCGGTCGCGGCGCAAGGCCGCGCTGGCCGGGCCGGCGGCCAGGTGGGCGCGCTTGATGGCATTGAGGATGCCCAACAATTCGGTGCTGGCGTTTGTCATTGTACGACCTTTCAGGCCAGTGTCAGGACCACATCGACATTGCTGCGCAGGGCGTTGGAATAGGGGCAAACCGCGTGTGCAGCCTCGATCAGCGCCTGGGCCTGGGTGCGGTCCAGGCCCGGAATTTCCACGCTCAGCGCCACCGAGAGGCCAAAGCCACCGGCGGCGCGCGGGCCGATCCCCACGGTGGCGGTCACGGTCGTTGTTGCAGGAACCGCGATCTTCTGCGCGGCCGCAACCGTCTTCATCGCTGAGAGGAAGCAGGCTGAATAACCCGCGGCGAAAAGCTGCTCAGGGTTATTGCCATGGCCCTTGCCGCCCAGTTCGGCGGGCATGTCCAGCCAGATGTTGAGCGTCCCATCGGCGGTGCGGGCGCGGCCATCACGACCGCCTGTGGCGGTGGCTGCGGTGGTGTAGATGGTTTTGGCCAACATGGGAGAACATTCCTTGAAGCGCGGCATCAACTCTCTGCGTTTCTTTTAGGAGGTTCGGCCGTGTTTGACTCACAAAGCGCTTGCTTTCTGCCATCAAAAATCTGATGGGTTGGAGTCATGTCTCTGGTCCGCCTCAGATCCTTTGTCGAAGTCTATCGGCTGCGATCGCTGTCCAGCGCCGCGCGCAGCCTGAATTTGACGCAATCCAACGTTTCCCAGCACATTGCCGGGCTGGAAATGGCGCTGGGGCGCCCCCTGTTTGAGCGCGAGGCGCGCGGGGTGGCCCCTACCCAGGCCGCCGATGAGTTGGCGGCCGACCTGGGCGAGCATCTTGATCTTGCTGAGGAAGCGCTGGCCAAGGCACGCGCGCGGTCTTCGGAATTATCGGGCGCCATCCGCATCATCGGTCATGCCGATTTCATCGCTGAGGTGATGACGCTGCACCTGCCTGCGCTGGTAGAGGCAGGGATTCGTGTGCGCCTGCAACCGGCCAATCGTGATCTGGTGCAGCAGATGCTGATTGAGGGGCATTTCGATATTGGGATTTCAGCCTACCCTATTACCGATAGGCGTCTGCGCACGGAGGTGATCCGGGAAGAACCGGTACATGCCCTGGCAGCGCCTGCGGTGGTGGCACGGATCATGGCCGCGGCTGACCTGGGTAATGGTCTGAGTTCCGAACCTATGCTCGCCTATAGCCTGGATCGCCCTTTGATCGATACATGGCTGGCAGGGAATAATCTTGGCAATCTAGCTATCTCGCCTGCCGTCACCAGCCCGGATCTGCGTGTGCTGCGCAATCTGCTGGCAGGAGGCATGGGCTGGTCCGTTCTGCCGCAATATCTGTATCGGAGTGAAATCGACGCGGGGCGTTTGCAGGTGATCCCCGCGCCACGCCGTGCGATGACGAACACTTACATGCTTGTCTGGCTCGCGACCGCTCTACGGCATCCGCGCGTGGCCCATGCTCGGCAGACGCTGCTTCGGCGCCTCCGAGACGGAATGGCGCCACGCGGATGATACTTTAGCGCTTTCGCCATACCCTTGCGCCGATCATGACGTTGCACCGGCTCAGAGGGCTCTCGAGCCGCGCAAGGCTTAAGCGTCAGCCGTTTCTTCCAATTACCCACATGGAGTGGCCTCCGGTTCGACCGGACATGGGGCGTAGCCGCGAGGGCCTATTTGTCCGGTTGTGAAACCTCCTTGGCAGCTTCAGCAATGAGGCGTGCGCGGGCGATGTCCTCTGGGCTGGCTCGGCCT
>NZ_JANFNY010000099.1 GCF_024437745.1 Roseomonas sp. GC11 | reverse complement strand
GGCCGAGGCGGCCCGGCTGCGGCGCGAGCGCGACGAGGCCCGCGCCCTGCTGGCCGAGGTGCTGGCCGCCCGCGATGGCGGCGCCGCCGTGCTGGCCCGCCGCGTCGTCGCGCTGGAGGAGGAACGGCAGGTGGCGCGTGGCCAGGCGGTGGAGGCCGCCCTCGCCCGCTCCCGCGCCGAGGCGGCGCTGAAGGCCCTGCGCGACGCCATCGAAAAGGCGCCGGGCTGGCAGGGCTGGCTGCTGCGCCGCGCCCGCCGCCGCCTGGACGTCTAGCGCGCCACCACCCGTGTTGCCGCCCCTGTCGCCGGGGGGGTGGTGGTGCCGCGCGAAAATGTTGCGAATAATTCTCACTTGAGATAGCGGAAGGGCATGTCCCAGGCCGCGTCCCTCGCCCCCCCGGCCTTCACCCGGCCACCCCCCTTCCCCTTCCTGGCCGGGCCGCTCGCCCTGGCCGGGGACGGGCTGGTGCCGCCCAGCCCCGATGCCCCCGCCCTGCCCCTCACCGAGCTTCTCGCCCCCGGCGCGGTGGAGCGCATTCTGGCCCCCCTGCTGCGCGACCGCCCGGGGCAGGATCGCCGCGCCCTGCTCTCGCTGTGGAGCCGGCATTACTTCTTCACCCTGATCCCGCCGGTGGTGCTCACCCTCTCCCTGGCCCATCGCAGCCTGCCGCTGGCGGTGGAGGAAGCCGGCCTGCTGCTCAAGCCGGATGGCCTGCCCGGCGCCATCGTCCTGCCGCATGAGGGCACGCCCTGCCCGCCGCCCGAGGCGCCCTTCGCCCGCTTCGCCCCGCTGCTGCGCGCCCATCTGGCGCCGCTGATCGCCCATTGGGCGGCCGAGGCCCGGCTCTCCCCGCGCGTGCTGTGGGCCAACGCCGCCACCTATTTCGCCTGGATCGTGCGCGAGATGGGGCAGGCCGACGCCCTGCCGCCCGGTGCCGCCGCCGCCGGGGAGGCCATCCTCGCCGCCCCCCGCACCCCGGAGGCCGAGCCCAACCCGATGCACGAACCCACCCGCCTGATCGACGGGCCGGAGGGGCCGCAGCGCTGGCGCAAGGTCTGCTGCCTGCTCTACCTGCTGCCCGGGCGGGATGAATGCTCCTATTGCCCGCTGCTGCTGGGCAAGGACCGCAAAGGCCGCGACTGAGGGAGGGAAAGGGTGGCCTTCCCCGCTTGGCAAGGGCCAGCGGCCAAGCTACCCGCAAAGGTTATGGAAACGTATCTGCCAGCCATGATGCTGCTCTCCGGCGGCGCCTTCATCAACACGCGCTCCAACGTGCCGGAACTCCGCCCCGCCTCGGATGCCGCCGACCTGGCCTGGCGCCTGCTGGCGAAATTCGCTTTCTATCTGTGGCTGGGCCTGCTGGTCTGGGGCATCTACCAGCGGCCGCTGCTGCAGGTGGGCCTCGCCTTCGGCCTCTCGCTGGCCATCAACCTCATGCTCGCCACGCACGGGCCGCGCGCCATCTGGCCCGGCCTCTCCATGCTGATGTGCGTGGGGGGGGTGGCGCTCGGGGTCTATACCGTGCTCGTCTGACCGCTCGAGACGGGAGGGAACGACATGGTCTTTGAGGGCTTCACGCTGGAGGAACGCCGCGTGGACGGGCAGACGCTGCGCCTGCGGCGCGGCGGCGAGGGCCCGCCCCTGCTGCTGCTGCACGGCAACCCGCAGACCCACCTGATGTGGCACCGCGTGGCGCCCGCCCTGGCGCGGCGCTTCACCGTCATTTGTCCGGACCTGCGCGGCTACGGCTTCTCCGGCAAGCCCGGCCCCAGCGACGACCACGCCTCCTATGCCAAGCGCGCCATGGCGGCCGACATGCTGGGGCTGATGCGCCAGCTCGGCCATGAGCGTTTCCAGGTGCTGGCGCATGACCGCGGCGCCCGCGTTGCCCACCGCCTCGCGCTCGACGCGCCGCAGGCCGTCCGCCGCCTCGCCGTGCTCGACATCGTGCCGACCATCGAGCATTTCGAGCGCACGGATATGAGCTTCGCCCTGGGCTATTATCACTGGTTCTTCCTGGCCCAGAAGCACGACCTGCCCGAGCGCATGATCCTGCGCGACGTGGAGGACTGGTTCGACCTGCAAACCTCGCGCGAGCCGAAGGACAAGGGCTTCTTCCACCCTGAGGCGCGGGCGGATTACCTCGCAGCGCTGCGCCAGCCCGGCACCGTCACCGCCATCTGCGAGGATTACCGCGCCGCCGCCACCATCGACCTGGAGCATGACCGCGCCAGCCGCGCCGCCGGGGAGAAAATTCGCTGCCCGCTCCTGGTGCTCTGGGGCGCCAAGGGGAAGATCGGGCGCTGGTACCGGCCGGTGGAACTGTGGCAGGGCTATACCAGCGGGGAAGTCTACGGCCACGCCGTCAACAGCGGGCATTACCTCGCCGAGGAAGCGCCGGAGGAGGTGCTGGCGGCGGCGGATAATTTTTTTGAAGAGACCTGACAGAACAATCCGGGGGAATGAATTCCCCCGGACCCCCTTCTTTTTTCTGGCAGGGCCGGGCGCCGCTGGCGCCCGGCGTCAGGCGGCGCGGCGGGCGCCGTGCGAGCCTTCCCGCACCTCCTCGATGATCTTCGCCACGAAGGCATCCAGATCGGCGGGGGAGCGGCTGGTGATGATGCCCTGGTCCGTCACCACCGCCTCGTCCTGCCAGGTGGCGCCGGCATTCTGCACATCGGTGCGGATGGAGGCGTAGGAGGTCATCCTGCGGCCCTGGGCCAGCCCGGCCTCGACCAGAAGCCACGGGCCATGGCAGACCGCCGCGACCACCCTGCCCTTCGCCGCGAAGTCGCGCACCAGCGCCACCGCCTTCTCTTCCAGCCGCAGCAGATCCGGGTTGATGACGCCGCCGGGCAGCACCAGCGCGTCATATTCCTCGGCCGAGACCTGGGCGAGCGGCCGGTCCACCGGCACCTCCTGGCCCCAGTCGGCCTTGTCCCAGCCGCGGATGCGGCCCGGCTGGCGCGTCTTCTCCGGCGCCGCCACCTCCACCCGCGCCCCGGCGGCGCGCAGCTTCTCCAGCGGAACCATCAGTTCGGACTGCTCAAAGCCATCCGTGGCGAGGATCAGGATACGGGCCTGCTTGATATCGGGCATCGTCTGCTCTCCCTGCGGGTGATGCAGGGAGAACACAGGCAGTGCCCAATGGTTCGCGCATGCCTGCCGCCAGAAAGAGGCAAGGCAAAAGAGTTCTTTTTTGAAAAAAAGAACCAAAAAACTTTTTTCAGTTCAGCGTCCCGCTGTGCAGGGAGACGGCGGCAGCCTGAAAGAAAGTCTTTTTGGTTCTTTTTCTTCAGAAAAAGAACATTATAATTTTCTATAGAAAAAAACCTGTTCCTGCAAAGCCCCTGCCGCATCGCGCGAGAAGCCAGGGATACGCCCCGCCTCCACCCAGCCGGCGCTGCGGCACAGGGCCTCAGCGGCGGCGCCGGCACGGATATCGAAAGTCAGGAGCGAGCGCCCGACGCCGCGCGCCGCCTGCTCCACCCGTTGCAGCAGGGCGCGGCCGATGCCCTGGCGGCGGAATTCGGGGTGGACGAGGAGTTGCTCCACCATCGCCCGGTGCGGCTGGTCCTGCGCCTGGGCGAGGTGGAGCTGCACCGTCCCGGCCACCCGCCCCTCCTGCCACGCCACCAGCAGCAGGCGGCTGCCCAGCGCGACCTCGCCCGAGACACGCTTCCACACGCCGCGCGCCACCTCCGGGGAGAGCGGCGGCAGGTGGCCGGTGGCCGCGCCATCGGCGACGCAGGCCACCAGCATGGCGGCCAGGCTGCGCTCGGCGCTGGCGGCGGCGGCGGCGTCCAGCGCCTCGATCGCCAGCCCCGCCACCGGCTTGGCGTAGCGGAATTCGAGCGACTTCGAGAGATCATCGAGGATGCGGATGGACCCCGCCCGGACATAGCCGCGCTTCTCATAGAAGCGATGCGCGGCCTCGAAGCGCGTATCCGTCCAGAGGACGATGCGCGCCGCCCCCTGGGCCCGCGCATGGGCCTCCGCGCCACCGAGCAGGGCATGGGCCAGCCCGCTGCCGCGCTGGCCCTTCTCCACATACATCTTGCAGATTTCCCAGGCGCGGTCGGAGCCGAGCGGCCGCGTGGCCACCATGCCCGCCACGCGCCCCTCCGGCGTCTCCGCCGCCCAGAGCGCGCCGCCGGCCTGGGCGAAATAGGTGGCGAGCGCCCGCAGCTCGGGCACCTCGCCATCCACGTCCAGGATGCAGTTGGGATATTCCCCCCAGGCATCGCCGACGAGGCGGATGAATGCCGCCGCGTCCGCGTCCCGCCCCGCGCGGATGGCGAAGGGCGGGGGTGAGGAGGCCGCGCCGCTCACGCCAGTTCCCGGCAGAACTCCTGGATGCGGGCGCAGGCCTCGCGCAGGCTCTCCGTGTCGGTGGCGTAGGAGATGCGGATATAGGGGCTCATGCCATAGGCCGTGCCCTGCACCGTGGCCACCAGCTTCTCCTCCAGCAGGGCCAGGGCGAAGTCGGTGTCCGTCTCGATCCGCTTGCCGCCCTTGCTGGTCTTGCCCAGGCAGCCGGCGATGCTGGGATAGACATAGAAGGCGCCTTCCGGCTTGTGGCAGGACAGGCCCGGCGCCTCGGCCAGCATGGAGACGACGAGGTCGCGCCGCTCGCGGTAGATGGCCGCGCGCTCGGCGATCAGGTCCTGCGGGCCTTCCAGCGCCGCCACCGCCGCCGCCTGGCTGACGGTGCTGATGCCGCTGGTGAGCTGGCCCTGCATGTTCGCCATCGCCTTGATCAGCGGCTTCGGGCCGCCGGCGAAGCCGACGCGCCAGCCGGTCATGGCATAGCTCTTGGAGGCGCCGTTGACGGTCAGCACCCGGTCCTTCAGGCGCGGCTCGACCTCGGCGATGGTGCAGAAGGACCCGTCATAGACGAGGTGCTCATACATGTCGTCCGTCATGATCCAGACCTGGGGATGCTTCAGCATCACCTCGGCGATGGCCTGCATCTCCGCGCGGGTGCAGGCGGCGCCGGTCGGGTTGTTCGGGAAGTTCAGGATGAGCCACTTGGTCTTCGGCGTGATCGCGGCGTCCAGATCCTCCGGGCGCAGCTTGAAGCCGTTGTTCTGCGGGCAGTTGACGAAGGTGGGCGTGCCCGTCGCCAGCTTCGCCATGTCGGCGTAGCTGACCCAGTAGGGGGCGGGGATCAGCACCTCGTCGCCCGGGTCGCAGGTGGCGAGCAGCGCATCCATGATGATCTGCTTGCCGCCATTGGCGATGAGGATCTCGTCCAGCGCGTAGTCCAGCTTGTTGTCGCGCTGGAACTTCTTCTGCACCGCCTTCTTCAGCGCCGCGGTGCCCTCGGTCGGCGGATACTTGGTGTCGCCGGCCAGCGCCGCCTGATAGGCCGCCTCGATGGCGTGCGGGGGCGTCGGGAAATCCGGCTCGCCGGTGGTGAGGCTGATCACCTTCTTGCCCTCGGCGGCCAGCGCGCGGGCGCGGCTGCCCATGACGACCGAGGCGGAAACGGCGATATCTTTGAGGCGACCGGCGAGGGCGGGCATGACCAGGATGTGCTCCGACATGTCAGGCAAATGAAGGCGCGCAGCCTAGGCCCAGCCGGGCGGCGCGCCAAGGTGGGGCGGGCTTGATCCAGCGCAAGGCGGCCCCGCGTGGCGGGCGCTAGGCTTCCCTCATATCCGGGGCAGGCCGCCCGGCCCGCCAAGGACCAGGGAACCCAGGCCCCCAAGCAACCAGGACGAGGACAAGGAGCAAGCCCATGGCCGCAACCAGCCTGCTGGAGACGAAGACCCTCCGCCCGGGCGTGAGCCGCATGATGCGCGCCGCCGTGGCGCGATCCTTTGGCGCCCCCCTCGTGATCGAGGATGTGCCGGTGCCGGAGCCGGGGCCGGGCCAGATCCTGGTCCGCCTCGCGGCGAGCGGCGTCTGCCACACCGATCTACACGCCATCAAGGGCGACTGGCCGGTGAAGCCGAAGCCCCCCTTCATCCCCGGGCATGAGGGGGTGGGGCATGTGGTGGCGCTCGGCGCCGGGGTGAAGCGCGTGCGGGAGGGGGACCGCGTGGGCGTGCCCTGGCTGCACACCGCCTGCGGCGGCTGCCCGCATTGCCGCACCGGCTGGGAAACCCTGTGCGGCGACCAGCAGAACACCGGCTACTCGGTCAACGGCACCTTCGCCGAATATGTGGTGGCCGACCCCAATTATGTCGGCCTCCTGCCGGATGCGCTGGATTTCGGCCCGGCCGCGCCCGTGCTCTGCGCCGGCGTCACCGTCTACAAGGGCCTGAAGGAAACGGAGGCGAAACCCGGCGAATGGGTGGCCATCTCCGGCATTGGCGGCCTCGGCCACATGGCGGTGCAATACGCCAAGGCCATGGGCCTGCATGTCGCCGCCGTCGATGTGCACCCGGACAAGCTGGAACTGGCCCGCAACCTGGGGGCCGACATCGTGGTGAATGCGCGGGAGCAGGACCCGGGCGCGATGCTGCAGCGGCTGGCGGGCGGGGTGCATGGCGTGCTCGTCACCGCTGTCTCGCCCGCGGCCTTTGAGCAGGCCTTCGCCATGCTGCGCCCGCGCGGCACCATGGCGCTGGTCGGCCTGCCGCCGGGCCGCTTCGCCATGCCGATCTTCGACACGGTGCTGAAGCGCATCACCGTGCGCGGCTCCATCGTCGGCACCCGGCAGGATCTGGAGGAAGCCCTGGCCTTCGCCGGAGAGGGCAAGGTGGAGTCCCACTTCACCTGGGGCCATCTCGACGAGATCAACGACATCTTCGAGCGCATGGAACGCGGCGCCATCGACGGCCGCATCGTCCTCCGCCTCTGATTTTTTTCAGGCTGCCGCCTTTCTTTCAGGCTGCCGCCGTCCTGTGGGCAGGCGGGACGCGATACTGCACCGGGTGCGCCCGTTTGCCGTGCCGCGTCCCGCCTCACCACCCGACGGCCTTTCTTCCAGGCTGCCGCCGTCCTGTGGGCAGGCGGGACACGATACTGCACCGGGTGCGGCCGTTTGCCGTGCAGCGCCCCGCCTCGCCACCCGACAGCGGCAGCCCGAAAAAAACACGATACTGAACCGGGTGCGCCCGTTTGCCGTGCCGCGTCCCGCCTCACCACCCGACGGCGGCAGCCTTACAAAAAATTCCAGTTGGGGGAGAAGTCGGGGGTGACGCGGCGCCAGTCCTTGGGGAGGGCGTCGATGGCGGCGACATCCTCGGGGGTTAGGGCCGCGGCGAGGGGGATGGCCTCCAGGTTGGCGCGCTGCGAGGCGGGGCGGGCGGCCTTGGGGATCACCACCACATTCTCCTGCCGCAGCAGCCAGGCCAGCGCCACCTGAAGCGGTGTGGCGCCGTGCCGGGCGGCGATGCCCTGCAACACCGGCTGTTCGGCCAGGGCACCCTGGCCCAGCGGGGAATAGGCGGTCAGCGCGATGCCGCGCGGGCGGCACCAGTCCAGCAGCCGCGCCTGGGAGAGCAGGGCGTGGTATTCCACCTGGAGGCAGGCGGGGGCACCGCCGAGTTCCTCCAGCTGCCGCATCAGGCCGGGTGGGAAGTTGGAGACGCCCCAGTGCCGCACCCGCCCTTCCGCCTGCACGGCCTGGAGGGTGCGGAGAATGGCGGGCAGGTCCATCCCAGGCGCCGGCCAGTGGACCAGGAAGAGATCCAGGTAATCCGTGCCGAGCTTGCGCAGCGAGCCTTCCAGAGAGCGGCGGATGGCCTCCGGCGCCAGATTGTCCCACCACACCTTGCTGGTGACGAAAAGCTCCTGCCGCGCCACGCCGGAGGCGGCGAGCGCCGCGCCCACGGCCTCCTCATTGGCATAGCGGTCGGCGGTGTCGATGTGGCGGTAGCCCAGGGAAAGGGCGCTCTCCACCGCCGCCTGCCCTTCCGCGCCGGCCAGCTTCCAGGTGCCAAGGCCGAGCTTGGGGATGGTGATGCGGTCGGTCTTCAGAACGGGGATCATGCGGGGTCCTTCCGGCGGGTCGGCCGGGAGGATCCCCGCGCGCGGCCAGGGACGCAAGCCTGGGCGGTGATTTCCGCCCGGCAGCGGGGGGCGGGTGAAACCAGCGCGCGGCGCGGGCGTTGGCGAAGGCATGGCCCGCTCCGCTCCCGCCTTTCGAGGCAACATGAACAGGATAGGCGGGGTCTTGAGAGGGGCTTCGCCCCTCTCAAACTCTCCCCACCAAAGGCCTGAGGCCTTTGGAAACCCTTTCCTGAAGGCTGCCGCCGCCTCTCAGCCCTCGTCCTGCCGCAGCGCCCGCCGCGCCGTCTCGGCCAGGAAGCCGCTGGCCACCGGCAGCACGGCGTCGTTGAAGTCGTAATGCGGGTTATGCAGCTCACACCCCCCCTCGGACGGGCCATTGCCGATCCAGACGAAGGCGCCGGGAACCTGGTTGAGGAAGTGGGAAAAATCCTCCCCCGTCATGGCCGGGCCGATGTCGCGGCGCAGGGTGGTGACGGCGGCGGCCGCCTCCGCCGCCAGTTCCCGCGCCTCCGGGTGGTTGCGGGTGACGGGCACGCCACCGCCGATCACCGCCTCCGCCTTCACCCCGAAGGTGGCGGAGACACCGGCGGCGACGCGCTGCAGGCCATCGCGGATCTGCGCGCCCACCGCATCGGTGAGGAAGCGCATGCTGCCCTTGATGGCGACACGGGCGGCGATCTGGTTCTGCGCCTCGCCGCCCTCGATCATCGTCAGGCTGACGACGCCGGTGGCCATCGGGTCCAGGTTGCGGGCGACGATGGCCTGGCAGGCGACGATGGCATGGCCCGCCGCCACGATCGGGTCCCGCGTCAGATGCGGCAGGGCGGCATGGCCGGCATGGCCCTCGATGATGATCTCGAAGCGGTTGCCCGCCGCCATCACCGGCCCCTCATGCACGGCGATGGTGCCGGCGGCGAGGCCGGGCCAGTTGTGCCAGCCGAAGATGCGGTCCATCGGGAAGCGCTGGAACAGCCCGTCCCGCACCATGGCGGCGGCGCCGCCACCGCCCTCCTCCGCCGGCTGGAAGACGAGGCGGACGGTGCCCGTCCAGCTCTCATCCTTCAGCAGCAGGGCGGCGGTGCCGAGCAGCGCAGTGGTGTGGCCATCATGCCCGCAGGCATGCATCACGCCCGGGTTGGTGCTGCGCCAGGGCAGGTCCTGCGCCGCTTCCTCGATGGGCAGGGCGTCCATGTCCGCGCGCAGGCCGACGCTGCGGTTGCTGCCCGGCCGGTGCAGCGTGGCCACCACCCCATGCCCGCCAATGCCGGTGGCGATCTCCGTCACCCCCAGTTCCCGGAGCTTTTCCACGACAAAGGCCGCGGTCGGGCCTTCCTGCAGGGTCAGGCTGGGGTTGGCGTGGAGATGCCTGCGCCAACGCGTCAATGTTTCGGCAAGGGTCGGATCCATGTGCTAGGGCATACCGCTTAAGCTGATGCGTCTCAAACATTCCCTCCCCCTTCTGTTCCTCGGCGCCGGGCTGGGGCTGGCGCTACTGCCGGCCACCCCGCCGCGCGCCGCCACCCAGGCGGCGGAGACCGGGGCGGAGCCTCCCCCCGGCGCCCCGGTCGAGGCGCCGCCGGAAGAAGAAACGCGCAGCATCGCCTACAGCGTCACCCTGCCCGAGACGGGGGATGCGGCGCTGGACGAGGCCATCCGCCGCGCCTCGGCGCTGGAGCGGCTGCGGGAGAGCGCGCCTGTCGATACCTATGGGCTGATCGGCCGCGCCATCGCCGAGTCGGACCATCTGCGCGACGCGCTGCGCTCGGAGGGGTATTATGGCGGGCGCTTCGCCGTGCTGGTGGAGGGCACGCCGCCGGAGACGCCCGGCCTCGCCACCCGGCTGCAATCCCGCCCGGCAGGGGCGACGCCGGTGGCGGTGGCGGTCACGGTGGTGCCGGGGCCGCGCTACACCCTGGCCGCGCCGCGCCTGGTGGCCGAGCCGGCGGGCACCGCCCTGCCGGATGGCCTGTCCCAGGCCCTGCCAGGGGCAGGGCTGGCGGCCGGCGCCCCCGCCCGCGCCCAGCCGGTGCTGGATGCGGAGGCGCGCATCACCACCGCCCTGCGCGAGGCCGGCCACCCCTTCGCCAGCCTGCGCCGCCGCGTCCTCGTCGACCATGACGCGCGGGTGCTGGAGGTGACCTTCCTCATCGCCCCCGGCCCGCGCGCGCAATTCGCCCGCCCCCGCGTCATCGGCACGGGCCCGGCCGCGGGCACCGCCCCGGGCGGCTCCGAAACCCGCACCGAAACCCGCACCGATGCCCGCACCGATGCCGGCCTGCTCGGCCGCATCGTGGCGCCGCTGGAAGGCGAGACCTACAGGCCCGCGAAGCTGGAGGAGGCACGGCGCAACCTGCTCAGCCTCGACGTCTTCAGCACGGTGCGCGCCCGCGCGGCGGAGCGGCTGGACGAGAGCGGGCGCCTGCCCGTCACCTTCACCGTCATCGAGCGGCCGCTGCGCGCCATCGGCTTCAGCGCCGCGTATGAGACGCGCTACGGCCCCACCTTCAGCACCTACTGGGAACACCGCAACCTGCTGGGCGGGGCGGAGAAGCTGCGGCTGGAGGCGGAGGTCAACCGCCTCGGCACCACGGGCGACACGAGCGATACCGGCGGCAGGCTGGCCGCCAGCCTGAAGACGCCCTGGTTCGCCGGGCGCAACCAGACGCTCAGCCTCGACACCGCCGCCCTGCGCGAGCGCCCGGACGCCTATGACCGCGACGCCTTCACCCTGGGCGCCACGCTGGAGCGCAGCCTCTCCCCCCGCCTGGCCCTCAGCGCCGGGCCGCAGGTGGAGTTCAGCCGCGTGACGCAGGATGGGGAAACCACCAGCTACCAGCTCCTCGGCCTGCTCGGCACGCTGCGCTGGACGGATGTGGACAATCCGCTGAACCCCTCGCGCGGGCTGCGCGGCACGCTGCTGGTCAACCCGATCTACAGCCTGGGCGAGAGCAACGCCTTCACCCGGCTGCGCGCCCAGGCCAGCACCTATCTCGACCTTTCGGGCGACCAGGGCAGCATCCTGGCGCTGCGCGGCGCGGTGGGCAGCATCCTCGGCGCCAGCTTCGGCGGGGTGCCGCCGGACAAGCGCTTCTATTCCGGCGGCGGCGGCTCGGTGCGCGGCTACAGCTACCAGTCCGTCGGCCCGCGCACGGCGGCGGCGGAGCCGGCGGGCGGCCTCTCCCAGGTGGAGGCCACGCTGGAGCTGCGCCAGCGCGTCAGCGGCCCCTGGGGCATGGCCGTCTTCGTCGATGCCGGCTCCGTCACGCGCGACCCCATGCCGGATTTCGGCAATCTGCGCTTCGGCGCCGGCCTCGGGCTGCGCTACCTGACGGGCATCGGCCCGCTGCGCGCCGATATCGCCCTGCCGCTCAACCGGGAAAGCGGGGATTCCGCCTTCGGCCTCTATCTCGGCATCGGGCAGGCTTTCTGATGCGGCCCCTCGCTGCCCGCCTGAGGCGCTGGGCCCTGCGCCTCCTCGTGCTGCTCGTACTGCTGCCGGTGCTCCTATTGGTGCTGCTGCCCGGCCTCGTCCTGGGCGGCGCCAACACCGCGCCGGGGCAGCGGCTGATCGCCGGCCTGGCCACGCATTTTGTCCCTGGCCTGACGCTGGAGGGGCTGCACGGCCCCATCCCCGGCGCCCCCGGGCTGGAGCGGCTGACCCTGGCCGATGCCGCCGGCCCCTGGCTGGTGGTGGAAGGGCTGCGGCTGGATCTCGACCTGCGCGCCCTGCTGCACCGGGAGGTGCTGATCGAGGAATTATCCGCCCGCCGCCTCACCCTGCTGCGCCTGCCCGAGAACGGCCCCACCCCGCCGGAGGCCACGGCGCCGCGGGCGGGCGGCCCCCTGCCCGTCCTGCCGGAGCTGCCGGTGGCGCTGCGGCTGGCGCGGCTGGAGATCGCCCGCATCGACATCCCGCGCGACCTCGTCGCCGCCACGGTGGAGGAGCATGGCCCGCCCTTCGCCCTCTCCGCCCGGGGCGAGGCGGAACTGGCGGCGGCGGCGCTGCGGGCGCGGCTGGCGCTGCGGCGGCTGGAGGCGGAAGGGCAGCTGGATCTCGACCTGTCCCTCGACCCCAGGGCCCGGCTCCAGGCCAGCCTGCGGGCGCGTGAGCCGGCGGGGGGCGTGCTGGCCACGGCCCTCGGCATCCCCGAGGCCCCGGCGGAGCTTTCCCTGGCGCTGGAGGGGCCGGCCAGCGGCGCGGCGCTGCGCGCGGCGGCGGCCTTCGGCACGGCGGCGGGCTTCACCGCCGCCGGCACCCTGGCGCTGGACGCCCAAGGCGGCGGTGCCCTGGCGCTGGAAGGCCATCTGGACGCCCCCGCCCCGCTCGCCCCGGCGCCGCTGCGGGCGGTGGATTTCGCCTTCCGCGCCCGCCTCCCCGCCGGGGCGCAGCCGGAGCTGGAGGCGCTGCGCCTCGCCATCCCCGCCGGGGCGATCACCGCGCGCGGCAGCCTCGCCGCGCTGGAGGCGGAGGCCAGCCTCGGCCCCTCCGCCGCGCTGGGCGATCTGGTCCCGGCGGGCTTCGGCTGGGAGGCGCTCAGCCTCACCGCCCGCATCGAGGCGGGGGAGCGCATCACGGCGCAGCTCCGCCCGCGCGGGCTGGTGGCGCCGGAACCGCTCTCCGGCGCCCTCGGCCCGGCGCCCGAGGCGGATTACCAGGGCACGCTGTTCCGCATCGATTCCCTCACCCTGCGGGGCGAGGGGGCGCGGCTGGAGGTCTCCGGCAGCGGCTGGGAGCGCCTCGACCTCACCGCCCGGCTCGACCTGCCGGACCTGAAAAAACTCCACGCCGATCTCTCCGGCCCGGCGCTGCTGCGCGCCCGCGTGAGCGGCCCCGCCGCCGATCCGGGCCTGGTGCTGGATCTGGAAAGCCCCGGCCTCACCGCCGCCGGGCGGCGCATCGAGGCCCCCGCCCTGCAGGCCGAGGTGCCGGCCCTCAGCGCCTGGGCCGGCACGCTGCGCCTGACCGGGCAGGCGGAGGGCCAGCCCGTCGCCCTCGACCTGCGCGCCGCGCGGCAGGGGGAGACGGTGCGGCTGGAGGCGGGCCGCCTCACCTTCGGCCCGGTGCGCGCCGAGGCCAGCGGCACGCTCGACACCGCCACCACCCGCTTCGATGGCCGCCTGACCGCCGCGGCGGAGGATCTGGCGCCGCTCTCCGCCCTGCTCGGCCAGCCCATCGCCGGGGGCTTCCGGCTGGAGGCCGCGCTCTCCCCCACCCCGGAGGGCCGGCAATCCTTCGACGCCCGGCTGGAGACGCAGCGCGTCACCCTGGCCGGGCAGAGCTACGCCGCCGGGATGACGCTGAAGGGCACCGATGCCGCGCTGGACTGGCACATGGAGGGACGCCTGCCACAGGCCAGCCTCCAGGGGCGCGGCCGCTTCTCCCGCACCGAAGCCGGGATGCGGCTGGACATCGCCGCGCTGGAGGTGGCGCAGGGCGCGCTCGGCCAGGGCCTGGGGCTGCGCCTCGCCGCGCCGGGGGCGGTGCTGCTGCCGCCCTCCGGCGCGGTGGAGATCCCCGGCCTGCGCCTCGCCGCCCGCCCCGCCGGCAACCTGACGCTGAGCGGCCGCTGGGGGCCGGAGCGCGCCGATCTGCGCCTGGCCCTCGCCGCCCTGCCGGCCTCGGTGGTGAACCTCTTCGTGCCGGAGCCGCGCCTCTCCGGCACGGTGGTGGGGGAGGCGCGCCTCAGCGGCCCCGTCGCCGCGCCCGAGCTGGCGGCGACGCTGAACGGCACCGGGCTGCGGGTGGAGGCGCCATGGTCGCGCGGCTGGCCGGCGGCGACGCTGCGGGTGCAGGCGCAGCGCAGCGG
>NZ_JANFNY010000098.1 GCF_024437745.1 Roseomonas sp. GC11 | reverse complement strand
GCCCCCCCACCGCGGCCCGGGCCCCGGCGCCGTGGCGGCTGGCATCATCGGCGGCCTGGCCGTCGGCGCGCTGGTGGGCAGCGCCATCGCCGCCCCGCCGCCCCCGCCGGTCGCCTACTACGCCCCGCCCCCGCCGCCGCCCCGCGTCTATTACGCGCCGCCGCCGGTGGCCTACTATGCCCCGCCGCCGCCCCCGGCCGTGGTCTACGCGCCCCCGCCGGTCGCCTACTACGCGCCGCCGCCGCGCCACTATTACGGCTGGTGAACATGGCAGGCCCGCCTTCCCGGCGGGCCTGGAACCTGTGACGGCGCCGCGCACTTCCTACCTGAAGATCATTCCAGGCAGGAGGACAGCATGTCCGCGACCCGCACCCGCACCGAGACGGCCGGCACCGAGACGGCCCGCACCGAGACGGACAGCCTCGGCACCATCGAGATCGAGGCCGCCCGCTACTGGGGGCCGCAGACGGAGCGGGCCCGCCGCCTCTTCCGCATCGGCACGGAGCGCTTCCCGCGCCTCCTGATCCGCGCCGTCGGCCTGCAGAAGCAGGCGGCGGCCGAGGCCAACCAGGAACTCGGCGAACTCCCCGCCGATCTCGCCGGCCCTATCGCCGCCGCCGCCGCCGAGGTGGCCGAGGGCCTGCGGGATGAGGATTTCCCCCTCCCCGTCTGGCAGACCGGCAGCGGCACCCAGACCAACATGAACGCCAACGAGGTCATCTCGAACCGCGCCAACGAGATGCTGGGCCAGCCGCTCGGCACGCGGAAGCCGGTGCACCCGAATGACCACGTCAATCGCGGCCAGTCCTCCAACGACAGCTTCCCCACCATGATGCACATCGCGGCGGCGGAGGCGGTGACGCAGCGCCTCCTCCCCGCCCTCGGCGTGCTGCGCGCGGCGCTGGAGCGGCGGGCGGAGGAATGGGCCGGTATCGTCAAGGTCGGCCGCACCCATCTGATGGACGCGGTGCCGGTGACGCTGGGGCAGGAATTCGCCGCCTGGGCGGCGCAGGTGGCGCATGGCCAGGACCGGCTGCGCGGCGCCCTGCCGCGCCTGCTGCTGCTGCCGCAGGGCGGCACGGCGGTGGGCACCGGCCTCAACCGCCACAAGGATTTCGACACCGCCTTCTGCGCCCGCATCCGCGCCCTCACCGGCCTCGACTTCCAGCCCAACCCCAACAAGTTCGAGGGCATGGGGGCGGAGGATGCCTTTGTCGAACTGGCCGGGGTGCTGAACACCCTGGCCGTCTCGCTGACCAAAATCGGCAATGATATCCGCCTGCTGGGCAGCGGCCCGCGCAGTGGTTTTTCCGAGTTGTTCATCCCGGCGGACGGGCTGTCCTCCTCCATCATGCCGGGCAAGACCAACCCGACGCAGTCGGAGGCGCTGACCATGGTGGCGGCGCAGGTGATGGGCAACCACACCACCATCACCGTGGCCGGGGCCCAGGGTCACCTGGAACTGAACGTGTTCAAGCCGGTGATCATCCACGCCACGCTGCAATCCATCGCCCTGCTGGCGGATGCGGCGGAAAGCTTCGCCGCCAACATGGTGGACAAGTTGCAGCCGAACCTGCCACGCATCGCGGAAAATCTGGCGAAGTCGCTGATGCTGGTAACGGTTCTGAACCCCCGCATCGGCTATGACAAGGCCGTGGCGACGGCGAAGCTGGCGCTGGCGGAGAACCTGACCCTGCGCGAAGCCGCTGATCGCCTCGGCCATGTACGGCCGGAGGATTTCGATGCCTGGGTGCGGCCCGAGCTGATGGTCACCCCAGGCGCCACCCTGGATGGAGCCGGATGACCGGACGACACCTGCTGAAGCGCTCCTTCACCCTGGCGGGGCATCGCACCAGCGTGGCGCTGGAGGCCCCCTTCTGGTCGGCGCTGGAACGGATCGCCGCGGCGGAGAGCATCACGCTCTCCGCCCTCGTCCAGCGCGTCGACGCCGCCCGCGCCGAGCCCGATATGCCGCTCGCCAGCGCCCTCCGGGTGGAGGCCCTGCTCCGCAGCAGCAAGGAATAACCCCTGGGGAGGCTCCGCCTCCCCAGACCCCTCGGCCGGGGGAACAGGGTTCCCCCGGACCCCGCCATCAGTTTTCGCTATCTGGACGCGGGGTCCGGGGTGGCCGTGCCACCCCGGCGGGGGTCAGGGGGCGGAGCCCCCTGGATCGCCTCAGCGCGCCGCGCGCCAGCGCAGCCAGTCCGCCAGTTCCGGCACCCGGCGCGGCGCCCCCAGCGGCCCGGTCAGCCGCAGCCCGAAGGCCGGCGCATCGCCATCCCGCGTCGCCAGCAACAGGTCCATGCCGCCGCGCGCCAGATCCACCTCGCCCGAGAGCCTGGCCCCCGGCGCTTCCGGCAGGGCCATGCGGCCATTCTCCAGCACCGCCCGGCCGCCTTCCAGCTTCAGCCCCAGCTCGGCCGCCTCGAAGGCGGTCGCACCCTCGGCCAGGGCGGCGCGCAGCCCGGCCTCGGCGGTGGCCAGCCCGTCCCGCTCGCTCGCCGCCTGGGCGGCGCGCAGATCGGTGCCCGACAGCACGCCATCGCGCACCGCCACGCGCCCCGATCCCTCCAGCGTCGCCAGCAGGGCGGCGGGGCTGAAGCCGGCGGCGCGCAGCTCGGCCTCGGCATCGATGCGCCCGGCCGTCAGATCCACCGGCAGCCCGCTCAGCGGCAGGCCGAGCGACAGCCCCGCCAGCCGGCCCTGCACCGCCAGCACCGGCGGGCTGGCCCCGGCCTCCAGCCGCACCGCGCCGTTCAGCCGCCCCCCCATCAGTTGAAACTGAAGATTCTCCAGCGCCAGCACGCGCTCCCGCAGGCGCAGCGTGGCGGCGGCCTGGGCCAGGGCGGGCAGCCCGGCGGGCTCCACCGCCTGCGCGGACAGGGCCAGCTCCGCCTCCCACCCCGCCAGCGCGTCCAGCGCCAGCGGCTCGCGCGAGGCGAGGTCGATCCAGGGCAGCGGCAGGCGCTCCGCCGCCAGCCGCCCGGTCAGGCGCGGCACGCCCTGCGGGCGGGAGAGCGTCACCTGCCCGCCCAGGCGCAGCCCGGCGGCCACAAGGTCGAAGCTCTCCGCCGTCCAGTCCTGCGGCCCCAGCGCCAGCCCGGCGATCAGCGACAGCGAGCCCTCCCCCAGCCAGGGCGGCGGCACCCAGCCGAAGCCCTCGGCCAGCAGGCGCGGCGCGCCGGGGTGGCGCAGCGTCAGCGTGCCGGTGTAGCGCGGCGCCGTCAGGTCCAGCGCGCCATTGGCCTCGGCGCGCAGGTCGCCGAGATCCAGCCCGCCGCGCAGCGCCACGGCATTGACCGGCCCGCTGCCCGAGAGGCGCAGCGCCAGCGGCGCGGCGGCCACCGGCATGCGGTCCGGCCAGGGGCCGGGCAGCAGCGCCAGCAGCGGCCCGGCGGCGGCCGCGCCCACCTCCAGCGCGACATCCGACAGCCGCGGCTGCGCGCCGAACTGCAGCACGCCGGACAGCGCCACATCGCTCTCCGCCACCCGGCCGGAGAGGCGGCGCGCCGTCAGCCGCCCATTCTCCAGCGAGGCATCGGCGGAAAGCCCCTGGATGGCGAGACCGTCCCAGCTGGCCTGCTCGGCGGCGAGGCGCAGATTGGCGTCGAAGCCGGCGAGGCGCTGCTGCCACCCGGCCCAGCCCAGGCCGGAGAGCGTGCCCGGCGCCACCCAGCCATCCAGCGGCAGGCGCTCCAGCGTCAGCCCCAGGCCGAGCGCCGGCCGGGCGCCGAAGCGCCACACCCCGGCCCCCGAGACGCGCCCGCCATCGAGCGTGGCGGTGAATTCGGGGATGGCGGCCTGGGCATCGTCCAGCACCAGGCGGAAGCGGCCCTCCCCGCTGCGCAGGCGGGTGGGGTCCGTGCCCTCCACCGGCAGGCCGAGCGCCTGGAGCGTGGCGCGCAGCGCGCCGCCCTGGAAGCGGATGGCGGCCTCCAGCCGGCCACCGCTCCCTGCCCCTGCCCCTGCCCCTCCCCCGGCGCGTGCCGTGGTGGTGCCGGAGAGTTCCACCTCGGTATCACCGGGCAGCACGGCGCCGACATCGGTGAAGGCCAGCCGCTCCCCCTCCAGGAAGGCGGCGCCGCGCAGGCGGCGCAGCGTCACGCCCCGGAAGGCGGCGGCCTCGGCCGAGAGATCCAGGCTGAAAGGCAGCGGCAGCGCCCCGGCGCCGCGCAGCGCCGCCAGCCAGGGGTCCAGCTCCACCCGCCCGGTGACGAGGGCGACATCCAGCCGCGGCGCCGGGGCGAGGCGCAGCGTGGCGGCACCGCGCGCCGGGCTGCCGGCGAGGTCGAGGGCCAGTTCATCGGCGGTCAGCAGGTCGGCGCTGGCGGAGAGCCGGCCGCGCAGGCGGAAACTGCCCGCCGGGGCCGGCAGCAGGGCGGAGAGATCCGCCCCGCCGCCCTGGAGCGTGCCCTCGAAACCGCCTTCCGGCAGCAGCACGCCGCTGGCCGAGGCGGAGGCGCGCGCGCCGGTCAGCGTCAGCGCCAGGGGGGCGATGCCATCCCAGCCGGCGCGGCCCAGCGTGGTGTCGAATTCCACATCCGTCTGCCGCCAGCGGAAGCGGCCCTGGATGCGCAGCGCCTCGCTGGCCGTGGCGGCGGCGAGGTCGGCCTCCACCCGCTCCAGCGCCACCTGCCCGATGGTGACGCGGGAATCCTGGATGCGGCCCTGCAACCCGGTCAGCCAGGGCGGCGGGCGGAAGGGCTGCCCGCCCGCCGGCACGGGCGGCCAGGGCAGCCGCACCTCGGCACCGACGATGGTGATCTCGCGCGGCTCCAGCCGCAGCCGCAGCAGCGCCGGCAGGTCGAGCCGCAGGCGCAGCGCGCGGGCGCGGACGGAGATCTCGTCCTCCGCCCCGCCGATGGTCACGCCGCCCGCCTCCAGCATGGGCTGCGGCAGCAAAGTGAGCCGCACCGGCCCGGCCAGCGTCACCCGCTGGCCGAGCCGCCCGGCGGCCAGGATGGCCAGCCGGTCGCGGTGCTCGTTCCAGTCCGTCAGGCGCGGGCCATACCAGAGCCCGGCCAGGGCCAGCGGCGGCAGCAGGGCGAGCGCGCCGAGCGCCACCCGCCGGGCCCACCGCCGCCCGCCCGTCCGCCCGTCCGTCCGCCCATCCACCGGGGCTGCCTGCGCCGGGCCTTCCGCCATCAGCCCTCGGCGCGGCCCCAGCCGCCACCGCCGGGGGTCTCCAGCCCCAGCACCTCGCCCGCCGCCAGGGTGGCGCGGTCGCGCCCGCCCATCGGCTGCCGGGTGCCGTCCAGCCGCTCCACCCATTGCCGGCCGGGGGCGCCATCAGCGCCGCCCATCAGGCCATGCGGCGGCACCTCGCGCCGGCTGGCGACGATGATGGCCTGCATCGGCCGCAGGAAGCGGATGCGCCGCCGCGCGCCATCGCCACCGCGCCAGCGCCCGGCCCCGCCGGAGCCCCGGCGGATCGAGAATTCCTCAAGGCGGACGGGGTAGCGCAGCTCCAGGATCTCCGGGTCGGTCATGCGGGTGTTGGTCATGTGCGTCTGCACGGCGGAAGCCCCGGCGAAGCCGGGCCCCGCGCCGACGCCACCACAGACCGTCTCGTAATACTGGTACTGGTCGTCGCCGAACAGGAGGTTGTTCATCGTGGCCTGCGCGCCGGCACAGGCGCCGAGGGCGGCGAGCAGCGCATTCGCCGTGGCCTGCGACACCTCGGTATTGCCGGCGACCACCGCGGCGCCGGGGCGCGGCGACAGGAAGGAGCCCTCCGGCACGATGATGTCGAGCGGCACGAGGCAGCCATCATTCAGCGGGATGTCCTCGCCCACCAGGCAGCGGAAGCAGTAGAGCACCACGGCGCGGGTGACGGCGGGGGGCGCGTTGAAATTGCCCGCGCTCTGCGCGCCCGTGCCGGTGAAGTCGATGGTGGCGCGCCGCGCCGCGCGGTCCACCCGCACGGCGACGCGCAGCGGCGTGCCGTCATCCATCGTGTAGGCGAAGGCGCCATCGGCGAGGCGGTCGAGCACCTGCCGCACCGCCTCCTCGGCATTGTCCATCACGTGGCGCATATAGGCGCGCACGGTGGCGAGGCCGAACTGCGCGATGGCGCGGCGCAGCTCCTGCACGCCGGTTTCGTTGGCGGCGACCTGGGCCTTGATGTCGGCCACATTCACTTCCGGCGCGCGCGCCGGATATGTCGCGCCGGAGAGCAGGGCGCGGAAGGCCTCCTCCTGGAAAACCCCGCCATCCACGAGAAGAAAATCATCGATGACGACGCCCTCTTCCTCCAGCGTCGCCGAGTCGGGCGGGGTGGAGCCGGGGGTCAGGCCACCGATATCGGCGTGATGCCCGCGCGAGCCGACGAAGAACAGGATGTCTTTCTGGTGCTCGTCGAAGACGGGGGTGATGACGGTGACATCCGGCAGATGCGTGCCGCCATTATAGGGGTTGTTCAGCGCCACCACGTCGCCGGGCTTCAGCGTGGCGCCGCGGCTGTCGATGACGGTGCGCACGCTCTGCCCCATGGCGCCGAGATGCACCGGCACATGCGGCGCATTGGCCACCAGCCGCCCCTCGGCATCGAAAATGGCGCAGGAGAAATCCAGCCGCTCCTTGATGTTCACGCTGAGAGACGTGTTCTGCAGCACCGTGCCGGTCTGCTCGGCAATGCTCATGAACAGGTTGTTGAACAGTTCGAGCAGCACCGGATCGGGCCGCGCGGCGGCCTCCGCACCCGTGGCCGCCCCAGGGGTAGCACCAGGGGCAGAATCCAAGGCAGAACCGGCGCGCGGCGTCGTGCGGCGCAGGATCATGTGGTTGAGCGGCGTCACCTCGGCCGTCCAGCCGGGTTCCACCACCGTCGTCGCCGTGCGCTCGCGGATCAGCGCCGGGCCGGCGATGCGGTCCCCCGCCTTCAGCGCGTCGCGGTCCAGCACCGGGGCGTCATGCTCCGCCCCGCCGGTGAAGAGCGGCACGCGGTCCACCACCGGCGGCGCCTCGCCCGCGATGCGGGCGGGCAGGCGCGGCTCGGCCACCGCCTCGCCCGGGGCGATGACCTCGACCACGCAGGCCTCCACCAGCACCGGGCGCTCAGGCGTGGCGAAGCCGAAGCGGCGGCGATGCGCCTCGGTGAAACCGGCCAGCACCGCGTCAAAAGCCCCGAAGGGCACGGGCAGGAAGGCATCCGTGCCGGCATAGCGCAGATGCAGGCGCGGCTCGGCGCGCAGCCGGGCGGGGTCGGCGCCCTGGGCAGCCAGGGCGGCGCGGCCCTCCGCCTCCAGCGTGGCGATGCGCGCGGCAAGCTCCGCCATCGCCGCCGGGTCCAGCGGCGCCTCGATGGCGGCCTCCTGGATCACGCTCTGGTCCGCCAGCCCCATGCCATAGGCGGAGAGCACGCCGGCGAAGGGGTGGATGAACACCGTCTCCATGCCCAGCTCATCGGCCACGAGGCAGGCATGCTGCCCGCCCGCGCCGCCGAAGCATTGCAGCGCGTGGCTGGCCGGGTCGTGCCCCTTCTGGATCGACACCTGCTTGATGGCCTGCGCCATGTTGGCGACGGCAATCCGCAGAAAACCCTCGGCCACGGCGCGCGGGTCCTGCGGCGGCTGGCCGGTGGCGGCGGCGATCTCCGCCGCCAGGGCGGCGAATTTCCCGCGCACCACCGCCGCGTCCAGCGGCTGGTTGGCCTCCGGCCCGAAAATGGGCGGGAAATGCGCGGGCTGGATCTTGCCCACCATGACATTGGCGTCCGTCACCGTCAGCGGGCCGCCGCGGCGGTAGCAGGCCGGGCCGGGCACGGCGCCGGCGCTCTCCGGCCCGACGCGGAAGCGCGCGCCATCGAAGGAGAGGATGGAGCCACCGCCCGCCGCCACGGTGTTGATGGCCATCATCGGCGCACGCATCCGCACGCCGGCCACCACCGTCTCGAAGGCGCGCTCGAACTGGCCGGCATAGAGGGCGACATCGGTCGAGGTGCCGCCCATGTCGAAGCCGATGATTTTTTCCAGATCCGCCATGGCGGCGGTGCGCGCGGCGCCGACGATGCCGCCCGCCGGGCCGGAGAGGATGGCGTCCTTGCCCTGGAAATTCTCGGCGCGCGTCAGCCCGCCGGAGGACTGCATGAAATACAGCGGCACGCCCGGAAGCTGCTCCGCCACCTGCCGCACATAGCGGCGCAGGATGGGGGAGAGATAGGCATCCACCACCGTGGTGTCGCCGCGCGGCACGATGCGCGGCAGCGGGCTGGCCTCATGGCTGAGGCTGACCTGGGTATAGCCGACCGCGCGGGCGATGGCGCCCAGGCGCCGCTCATGCTCCGGCGCCAGCCAGGCATGCATCAGCACGATGGCGACGGCGCGGAAGCCCTCGTCGAAGCCCTTCTGCAACTCGGCGCGGGCGGTGGCCTCGTCGAGCGCCTCGATCTCCGTGCCATCGGCGGCGATGCGGCCGCCGATTTCCACGGCGCGCTCATGCAGCAGCTCGGGCAGGCGGATCTCCAGGTCGAACAGCCGCGGCCGCGCCTGGTTGCCGATGCGCAGCGCATCGGCGAAGCCCCGGTTGACCAGCAGCAGCACCCGCTCGCCCTTGCGCTCCAGCAGGGCGTTGGTGGCCACCGTGGTGCCCATCTTCACCGCCTCGATGGTGCCGGGCGGAATGGCCGCGCCTTCCTCCAGGCCCAGGCAGGCGCGGATGCCCGCCACCGCCGCGTCACGGTAGCGCCCCGGATTCTCCGAGAGCAGCTTGTGGGTGGAGAAGCGCCCCTCCGGGTCGCGCGCCACGATGTCGGTGAAGGTGCCGCCGCGATCGATCCAGAACTGCCAGCCCGCCATGAGCCCTGTCCTTCTGCTGTCGGCGCGACGTTGACGATTTGTCGGTAAATCGTCAACATCCCCGCATGAGCAGCCCCATCGTCTCCGCCGAGCATCTGGCCGCCGGCGCCGCCCCGGCGCTGTCGGAAGTCGAATATGGCCTGAACCTGCTGGGGGCGGCCTATCACCGCTGGATGGTGCACTGCGCCACCGCCGCCGGGCAGCCCGGCCTCTCGGCGCTGGAGGTGGTGGTGGTGAACACCATCCGCCACCGCAACCGCCCCAAGCGCCAGGCCGAGATCGCCCTGGCCCTGGCGATCGACGATGCCCACCTGCTGACCTATGCCCTGCGCAAGCTGGAGCGGCTGGGCCTCATCGCCGCCGGGCGGGAGGGCAAGGAGAAGGTGGTGCGGATGACCGAGCGCGGGCAGGAATTCTGCGCCCGCTATGCCGCCATCCGCGAGGCGATGCTGGCCGGGCCGGTGGCGCAGGGCGGGCCGGAGGCGGCGCGGCTGTCGGAGGTGGCGACACTGCTGCGCAGCCTCTCGGGCTTCTACGAGCAGGCGGCGCGGGCGGCGGCGACGCTGTGAGAAGTATGGATATTTTTTAGAATCTTCTTTTTCTAAAGAAAAAGAAGCAAAAAGACCTTTCCAGGCTGCCGCCGTCTCCCGTCCAGGCGGGACGCTGCACTGAAAAAGTTTTTTGGTTCTTTTTTTCAAAAAAGAACACTTTCCTGAAGCCTCTCTCGCCCCGGACAGATCGAGGTTGTAACGTTAAGCCTCCTGCACGCTGAATGGCGCATAGGTTGCAGCGCCGGGTGTCACACGATTCGGCGACAGGCCAGCCCCGATATGGCATATGCGGGGCAGAGGATCGCGCAGGGGACGAGAACAACCGGGATGAGCCGCGTTTGAGCATCTGGGGCAAGATTCTGGGCGGCATGACCGGCTTCGCCATGGGCGGGCCGTTCGGCGCGGTGGTGGGTGCGGCGCTGGGCCACGCGGCCGATGAAGGCGCGGCCAAGCCGCCGGAGCTGGACGCGCGGCCGGAAGCCATCGCCCGCATCACCAACCGGGACCAGCTGTTTTCCATCAGCGTCATCGTGCTCTCGGCCAAGCTGGCCAAGTGCGACGGCCCCGTGAAGCGGGAGGAGATCGACGCCTTCAAGCGCGCCTTCCGCATCCCGCAGGAAAACCAGCGCGAGGTCGGGCTGCTCTTCGACAAGGCGCGGGAGGATGCCGGTGGCTATGAATCCTTCGCCAACCGGCTGGGCGAGGCCTTCGCCGACAATCCGGCGATGCTGGAGGAGGTGCTCTCCGCCCTGCACCACATCGCCCGCGCCGATGGGCAGCTGACGCGCAACGAGGCCATCTTCCTCGCCCGTGTGCGGCAGAGCTTCCGCCTGGATGACGAGAGCGCGGAGCGCGCCAGCGCCAGCCGCCCGCCGCCCAGCCAGACCCCGGCGGTGGACCCCTATGCCGTGCTCGGCGTCACCCGCAGCGCGACGGATGACGAGGTGCGCCAGGCCTGGCGCCGGCTGATGCGCGAGCACCACCCGGACATCATGGCCGCGCGCGGCGTGCCGGAGGCGCTGATGCGCCGCGCCTCGGAGCGCGTGGCGGAAATCAACGCGGCGTGGGACAGCATCAAGCGGGAGCGCGGGCTGTGAGCCGCGCCGCCGCCGGCCGGGCCGGATCGGGCACGCCCGACCCGCTCGGCTGCCGCGAGCGGCCCAGCCCCAACCACGATGCCCGGCCTGATGGCGTGCCGGTCGATGTGCTGGTGTTGCACTATACCGGCATGCGCAGCGCGGCGGAGGCGCTGGACCGGCTCTGCGACCCCGCGCCGCCGGCACCCCTCCCCCCCGTCTCCAGCCACTATGTGGTGGAGGAGGATGGGCTGATCTGGCGGCTGGTGCCCGAGTCGTGCCGCGCCTGGCATGCCGGGAAGTCCTTCTGGCGCGGCCACAGCCTGCTGAACGGGCGCAGCCTGGGCATCGAGATCGTCAATCCCGGCCATGAATGGGGCTACCGCCCCTTCCCCGCCCTGCAGATGGCGGCGGTGGCGGAGCTGTGCCTGGACCTGCTGGGCCGCCACCCCATCCCGGCGCGCAATGTAGTGGCCCATAGCGACATCGCCCCCGACCGCAAGCAGGACCCGGGCGAGCTGTTCGACTGGGAGGGGCTGGCGGCCAATGGCATCGGCCTCTGGCCGGAGGGGGTGCCGGGCGGCGGCACCTCCCTGCCCGCCGGCGGCGCGGCGCGGGCGGCGGAACTGCTGGGCCGAATCGGCTATCCGCTGGACCCGGCGCGGCCGCACCTCGCCCTGGTGGCCTTCCAGCGCCACTGGCGGCCGGAAGCGGTGACGGGCGAGCCCGATGCGGGCACCCTGGCCCGACTCGAGGCGGTGGCGGAGCTGGCCGAACGCGGCGGCTGATTTTTAACTTTTCATGCACAACCGGGGGTTCCACCCCGTTGACTTGTGCTGCGCTGCGGCGCACATCGGCGCCGCGTCAGACGGCCGGGCGGCCGCTGGTTCCGGGCAGGTCCCGGGGCTGGAGGAAAGTCCGGGCTCCACGGGAATACGGTGCCGGTCAACGGCCGGCGGGGGCGACCCCAGGGATAGTGCCACAGAAATCAGACCGCCGGGCCGGCTTGCCGCCCCGGTAAGGGTGAAACGGTGCGGTAAGAGCGCACCGCGCCCCTGGCAACAGGGGTGGCACGGTAAACCCCACCGGGAGCAAGGCCGAATAGGGGTGGCCGGCGGGAGTTCCGTGAGGGACTCGGCCGCGGGGACGTTCCCGTCCCGCCACCCGGGTTGGCCGCGAGAGGCATGCCGCGAGGCATGTCCCAGAGGAATGGTCGCCTCATCTCCCCGGCATGCCGGAGGGGATGGACAGAACCCGGCTTACAGGCCGTCTGACGCTCTACCCCCCTTCCCTCACAAACCGAACAGTGATCAGACGCAAAGCCCGCTTTGCGCGCTAGAATCATGTTTTTGTTGTCTTTGGGGTGGGGGGTACAACCGGTTTTGCCCTTGCTGCCCAAACTCAACCCATGATATCCCACCTCATCCCATGAACGATCCGTTGCTCGGGGGGGCGAGGGATCCGTGAAGGGGATGGTCGGGTGAGCCGGCGGGGTCGGGGGGCCCTGCCGGCCGCTTACCGGCCGGAGCGCGTGATCACCGCCGCAGGGGGACAGGGCGGCATCGATGACCCGGTTCATGGGCACTCACACCAATCGGCTGGACCGCAAGGGGCGCGTTTCCGTCCCGGCGCCCTTCCGCGCGGAGCTCGCCCGCCTCGGGACCGAGGAGATGGTGCTGCGCCCCTCCCACCGCGCCACCTGCATCGAGGCCTGGCCCCTGCCGGCCTTCGAGGAAATGGCGGGCGGGATCGACCAGTTCGACATCTTTTCCGACGCCCAGGACGACATGGCCGCGGCCCTGTTCGCGGATGCCCACCCCATGCGCCCCGATGGCGAAGGACGGATCATGCTGCCCGAAGAGTTGATTGCCCATGCCGGGCTGGGGGAGACGATCACCTTCCTCGGCCTGGGCCGCATCTTCCAGCTCTGGGAGCCGGAGGCGGCGAAGCGGCATGTGGAGGAATCGCGGGCCCGCGCCCGTGAGCGCGCCCTGACCCTGCCGGCGCTGCGCCCGGGCACCCGCCCGGCGGGGGGCGCGGCATGAGCGGCGGCCATGTCCCGGTGATGCTGGCCGAGGTGCTGGACAACCTCGCCCCGCGCGACGGCGCCACCTATGTGGATGGCACCTTCGGCGGCGGCGGCTATGCCCGCGCCATCCTCGGCCGCGCCGCCTGCAGCCTCTATGCCTTCGACCGCGACCCGGACGCCATCGCCCGCGGCCAGGCGCTGCTGGCCGCCTTCCCGGGGCGCCTGACCCTGGTGGAAAGCCGCTTCGGCGAGATGCAGGACCGCCTGGCCGAGCGCGGCGTCACCGCGCTGGACGGGGTGGTGCTGGATCTCGGCGTCTCCTCCTTCCAGCTCGACCAGGCGGAGCGCGGCTTCTCCTTCCGCTTCGACGGCCCGCTCGACATGCGGATGGAGAAGGCCGGCCCCTCGGCGGCCGATCTCGTGAACGGCCTGCCGGAGGCCGAGCTGGCCGACATCCTGTGGCAGCTGGGCGAGGAGCGGCATTCCCGCCGCATCGCCCGCGCCCTCGTCGCCGCGCGGCGCGAGGCGCCCATCGAGACCACCGGCCGGCTGCGCCAGATCATCCATTCCGTCATGCCGCGCGACCCTTCGGGCATCGACAGCGCGACGCGCTCCTTCCAGGCGCTGCGGCTCAAGGTGAATGACGAGCTGGGCGAGGTGGAGCGCGGCCTGGCCGCGGCGGCGCGGCTGCTGGCGCCCGGCGGGCGGCTGGTGGTGGTGGCCTTCCACTCGCTGGAGGACCGCATCGTCAAGCGCTTCATGCAGCAGGCGGCGGGGCGCGGCCCCGGCGCCTCGCGCCACGATCCCTCGGCCCTGCTCGGCGGGGCCGCGAAGCCCGCCTTCCGGCTGGTGGCCAACAACGCGCAGCGCCCGGGGGAGGCCGAGACATCGGCCAACCCGCGCGCCCGCTCCGCCCGCCTGCGGGCCCTTGAGAAACTGGAGACGGCCTGATGTTCCGCCCCCTGACCGTGGTTGCCATCGCCGCCTTCAGCCTGGTGGGCTGGCACGTCTACCGCGCGGAGGAGGCGGCGACGCAGCTGGACCGCGAGCTGCGCGACCTCAACAAGCGCATCGAGGCGGCGCGCGAGCGCAGCCAGGTGCTGCGCGCCGAATGGGCCCTGCTGAACGAGCCGGAGCGGCTGCGCCAGGTGGCGCAGAAGCACCTGCCGCTGGAGGCGATGCAGCCCACCCAGTTCGTCCGCATGCCGGAGCTGGAGCGGCGCCTGCCGCAGGCGGTGGCTTTCGCCGGGCCGGTGAGCCTGTTCGGCACGGCGCCGAACACGGCGCTGGCGGCGCGCCCGGCCGGTGGTGCCCTGCCCGCCCCGGCGGCCGCCCCCGGGACCTCCCCCGGGACCTCCCCTGGCACTCCCGCCGGCAACATGGCGATGGCCGCCGCCACCGCCGCCGCCCTGGCCGCCGCCACGGCGCCGCGCAGCGTGCCGGCGCCGCTGCCCGCCCCGGCCGTGCAG
>NZ_JANFNY010000097.1 GCF_024437745.1 Roseomonas sp. GC11 | reverse complement strand
AAGGCGGGTGCAGGGGACCCTGTCCCCTGCTGGGGGAGTTTGAGGGGGCAAAGCCCCCTCAAGGCCACAGGCGCCCCGTATTTTCAAACCACCTCGGCCTCGGTGTTGCGCGCCAGGGCGCCGCGCAGTTCCTCCAGGCTCATCAGATCCGCGTATTTCTGCCCCATATCGAAAAGATTGGCCTCATGCGGCCCGATGGCGCGGTCCCCCACGCAATCGGTGATGACGACAGGCCGCATCCCGTGGGCGGAGGCATCGACGACACTGGCGCGCACGCAGCCGCTGGTGGTGCAGCCGGCAACGAGCAGCGTGTCCACCCGCCGGAAGGCCAGCCACGCCGCCAGGGTGGTGCCGAAAAAGGCGCTGGCGTGCTGCTTGCGGAAGACGGTTTCCCCCGGCGCGGGGGTCAGTTCCGGCACGATCTGGCTGAGCGGGCTATGCTCGGTGAGCTTCAGCAGGGCGGGCACCTTCATGGCGAAGGCGCCGCCATCCGAGCCATCCTCGGCATAGACCACGCGGGTATGCGCCACCGGCCAGCCACGGGCGCGGGCGAGGGCGAGAAGCTCGACGGTGCGGGCGATGGCGGGGCCGATATTGCCGCCGCCGAAATGCGCCGGGTCGGTGAAGCCGTGGACGAAGTCGATGACCAGCACGGCCGGCGCCTGGCCGAGGCCGAGCGGGGTGGCGAAGCCCTGATGGCGGTAGATCTCCAACTCGTCGCTCATGGCGGGGTGTCCTGTGCAGGGGGTCGCGCAATCGTTGGCGCGCCGGGATGGGAAGAGGCCGGTGCGGGCGCGCCATCATGCCCTCTCCCGCGCCGGCGGAGAAGCCGCCCATCCAGCGCCAGCAGCCCGAGGCCGATCAGGGCCATGCCACCCAGGTGGAAGGGCGAGAGCCGCTCCCCCAGAATGCCGGCGCCGAGCAGGATGGCGCTGACCGGCACCAGCAGCGTGACCAGCGAGGTATTGGTGGCCCCCGCCGTGGCGATGAGCCGGAAGAACAGGATATAGGCCAGCGCCGTGGAGAGCAGAGCCAGCCCCGCCAGGGCGGCCCAGACGGGGGCGGCGGGGGCCGGCAGGCGCCAGGGCCGGTCGATGGCCAGGGCGAGCGGCAGGGCCAGGAGGGCCGTGGCCGCGATCTGCCCGAAGGCGCCCTGGGCGGGGCTGATGCCCATCGCCCGGAAGCGCCGCCCGTAGGAATTGGCGAAGCCGTAGAACAGCGCGGCACCCAGGCAGGCCAGGATGCCCGGCAGGCCGCCCTCCGCCCCGCGGAAGGCCGCGCCGCCCAGCAGCAGCGCCACCCCCGCGAGGCCCAGGGCGATGCCGGCGACCCGGTTGAGGGGCAGGCCCTCCTCCCGCGCCACGAAGCGGGCCACGAGGATGGAAAAGACAGGGGTGGTGGCGTTGAGGATGGAGGCCAGCCCGCTGCTGATGAAGCCCTGCCCCCAGAAGATCAGGGTGAAGGGGATGAGGCTGTTGAGCAGCCCCATGGCGAGAAAAGCCCGCCACGCCGCCGCCGTGGCCGGCACGGGAATGCCGCGCAGCGCCAGGAAGAGGCGCAGCGCCAGGGCGGCCAGGGCGACACGCGCCAGCACCACGGTGAGCGGCGGCAATTCCGCCAGGGCAACCTTGGAGAAGAAGAAGGACCCGCCCCAGAGGAGCGAGAGCAGGCCGAGCATCCCCCATTCGGAGGGGCCCATGGCGCGGGCTTCGGACATACGGGGAACCTTGCGGGGGTGGTCTGGGAGAGATGGCGCATCGGGCCGTTCCTGCCTCGCCGGAATCGGACCTCATCCTTCCGGCTTGCGGCCCGGCGGGCGGCTCCACCTGATATACGTCGCCCGGCAGGCAGGGCGCGAGGCGCAGGGAGAGACAGCATGCAGGAGGCCGCGGGGACGGCCTGGGAAGCGGCCTGGGCACGGCGTGACCCGGCCTTTGACGGGCGATTCTTCGTCTGCGTGCGGACAACGGGGATCTATTGCCGCTGCGTCTGCCCGGTGCGGCTGCCGCTGCGGCGCAATGTGCTCTTCGTGCCGAGTGCGGCGGCGGCGGAGGCGGCGGGGTTCCGCCCCTGCCTGCGCTGCCGGCCCGAGACGGCGCCCTTCTGCGCCGCCTGGAAGGGCAGCCGGGCCACGGTGGAGCGGGCGCTGCGCCTGATCGCCGAGGAGGGCGCGCTGGATGGCGAGGGCGCCTCGGTCGCGGCGCTGGCGGCGCGGCTCGGGATGACGGAGCGGCATCTACGGCGGCTTTTCACGCGGCATCTGGGGGCCACGCCCTCGGCCGTGGCGCGCACCGCGCGCGTGCAGCGGGCCAAGCGGCTGCTGAGCGGCAGCGATCTCGGCATGACGGAGATCGCCCTGCGGGCCGGGTTCGGCAGCCTGCGGCGCTTCAACGCCGTCTTCGCCGAGGTCTATCGCCGCCCGCCCAGCGCCATCCGGCGTGAAAAAAGCTGACGCCCCTCAAGCTGAAGAAGACTTTCCCCTCCACCCCCTCCATCAGATGGAACGCCCTGATGGGTTTCCAAAGGCCTCAGGCCTTTGGTGGGGAGAGTTTGAGAGGGGCCAAGCCCCTCTCAAGACCGCGCGACGGCCTGGAAGCCCATCCCTCAGCGCAGCATGGCGGCGGCCTTGTCGCGCGTCACCAGATCGACGCCGACATGGGTGATCTCCGGCACCTTCTCGCCCTTCTTGAGGGCCAGCAGGGCATCCATGGCGCGCTGCCCCATCTCATAGGGCCGCTGGCCGACCAGGGCGGAGGCATAGCCATCGCGCAGCAATTCGAGCTGCACGCGCAGCGTATCCGCCACCACCAGGGTCAGGGCGCCCTCCTCCAGCCGGGCGCGGTTGTTATCGACGAAGGACCTGAAGGCCTGCGGCACGAACATGGGCCAGCCGCCCACCGGCACGATGGCGTCGAGGCGCGGGTTGGCCGTCAGCAGGTCCGCCATCTGCTGCACGGCCAGCGCCTGGTCGTCATTGCAGAAGGTGGGGGAGCCGGGCACCTCGGTCCAGCCGGCGGCCTGGAGCACCTCGCGCACGCCCTTGACGCGGTCATTGAGGTTCAGCGCGGCGGGCCCGCCGGAGACCATGGCGTAGCTGCCCGGGCGCGGCCGCAGGGCGACGAGCTGGCGGCCGAGGGCGCGGCCGAATTCCAGATTGTCGGTGCCGATATAGGCCTGGCGCTGGCTCTGCGGCGCATCGGCATCGAAGGTGATGACGGGGATGCCCGCCTCCACCGCGCGCTGGATGACGCGGCGGGAGGCGGCGGCATCGGACACGGAGATGGCCAGCCCGTCCACCCGCTGGGTGATGAGGTCCTGGATGATCTGGGTCTGCGTCGCCGGCTCGTGCTCGACGGGGCCGAGATAGACGCATTCGACATTGCCGAGCTCGGCGGCGCGGGCGCGGCAGCCATCGCGGGCGAGGTCGAAGAAGGGGTTGTTCATGGCCTTGGGCACGATGGCGAAGCGGTAGCGCTGCTGTGCCGCGGCGGGGGTGGAAGTGGCGGCACCGCCGGTGAGGCAGGCGAGCGCCAGCGCGGCGAGGAGGAGGCGACGTGTCATCCCTGTTCTTCCCTGTTCTGCGTTCAGGTTTCTTCGTGTTGTCTCAGCCGGCGCGGCGGGCGCGCAGGCGGTCCACCAGCACCGCCAGGATGATGATCAGGCCGATCAGCGTATCCTGCCAGTAGGGGCTGACCTTGCCGAGGACGAGCCCGTTGCGGATCACCTCGATCAGTGCCGAGCCGAGCACGGCGCCGAGCGGCCCGCCGGCGCCGCCGGCAAGGTTGGCGCCGCCGATGACCGAGGCGGCGATGATGCGCAGCTCGTAGCCGAAGGCGAGGTTGGCCGGCACGGAGCCGAGCCAGCCCGCCATCAGCACCCCGGCGAAGCCGGCGGCGAGGGCGGAGAGCACATAGGCCGAGATCTTCACCGCATCGACGCGCACGCCGCAGAGCCGCGCCGCGCGCTCATTGCCGCCGATGGCGAAGAGATGCCGGCCCCAGGCGCTGTGGTGCAGCACCAGCCCCAGCAACCCGGCCAGCACCAGCAGATAGACCACCGGCATGGGCAGGCCGAGGAGCTGCCCGTCGGCGAGGCTGTAGAGCAGCTCCGCATCATCGCCCTGCGGCGCCTGGCCGCGCCCGTCGGTGATGACGTAGCAGAGGCCGCGCGCGATGGAGAGCATGCCAAGGGTGGTGACGAAGGGGGAGAGCCCGACCTTCGCCACCAGCACCCCGTTGATCAGTCCGATGGCGAGGCTGGTGGCGAGCCCGGCGCACAGCGCGGCGCCGAGCGCCAGCCCGGGCAGCCCGGAGAATCGCCCGGCCACCGCGTTCAGCGTCATGACGGTGACGAGGGCGACGAGCGCCATGGTCGAGCCCACCGAGAGGTCGATGCCGCCGGTGACGATGACCAGCGTGACGCCAAGGGCGACGATGGCAACGAAGGAAAAGTTCTTCGAGATGTTGTAGAGATTGCCGCCGGAGAGAAAGATCGGCGAGAGGATGGCCATGCCGAGGGCGATCAGCGCGAAGGCCACCGCCACATAGAAGGTCTGGCTGGCGAAGAAGCCGCGCCGGTGCCAGGGGGCACGGCCGACATTGGTGAAGTGCAGGCCGGTGCTCATGCCACCTCCAGCGCGCCGGTGATGAGGCCCGTGATCTCTTCCGGGCTGGTCTGGCCGATCGGCTTGTCCGCCACCTTGCGGCCGCGCCGCATCACCGCCACGCGGTCGCAGACGGTGAAGACATCCGGCATGCGGTGGCTGATGAGGATGACGGCGATGCCGCGGTCGCGCAGGCGCTGGATGAGGTCGAGCACCTCATGCACCTGGCGGACGGAGATGGCGGCGGTGGGCTCGTCCATGATGACGAGGCGGGCATCGGCCAGCCGGGTGCGGGCGATGGCCACCGCCTGGCGCTGCCCGCCCGACATCTGGCGCACGAGGTCGCCGGGCCGGGTCTCGGATTTCAGCTCCTGGAACAGCTCCGCCGCGCGCTGCTGCATCGCCGCGTGGTCGAGCAGGCGGAAAGGCCAGACCCCGCGCCGCAGTTCGCGCCCGAGGAAGACATTGGCCGCGGCCGTCAGATTATCCGCCAGGGCGAGGTCCTGGTAGACCACCTCGATCCCGGCATCACGGGCATCGGCGGGCCGGTGGAACTCCACCGGGCGGCCGTTGAAATGCATGGTGCCGTGGCTGGGGCGGAAATTGCCGGCCATGATGCGCACCAGGGTGGATTTCCCGGCGCCATTGTCGCCCATCAGCCCCAGCACCTCACCCCGGTGCAGGGTGAGGTCCACCCCGCCGAGGGCGCGGATGGCGCCGAACTCCTTGCCGATATCGCGCAGCTGCAACAAGGCCAAGGCCCTGCCCTCCCCCTGCTTTCCTGGACGGGCCCTCTGCGGGGCCTCGATGCGGGAGTGTAGCGATCCAAAATGAGTTGCGCACCTCAGAAAACGCGCTAGAGCTTGTCTTATGAACCTGCCTCCCTCTCGTGTGACCCTCGAGGATGTGGCGCGCGAGGCCGGCGTCTCGCTGGCGACGGTGGACCGGGTGCTGAACCGCCGCCCCGGCGTGCGGGCGCGGACGGAAAGCCGCGTCCAGGCGGCGGTGCAGCGGCTGAACTACCGCCCCGACCCGGCGGCGGCGCGGCTGGCGCGCAACCGCTTCCACCGCTTCCTCTTCCTGCTGCCCAGCGGCAGCAACAGCTTCTTCGCCCAGCTGGAGGAGCAGGCGCTGCAATTGCGCGACTGGCTGGCGGCGCAGCGCGCCGGGCTTGAGATCCAGCGCACCGATGTCTTCGACCCCGGCACGCTGGCGCGGCGGCTGGAGGCGATCCCGGCCGGGTGCGACGGCGTCGCCGTGGTGGCGCTGGACCACCCCCGCGTGCGCCATGCCATTGACGAGCTGGCGGCGCGTGGCGTGCCCGTCGTCACCCTGGTCTCGGACGTGCCCTCGGCGCGGCGGCTGCATTATGTCGGCATCGACAATGCCGCCGCCGGCCGCACCGCGGCGACGCTGATGGGCCGCTTCCTCGGCGGGCGGGGCGGCGCGATCGGCGTCCTCGCCGGCTCGCTCTCGCTGCGTGACCATGCGGAGCGCTATTTCGGTTTCGCCCAGGTGATGGAACGCGATTTCCCCGGCCTCACCCTGCTGCCGGTGCTGGAGGGGCGCGACGATAATGGCCGCAACGCCACCCTGGTGCAGCGGCTGCTGGAGCAGGCACCGGGGCTGCGCGGGCTCTACAATATCGGCGCCGGGCATCGCGGCGTGGTGGCGGCGCTGGAACAGGCCGGGCGCGCGGACGGAATCGTCTATATCGGCCATGAGCTGACGCCGCATACCCGCCGCTTCCTGCTGGAGGGCACGCTGGATGCCTGCATCGCGCAGGATGCCGGGCATGAGGTGCGTTCCGCAGCGCGGCTGCTGCTGGCCCAGGCGCTGCGCGAGCCGGTGCTGCCGGAGCAGGAACGCATCCGCATCGGCATTTTCGTGCGCGACAACCTGCCCTGATGCTCAGCCTTCCAGTGAGGGGGCTTTGCCCCCTCAAACTCCCCCAGCAGGGGACAGGGTCCCCTGCACCCACCATCAGACAGACTTTCGATAAGCCTTGCGCACCTCGCGCCAGAAGAGACGACGCCTCGGTTTCCGCGACAGTTTCCGAAAAACCGTCCCTCGTCTTGTCGGAACGTTAACCCTTCTCCTGCCCATACTCGGCCCCGATCAACAACAGGGCTGGCGCATGCGGCAAATCTCTGGGCTGCGGGACCGGGCGAATGCCTCGCAAGGGCAGGATGGCCTGGCCATGGACGAGCCGGTTTTCTTCAGTCTCCCCCAGGCCCGCGGCCACGTGGCCGGCGGCCCGGCGGGGATCGCGGCAGGGGGCGCCGCGGAGGCCGGCGCGCAGCTCTCCGCGACGGGGGCGGACCCGCTGGCGGGCAGCCAGTGGCACATCGCCAATGCCAATACCGGCATCGACGTGCAGAGCGTGTGGGGCCGCTACAGCGGGCGGGGCGTGCTGGTCGGCATCATCGATGACGGCTTCCAGTACACCCATGCCGACCTCGCGGCGAATTACCGCACCGCGCTGGACCGCGACTTCGTCCGCAAGGACAATGACGCCGCCCCCGTCGACGGCACGCACAACCATGGCACGGCGGTCGCCGGCGTCATCGGCGCCGCCTACAACAATGCCTATGGCGGCAGCGGCGTCGCCTGGGGCGCGGGGCTGGTGGGCTATCAGGTCAGCTTCGGCACCAACACCTCCACCTCCGAGATCCTGGAGGCGCTGAAGGCCGCCCGCTCGCTCGACGTGGTGAACAATAGCTGGGGCTATGGCGGCGTCTTCGGCGATAATTTTTCCAGCATCACCTTCGCCCAGCATGGCAAGGCGATGGAAGACGCCGTGCGCTACGGACGCGGCGGGCTGGGGACGAATTTCGTCTTCGCCGCCGGCAATGACCGCGCCTCCGGCCAGAACGTCAATTACCACGACTTCCAGAACTCGCCCTATGCCATCGCGGTGGGGGCGACGGACCAGAATGGCGCCATCGCCTCCTTCAGCACGCCGGGCGCGGCGATCCTGATTTCCGCGCCGGGCGTCGGCGTCGTCACCACCGACCGCACGGGCAGCAGCGGCTATGTCAGCGGCGATTTCGCCGCCGTCAGCGGCACCTCCTTCGCCGCCCCCGTCGTCTCCGGCGTCATCGCGCTGATGCTGGAGGCCAATTCCGGCCTCGGCTACCGCGACGTGCAGGAGATCCTGGCCTATTCGGCGCAGAAGACGGCCTCCTTCCTGACCACGGCGCGGACCAATGGCGCGACCGACTGGAATGGCGGCGGCCTGACCTATAACCACGATTTCGGCTTCGGCCTGGTGGATGCCCATGCCGCCGTGCGGCTGGCCGAGACCTGGCAGTCGAAATCCACCTTCGACAATGCGGCGAAGCTCTCCGCCAGCAGCACGGCCAAGCTCGCCCTGCAGGATGCCGGCACGGCCAGCAGCACCATCAAGGTGGGCAGCGCGGATCTGGAGATCGACCGCGTCGAGGTGACGGTCGATCTCAGCCATGCCCGGATGAGCGATCTGGTCCTGACGCTGGTCTCGCCCACCGGCACGGAAAGCGTGCTGATGAGCCGCGCCGGCCTCAGCAGCGGCGGCACCGGCTCGACCACGCTGAAGTTCACCATGGACAGCGTGCATTTCTGGGGCGAGGGCGTGACCGGCACCTGGACGCTGAAGGTGCAGGATGCCGCCTCCGGCTTCACCGGAACGCTGAATTCCTGGAAGCTCGACTTCATCGGCGATGCCATCGGCAACAACGATCTCTACATCTACACGGATGCCTTCGCCACGCTGGGGGCGGACAGCAAGCGCGCCGTGCTGCGCGACCTCGATGGCGGCATCGACACGATGAACTTCGCCGCCATCAAGAGCGCGGTGCAGATCGACATGAATGCCGGTGCGAAGAGCGTGGTGCTGGGCAAGAGCCTGACGATCGCCGCCGGCACGCTGATCGAAAACCTCTTCACCGGCGACGGCAACGACACCATCACCGGCAATGCGCTGTCCAACCGCATCTCCGGCGGGCGTGGCGCGGATGTCATCAAGGGCGGCGCCGGCGCCGATGTCTTCATCTATGCCCGGATGGAGGATAAGGGCGATGTGATCACCGATTTCTCGCAGCAGGACATCCTGGACCTTTCCGGCCTGCTCGACGGGCTGGGCTACAAGGGCAGCACGGCCATGGCGGATGGCTGGGTCAAGACGGCGCAGACCTCGCGCGGCCTGTCGGTGATGGTCGATGCCGACGGGCTGGGCAGCGCGATGGCGGCCCAGGAACTGCTGTTCCTCCAGGGCTATACGGGCGGGCTGAGCGACAGCCGCATCATCGCCTGAGCGGGCGGGGCGGCGGGGTGCCCCGCCGCTCCCCTTGCGGCCAGGGCCGCGCTTGTCTAATCGCCCGCCATCCCACGATACGGGGAAGGCAAGCATGGACAATCCGGCCGAGACGATGGAAGAGCCCCAAGGCAACAAGCGCGTCGCCCTGCTGATCGCCGCCCTGGCGCTGGCGCTGGCCCTGACCGAGGTGGCGGGGGACGACGCCAAGTCGGAAGCGCAGATGCGCAATGTGGAGGGGGCCAATCTCTGGGCCTTCTTCCAGGCCAAGACGGTGCGGCAGACGACGCTGCGCGGCCTGTCGGACCTGCTGCCGCTGCTCACCCCCGCCCCGGGGCGGGAGGCGGAGGCCGAGGCCATGCTGGGCCGCTGGCGCGCCAGCATCGAGCGCTGGGAGAGCGAGCCCGAGACGCAGGAGGGCCGGCGCGAGCTGATGGCCCGCGCCAAGGCCACGGAGCAGGCGCGCGACGAGGCGATGCGGCGGGACGGCCATTACGATCTCGCCGCGGCGATGCTGCAGCTGGCCATCGTGCTGGGTTCGGCGGCGATCATCACCGGGGCGGGGCTGCTGGTCTGGCTCGGGGGCGGGCTGGGCCTGGCCGGCGCGGGCCTTTCCCTTCTGACCTTCCTCGGCCTGACCTGACCCTGATGGAGGTCCAGGACGCCCGCGTCCTGGCGGATGGGTCCAGGGAAGGCAGAGCCTTCCCTGGCCTTTTTCACGCTCCCCTCACGCCGTGCGCAGCGCCCGCCAGGCGGCGGCGAAGCCCTGCGCCCTCTCCCCCACTTCGGCGGCGCTCATCCCCGGCGCGTAGAGCGCGGAGCCGAGGCCGAAGCCCGCCGCCCCCGCCGCCAGGAAGGGCTGCATGGTCGCGGGCGTGATGCCCCCCACCGGCAGCAGCCGCGTCCCCGCCGGCAGCACGGCGCGGATGGCCTTGACCACCGGCGGCCCGACCAGCTCGGCCGGGAAGAGCTTCAGCGCCGTGGCCCCGGCGGCGAGGGCGGCGAAGGCCTCGGTGGGCGTCGCCACCCCGGGCGTGCAGAGCAGCCCGGTCCGCGCGGCGGCGGCGATCACCGCGGTATCGGCATGGGGCATCACCACCAGCTCGGCGCCGAGACCGGCGAGGCGCGCCACCTCCTCCTCCCGCGTCACCGTGCCGGCGCCGACCAGCGCCTCCGCCGGCAGCAGGCGGCGGATGGCGGCGATGCTGGCGAAGGGCTCGGGCGAGTTCAGCGGCACCTCGATCAGCCGGAAGCCCGCCGCGTAGAGGGCGGTGGCCACCGGCTCCGCCTCCTCCGGGCGCAGGCCGCGCAGGATGGCGATGAGGGGCAGCGCGGCCAGGGCGGCATCGAAGCGTGGCGCATGGGGCGAGGTGGTCATGGCGTGGTCTCCCCGGCGGCGACCAGCCCGGCCGCCACGGCAAAATGGAACAGCCCGGCGGGCGCGGTGTTGCCCAGCGGCAGCGGCGCGGGGGCGCCGAAGGCGGCGAGGGCCGTGGCGTAGCGGCGGCACAGCCCCGCCTCGCCGATCAGCACCAGCGGCGCCGTGCCCTCCGTGCGGGCGAGGCCGGACACCACCTCATGCCCGATGAGCAGCCCGGAGAGGAATTCCGCCAGGGCGGCCGGGGCCATGCGCCCGGTCAGGCCGAGGCTGCGGGCGGCGAAGATCTGGTGCGGCAGGTCGCCGGGGCCGCTGGCGCGGGCGAGGTCCAGCCCCTGGGCGAAGGCGGCGGCGGCTTCTTCCGCGCCCGGCGCCACCTCCGTCATCAACCGCCCGAGCAGCGAATGGTGACGCAGCACGGCGAAGAGCTCGCCCGTCATGTAGGTGGCGAAGCCGGTGATGCGCCCCTCCTCCAGTTCCACCCATTTGCTGTGGGTGCCGGGGAGGATGAAGCGGGCGCGGGCGGCCAGGGCGGGCTGCGCGCGCAGGGCGCCGGCGATCTGGATTTCCTCGCCGCGCATCACGTCGGGCGGGGCGCCGGGCGGGGCGTGCAGCAGGCCGGGGGCGATGAGCACCCGCACCCCCGCGGGCGTGGTGGCCTCGACCGCGGCGCGGGCCAGGGTGGCGGGGTCGGCGGGGCAAGGGGCATAGGGGGCCTCGCGCCAGCCCTGGGCGCTGCCGACCATGCCGCCCGCCACCACGGGCAGGCCGGGCCAGCGCGCCAGCCAGGGGCCGCAGCGCGCGGCCAGGACTTCGGCGAAGCCCTCCGCCCCCGGGCGGGGCAGGTGCAGGATGCCTTCCGGCCCGGCGGCCTGGGCCAGCACCGTGCCGGAGGCATCCATCAGGAAGGCGCGGAAGCTGGAGGTGCCCCAGTCGAGCGCGATCAGGGCCGGCGGTGCCTGTCCCTGCTTGTCTGTCACGGTTTCCCCCATGCCGGATTCCTTGTCGTTTTGAGAGGCTGTTTGAGCCTGCGGGCCTTGAGGGGGGCTTTGCCCCCTCAAACTCCCCCTTTCTTTCCCTTGGGCAGGGAGCAGGGCTCCCTGCACCCGCCTTCAGAAAGGGTTTCCAAAGGCCTCAGGCCTTTGGTGGGGTGCGTTTGAGAGGGGCGAAGCCCCTCTCAAGAGCGCGGCCGTATTCTCAAGCAGCCTCAGGCCTGATCGTTCCGGGTCAAGGCTTAGGCGGGCCGGGCGGAGGCGTCAAACCAGGCCGCAACACACTGATTCGGGGCGACAACGGATTATATAAGACTCATCTTCTAGACTTGATGCAGCGCAAGGAAGAGCGCGGCCGGCGGGCCTAGAAGCCCCCCAGTCGTCAGGGATTCCGGTGAGTCCCGCTGCGGGAGAGTCTGCCTCCGATGCCCGATCTGCACCCCGGCCCCGCGCCAGAAGGCGTGGCGACACGGCCCGCGACGGAGGCACGGCCTGCCTCCGCCCCCGCGCCACGGCGCCGGGGCGCGCCCTCCGTGCCCCCGGCCCTGCGGCGGGGCGCGCTGGTGCAGGCGCTGGCGGCGCTGCTCTGGCTGCCCCAGGCGGGGCTGCTGGCCTTCGCCGTGCAGGGCATCGCGGCGGGGGAAGGCGTGCAGGCCACGCTCTGGCCCGCCGCGCTGGTGCTGCTGCTCGGCCTGGCCCGCGCCGGGCTGGAGGCCTGGGGCGGGCGGCGGGTCTTCGCCGCCGCGCGCGCCCTGCTCTCCGGGCTGCGGGCCGGGGCGCTCACAGCCCTGGCCACGCGCTCACCGCTCGACGCCACGCGCCCGGCCTCCGGTGCCGCCGCCAGCCTGCTGGTGGAGCAGGCGGATGCGGTGCTGCCCTATCTGCTGCGCTTCCGCCCGGCGCGGCTGCGCGCGGCCCTGGTGCCGCCGGCCATCCTGCTGGCGGTGCTGCCCTTCTCCTGGTCCGCCGCGCTGGCGCTGCTGCTGGCGGCGCCGCTCATCCCGCTCTTCATGGCGCTGATCGGCTGGCGCGCCCAGGCGGCGAGCGAGGCGCAGATGCTGGAACTCGGCGGCATGAACAGCTTCCTGCTCGACCGGCTGCGCGGGCTGGCCAGCATCCGCGCCCTGGGTGCCAGCGCGGCGACGGCGGAGCGGCTGCGGCTCCAGGCGGAGAGCCTGCGCGCCCGCACCATGGCGGTGCTGCGCATCGCCTTCCTCTCCTCCACCGTGCTGGAACTGTTCTCGGCGCTCGGCGTGGCGCTGGTGGCGGTCTCGATCGGCTTCCACCTGCTGGGGGAGATCCGCTTCGGCAGCTGGGGCCGGCAGCTTTCGCTGGGCGAGGGGCTGTTCATCCTGCTGCTCGCCCCCGCCTTCTTCGAGCCGCTGCGCGAGATGTGCGCCGCGTGGCATGACCGCGCGGCGGGCGAGGCGGCGCTGGCCGCGCTGCGTGCCCTGGCCGCGCCCGCCCCCCGCCTGCCCGGCGCGCTGGATGGCGCGCCCGCGCCGGCCTCCACCCGCCCGCCCGGTCTTTCGGTGCGGGGGCTGCGCTTCCGCCATGCCGGGGCCGCCGCCCCGGCCCTGGAGGATGTTTCCCTGGAGATCCGGCCCGGCGAGCATGTCGCCCTGCTGGGGCCGAGCGGCGCCGGCAAGTCGAGCCTGCTGGCGCTGCTGGCCGGGCTGGCGGTGCCGGAGGCCGGGCAGATCCGCCTCGATGGCCGGCCGATGGATGAGGAGAATGCCGCCCTGCTGCGCCGGCGCATCGCCTGGGTGGGGCAGGCGCCGCATCTCTTCGCCGGGTCGCTGCGGGCCAATGTGGCGCTCGGCCGGCCAGGGGTGACGGCGGAGGCCACCGCCCGCGCCCTGCGCCTCGCCGGCCTCGCCGGCTGGGACCCCGCCCGCCCGGTGGGCGAGGGCGGCCATGGCCTTTCGGGTGGCGAGGCGCTGCGCCTCGCCCTGGCCCGCGCGGTGGCCGACCCCGCCGCCACCCTGGTGCTGGCCGATGAGCCCACCGCCCATCTCGATGCCGCGACCGCCGCGGCGGTGACGGAAACCCTGCTCGGCCTCTGCCAGGGGCGCACCCTGCTGCTGGCGACGCACGACCCCGCGCTGGCCGCGCGCATGGACCGGGTGATCACCCTATGAGCCGCTTCGCCCCCCTCCTCCCGGTGCTGGCCCTGTTCTGGCGGGCGCAGCGCGGCCGGCTGCTGCTGGGCGCGGCCCTCTCGGCGCTGACGCTGCTGGCCGGCGCGGCGCTGCTCGGCCTCTCGGGCTGGTTCATCACGGCCACCGCCCTGGCGGGGCTTTCCGCCGGTCTTTCCGCCGGTCTTTCCGCGGGCGCCCCGGCGATCGGCTTCGACGTGTTCCGCCCCGCCGCCGGCATCCGCGCCCTGGCCCTGGCGCGCACCGCCGGGCGCTATGGCGAGCGGCTGGTGACGCATGACGCCACCCTGGCCGTGCTGGCGGCGCTGCGGGTGCGGCTGTTCCAGGGCTGGGCGACGCCCGGCGCGGCGCGGGAGCTGCTGGCCCGCCCCGCCCGGCTGCTGCACCGGCTGACCGCCGATGTCGATGCGCTGGACGGGCTCTACCTCCGCCTGCTGGTGCCGGCGGGGGGCGCGCTGGTGGTGGCACTGGGCAGCGGGCTGGCGCTCGGGCTGCTGCATCCGGCGCTGGGCCTTGGCCTGCTGGCGCTGCTGCTGGCCACCGGGCTGGGGGTGAGCCTCCGGGCCGCCCGCGCCGCCGCCCGCCCCGCCC
>NZ_JANFNY010000096.1 GCF_024437745.1 Roseomonas sp. GC11 | reverse complement strand
CCCCGCCGGGCGCGGCGACGCCGCCCCGCCGGTGGTGCCGCGCGGCCTGATGCCCATCCCGGCCACGCCGGGCACGCTGCAGCCGCCCGTGCCGCTGCGCCTGACGGCGGTGGAGCCCTCCCATGCGGCTCGCTGACCTGCTGCGCCGGGCGCCCGGCGCGCACCCCCAGCAGGGCGGCGGCGCCCCGCCCGGCCTCGACATCGCCGGGCTGACCGCCGACAGCCGGGCCGTGCGGCCCGGCTTCCTCTTTGCGGCCCTGCCCGGCACGCGCGCCGACGGGCGCGACTTCATCCCCGCCGCCGTGGACCAGGGGGCGAGCGCCATCCTGGCGCCGGAGGGCACGGAATGGCCCCCCGGCGTGCCGCCGCGCCCGCTGCTGACCGACCCCGACCCGCGCCGCGCCCTGGCGCAGATGGCCGCCGCCTTCCACGGCCAGCAGCCGGCCATCGCCGTCGCCGTCACCGGCACCAACGGCAAGACCAGCACGGTCGATTTCCTGCGCCAGATCTGGACCCTGGCGGGGGAGAAGGCGGCCTCGCTCGGCACGCTCGGGCTGCGGGCGGAGGGTTTCCCGGAGACGCCGTCGCAGACCACGCCGGACCCGGTGACGCTGCACGCCACCCTGGCGGGGCTCGCCCGCGCCGGGGTGCAGCGCCTGGCGCTGGAGGCCTCCTCGCACGGGCTGGAGCAGCGCCGGCTGGACGGGCTGCTGCTGACGGCGGCCGGCTTCTCCAACCTGACGCGCGACCATCTCGACTACCATGGCGGCATGGCGGCCTATGCGGCGGCCAAGCTGCGGCTGTTCGACACGCTGCTGGACCAGGGGGATGGCGCCGTCGTCAATGCCGACATGGCGCCGGAGATGCTGGAGGCGCTGCGCGCCGTGGCGCGGCGGCGGCATCTGCGGCTCGCCACCGTGGGCGAGGCGGGCGAGGCCATCCGCCTGCTGCGCCACACCCCCCGCCCGGATGGGCAGCTCCTGGCGCTCGACCTCTATGGCCGCCGGGTGGAGGCGATGCTGGCCCTGCCCGGCCGCTTCCAGGCGGACAATGTGATGCTGGCGGCCGGGCTGGCGGTTTCCGCCGGCATGGCGGCGGACCGGGTGGCGGCGCTGCTGCCGCGCCTCACCGGCGTGCGCGGGCGGATGGAGCTGGCGGCGCGGCTCGGCCATGGCGCCGCCGTCTATGTCGATTATGCCCATACGCCGGATGCGCTGGAGCGGCTGCTCACCGCGCTGCGGCCGCATACCGAGGGGCGGCTGCATGTGGTCTTCGGCGCCGGCGGCGACCGTGATGGCGGCAAGCGCCCGCTGATGGGCGAGGTCTGCGCCCGCCTCGCCGACCACGCCATCCTGACCGACGACAATCCACGCGGCGAGGACCCGGCGGCCATCCGCGCCGCCGTGCGCGCCGGCATGGCGGGCGGCGCCGCGATCAGCGAGATCGGCGACCGCGCGGCGGCCATCGCCGCCGGGCTGGCGGCGCTCGGCCCCGGCGATGTGCTGGTGGTGGCGGGCAAGGGGCATGAGGCGGGCCAGACCATCGGCACCGTCACCCACCCCTTCGACGATGCGGCGGTGGTGCGCGAACTGGCGGGGGTGGCGGCATGAGCCCGGTGCTCTGGACCTCGGAAGAACTGCGCGCGGCCACCGGCGGCACCTGCCCGGAGGGGCTGGAGATCCGCAGCGTCGGCATCGACAGCCGCGCCACCGGGCCGGGGGAATTGTTCGTCGCGCTGCGCGATGCGCGGGACGGGCATGACTTCGTGGCCGATGCGCTGGCGCGCGGCGCCGCCGCCGCGCTGGTGGACCATGACCCGCCGGGCATCGCCCCCGGGGCGCCGCTGCTGCGCGTGGGCGAGACGCTGGAAGGGCTGCGCGCCCTCGGCGCCGCGGCGCGGGCGCGCAGCGGCGCGCGCATCGCCGCCATCACCGGCAGCGTCGGCAAGACCACCACCAAGGAGATGCTGCGCCACGGCCTCGCCGCCCTGGCGCCCACCCATGCGGCGGTGGCCAGCTACAACAACCAGTGGGGCCTGCCCCTCACCCTCGCCCGCATGCCGCGCGAGGCCGAATATGGCGTGCTGGAGATCGGCATGAACCACCGGGGCGAGATCGCCCCGCTGGCGCGGCTGGCCCGCCCGCATGTCGCCGCCATCACCACGGTGGAGGCGGCGCATATCGGCCATCTCGGCTCGCTGGAGGAGATCGCGGAGGAGAAGGCGGACATCCTGCAGGGCCTCGCCCCCGGCGCCCCGGTGGTGCTGCCGCGCGATGCCGCGAGCTTCCCCCGCCTCGCCGCGCGCGCGGCGGAGGCCGGGCTGGTGGTCATCCCCTTCGGCAGCGACGCGGCGGCCGAGTACCGCCTGCTGGACTACCAGGGCGAGGCCGAGGGCGGGCTGGCCCGCCTCTCCCTGCGCGGCGAGGCGCGCGATCTGCGGCTGGCGGCGCCGGGGCGGCACCTGGCGCTGAACGCCCTGGCCGCCATCGCCGTGGCCGAGGCGCTGGGCGCCGGGCGGGAGGCCTTCCTGGCGGCGCTGGAGAGCTTCCGCCCCGGTGCCGGGCGCGGCGGGCGGGTGGTGCTGGACCTGCCGGGCGGCACCGCCCTGCTGCTGGACGACAGCTATAACGGCCAGCCCCCCGCCATGCGGGCCGGGCTCGGCGTGCTGGGGGTGCAGCCCCCCGGCCCCGGCGGCCGGCGCATCGCCGTGCTGGGCGACATGCGGGAGCTGGGCGAATACGGCCCTGCGCTGCATGCATCCCTGCTCCCCGATGTGCTGGCGGCGGCGGATATGGTATTTTGCTGCGGTGCACTGATGCGCGGCCTGTACGACGCCCTGCCGGAGAACCGGCGCGGCGCGCATCGGGACAGCAGCGAAGAACTGGCCCCGCTGGTGCGGCAGGCCGTGCGTCCGGGCGATGTCATTCTGGTCAAGGGGTCCCTGGGCAGCCGCATGGCGGTGGTGGTCCGGGGCCTGACATCGGCGGCGCAGGGCAGGACGCCCACGCCGCGCGAAGGGGCGCTTCCATGATTTTCAACCTCCTGTCCTCCAATGCGGACGGGTTCTTCCTGTTCAACCTGTTCCGGTACGTCACGTTCCGGGCCGGCGCCGCCTGCATGACGGCGCTGTTCATCAGCCTGTTCTTCGGCGCCCGCATCATCGCCTGGCTGCGCACCTTCCAGAATGGCGGCCAGCCCATCCGCACCGACGGGCCGGAAGGCCACCTGCTGACCAAGAAGGGCACGCCCACCATGGGCGGCGTGCTGATCCTGCTCGCCCTCACCGCCTCCACCCTGCTCTGGGCGGATCTGCGCAACGGCTTCGTCTGGGCCGTGCTGCTGGTGACGCTGGGCTATGGGCTGCTCGGCTTCTGGGATGACTGGCTGAAGGTCACCAAGCGCAACACCAAGGGCGTCTCCGGCAGGGCCAAGCTGGTGGTGCAGGCCGGGGTCGGGCTGCTCGCCGCCTTCTGGATCACCGCGCTGATGCCCGGCGCGCTCGCCGACAAGCTGGCCATGCCGGTGTTCAAGGACGCGCTGGTCGGCTTCGGCTTCCTCTTCCCCGTCGTCGCCATGCTGGTGATGATGGGCGCCTCCAACGCCGTGAACCTGACGGACGGGCTGGACGGCCTCGCCACCGTGCCGGTGCTGCTGGCCGCGGGCGTCTTCGCGCTGATCTCCTACCTCGTCGGCAACCGCCTCTTCGCCGAGTATCTCCAGCTCAACGGCGTGCCCGGCACGGCGGAGCTGGCGGTGTTCTGCTCGGCGCTGATCGGCGCGGGCATCGGCTTCCTGTGGTTCAACGCCCCGCCGGCCAAGGTCTTCATGGGCGATACGGGCAGCCTCGCCCTCGGCGGCGCGCTCGGCGCCGTGGCGGTGGCCACCAAGCACGAGGTGGTGCTGGCCATCGTCGGCGGCCTCTTCGTGGTGGAGACGGTCTCGGTCATCATCCAGGTCTTCTGGTACAAGCGCACCGGCCGGCGCGTCTTCCTGATGGCGCCGCTGCACCACCATTTCGAGAAGAAGGGCTGGGCCGAGCCCACCATCGTCATCCGCTTCTGGATCATCGCCATGATCCTGGCCCTCATCGGCCTCTCGACGCTGAAGATCCGCTGAGATGAGCGCCGCCGCCCCCCTCCCCGCCGCCTTCACCCCCTTCGCCGGGCAGCGCCTGGCCGTGGTGGGGCTGGGCCGTGCCGGGCTGCCGGCGGCGCGCCGCCTGCTCGGCTGGGGCGCCAGCCTGCTCTGCTGGGACGACAAGGCAGAGAACCGCGCCGCCGCCGCGGCCGAGGGCCTGCCGGTGGGCGACCCGGCGGCGCTGCCGGGCTTCCCCTTCGACGCGCTGCTGCTCTCGCCGGGCATTCCGCACCGCCTGCCGCGCGTCCACCCGGCCGCAGCGGCGGCGCGGGCGGCGGGGGTGCCGGTGCTCTGCGATGCCGAGCTGCTGTTCCGCGCCGTGCGCGCCAGCGGCAGCCGGGCGCGCTTCGCCGGCATCACCGGCACCAATGGCAAATCCACCACCACGGCGCTGCTGCACCACCTGCTGGCCGGGGCGGGGTGGGAGAGCGCCGTCGGCGGCAATCTCGGCCCCGCCGCCATCGGCCTGCCGCTGCTCGGCGACGCGGGCGTCTATGTGCTGGAAATGTCGAGCTACATGCTGGAGCGGCTGGCGCGGCTGCGCTTCGATGTCGCCATCCAGCTCAACCTGACGCCGGACCATATCGACCGCCATGGCGACATGGCCGGCTATGCCGCCGCCAAGGCGCATATCTTCGACCGCCAGCAGGCGGGGGATGCCGCCATCATCGCCCTGGATGACGCCTGGGGCCCCTGGTTCGCAGAGGGCCGCACGGGGCGCGTCATCCCCGTCTCCGGCCATGCCGCGCAGCCGGGCGGGGTCTGGGCCGAGGGCCGGCTGCTGCGCGACGCAGCGGGCGTGCTCGCCGACCTCGACACCGCCCCCGCCCTGCCCGGCCGCCACAACGCGCAGAACGCCGCCGCCGCCGCCGCCGCCGCCCTGGCGCTCGGCCTGCCGCGCGCCGCCATCGCGGCGGGCCTCGCCAGCTTCCCCGGCCTGCCGCACCGGCAGGAGCGCGTCGGCACGCGCGGCGGCATCCTCTTCGTCAATGACAGCAAGGCGACCAATGCCGAGAGCACGGCCCCCGCGCTCTCCAGCTATGAGCGCGTGGTGTGGATCGCCGGCGGGGTGCCGAAGGCGGGGGGCATCGACAGCCTGGCCCCGCTCTTCCCGCGCATCGCCGCCGCCGTGCTGATCGGCCAGTCCGCCGGCGATTTCGCCGCCACCCTGGCCGCCCATGGCGTGCCCGCCACCATCGCCGGCACGCTGGAGGCCGCCCTGCCCGCCGCCCTGGCCGCCGCGCGCGCCGCGGGGGTGGGGACGGTGCTGCTCTCCCCCGCCTGCGCCAGCTTTGACCAGTTCAGCGGCTTCGAGGCGCGCGGCGATGCCTTCCGCGCCCTCGTCGCCGCCCTGCCGGAGGATGCGTGATGGCCCTCTCCCGCGCCGATACCTCGGTCCTCGGCCGCTGGTGGTGGACGGTGGACCGCTGGACGCTGGCGGCGCTGATGGCGCTGGTCGGCTTCGGCTATGTCATGCTGCTGGCGGCGAGCCCGGGCGTGGCGGAGCGCATCGGCGCCTCCTCGCGCGATCTCTTCATCCTGAAGCAGGTCTTCTTCCTGGCCCTGGCCACCGGGGTGATGGTCGCCATCTCCCTGCTCTCGGTGAAGCAGGTGCGGCGCCTCGCCCTGCTCGGCTTCCTGGGCGCGCTGCTGATGACGGCGGCGACGCTTTCCGTCGGCGTCGAGATCAAGGGCGCGCGGCGCTGGCTGCATATTCCGGGGATGACGCTGCAGCCCTCCGAATTCCTCAAGCCCTGCTTCGCCGTCGTCGCCGCCTGGCTGCTGGCGGAGGCCAAGAGCCTCGGCTGGAAGGCCACGGCGGGCGCCCTCCTCGCCTTCCTGCTGGTGGCCGGCGTGCTGGTGAAGCAGCCGGACATGGGCATGCTCATCGTCGTCGCCTCGGTCTTCTGCGCGCAGCTTTTCGTCGCCGGCATCAACATGTTCCTGGTGGCGGGCTGCGGCGTGGCGGGCGTGCTGGGCGGCATCGGCGCCTATTTCGTGCTGCCGCATTTCCGCAGCCGCATCGACCGCTTCCTCGACCCCGCCTCGGGCGACACCTACCAGGTGCAGGTGGCGATGGAGGCCTTCGGCCATGGCGGGCTGCTCGGCGTCGGCCCCGGCGAGGGCCGGCTGAAGGCCATGCTGCCCGACGCCCATGCCGATTTCGTCTTCGCCGTGGCGGGGGAGGAGTTCGGGCTGGCGGTCTGCCTGCTGATCCTCGGCCTGTTCGGCTTCGTCGTGCTGCGCGGGCTGCTGCGCCTGCTGGGGGAGAAGGACCTGTTCATCATCCTCGGCGCCACCGGGCTGCTGACGCAGTTCGGCCTGCAGGCCTTCATCAACATGGGCTCGGCCCTGCACCTGATCCCGACCAAGGGCATGACGCTGCCCTTCATCTCCTATGGCGGCTCCTCGGTGGTCGCGGTCGCGCTCGGCATGGGCATGCTGCTGGCGCTGACGCGCCGCCGCCTCGCGCGGGTGGAGGCGGAATGAGCGACGCCCCCTCCCCTGACGCGCCCATCGTCATCGCCGCCGGCGGCACGGGCGGGCATTTCTTCCCGGCCGAGGCACTGGCGGCGGAGCTCCAGCGGCGCGGCCTGCGCATCGCGCTGATGACCGATGCGCGCAGCGCCGACTACAGCAGCCCCGCCTTCGCCGATGCCGAGCGCTTCGTGCTGAAGGGCGCGGGGCTGGCCGGGCGCGGGCTGCAGCGCGCGGCGCAGGGCGCGCTGGCGCTGGCCGCCGGCACGCTGCAGGCGCGGCGCATCCTGGCCGGGCTGCGGCCGCAGGCGGTGGTGGGCTTTGGCGGCTATCCCTGCGTGCCGCCGCTGCTGGCCGCGCGCAGCCTCAGCCTCCGCAGCCTGGGCGGCTTCCGCCCCGCCACCATCCTGCACGAGCAGAATGCCGTGCTCGGCCGCGCCAACCGGCTGCTGGCGCGCGGGGCCGATGTGCTGGCGCTCTCCTTCGCCGGCACGGCGCGGGTGCCGGCGGGCACCACCACCGCCGTGGTGGGCAACCCGGTGCGCCCGGCCCTGGCGGCGCTGGCCGGCCAGGGCTTCGCCCCGCCGCAGGGGCCGCTGCGCGTCTTCGTCCTGGGCGGCAGCCTGGGGGCGCGGATCTTCTCCGATGTCGTGCCCGCCGCCGTCGCGCTGCTGCCGGCGCCGCTGCGCGCGCGCCTCTCCCTGGTGCAGCAATGCCGCATCGAGGACATGCCGCGCGTCCGCGCCGCCTATGAGGCGCTGGGCGTGCCGGCGGAACTCGCCCCCTTCTTCGGCGATGTCGCCGGGCTGTACGGCACGGCGCATCTGGTGATCGCGCGCGCCGGGGCCTCGACCGTGGCGGAGCTGGCCTGCGCCGGGCGCGGCGCCATCCTGGTGCCGCTGCCGCAGGCCATCGACGACCACCAGACGGCCAATGCCCGCGCCCTGGCCGCCAGCGGCGCCGCCGTGGTGATGCCGCAGCCCGACTGCACGCCGGAGGCGCTGGCCGCGCGCCTCGCCACCCTGCTCGACTCGCCGGAGGCGCTGGCCGAGGCCGCCGCCGCCGCGGCGCGCCTCGCCGCGCCGGATGCCGCGGCGCGGCTGGCCGACCTCGTTCTCTCCCGCGCCGAAGCGCGCCGTCTTCAGGAAGCCTCGTGATGCGCGCCCTGCCGCTCAATATCGGACCCATCCACTTCGTCGGCATCGGCGGCATCGGCATGTCGGGCATCGCCGAGGTGCTGCACAATCTGGGCTACCAGGTGCAGGGCAGCGACATCGCCGAGGGCTACAATGTCGAGCGGCTGCGCGCCGCCGGCATTCCCGTCACCGTCGGGCATGACGCGGCCAATCTCGGCGCCGCGCAGGTCGTCGTCATCTCGACGGCGGTGAAGCGCGACAATCCGGAGGTGACGGCGGCGCGCCAGCGCCTCATCCCCGTCGTCCGCCGCGCCGAGATGCTGGCGGAGCTGATGCGCCTGAAATGGGGCATCGCCATCGGCGGCACCCATGGCAAGACCACCACCACCTCGCTGGTGGCCACCGTGCTGGAGGCGGCGAAGCTCGACCCCACGGTGATCAATGGCGGCATCATCAACGCCTATGGCACCAACACCCGCCTCGGCGCCGGCGACTGGATGGTGGTGGAGGCGGATGAGAGCGATGGTTCCTTTCTCCGCCTGCCCGCCGTCGCCGCCGTCGTCACCAACATGGATGCCGAGCACCTCGACCACTGGGGCACCGAGGAGGCGATGAAACAGGGCTATGCCCAGTTCGTCGGCAATATTCCTTTCTACGGCTTCGCCGTGCTCTGCGCCGACCATCCCAATGTGCAGGCGATGATCCCGCATATCGACCGCCGCCTGATCACCTACGGCTTCTCGCCGCAGGCCGATGTGCGGGCGGAGCGGCTGATCACCGACCGCATGGGCGCCACCTTCGAGGTGATCGTGCAGGACCGCCTGACGGGGCGCAGCCGCACGCTGAAGCCGATGCGCCTGCCCATGCTCGGCCAGCACAATGTACAGAACGCGCTGGCCGCCATCGCCGTCGGCATCGAGATGGATATCGACGAGGGCACGATCCGCTCCGCCCTGCTCGGCTTCAAGGGCGTGAAGCGCCGCTTCACCCGCGTGGGCGAGGCCAATGGCGTGCAGATCATCGATGACTACGGCCACCACCCGGTGGAGATCGCCGCCGTGCTGAAGGCGGCGCGGCAGGCCGGCGCGCGCGACGTCATCGCCGTCGTGCAGCCGCACCGCTACAGCCGCCTCAAGGCGCTGTTCGAGGATTTCTGCCAGTGCATGAATGACGCGGGCACGGTGATCGTGGCCGATGTCTACGCGGCGGGCGAGCAGCCGATTCCGGGCGCCGACCGCGACTCACTGGTCGATGGCCTGCGCGCGCATGGCCACCGCAGCGTCGTCCCCCTGCCCGGGCCGGACAGCCTGCCGGAGATGATCAACGCCATCGCCAAGCCGGGCGACTATGTGGTCTGCCTCGGCGCCGGCAATATCACGGGCTGGGCGCAGGGCCTGCCGGAGAAGCTGGCGGCGCTGCAGCCGCGCGGGCCACGCCTGGCCGGGGGGGGCCGGTGAGCCGCGCCTTCTCCGAAACCGGGCCTGACGCGGCCGCCGCCCTGCCGCCGCTGCGCGGGCGCGTGCAGGCGGAGGCGCCGCTGGCCCCCTTCACCTGGTTCCGCACCGGCGGGCCGGCGCAGCTGCTGGTACGCCCGGCTGATGTGGAGGACCTGCTGCTGCTGCTGCGCGACCGCCCGCGCGGCCTGCCGCTCACCGTCATCGGCGCCGCCTCCAACCTGCTGGTGCGCGATGGCGGGGTGCGCGGCGTCGTCGTCAAGCTGGCGCGCGGCTTCTCCGACATCGCTGTGGATGGCGCGGGAATCCTCGCCGGCGCCGCCGCGCTGGACGCGACGGTGGCCGAGCACGCCGCCGCCGCCGGCCTCGCCGGGCTGGAATTCCTCTGCGGCATTCCGGGCGCCATCGGCGGCGCCGTCGCCATGAATGCCGGCGCCTATGGGGCGGAGGTGAAGGACGTGCTGGACTGGGCCGAGGTGGCGACACCCGCCGGCCTGCTGCGCCTCTCCGCCGCCGAGCTGGGCTTCGCCTATCGCCGCTCCACACTGCCCGAGGGTGGCGTGGTGGTGCGCGCGCGCTTCCACGCCCGGCCGGGCGACGCGGCGGAGATCGCCGCGCGCATGAACGCCATCCGCGCCGCGCGGGAGGAGAGCCAGCCCGTGCGCGCGCGCACCGGCGGTTCCACCTTCAAGAACCCGGACGGCCAGAAAGCCTGGGCGCTGATCGACGCCGCCGGCTGCCGCGGGCTGCGCCAGGGCGATGCGCAGGTGTCGGAGAAGCACTGCAACTTCCTGCTCAATCTCGGCGCCGCCACCGCCGCTGATCTGGAAGGGCTCGGCGAGGCGGTGCGCGCCCGCGTCGCCGCGCAATCCGGCACGATGCTGGAATGGGAAATCAAGCGCATCGGGGAGTTTGCGGCATGAGCCATGTCGCCGTTCTGTTCGGCGGTTTCTCGGCGGAGCGCGAGGTCTCGCTCTCCACGGGGGTCCAGGTGATCGAGGCGCTGCGCGAGGCGGGCTTCCGCGTCACCCCCGTCGAGGTGACGCGCGACCTGCCGGCGCTGATCGCCGCCCTCCAGCAGGCGAAGCCGGATGCGGTGTTCAACGCGCTGCATGGCCGCTTCGGCGAGGATGGCTGCGTGCAGGGCATCCTCGACTGGCTCGGCATCCCCTACACCCATTCCGGCGTGCGCGCCTCCTCCGTCGCCATGGACAAGGCGGCGGCCAAGGCGGTCTTCGCCGCGCATGGCCTGCCGCTGGCCGAGCACCGCGTGGTCTCGCCGGATGAGCTGGAACTGGCCGACCCGCTGGACCGCCCCTATGTGGTGAAGCCGGTGAGCGAGGGCTCCTCCGTCGGCGTCGAGATCCTGAAGGAAGGCGACAACCGCCGCGCCGAGATCGCGCGCAGCTGGCGCTTCGGCCCGCAGATCATGACCGAGGAATACATCCCCGGCCGCGAGCTGACCGTGGCCGTGATGGGCGACCGGCCGCTGGCGGTGACGGAGATCGACACCGGCCACATCTTCTACGACTACGACGCGAAATACGCCGCCGGCGGCAGCCAGCACACCCTGCCCGCGCGGGTGCCCGAGGCGATCGCCGAGGCCGCGAAATCGGCGGCGCTCCGCGCGCATCAGGCGCTCGGCTGCCGCGGCGTCAGCCGCTCCGACTTCCGCTATGACGACGCGCAGGGCCGCCTCGTGCTGCTGGAGGTGAACACCCAGCCCGGCATGACGCCGACGAGCCTGGTGCCGGAGCAGGCGGCGCATTGCGGCATCAGCTTCCCCGATCTCTGCGCCTGGATGGTGCGGGAGGCGCGCCATGGCCCGTAGTCCGGCACGGCTGCGCGCCGAGGACCGCACGCGCCTCTCCTCGGACGGCGCGCGCCCGCGCGGCGCGGCGCCGCAGCGGCCGAGCAGCCTGCGCCTCTGGCTGCGCCGCCAGCGGCCGATGCTGCGGCCGATGCTGTTCGGCCTCGCCGGGCTCGGCGTGCTGGGCGCGGGGGCGGTGGTCGTCTCCGCCCTCGACCCCGCCGGGCGCTTCAGCTTCCTGGCCGAGAATGTCGCCGAGATCGCCGGCGAGGCGGGGCTGACGGTGAGCGAGATCGTGGTGCGCGGGCAGCAGAACACGCCGCGCGAGCTGATCCGCGCCGCCATCGGCGTGCGGCTCGGCGATCCGCTGCTGGCCTTCTCCCCCACCCAGGCGAAGGCGCGGCTGGAGAGCATCGCCTGGATCGAGAGCGCCGAGGTGCAGCGCCATCTCTCGGGCAATATCCTCGTCACCATCACCGAGCGGAAGCCCTTCGCCATCTGGCAGCACCAGGGCGAGTTCGCGGTGGTGGACCGTGACGGGCGCGTCGTCTCCGCCGATACGCTGGATGCCTTCGGCCCGCTGCCGCTGCTGGTGGGCGAGGGCGCGCACCGCCAGGGCGCCGCGCTCTACGACGCGCTGAAGCAGGAGCCCGATGTGCAGCGCCGCGTGCAGGCGCTGGTCTTCGTCGGCGAGCGGCGCTGGAACCTGCGGCTGCACAATGGCACCGACGTGCTGCTGCCCGAGGGGCATGAGGATGTGGCGGTGAAGCGCCTCGCGGAATTGCAGCGGAGCAGCGCGCTGATGGACCGGCCGCTGGCCGCCATCGACCTGCGCCTGCCGGACAGGCTGGTGGTGCGCCAGCAGCCGGCGCCGGAGCCGGTGGACCCGCGCGCCAACGCGCAGCGGCGGAGCGGACGCGGATGAGCAAGCTGCTGCGCGTCGCCCCGCCGGCCGAGCTGACCCCCGCCGCCACGCGCCGCCGCCGCGCGCGCAGCGGCTCCTTCGGCGTGCTCGATATCGGCAGCACCAAGATCGTCTGCCTGATCGCCCGCGTCGAGGGCGATGGCAAGCCGCGCGTGCTTGGCTGCGGCTGGCAGAAGTCGCGCGGCATCAAGGGCGGCAACATCGTCGACCTGCACGAGGCGGAACAGTGCATCCGCGCCGCCGTGGCGCAGGCGGAGGAGGCGGCGGAACTCAAGCTCTCCGGCGCCATCGTCAACCTCTCCTGCGGCCAGCCCTCCTCGCGCCTGATGACCATCCAGTGGCCGATCGGCGGCCGCGCGGTGACGGATGCCGACCTGCGCGCCGTGCTGGGCGAGAGCCGCCGCCGCGCCGCCGATGAAGGGCGTGAGACGGTGCACGCCACGACGCTCGGATTCACGATCGATGCGACTCCGGGCGTCGAGGATCCGCGCGGCATGATGTGTGAGACGCTGGCGGCGCAGCTGCATCTCGTCGATGCCGCCTCCGCCTCGCTGCGCAATCTCGGCATCTGCCTGCATGGCTGCGACCTGGAGGTGGAGGAGCTGGTCTCCGCGCCTTACGCCTCCGCCCTCTCCGTGCTGGTGGAGGATGAGCGCCAGCTCGGCGCCACGGTGGTGGACATGGGCGGCGGCACCACGAGCATCGCCGTCTATGGCGAGGGCCACCTGCTGCACACCGCGCAGATCCATGTCGGCGGCTGGCAGGTGACCAACGACCTGGCGCGTGGACTCGCCACGACTATTGCACACGCGGAAAGAATAAAAACACTCGACGGCAGCGCCCTCGATGGCGGCGATGACGCGAAGGCGATGGTGACGGTGCCGCAGGTCGGCGAGGATGATGACCACCTCGTGACGATTCCGCGCAGCTCGATCACCAACATCATCCGGCCGCGAATCGAGGAAACGCTGGAGCTGGTGCGCGACCGTCTCGATGCCGCGGCGCTCGGCCGCGATGCCGGGGCGCGCGTGGTGCTGACGGGCGGCGCGAGCCAGCTTGTCGGCCTGCGCGAATTGGCCGCGCAGATTCTCGACAGACCGGTGCGATTGGGACGCCCTCTCCCCTTGCGCGGCCTGCCGGATCCTGCACAAGGACCCGACTTCGCAACGACCATCGGGCTGGTTGCCTGGGGTGCCGGCGAGGGTCGCCCGCTGCTTGATATCGATCCGGGACAAGATCGCGGAAATGGTCGATTTGCCCGTTTCGTCAACTGGCTTCGCGATCGAGTCTGAGGCAATCTACCCACTGGTTCACCCCCCGGTCCCGCCCTTCTGTCCGCCACGCCATGATGCCCGCTTCCCGAGGAGAGACGCTGCAATGACGCTGAACCTGACGATCCCGCGCCAGCAGCACACGGATTTCAGTCCGCGCATCACCGTGATCGGTGTGGGCGGCGCCGGCTGCAACGCGGTCAACAACATGATCGCGATGGGTCTGGACGGCGTCGAGTTCCTGGTGGCCAACACGGACGCGCAGGCCCTGCTGCACAGCCGCGCCGAGCGGCGTGTGCAACTGGGCCCGCACCTGACGCAGGGCCTCGGCGCCGGCGCGAAGCCGGAGATCGGCCGCGCCGCCGCCGAGGAAGCGACCGAGGACCTCGCACGCCATCTTGAAGGCATGCACATGGTCTTCATCACCGCGGGCATGGGCGGCGGCACGGGCACCGGCGCGGCACCGGTCATCGCGCGCATGGCGCGGGAGCGTGGCATCCTCACCGTCGGCGTCGTCACCCGCCCCTTCGACTTCGAGGGGCCGAAGCGCAAGCGCGCGGCCGAGGCGGGGCTCGAGGAACTGCAATCCTATGTCGACACGCTGATCGTCATTCCGAATCAGAATCTTTTCCGCAAGGCAAACGAGAGGACGACCTTCGCGGAAGCCTTCAAGATGGCGGATGACGTGCTGCACATGGGCGTGCGCGGCGTGACCGACCTGATGGTGAACCCGGGCCTCGTCAACCTGGACTTCGCCGATATCCGCACCGTCATGGCCGAGATGGGCAAGGCCATGATGGGCACCGGCGAGGCCGAGGGCGAGGACCGCGCCGTCAAGGCCGCCGAGGCCGCGATCAGCAACCCGCTGCTCGAGGACACCTCGATGCTCGGCGCCAAGGGCGTGCTGATCAACATCACCGGCGGCTACGACATGACGCTGTTCGAGGTCGACGAGGCCGCGAACCGCATCCGCCGCGAGGTGGACGAGGAAGCCAACATCATCTTCGGCTCCTCGATCGACGAGGAGATGAACGGCCGGCTGCGCGTCTCGGTGGTCGCCACCGGTATAGACGCCCTGCCGGAGCCGGCGGCGGAGCGGCCGAAGCTGGTGGCCGTGGGCGGCGCCCAGGCGCCGGTGCAGGCCGTCTCCACCACCAGCCTGCCGGCCGGCGGCGGCCTGCCGCGCGGCGTGCCCGGCGCCCCCACGGCGCCGCAG
>NZ_JANFNY010000095.1 GCF_024437745.1 Roseomonas sp. GC11 | reverse complement strand
GCGGCGGCCGGGGCCACCACCGGGCGGACAGGCGGCGCCACGAGGCGCGGCTGCGGCTGGCTGCGCGGCGGCACCACCACCCCGGCCTCGGCCGGGACGGCGATGCTGCGCAGCTGCGCCAGGGCGGGCTGCCCCAGGGCCATCAGGCCGGCCATCAGGCCCAGGAGCACGGCGGAGAAGCGGAAGGCGCGGCTAGGGAGCATGGTTCACATCCGGACGCGTCTCATGAAAGGCGGGCAGGGTGAGGCTGGCGGCCTCAGCCGCGAGCAGGCGGGGAAAGCCGAGCGCGACGCCGAAGCGCCGCGCCTCATGCAGCTGCGGCACCAGGCAGATATCCGCCATGCCGGGGGAGGCCCCGAAGCAGAAGGGCCCGTCCCCATCGTCCAGCATGGCCTCGCAGGCCTCCAGCCCCTCGCTGATGGCCTGCCGGGCCCAGCTCTGGGTTTCGCCCTCGCTGGCGCCGGTGCTGCGCAGGCGGTCGAGCACCCGGCGGCTGTGCAGCGGCTCCACATCGCTGGCGATGGCCAGGGCGAAGGCCCGCACCCGCGCGCGGGTGGCCGGATTGGGCGGCAGCAGGGCGGGGGTGGGCCACATTTCCTCAAGCCACTCCAGGATGGCGAGCGACTGGCTGAGCGCCGGACCGCCCGGCACCTCCAGCAGCGGGCCGGACTGGGCGGCGAGCGGCCGGCCAGCCGCCGGCAGGGTGGCGTGCAGCGCCATCACCGCCGTATCCAGCCCTTTCAGGGCCAGGGCGATCTGAACCCGCCATGTGGCGGAACAGCGGCGGTATCCGTGCAGGAGCATACCAGCCCTTTCTCCTCCCAATGCTGTGAGCAAAGGGGTCTTGCTGTCAATGTTTCGCGGCCGTTTTCACATCCGGGGCTCTGGCATAGCCTGGGGCGTGCTCACGGCCTTGCCTCTTTCATCACCGCCGGATGATGGCAAAATTCGGCCGCCCGTCCGGCGGCTTTGCGCCGGCGGCCAAATCCGAGGCCCCATGGACCAGACCGACCGCCGCATCCTCCGCGCCCTGGCCCGCAATGCGCGGCTGACCAATGCGGAACTGGCCGAGCAGGTGGGCCTCTCCCCCTCCCCCTGCTGGACGCGCGTGCGGCGGCTGGAGCAGGCCGGCGTCATCCAGGGCTATGTCGCCCTGCTCGATCAGGCGCAGCTCGGCCTGCCGGACACCGTCTTCGTCGAGATCATGGTGGAAAAGCACGACGAGGCCGCCCTCGCCCGCTTCGAACAGGCGGTGCAGGACATGCCCGAGGTGCTGGAATGCCACCTGACCACCGGCGAATATGATTATCTCATCAAGGCCGCCGTCGGCGGCACGGCGGGCTACGAGGCCCTGCTGCGCGAGAAGCTCTACCGCCTGCCCGGCGTGCGCCACACCCGCACCGCCTTCACCCTGCGCTGCCTGAAGCGGACCATCTCGCCCCTGCCCTGATTCTGGCAAAATGTTCTTTTTTGAAAAAAAGAACCAAAAAACTTTTTCCAGTGCAGCGTCCCGCCTGGACGGGAGACGGCGGCAGCCTGAAAGAAATCTATGAAATCTCTCTCAATTTCTCCAAAACCTCCGCCACGCTCAGCGCCTCGAAGGGCACCCGGCGCAGCACGGCCACGCGCGGCCCGCGCGGCGCGGCCAGGGCGGGGTCGCTCTCCGCGCCGAAGAGGCTGAGGGTGGGGCAGCCGGCCGCCGCGGCCAGATGGGTCGGCCCCGTGTCATTCCCCACGGTGAAGGCCGCCCGCCGCGCCAGGGCGCCGATCTGCCCCAGGCTGGTCCGCCCGGTGAGGTCGATGGCCCCCGGCGCCGCGGCGCGGATGGCGGCGGCCAGCGGCGCCTCCGCCTTGCCGCCCAGCACGGCCACCGGCAGGTCCAGCCGCGCGGCGAGGGCGGCGAAATGCGCCACCGGCCAGCGCTTGCCCGGCCGCCCCGGCGAGGCCCCCGGCACCAGCAGCCCGAACCGCGCCGGCAGGCCCAGGGCGGAAATATCCTCCTCCATCCAGGCCATGTCCGGCTCCGGGAAATGGGTGAGGCCGGCCATCTGGAGCTGCTCACGCTGGCGCTCCAGCGTGTGCAGCGAATCGCGGGCCGGGTTGGCGTGGGGGTGGCTGGCCCCGCGCGCGATGCCGGACCATTCCGGCCCCGCCCCGGTGAGCCAGCGGTAGCGCGAGGACCGGCCGGAGGTCTGAAGGTCATAGACACGGGCGAAGCCGGCACGGCGCAGCCGCAGCGCCAGGCGGGCCACGGCGGGCAGGTCCGTCCAGGCCGGGCGGCCATCGGGCCAGATGCGGTCGAACCACGGCGCGCGCGCCAGCAGCCCGGCGAAGGGCGGCGTGGTCAGCAGCGTGATCTCCGCCGCCGGATGATGCGCGCGGATGGCGGCGAAGGGGCCGAAAGCCTGGATCACATCGCCCAGCGCCGACAGCTTGATGACCAGGATGCGTTCCATCCTCACAGCAATTCCCGATAGACGGCCAGGGTGGCCTCCTGCATGGCGCGGGTGGTGTAGCGGGCGCGCACCGCCGCCTGGGCCCGCGCGCCCATCGCCGCGCGCTCCCCCGGCGGCAGGGCCAGGGCGCGGGCGATGGCCGCGGCCAGCGCCGCCGCATCCCCCGGCGGCACGCGCCAGCCGGTGACGCCCTCCGCCACCGTCTCACGCGGGGCGCCGAGATCGGTGGCGATCACCGGCCGCCCCATCGCCTGCGCCTCCACCACGGAGCGGCCGAAAGCCTCGGCATCGGTCGAGGCGTGCAGGGCGAGATCGGCCAGCAGCAGGGCGGCGGGCATGTCCTCCACATGGCCCGGCAGGGCGACATCCCCGGCCAGCCCCAGCGCGGCGATGCGGCCGCGCAGCTCGGCGGCCCAGGCGCCGCGCCCGGCATCGCCGGCCAGGATCAGGAAGGGGCGCGGCGCCGGCAGGCGGGCCAGCGCCTCCAGCGCCACCCCCTGCCCTTTCCAGCGGCTGATCCGCGCGGCAAGCAGCAGCACCGGCCGCCCGCCCTCCGCGATACTCTGCGGAACGCCCCCCCCTGGAACGCCCCAGGCGGCGCGCAGGGCGGCCAGGCGCGCGGGCGGGACCAGATCCGGGTCGAACTGCCGCAGATCCACCCCACGCGGGATGACGCGGATGCGCGCCGCCGCCGTGCCATGCCGCGCCCGCACCAGATCGGCGATGAACTGGCTGATGGCGATCACCCGGTCCCCCCGCGCCATCACCGAGTTGTAGAGGCGCTTGCCGGGGAAGCCCTCATTGTAGGTGCCGTGATAGGTGGTGACGAAGGGCACCCCCGCCGCCCGCGCCGCCCAGAGCGCCGACCAGGCCGGGGCCCGGCTGCGCGCATGGACCAGCCGCACGCCCTCCGCCCGGATCAGCCGGCGCAGCGCCACGGCATTGGCGGCCAGCCCCCAGGGGGATTTCGCCGTCAGCGGCAGGGTGACGTGGCGCGCGCCCAGCGCCTCCAGCGCCGGCACGAGGCGGCCGCCGGCGGAGGCGACGATCGGGCGGAACCCCGCCCGCGCCTGCGCCTCGGCGATCTCCAGCGTGCCGCGCTCCACGCCGCCGGCATTCAGCGCGGGAAGGATTTGAAGAAGGGCGGGGGTCATCGGGGGAGGGATTAGCGCGGGGAGGCGAAGAAAAGCCAGGGGGCGCGGCCCCCTGGCTCCACCCCTGGCCCCACGCCCCCTGGCCCCACGCCCCCTGGCCCCAGTCTCTCAGCCGCCCTTGACGCCGCCCGCGGTCAGGCCGGCGATGATCTGCTTCTGCGCCAGCAGGGTGAGCAGGAGGACCGGCAGGGTGACCAGCAGGGCCGCGGCGGCCAGCGGGCCCCAGGAGACCTGCTCGAAGGTCAGCATGTTGTTGACCGCCACCGGCAGGGTGCGCGTCTCCCGCCCCGCCAGCACCACGGCGAAGATGAAGTTGTTCCAGGAGAAGATGAAGGAGAGGATCACCGCCACGGTGATGCCCGGGCGCGCCAGCGGGAAGGCCACATGGCGGAAGGCCTGCCAGATATTCGCCCCATCCACCAGCGCCGCCTCCTCCAGCTCCGCCGGCAGCCCCTCGAAGAAGCCGATCATCACCCAGACCGTGATCGGCACGGTGATGACCAGATGGGTGATGACGATGGGCGTCAGCGTGCCCGTCAGCCCGAGCCACTGGAACAGCAGGAAGAGCGGGATGAGGTAGGACAGGCCGGGCGTGATGCGCGCGATCAGGATCAGCATCGCCGCCCGCGTGGCGCGCATCTTGGCGATGCCATAGCCCGCCGGCACCCCCAGCAGCACCGCCAGCCCCGTCGCGGTGAAGGACACCACGATGCTGTTCCAGGTGTAGAGGAAGAAATCGTTCCTCTCGAACACGGCCAGAAAATTGTCCCAGACGGGCGGGTCGGGGATGAAGACGGGGGGCCAGGCGGTGTTGTCGAGCTCCGTCTTCAGCGCCAGCGACAGCATCCACAGGAACACCATCGCCCCCGGCGAGACCAGCAGCAGCACCGCCGCCGCGAAGGCGGCCTTTTCCAGCGCGCGCATCATATCTGCTTCACCCGGTTGCGCGTCCACAGCAGCAGCGCCGCCAGGGACACGATCAGCAGGAAGAACACCACCACCACCGCGCTGGCATAGCCCATGTTGTAATAGGCGAAGCCCTGGAGATAGAGGAAGATGTTGATCGTCTCGCTGCTCGTCCCCGGCCCGCCCTGGGTGATGACGTAGATGGTGTCAAAGGCCTTCAGCGCGTCGATGGTGCGGATGATCAGCGCCACGACGATGAAGGGCAGCAGCAGGGGCAGGGTGATGTGGCGGAAGGACTGCCAGCCATTGGCGCCATCGATCTTCGCCGCCTCATAGGGGTCCTGCGGCAGCGAGGCGAGGCCGCCGAGGACGATCAGCATCACCAGCGGCGTCCAGTGCCAGACCTCGACCATCACCAGCGTCGGGATCACCGTCTTCGCGTCATAGATCCACATGCTGGGCGGGATGCCGAATTGCGTGAGGATCCAGTTCAGCACGCCCAGTTGCGGGTGGAACATCATCGTCCACACCAGCGCGACGGCGACGGGCGTCGCCATCATCGGCAGGATGAAGACGGTGCGCGCGAGGCCGCGCAGCGGGAAGTTGCGGTTGAACACCAGCGCCGCCGCGACGCCGAACACCATCGGCAGCACCACCGCCAGCGCCGTGAAGTAGAAGGTGCGCGCGATGGAGAGCAGGAAGCGCTCATCCGTGAACAGCTTCTGGTAGTTGCCGAGGCCGACATAGCTGTGCCCGCCGCCGATCTTCCACTCATGCGCCGACATGAACAGCGTGAAGGCCCAGGGGAAGAGGATGACGGCCAGCACGACGATGCCGGCGGGCACGATGAACCAGCCATAGCGGCGGGCATAGTTGCGGCGGCGGCCGGCAGAGGCCGCCGCCGCTGCCCCGGGGAGGGTCGCGGTGGCGTCCGCCATCAGGTCGCGCGCTCCGACTGCTCCAGCACCGGGCGGAAGGCTTCGGTGGCCTTCCTCAGTTCGGTGGCCGGGTCGGCACCGCCGATCGTGTTGGTCAGCGCCGCGCCGATCGTGTCGCGGAACTCGGTGACGGGCACGATCTCCGGCAGGCCGGGGCGGCCGATGCGCGCGCTCTCCACCAGCGTGGTGAAGAATTCGCGCGGGAAGCGGCTGGCGGCGATCGCCTCCTCATTGCGGAAGGCGCTGTTGCGCGCAGGCGCCCCGGCGCCGGAGGTGAGGTAGCGCAGCTGGTTCTGCTTGTTGGTCGCCCATTGCAGGTAGAGCCAGGCGGCACCGCGGCGGCGGCTCTGCTCGCTGATGCCGAAGCCCGTGCCGAACAGGCAGCAATGGTGATTCGCCGGCCCCGCCGGGGAGACGGCATAGCCCACCTTGCCGGCGATGCGCGAGCGTGTCTTGTCCTCCAGCGGCGCGGCGAAGCCCACGCCATCGATCCAGAAGGCGGCGCGGCCCTGCATGAAGGTCGTCTGGCACTCATTCCAGTTGAAGCCGACGCTGCCGGGCGGCGAGCAGTCGCGCATGATCTTCTGGTACATCTCGGTGGCCCAGACGGCATCCGCCGTATCGGTCAGCAGCTTCATCTCGGGGCTGACCGTGTCGCGCTGCGCCGTGCCGAGCAGGAAGGAACTCCACAGCACCACATTGGCATTGCGCAGCCCGCGCCCGACAAAGCCATATTGCTGCCGGCCCGGGTCGGTCAGGGCTTTGGCGGCGGTGTAGAGCTCATCGAAGGTCTTCGGCACGGCGATGTTCTTCGCCGCCAGGAGTTCCTTGTTGTAGTAGAGGATGAAGTAGTCGGTGAATTCCGGGATGGTGTCCATCCGCCCGTCGGCCTGGGTGGAATAGGCCACCGCCCCCGCGCCGAAATCGCCGAAGTCGAAATCCGGCGCGGTGAGGGAGGCATCCTGGATCAACGGCTTGATGTCGGCGCACCACTTCGCCCGGCCGATCTGCCGCTTGTTCACATGCAGGCTGATGCCCACCACATCGAAGGACGGCCGGCCGGAGGCGAATTCGATGGCGAATTTCTGCCGGTGCTGCTGCTCGGGGATCTGCTCGGCCCCCACCTTGATGCCGGTGAGCTCCTCGAACTCCTTCTGGTTCTGGATCAGCAGGGCGGAGCGCGGGTTGGCCGTCAGGCTCACCTCCAGCTTCTCGCCCTTGAAGCGCTTCCAGTCGAAGGCCTGCTGGGCGCCAACGCGCTCCACCAGGGCCGGTGCCGCCAGCACCCCCGCCCCCAGACGCAAGGCCGCGCGCCGCGTGAACATCGCCATCTTTTCCTCCCTGCCCGGCTTCGCCGGTTGTACGACATATGCTTCCATTGCTGCCGCACGGATGGCAAGCCGGAACGAATGCCAACACGTGAAACCATGCTCATGAGGAAACGCCACGCATGACCGAGCCCCAGACCGCCCTGCCGGAAGACTGGCGCACGGGCCACTTCGCCCTGCGCGCCGGGGCGGCGGAAGGACCGCTCGCCCTGGCCCTCGCCGGGGGCCAGGCCTTCGACATGACCCCCGCCTTCGGCACCGTCTCCGCCTGGCTCAACAGCGCCGACCCGGTGGCGGCCATCGAGGAGCGGGGCACGCCCATCGCCCTCGACCTCGACGCCCTGCTGGCCGGCAGCGGGCCGCTGCGCCTGCTGGCGCCCTTCGACCTCCAGGCGCTGAAGGCCTGCGGCGTGACCTATGTGCGCTCCATGATCGAGCGCGTCATCGAGGAGCGCTGCCGCGGCGATGCCACCCAGGCCGAGGGCGTGCGCGCCGAATTCCGCGCCATCATCGGCGAGGACCTGACCGCGCTGCGCCCCGGCAGCCCGGAAGCGATGCAACTGAAGGAAAACCTCATCGCGCGCGGCTGGTGGAGCCAGTATCTGGAGGTGGGCATCGGCCCGGATGCCGAGGTCTTCACCAAGGGACAGCCGCTTTCCGCCGTCGGCTCCGGCGCGCGCATCGGCATCCATCCTGCCAGCGCCTGGAACAATCCGGAGCCGGAGGCGGTGCTGGCGGTCAGCGCCGAGGGGCGCATCCTCGGCGCCGCCCTCGGCAATGACGTGAACCTGCGCGATGTCGAGGGGCGCTCCGCCCTGCTGCTCGGCCGCGCCAAGGACAACAACGCCGCCTGCGCCATCGGCCCCGCCATCCGCCTCTTCGATGCCGGCTTCACGCTGGACGATATCCGCGCCGCCACCATCGCCCTCGACATCGCCGGCACGGATGGCTTCACCCTGGCCGAGGAAGGCCGCATCGGCAGCATCAGCCGCGACCCGGCCGATCTCGTGGCGCAGCTCGTCAACCCGCACCACCAGTTTCCGGATGGCGCGGCGCTCTTCCTCGGCACGCCCTTCTCGCCCTCGAAGGACCGCGACGCGGCGGGGATGGGCTTCACCCACCACATCGGCGATACTGTGCGCATCGCCAGCCCCCGCCTGGGCGCGCTGGTCAACACCGTGGACCGCACCGATGCCTGCCCGCCCTGGCGCTTCGGCATCGGCGCGCTGATCGCCAACCTGGCCCGACGAGGACTCCCCCGCGCATGACGTCTCCCGAGCAGACCGGCCGCCTGGACCGCGGCGATGGCACCGAACTCGCCTGGGCCCGCCTGCCCGGGCGGGGGCCCACCGTGGTCTTCCTGGGCGGCTTCCGCTCGGACATGGAGGGCAGCAAGGCCCTCGCCCTGCGCGACGCCTGCGCCGCGCGCGGCCAGGCCTTCCTGCGCTTCGACTATTCCGGCCACGGCATCAGCGGCGGCGCCTTCGAGGAGGGCGGCATCGGCATCTGGGCGCGCGATGCCGCCACCCTCATCGGCCGGCTGGTGGAAGGGCCGATGCTGCTCGCCGGCTCCTCGATGGGCGGCTGGATCGCGCTGCTGATGCTGCGCGAATTCGGCGCGCGCGTCGTGGGCCTCATCGGCATCGCCGCCGCGCCGGATTTCACGAAGCGCCTGATGTGGCCCTCCTTCTCGCCGGAGCAGCAGCGCACCATCCGGGAAGAAGGCGTGCTGCTGGTGGAAAGCCCCTATGGGCCGCCCGTGCCCATCACCCGGCACCTCATTGAGGATGGGGCGAAAAATCTCGTGCTGGAGGAAGCGATTTCCTTCAGCGGGCCGGTGCGGCTGCTCCAGGGGATGCAGGACAGGGAAGTGCCGTGGCAGACGGCCACGGATCTCGCGCAGGCCATCACCGGGGCGGATATCCGCATCCTGCTCGTCAAGGATGGGGATCATCGGCTGTCACGTGAGGAAGATCTGGCGCTGCTGGTCAGGACACTGGACGACATCCTGGAAAAGAAGGCAGGGGGCGCTGCCCCCTGACCCCCGCCGGGGTGGCAGGGCCACCCCGGACCCCGCCTTCAGCCAGTGATGCCGATGTTCCAGGGCGCGAATTCATGGCGGCCAACGCCCAGATCCTCGCTCTTGGTGCGCGCGCCCGATGCCACGCGCAGGATCTCCTCGAAAATGCGCTGGCCCATTTCCTGGAGGGAGGCGGTGCCGTCGAGGATCTCGCCGCAATTGATGTCCATGTCCTCCTCCAGGCGGCGGAACATCGGCGTGTTCGTCGCCAGCTTGATCGAAGGCACCGGCTTGCAGCCGAACATCGAGCCGCGCCCGGTGGTGAAGCACACCACATTCGCCCCGCCCGCGATCTGCCCCGTCGCGGAGACCGGGTCGAAGCCCGGGCTGTCCATGAAGACGAAGCCCGGCACCGTCACCGGCTCGGCGTATCTGTAGACTTCCATCAGCGGCCCCGTGCCACCCTTCATCGAGGCGCCGAGCGACTTCTCGAAGATATTGGCCAGCCCGCCCGCCTGGTTGCCGGGGCTGACGATGCCGTTGATCTGCGTGTCGCGGCCGACCGTGTATTCGTCCTTCCACCAGCGGATGCGCTCGATCAGCTTGCGCGCCACGGCGGGGCTGGCGGCGCGGCGCGTCAGCGTGTGCTCGACGCCGTAGATCTCCGGCGTCTCGGAGAGGATGGCGGTGCCGCCATGCCGCGTCAGGATATCCATCGCCGCACCCAGGGCCGGGTTGGCGGTGATGGAGGAAAACCCGTCCGAGCCGCCGCATTGCAGCCCGACCATGATGTGGCTGGCCGGCACCGGCTGGCGCGCCACCGCATTCGCTGCGGGCAGCAGGCTCTTCACCTTCTCAATGCCCGCCTCGATGCTTCTGCGCGTGCCGCCCATCTCCTGCATGCTGTAGTGGATGAGCTTCGGCCCGCCCTTCAGCCCCTGCTCCTCCATCAGCCCGGCGATCTGGTTGCGCTCGCAGCCCAGCCCGATCACCAGCACGGCGGCGATGTTCGGATGGCGGATATACCCGGCCAGCGTCCGCCGCAGCAGTTGCATCGGCTCGCCCGACAATTCCATCCCGCACCCCGTCTGGTGCGTGAAGGCGGCGACGCCATCGACATTGGGATATCCGGCCAGACGTTCCGGCGTGAAATGATCGGCGATCGACTGCACCACGGTGGCGGAGCAGTTCACCGTGGAGACGATGCCGATATAGTTCCGCGTCGCCACCCGCCCATCCTCGCGCAGGATGCCGAGGAAACTCGCGCGCTCCGCCTCCGGCAGCAGTTCCAGCGGCCTGTAATCAACGCCGATGGCGTAATCGCGGTCGAATTCGGTGAAGATGATGTTGTGCCCGTGCAGCATCGTCCCCGCTGGCAGATCCTCCGCCGCGAAGCCGATGATGACGTTGTACTTCAACACCGGCTCCCCCTTGCGGAGGGCGCGGGTGGCGATCTTGTAGCCCGCCGGCACCGCCTCCCGCGCCAGGATATTCTCGCCGGGGATGACGGCGCCCGCCTCCACCGGGATGCGGGCGACCACCACATTGTCTTCCGGGTGCAGGCGGATGACGGGGCCGTTGAGCCGCTTGGCGGCCAGATCAATGAGCGACATGGGGACGTTTCCTGATTTTTTCCCGGTGGACGCCCCGCATCAGACCTCCGGCGCAACGCCCCCTGAAAAAAGTTTTTTGGTTCTTTTTTCCAAAAAAGAACTTTTTTTAGTCTCTTCTCGCATCCGGCAGCGTCACCCCGAGACGCGCCGCGAGGGGCTGAAGGGCCTCCATGATCCCCGGCGCGAGCGCCACGCCATCGCGCAGGGCGGCCTCGCGCAGGGCCAGGCCGCGCTCGCCGGGCAGGCGCACGGGGGGCAGGCCCGGGCGCGGGGCGGCGGCGCGGCAGGCCTCGGCGGTATGCCCCGTCTGCCGGGTGAAGGCGTCCAGCCCGGCGAAGGCTTCCGGGTCGATCACCTGGAGGAAGACGCTGGCCAGCATGCCCGCCGGCTTCTCCACCCGGCCGAAGCCGGAGAGGCCCTGGGTCAGAGCTTCGGTCACCAGCGCCCAGCCATAGCCCTTCTGCCCGTGATCCAGCCCGCCGGCCGGCAGGATGGTGCCGCCGCGGGTGATGGCCGCCGGGTCGTCGGTCGGGGTGCCGTCGGCCTCCATCAGCCAGGGGTGGGGGAAGCGCCCGCCCTGGCGCATCAGCCGCAGGCTCATATTGTTGGTGGTGATGGAGGCGCTGATATCGGTCACCACCGCGCCGGATGGCAGGGGGTAGCCCACCGCCATCGGGTCCGGCGCCAGCACGCCCTGGCGGGCGCCGAAGGGGGCGACGCTGGCGGTGCCGGGGGCGCTGCTGTGCAGGATGCAGAGCAGCCCGCGCGCCGCCGCCCGTGCCGGATAGACGGCGAGGCAGCCGATATGCTGGGTGTTGCCGATGGCGATGCTGACGGTGCCATGGGTCTTCACCCGCTCCATGGCGAGGTCGAGGGCCTTCAGCGTCAGCCAGCCGCCGGGCAGGGCGCGGCCATCCCAGGTGAGGCAGGCGCCGCGGTCGGCCAGGATGGTGGGCTCCCCCTCCAGCCGCATGCGGCCGGCCTCGATTTCCTCCAGGTATTTGGGCACGAGGCCGAGGCCGTGGGTCACATGGCCCATCAGGTCGGACTCCACCAGCACCTCGGCCATGGCGGCGGCCTTGTCGGTGGGGGTGCCGGCGGCGTGGAAGAGGGCGGCGGCGGCCTCGCGCAGGGCGGCGGCCTCGTAGCGCGGCGTGGCGGCGCGGGTGTCGGGGGCGATAGCGGCCACCAGGGGAGAAGCCAGGGGAGCGGCGCTCATGGGGCGAGGCGCCCGCCTGCCGTGACGGGGTGGGTCATTCCCGGTTCCTTTCCTCCAACTCATCCGATGATCGCATGATGGCGGAGGGACCGCAACGCGGGCGGGCGGGCGGCGGCACGATAAACATTACGTTATCGAATTATAATGATTTATTTTTTGTTCACTTTCATCCGCATAGTGCGGCCGCTCTTTTCAGTGGGCCTTCTCCGATGGCGAAGAATTCCGACTCTCCGGCCGCGTATGCGCAACAGGATGTGAACTGGCCTGGCCTGCTGGCGAGCCTGGCCGGCTGCTGGATCGCGCTGGGCCTGCTGGTCATGCTCGCGCTCTGAGCCGGCCGCGCCCTCACCCCTCCGCCGCCGGGCCGTCCAGGATATCGCCAGAGGGGACATCGCCTGAGGGGGTCTCCCCGCCGAACACCTCGTCCCAGGCGGCCATCAGGGCGCTGTCCAGCTCCTCCATGGTGGCGGTGACGCCGAGCTGCCACAGGCTGGTCACCCCGTGCTGGCGGATGCCGCAGGGGATGATGCCGGAGAAATGCGACAGGTCCGGCTCCAGGTTGATGGCGATGCCGTGCCAGCTCACCCAGCGGGTGACGCGCACGCCGATGGCGGCGATCTTGTCCTCCCGCCCCGTCGCGCCATCGGCCACCCAGATGCCGACGCGCCCCTCCCGCCGCTCGCCCCTGACGTTGAAGCGGTCGAGGGCGCGGATGATCCATTCCTCCAGCCCGTGCACATAGGCGCGCACGTCGCGCGCGCGCACGCGGCCATGCGGGCGCGTCAGGTCCAGCATGACATAGGCGGTGCGCTGGCCGGGGCCGTGATAGGTCCATTGCCCGCCGCGCCCGGCGGCATAGGTGGGGAAGCGCGCTTCCACCAGTTCCTCCGGCGTGGCGGAGGTGCCGGCGGTGTAGGTGGGCGGGTGCTCGACCAGCCAGATGCACTCCGGCGCCTCCCCCGCGCGGATGGCCGCCACCTGCGCCTGCATGGCCTCCAGCGCGGCCGGATAGGGGGTCAGGCCCTCGGCGATCCGCCACTCGGGGGCAAAAAAACGCGTCATCAGTGAAATATCCTCAGGAACTGCGCTGGGGGGTTATTGCCGCCTTCGCGCTCCTCCGCTATACGCCCGGTCCTGTCGGATGCTTTCCCACGTGCGGTCGTGGCGGAATGGTAGACGCGTCAGCTTGAGGTGCTGGTGGGGGCAACCCCGTGGAAGTTCGAATCTTCTCGACCGCATATTCCTTTCTCCCCTGACAGAATTCGCCCCGCTTGCCATCCGGGACGGTCCTTGCGGCCCGGCTCCGGCTCCGTCATCGTCCGGGGCACGGAGGTGCCAATGGACGAGGATTTTCGCAAAGCCGCGCTTGACTATCACCGGCTGCCCCGCCCGGGGAAGCTGAGTGTCGAGCCGACCAAGCGCATGGCGACCCAGCGCGACCTGGCGCTGGCTTATTCACCGGGTGTCGCCGCCGCCTGCGAAGCCATCGCCGCCGACCCCCGCGCCGCCTATGACATGACCACCCGCGGCAACATGGTCGCGGTCATCACCAATGGCACGGCCGTGCTCGGCCTCGGCGCCATCGGCGCGCTGGCCTCGAAGCCGGTGATGGAAGGCAAGGCCGTCCTCTTCAAGAAGTTCGCCGGCATCGACTCCATCGACCTCGAGGTCGAGGAGCGCGACCCGAAGAAGTTCATCGAGGCCGTGGCGGTGCTGGAGCCTTCCTTCGGCGCCATCAACCTGGAAGACATCAAGGCGCCGGAGTGCTTCGAGATCGAGGCCGCGCTGCGCGAGCGGATGAAGATCCCGGTCTTCCACGACGACCAGCACGGCACCGCCATCATCGTCGCCGCCGCCGTGCGCAACGGCCTGCTGCTGCAGGGCAAGTCGCTGCCGGAGGCGAAGATCGTCACCTCCGGCGGCGGCGCCGCGGCGCTGGCCTGCCTCGACCTGCTGGTGGCGATGGGCGCGAAGCGCGAGAACATCACCGTCACCGACATCAAGGGCGTCGTCTATATCGGCCGCAACGAGCTGATGGACCCCTACAAGGACCGCTACGCCCGCGAGACGGAGGCGCGCACGCTGGAGGATGCCCTGCCGGGGGCGGATGTCTTCCTCGGCCTCTCCGCGCCGCGCGTGCTGAAGGCGGAGTGGCTCTACAAGCTGGCGCAGCGCCCGCTGGTGCTGGCGCTCGCCAACCCCGAGCCCGAGATCCTGCCCGAGGCGGTGCGCGCCGCGCGGCCGGACGCCATCGTGGCCACCGGGCGCTCGGACTATCCGAACCAGGTCAACAACGTCCTCTGCTTCCCCTTCATCTTCCGCGGCGCGCTCGATGCCGGGGCGACGACGATCAACGAGGCGATGAAGGTGGCCGCCGTCGAGGCCATCGCCCGCCTCGCCCGCATCGAGGCGTCCGAGGTGGTGGCGGCGGCCTATGGCGGCCATGCCCCCGTCTTCGGCCCGGACTACATCATCCCCAAGCCCTTCGACCCCCGGCTGATCCTCGAGATCGCCCCGGCCGTGGCGCGGGCCGCGATGGAATCCGGCGTCGCCACCCGCCCCATCGAGAACTTCACCCATTACCGGGAGACGCTGGAGCGCTTCGTCTACCGCTCGGGCGACCTGATGCGCCCGGTGGTCTATGCCGCGCGCAAGGCGCCGAAGCGCGTCGCCTATGGCGAGGGCGAGGATGAGCGCGTGCTGCGCGCCGTGCAGACCGTGCTGGATGACGGCATGGCCGAGCCGGTGCTGATCGGCCGCCGCGCCGTCATCGAGGCGAAGGTGAAGGCCATGGGCCTGCGCATGAACCTCGAGGAGAGCGTGCGCGTGCTCGACCCCACGGTCGATGATGCCGTCTTCGCCCCGCTGGTCGATCTCTACCGCGGCAAGGTGGGCCGCCGTGGCGTGCCGCCCGATACCTGCGCCCATTTCGTCCGCATCCGCCCGACCGTCGCCGCCGCCCTGCTGCTGGAGACGGGGCAGGTGGATGCCGCCCTGGTCGGCGGCCGGGGTGACTGGATGCGCCACTGGCACCAGGCCTATGACGTCATCGGCAAGCGCGCCGATGTCGGCCGCGTCTACGCGCTGACCGGCGTCATCCTGCCGGCCGGCACGCTGTTCTTCGTCGATACCCACCTGCTGGTGGAGCCGACGGCCGAGCAGATCGCCGAGATGACCGTCCTGGCGGCCGAGCAGGTGCGCGGCTTCGGCATGGTGCCGAAGGTCGGGCTGCTCTCGCACTCCTCCTTCGGCTCCAGCCACGCGCCCTCCGCCCGCAAGATGCGCGAGGCCCTGGCGCTGATCCGCGCCCGGGCGCCGGAGCTTGAGGTGGATGGCGAGATGCACGCCGATGCCGCCCTCGTCCCCGCCATCCGCGACAAGGCGGTGCATGACAGCCGGCTGACCGACTCGGCCAACCTGCTGGTCATGCCCAACCTCGACTCCGCCAACATCGCCTACAACCTGGTGAAGTCGGCGGCGGACGGGCTGCAGCTCGGCCCCATCCTGCTCGGCATGAACAAGCCGCTCAACGTGCTGGTGCCGAGCGTCACCGCGCGCGGCATCGCGAATCTCACGGCGCTGGCCTCCGCCCAGGCCTAGCGCCAGGCGCCCGGGGCCTTCCCGGGCGCGCCCCGCCGGGCGGCCCCCTGCCGCACCGGCCATGAAGACGGCCGCAGGCCTCCCCCGTGGGGCTTGCGGCCGTCTTTTTTTGTTGCGCCGCACCCGTCTCTTTTTACGCGCCCCGCCGGGGTGCGGCGAGACAACCGCAAGGCCCGGCGCGGCCGGCGAAAAAGGAAGATACTGGAATCACGACAAGAACGGTTCGAGGCCACAACTTCCCCGTGCACGCGCAATCGTGATCGAACGAAGTTCATCAGTTTGACCGAAGCGGGTCAATTGCCGCGCGGTTAATGGCGTGGCAATGCTTCCCCGGAAGCACGCCACAGTTCCGCCGTTTGGCTACGGTGGAATCCATCCGACACCGCTCAGGAGGACCTGCCGAGTGACGAAACCCCTCAAGAAGGCCGTGTTGCCGGTCGCCGGGCTCGGCACGCGCTTCCTGCCGGCGACCAAGGCGCTGGCCAAGGAGATGCTGCCGGTCGTCGACAAGCCGCTGATCCAGTACGCGGTGGAGGAGGCGCGCGCCGCCGGCATCGACCAGTTCTGCTTCGTCACCGGCCGCGGCAAGACCGCCATCGTCGAGCATTTCGACGTGGCCTATGAGCTGGAGCGCACCCTCGAGGAGCGCGGCAAGCTCGACATCCTGGAGGATCTCCGCCGCCAGGCGCAGACGCCGGGCAGCATCACCACCGTGCGCCAGCAGGTGCCGATGGGCCTCGGCCATGCCATCTGGTGCGCCCGCTCCTTCATCGGCGACGACCCCTTCGCCATCCTGCTGCCCGACGACCTGATGCTGTGCAAGACCTCCTGCACCCAGCAGCTGGCCGAGGCCTATTACGAGACCGGCGGCAATGTCGTGGCCATCGAGGAAGTCCCGATGGAGCGCGTCAACAAGTATGGCGTGCTCGACGTGGCGGAGGACAAGGGCCGCCTCGTCTCCGTCAAGGGCCTGGTCGAGAAGCCCAAGCCCGAGGTCGCGCCCTCCAACCTGACCATCATCGGCCGCTACGTCCTGATGCCCGAGGTGCTGCCCTTCCTCGCCAGGATGGAAAAGGGCGCCGGCGGCGAGGTGCAGCTGACCGACGCCATGGCCAAGCTGATCGGCAGCCAGCCCTTCCACGGCCTGCGCTATGAGGGCCGCCGCTTCGACTGCGGCGACAAGGTCGGCTTCCTCGAAGCGCAGATCGCCTTCGCCCTGCAGCGCCCGGACATCGCCAAGGCGGTGCACGATTTCCTTCCCAAGTACGTCTGAGGGCATCCCATGCGCATTGTCATGATCGGGGCTGGCTATGTTGGCCTCGTATCCGGCGCCTGCTTCGCGGAATTCGGCACCGATGTCTGTGTCGTCGATACCGACGCCAGCAAGATCGAGGCCCTGCGCGAGGGCCGCATCCCCATCTATGAGCCGGGCCTCGACAAGCTCGTGGCCGAGAACGCCGCCGATGGCCGCCTCACCTTCACCACCGACCTCCAGGAAGCCATCCGCGGCGCCGATGCCGTCTTCCTCGCCGTCGGCACCCCGACCCGCCG
>NZ_JANFNY010000094.1 GCF_024437745.1 Roseomonas sp. GC11 | reverse complement strand
AAGACCGCCCGATCATTCCTCGGCATCCTCTGCCTCGCAGCCACCGCAGACTGGATCAAGCTCTAACAGGCCTTAGCGTGGCTTTGGCCATCTGAGGCAGGCATAAGTGGCAAAGCGGGAGGCAGGTGAAGCGTGGCGGCACTTCTTGGCAGGGGCATGCAAGCCTGGCCAGTCGCCCGCCTCGCCACCGACGCACGCCTCAGATGGCCAAAGCCGCGCTAACACTCCGTCACGTTGACCGCGAGCCCGCCGAGCGAGGTTTCCTTGTACTTGCTCTGCATGTCCAGACCGGTCTGCCGCATGGTGCGGATGACATCATCGAGCGAGACGTGATGCGCCCCATCGCCGCGCAGCGCCAGCCGCGCGGCGATGATTGCCTTGTTGGCGCCCACGGCATTGCGCTCGATGCAGGGGATCTGCACCAGCCCGCCCACCGGGTCGCAGGTCAGGCCCAGATTGTGCTCCATGCCGATCTCGGCGGCATTCTCCACCTGGGCGGGGCTGCCGCCCATCGCCGCCGCCAGCCCGGCCGCCGCCATGGAGCAGGCCACGCCAACCTCCCCCTGGCACCCCACCTCGGCGCCCGAGATCGAGGCGTTGCGCTTGTAGAGCACGCCGATGGCCGCCGCCGTCAGCAGGAAATCGCACACCCCCTGCCAGTCCGCGCCGGAGACGAATTTTTCGTAGTAGTGCAGCACGGCGGGGACGATGCCGGCGGCGCCATTGGTCGGCGCGGTGACGACACGCCCGCCCGCCGCATTCTCCTCATTCACCGCGATGGCGAAAAGGCTCACCCAGTCCGAGGCCGCCATGGGGTCCGAATTGGCCGGCTGCGCCAGAAGCCGCCGGTGCAGCGCGGCGGCCCGGCGGCGCAGGCGGATGCGCCCGGGCAGGGCACCCTCCCCGCGCAGGCCACGCTCCAGGCAGGCCACCATGGCATCGCGGATCTCACGCAGCCCCGCCTCCACCTCCTGCGAGCCGCGGCCGCGCGCGGCCTCATTGCGGCGCATCATGCCAGCGATGGAGAGGCGGCTTTCCGCCGCCATGGCCAGCATCTCCGCCCCCGTGCCGAAATCATAGGGCACGGCGACCAGCGCGGCGGCCGGGGCATCCGCCGCCAGTTCCGCCTCCGTCGCGATGAAGCCGCCGCCGATGGAATAGCAGACATGGCTGTCCAGCACCGCGCCCGCCGCGTCATAAGCCGTGAAGCGCATGCCGTTGGTGTGGCCGGGCAGCGTCTCCTGCCGGTGCATCGGCAGGTCCGCCGCCTCCTCGAAGGGAATGGCGTGGCGGCCGGCCAGCAGCAGGCGCCGCTCCGCGCGGATGCGCTCGACGATGCGGGTGGCCTCGTCCGGGTCCACACGCTCCGGCCACTCGCCGGAGAGGCCGAGCAGGATGGCGAGGTCCGTCGCATGGCCCGGCCCGGTCAGCGCCAGGGAGCCGAAGAGTTCCGCCCGCAGCCGCGCCACGCGCGGCAGCAGCCCCGCCGCGTGCAGCGCCGTGGCGAAGCCCGCCGCCGCCCGCATCGGCCCCACCGTGTGCGAGCTGGAAGGGCCAATGCCGATGCGGAAAATATCGAAAACGCCGTAGGCCACGCTGATCCGTCCCTGGAGAAGCCGTGCGAGAGGGAAGCGCATCGGCGCCGCCGCCGCAATGGCGCGTGGCTCGCACCTGGCGGGCGCCGCGTTGCCGGCCGGCCCTTCCGCGCCTATGCCTGCATCTGCCGGCGGCCACAGGGTCCGCCCTGGGGAAAGGGTCCGACCATGCGCATCGCCGTGCTGCAATTCTCGCACGAGACCGTCACCTTCCTCCCCTACGACACCACGCGGGAGGATTTCTGCTACCCCGGCTCCCCCGTGGGCGGGGAGGCCCTGCTGGCCACGGACCCGAAGGGCTATATGGGCGGCTTCGTGCAGGTGGCGCGCGAATATGACGGGGTGGAGCTGGTCGGCATCGAATCCCCGCTCTGGCCGCGCACCGGCTCGGGTTCCGGCTGGGTGACGCGGGACGCCTTCGAGCATTTCCTGGGCCGCATGCTGGCGCAGCTGGAGGCGGAAGGGCCGTTCGCGGGCGTCTATCTGGCGCTGCACGGCGCCATGGCGGTGCGCGGCGTGCCCCGGCCGGAAGCCGAGATCGCCCGCCGCGTCCGCGCCGTGGTGGGGGGCGGCGCCATCCTCTCCGCCACCTTCGACCCGCATGGCAATGAGGATGAGGAATTCCTCCGCCACGCGGACATGGCCTTCACCGTCAAATACTTCCCGCATTACGACGCGCATCTGCAGGGCCAGCGCGCGGCGCGCATGCTGGTGCGCGCCCTCCGCGGCCAGTTCCGCCCCGCCCATGTCACGCGCAAGCTGCCCATCCTCTCCCCCACCGTGCTGCAATGGACGGGCGCGCCGCCCTGGTCGGACCTCATCCAGCGCGCCCTCACCTGGGAGGCGCGGGAGCCGGATGTCTTCGTCAATGTCTATTTCGGCTTTCCCTGGAGCGACGTGCCCGATGCCGGCATGACCCTCCAGGTCCTCACCCATGACGACCCGGCCCTGGCCTGGCGCGTGGCGGAGGACATGGCGGGCTTCGCCTGGCGCCGGCGCGAGGCGCTGCTGAATTCGACGAAGATCCACCGCATGGCCGGGGGTGTCGCCCTGGCGCGGCACGCGGTGGAGCATGGCGGGGCGCCCGTCATCCTCGCCGACCACAGCGACCGCTCGGGCTATGCGACGTGGCTGCTGCGGGAGATCCTGGCGGCGGGGCTGCGCCGCACGCTTATCGCCACCCTGGCGGCGCCGGAGGCGGTGCGCGCCGTGCTGGCCTCCGGCGCGAAGCCTGGCGATGCCTTCTCGGCCGCGGTGGGCGGCCTCGCCGATGAATCGGCGGGCGAGCCGGTGCATATCGAGGGCAGCATCGCCGCCATCGTGGACAGCCCCCTGCCGCGCGCCATGGGTGGCGGGGAGCAATGGGTGTGCGTGCGCTTCGGGGCGGACAATATGCTCGTCCTCAGCCCCTATCTGGCGCAGGTGATGGAGCCGGAGCAGCTCTGGGCCATGGGCCTGCGCGCCGAGGATTACGACGTCATCGCCATCAAGTCGCGCGTGCATTTCCGGCGCGGCTTCGACGATAGCGGCTTCGCCCGCACCATCCTGCTGGTGGAGCCGGAGCAGCCCTTCCTCGGCACGGTGCGGCTGGAAGGGCTGCGCTATGAGAATCTGCGGCTGGCGGATTTCTATCCGTATAGCGCCGGCGAAAAGTGATTATTTAGTCATCTTCTTTTTCTGAAGAAAAAGAAGCAAAAAGACTTTCTATCAGATAGCGTCCCACCTCAGACCGAAGGCGGGACGCCAAACTGAAAAAAGTTTTTTGGTTCTTTTTTTCAAAAAAGAACTTTTTCTTTAAAAACTATCTCTCTTTCACATAAGGCTCGCCACTCGCTTTCGGCGGAATGGCCCGCCCCATGAAACCGGCGAGCAGGATGACGGTCAGCAGATAGGGCAGCGCCTGGATGGCCTGCACCGGGAAGGCGCCGATGCCCGGCAGGATGACGCCCTGCAGCCGGATGGCCACCGCGTCCAGCACCGCGAAGAGCAGGCAGGTGAGCAGGATGCGCCCCGGCCGCCAGCCGCCCAGGATCATCGCCGCCAGGGCGATATAGCCGCGCCCGGCTGTCATCTCGCGCAGGAAGCCCGCGCCCTGGGCCGTGGCGATATAAGCCCCGGCCATGCCGCACAGGACGGAGGCGATCATCACCCCGGCATAGCGCAGCCCGGCCACGGACAGGCCCGCCGTGTCCACCGCCGCCGGGTGCTCGCCCGCCGCGCGCAGCCGCAGCCCGAAGCGCGTGCGGTAGAGCACGAAGGCCGCGAGCGGCACCAGCGCCAGCGTGACATAGACCAGCGCCGTCTGCCCGCTGACCAGCGCCGCATAGAGCCGCCCGAGCACGGGAATGCCCGACAGCGCCTCCACCCCCGGCAGGGTGATGGCCAGGAAGCGCGCGGAGGAGGGTAGCGGCGGCGTCTGCCCGCCCATGCGGAACCAGAACAGCGCCAGCGTCGCCGTCAGCCCGGAGGCGAGGATGTTGATCGCCATGCCGGACACCACCTGGCTGCCGCGCAGCGTGACGCAGGCCAGCGCATGCAGCAGCCCCAGCGCGCAGGAGGCCAGGATGCCGGCCCCCAGCCCGAGCCAGACCGAGCCCGTCACCGCGGCGCCGGCGGCGGAGAAGAAGGCCGCCACCAGCATCTTCCCCTCCAGCCCGACATCGACGATGCCCGAGCGCTCGGAGAACAGCCCGGCCAGCGCCGCCAGCAGCAGCGGCACGGCGAGGCGCAGCGTGGCCGCCAGGATGGGCAGCGCGGCGTCGAACCACTCCATGGCCTCAGCCCCCCCGCCGCAGCAGCGCCAGCACCACCACCACCGGGCGGCGCAGCATGTTGCCCAGCGCGCCCGTCAGCAGGATGACCAGCCCCTGGATCAGGACGACGATTTCCGAGGGCACGTCCGGCACCTCGAAGGCCAGTTCGGCGCCGCCCTGGGTCAGCGCGCCGAAGAGCAGCGCCGCCAGCAGCACGCCCAGCGGGTGGTTGCGCCCCATCAGCGCCACGGCGATGCCGGTGAAGCCATAGCCACCGGTGAAGGCCAGCAGCAGCTTGTGCTGGGCGCCGAGCAGCTCGTTGACCGCAACCCCGGCCGCCAGCGCGCCGGAGAGCGCCATCACCTGCACGATCATCCGCCCGGCATCGATGCCGGCATAGCGCGCCACCTCGGCGCTCTCGCCCAGGGCGCGCAGCGCATAGCCCCAGGGGCTGCGCCAGACCAGCAGCCAGACGGCGAGCGCCGCCAGCAGCGCCAGCCCGAGCGAGAGATTGACCGGCGCCGAGCTCGGGAAGCCGAAGGCCGAGAGGTCCGGCAGGTCGGCCGCGGTGGGGAAGCGCCGCGTTTCCGGCGCCATCGAGCCGGGGGCGATCAGCACGTTGACGATCAGGTAGACCATCAGCGACGCGGCCAGGAAGTTGAACATGATGGTGGTGATGACGATGTGGCTGCCGCGCCGCGCCTGGAGCCAGCCGGGAATGGCGGCCCAGGCGGCGCCGAAGCCCGCCCCGCCCAGCATGGCCAGCGGCACCAGCAGCCAGGGCGGCAGCGCGCCGAGGTTCAGCGCCACCAGCGCGACGCCGAGCCCGGCCAGATAGGCCTGCCCCTCCGCGCCGATGTTGAACAGCCCGCCCTGGAAGGCCACGGCCACGGCCAGGCCGGTGAAGGCCATGTTGGTGGCGTAGTAGAGCGTGTAGCCGATGGCGTCGGCGGAGCCGAGGCTGCCCACCGCCAGCGCCGCCAGCGCCGCCACGGGGTCGCTGCCCATGGCCCAGACCAGCAGGGCCGTCAGCCCCAGCGCCAGCAGCAGGTTGAGCACGGGCAGCAGCGCCACCTCCGCCCAATGCGGCAGGGGGTGGGCCATGAGGCGGGCCAGGGGGCGGGACAGCGAGAGGGGGGCGCTCATGCCGCCTCCTCGCGCGTCATGCCGGCCATCATCAGGCCGAGGCGGCGCTCATCGGCTTCCGCCAGGGTCAGCTCGCCCATGATGCGGCCATCGAACATCACAACAATACGGTCGGCCAAGGCCAGGATCTCGTCCAGTTCCACGGAGACGACCAGCACCGCCTTGCCCGCCGCGCGGCAGGCGAGGATGCGCTGGTGGATGGAATCAATGCCGCCGATATCGACGCCGCGCGTCGGCTGGCCCACCAGCAGCACGGCCGGGTCGCGCTCGATCTCGCGCCCCAGGATCAGCTTCTGCTGGTTGCCGCCGGAGAACAGGCCGGAGCGCAGGGCGGGGTCGGGCGGGCGCACGTCATAGGCCTGCATCAGCCGCGCCGCATGGGCGGCGATGGCGCGCGGCGAGAGCAGCCCGAAGCGCCGCCAGGAGGGATCGTCCTGGTGGCCGAGGATGGCGCAGGCGGCGGCACTCTGCCGGCGCAGCAGGCCGCTCTTCAGCCGGTCCTCCGGCACATGGGCGAGGCCCTGGCGGCGCAGCGCCGCGGCATTGAAGCCGCGCCCGGGAAACACCTGCTGGCCACGGAGAAAAATCCGCCCGGCGCTGGGCGCGCGCATGCCGGCCAGGGCCTCCAGCAATTCGCCCTGGCCATTGCCGGCGACGCCGGCGATGCCCAGCACCTCGCCGCCGCGCAGGCTGAGGCTGACCTGCTTCACCCGCTCCACCCCGGCGGCATCGCGCACGGACAGCCCCTCGGCCTGCAGCAGCACGGGGCCGGCCTGCGGCGCGGGACGGGGCGCGGGGGCGGCGAGGCGGCGGCCGATCATCAGCTCGCCCAGTTCCTCGGGCGAGGTCGCGGCGGTCTCGCGGTGCGCCACCATCTGCCCCGCCCGCATCACGGAGACGCGGTCGGTGATGGCCATGATCTCGCGCAGCTTGTGGGTGATCAGCAGCACGGTGCGGCCCTGGTCGCGCAGGGCGCGCAGCACGCGGAACAGGTCGTCCGCCTCCTGCGGCGTCAGCACGCCGGTGGGCTCGTCGAGGATCAGCACCTCGGCGCCGCGATAGAGCGCCTTGAGGATTTCCACGCGCTGCTGCGCGCCCACCGGCAGCTCGTCGATCCGCGCATCGGGATCGACGCTCAGCCCATAGGCCTCGCCCAGGCGCTTCAGCTCGGCGCGCGCGCGCGCGGGGGGGGGGGGGGGCGCGCCGGTCCCCCCATGGGCCGCCCCCGGGCGCTTCTGGGCGGCGCGCGCGCGCGCGGCGCCGCGGGCGAGCAGCGGCCCGCCCTCGGCGCCCAGCATGACGTTCTCCAGCACCGTGAAGCGCTCCACCAGCATGAAGTGCTGGTGGACCATCTCGATGCCAAGGCGGATGGCATCCCGGCTGTCGCGGATCGTGGCGGCGCGGCCATTCACGAGGATGGTGCCGGCATCGGCCTGATAGAAGCCGTGCAGGATGGCCATCAGCGTGGACTTGCCGGCGCCATTCTCGCCGATGATGCCATGGATGGTGCCGCGGTGGACCGTGAGGTCCACCGCGCGGTTGGCATGGACGGCGCCGAAGCGCTTGTCGATGCCGCGAAGCTCGATCGCGGGCGGCGCCGCGCCGTCCTGTGGCTGCATCAGTTCGGACAGGAATTGTTGCTCATGTAGTCATGCACCGCCACCTTGCCGGCGATGATGTCGGCCCGCGCCTGGTCGATGCGGGCGCGCATTTCGGCCGTCACCAGCGCGGCGTTGTTCTGGTCGAAGGCGAGGCTGACGCCATCCTCCGCGACACCCAGCACCTGCACGCCGGGCTTCCAGCTGCCGGCGCGCGCGGCCTCCAGCGCGGCGCGCGTGGCGACGTCGAGCTGCTTCACCATGCTGGTCAGCACGCGGCCGGGATGCAGGTGGTTCTGGTTGGAATCGACGCCGATGCCGAACTTGCCGGCATCCGCCGCCGCCTGCAGCACGCCGACGCCGGTGGCGCCGGCGGCCTGGAAGATGACATCCGCCCCGCGCTCGATCTGCGAGCGGGTCAGCTCCGCCCCGCGCACCGGGTCGGCCCAGGCGGAGGGGGTGGAGCCGGTCATGTTCTGCAGCACCTCGATGCGCGGGTTCACCGCGCGGGCGCCCTGCACATAGCCGCAGGCGAATTTGCGGATCAGCGGCACATCCATGCCGCCGACGAAGCCGATCTTGCCCGTGGCGCTCTTCAGCGCCGCCAGCATGCCGGCGAGGTAGCTGCCCTGCTCCTCGCGGAACAGCACGGACTGCACATTCGGCGCCTCGACCACGGAATCGATGATGACGAAGTGCAGGCTGGGGAACTCCGCCGCCACGGCCTTCACGGCGCTGGCCTGGCTGAAGCCCACGGCGATGATCGGGCTCTGCCCGCGCCGGGCGAAGTTGCGCAGCGCCTGTTCCCGCTGGGTGTCGTTCTGCGGCTCGAATTCGCGCACGGCGACGCCGGTGGCCTTGCTGAAGGCCTGCGCGCCATTGTGCACGCCCTCGTTGAACGACTTGTCGAACTTGCCGCCCATGTCGAAGACCACGGCGGGGTTGATCTCCGCGGCCTGCGCGCTGCCGAGCGAGATCAGCGCGGTGAGCGCCGTGGCGAGCAGTGTTTTCATCGTGGTGAAGCCTCGTTCTGATGCGGCGGCCTTTTGGCCATTGGGGTCACGCCGCGGCGGCGGCGGGCCATGCAAAACCCCGGCCACGGCGCACGGGCGCCCTGGCGGCGGCAGGGCCGGCGCGGACCCACAGGCCGCCACGCGCGGGCGCAGGGCGGGGATGGGCCCGGGCACGGTCGGAGCGGTTGCGGCCATGCAGCCCTGCCGGAGGTTTTGTGGCACGCTTATTTGCCGCGCCGGGGGTGGCCGGATCAACCCCGTGTGACAGGAAAGCGGACCGATTGGTCAGAGAATACCCCCTTTGCCACCCCGCCGCGCGGGTCCAAGCTGCCCGGCGGCGCCGCCCCTCCCGGCGCCGGGGCAGCGGCATGCGCCGGCTCGCCCGGAGATGGGGGGACAGCAGAAAGGCCGGGCCAATGCGCGCCAACCACCTTCATGACGCCGACAGGGCGCATCTCGTCCACCAGCAGACCGACCTCCGGGGCTTCGCCGCCGAGGGCCCGCTGCTGATGGCGGAGGGGGATGGCGTCTATGTCACCGACACCGAGGGCCGCCGCTACATCGAGGCCATGGCCGGGCTGTGGTGCGCCAGCCTGGGCTTCTCGGAGAAGCGCCTGGCCGAGGCCGCCTACCGCCAGATGCTGAAGCTGCCCTATTACCACACCTTCTACGGGCGCGGGCATGGCCCCTCCGCCGAACTGGCCGAGCGCCTCGCCACCCTGGCGCCCGAGGGGCTGAACCACGTCCTCTTCCAGTGCTCCGGCTCGGAGAGCAACGACGCGGCCATCAAGCTGATCTGGTACTACAACAACGTCCTCGGCCGGCCGGAGAAGAAGAAGATCATCGGCCGCGTGCGCGGCTACCACGGCAACACCGTGGCCAGCGCCTCGCTCTCCGGCCAGCCGCACATGCACGCCGATTTCGACCTGCCCTATGGCGGCCGCTTCCGCCACATCAGCAACCCCAACTACTACCGCGGCCATGAGGCGGGGGAGACGGAGGAACAATTCTCCGCCCGCATGGCCGCCGAGCTGGAAGCCCTGATCGCCGCCGAGGGGCCGGAGACCATCGCCGCCTTCTTCGCCGAGCCGGTGCAGGGCGGCGGCGGCGCGCTGACGCCCCCGCGCGGCTATTTCGAGGCCATCCAGCCCATCCTGAAGAAGCACGACATCCTGCTGGTGGCCGATGAGGTCATCTGCGGCTTCGGCCGCACGGGCAACATGTGGGGCAGCCAGACCTACGGCATGCAGCCGGACATGCTCTCCTGCGCCAAGCAGCTCTCGGCCTCCTACCAGCCGATTTCCGCCCTGCTGATCTCGGACCGCATCCACGACGCCCTGCTGAAGGGCAGCGAGCGCAATGGCGTGCTCGGCCATGGCTACACCTATGGCGGGCACCCGGTGGCCTGCGCCGTCGCCCTGGAGACGCTGAAGATCTATGAGGAGCGCGACATTGTCGGCCATGTCCGCGCCGTCTCCCCCGCCTTCCTCGACGGGCTCGCCGCCTTCGCCGGCCACCCGATGGTGGGCGAGGTGCGCGGCGTCGGCCTCATCGCCGGCATCGAGCTGATGGCGGACAAGGCCAGCCGCACCCCCTTCCCCGCCGCCCGCAAGGCCGGGCTGCTGGTGCAGCGCAAGGCCGAGGCCGAGGGGCTGATCCTGCGCGCCATCGGCGACCGCCTGGCCTTCTCCCCGCCGCTGATCATCAGCGAGGCCGAGATCGGCGAGCTCTGCGCCCGCCTCGGCCGCGCCCTGGATGCCGCCTGGGCCGAACTCCGCCCCACCCTCACCGCCGCGGCCTAGAGGCGGCGCAGGCTCTTGAGAGGGGCTTCGCCCCTCTCAAACTCTCCCCACCAAAGGCCTGAGGCCTTTGGAAACCCCACTGAAGGCGGGTGCAGGGGACCCTGTCCCCTGCTGGGGGAGCTTGAGGGGGCAAAGCCCCCTCAAGGGCGCCACCTCTACCGCACCCGCACCACGACGCTGGCGGCGGCGCCGCGCGCATCCAGCACGGTCAGGCGGTAATGCCCCGGCCCCTCGGGCTGCCAGGCGGCATCCCGGCGCGCCGGCTGGCTGGCGATCGGCGCGCCATCCACCAGGAAGGTGAGCGGCCTCTGCCCCCCCGCCGCCCGCAGTGGCACCAGCCCCTCGCCCAGCACCGCCTCCGGCGGCGGAAAGAGCAGCCGCAGCGCCTCCGCCGTCTCGGCCCGCGCCAGCATCACCGGCCGGGGCGGCGGCGGCGGCGCGTCCCGTGGCGCGGCGGGCAACAGTGCGAAAAGCCGGGCCAGCAGCGGCAGCGCCAGATGCGTGCCATTCGCCTCACCCGTGCCGGCCACCAGGGGCGCGCCATCCGGCCGCCCCACCCAGACCCCCACCACATGCGCGGTGTCGAACCCCACCGCCCAGCCATCCCGCCCGCCCCAGGAGGTGCCCGTCTTCCATGCCACCCCCGGCGGGCCACCGGCGGGAAAGGGCCGCGTCAGGATGCCCGCCACCTGCGCCGCCGCGCGCGGCGGCAGGATGGGGGCTTTCTCCACCGCCCCGGCGCGCGACCAGCGCAGCGGCGCCGCCTGCCCGCCATCGCCCAGCAGCGCCGTGGCCCCCACCAACTCGCGCAGCGTGATCCCGGCGCCGCCCAGCGCCAGCGGCAGCGTCGGCTCCGCGGCGGCGGGCAGGCGCGGCGCCGCCCCCGCCTGCTTCAGGAAACTGGCGAAGCGCAGCGGGCCCAGCTGGTCCAGCAGCAGCACCGCCGGCAGGTTCAGCGAGCGCCGCAGCGCATCGGCCACACTCACCCGGCCGGTGAAGCCATGGTCGAAATTCTCCGGCGCATAGGCGCCGAAGCGCGTCGGCGCATCCTCCAGCACCGTGTCCGGCCGCGCCAGCCCGGCGGCGAAAGCCTCGGCATAGAGCAGCGGCTTCAGCGCCGAGCCGGGCGAACGCACCGCCCGCGTCAGGTCCAGCGCCCCGGCCCGCGCCTCATCCCCCCAGGCCCCGCCATCCAGGGCACGGATTTCCCGGCTGCGCAGATCAGCCACCACGGCGGCCACCGAGACGCGCGGCGGCAGCCGCTCCCGCGCGCTGGCCAGCACCGCCTGCACCGAACGCTGCAAGCCGGCATCCAGCGTGGTCGCGGCCTGCCCGGCCTGCCGCGCCTCCCGCGCGAGATGCGGCGCCAGCCCCGGCATGGCCTGCCGCCCCGTCGGGACGGGCGTGGACAGCCCGGCCAGATCCGCCGCCGTGATGCCCGGCGCCTGCGCCGCCCGCTCGCGCAGCAGACGCTCCCGCGCCGCCAGCGCGGCCGCCGGGTGGCGGTCAGGGCGCAGCGCCTCGGGCCGGCGCGGAATGGCCACCAGCAGGGCGGATTGCGCCGGATCCAACTGCCGCGCCTCCTGGCCGAACCAGGCCAGCGCGCCAGCCCGCACCCCCTCCAGATTGCCGCCCATCGGCGCCAGGGTCAGCCACACCCGCAGCACCCCGGCCTTGCCCAGCCGCGCCTCCAGCTGCACCGCCCGCGCCATCTCGATCAGCTTGGAACGCAGCGTGCGCGGCCGCGGCTCCAGCAGCCGCGCCGCCTGCATCGACAGCGTCGAGCCACCAGAGACCACCCGCCCCGCCCGCAGCCACTGCCAGGAGGCCCGCGCCAGCGCCAGCGGGTCCACCCCCGGATGCCAGCGGAAACGGGAATCCTCGGCGGCGATCAGCAGATCCACCAGATGCGGGGGAACATCCGCCTCCGCCGTGGCGAAGCGCCACACCCCGCCCGCCGCCGGCAGCGCCGCGAGCGGGCGGCCGGAACGGTCGGTCACCAGGGTGGCAAGGCTGTCCAGGCGGGAGAAATCGGGGGGGAAAAGACGGTCGAGCGCGAAAAACAGCAGAAAAATAACTGAGAAAAAAATGGGGGAAATGAATTTCCCCCAGGCCCCCTTTCTTTTTTCTGTCAGGGCCGGCCTCCGTTGTCGGCCGGCTGCACCTGGATGCGCGCCGCGTTCTGGCGGGCAAAGACACCAGGGCGATACATGTCCTCGGCCTGCGCGCCCGGCAACTCGAAGCTGCCCGCCGTCACGGCGCGCAGCAGGACGGCAATGCGCGCCACAGGCTGGTCAGCGGTCAGGTCCAGCGCCGCCGCCACGCGGTCATCCAAGGCGGCAAGCATCGCCGGATCGCTCAGCGTGCCGAGGAAAGGGAAGGTGGAAGACTCGCCGGCCGGCAGCCGGCCTTCCATCTCCCACCCCGCCGGCAGGCCCTGCTGCACCATGGCCCGGTGCGCCTCCCCCGTCTCCGCCCGCGCCTCCATCAGCAGCACGAAGCGCGTGCCCTGGCGCAGCGTGTCGAGATTCACATCCGTGCCGTCCAGGTTGAGGAAACGCCGGCTGACGCGCATCCCCTGCCGCCCCGCCGGCACAGGCTGCACCGGCAGGCCACTGACAGAAACGCTCTGCACCACCGCGCGGTCCCCCAGGTTGCGCGCCGTCGAAACCCCAGGCGGCAAGGCCGCGCCAGGCATCAGCGCCGGCGGCAGGGGCTGGCCATTCAGCGCCACCCGCGCCGGCTGCCCATCCCGCCCCAGCGCCGCCGCCAGCAGCACCGCCCAGGCCTGCTCCTGCGTCGAGGTCGCGCCGGGCGCCAGCGCCTCGCTGCCCGGCAACCGCGCCAGCAGCGGCGCGAGGCGCTCCGCCTTCAGCCCGCTCTCGCGCAGCAGCAGGGCCGTGGCCAGCATGTCACGCAACGGGCTGCCATAGTCATGCGTCCAGCGGCGGCGCGGCGTGCCCGCCTCCAGCGCCGCATCGAACATCGCCTCGGCGCGCGGCGCATCGCCCATGCGCGACAGGGCGGCCGCCAACTGCGCCCGCGCCAGCGGCGTCGGCAGCTTCTGCGGCTGCTCGGCCAGCACCCGCGTCGCCCCAGGGCGCGGCCGCCCGGCCAGCGCCAGGACATGCAGGCGATAGGCCTGGTCGGCATATTCCTCGGGCGTGCCGGGGTAGCTCTCATCCACCAGCGTGGCGAGGAGGGAGAGCGCGGCCTCCAGCGCCGCCTCCGGCACCGTGGCGCCGGCGGCGCGGGCGCGCAGCAGCGCCTCGGTGGCATAGGCACTCACCCAGGGGTCGGCCTCGCCCTGCGCGCTCCACAGGCCGAAGCTGCCCTCCGCCCGCTGCTTGTCCAGCAGGGCATTGATGGCGCTGCCCAGCCGGATCTCCCGCTCCTCGGCGGCGGGCCAGGCGGACAGCGCCAGCACCTTGGTCGCCGTCTGCTCGGCACAGGCCAGCGGGAAGGCCAGGGCGGCGCGCATCAGCGCCTCCGGGTCATAGCGCACCGGCTGGCCCCACAGCACCCGCGCCACCCCCGTGCCCGGCACGAAGCGCGAGAGGTCCGGCACCAGCTTCGCCTCCGCCCCCGGCGCCAGTTCGCTCAGCGCCACCTCGGCCACGCGCGGGCGGGCGGAGCGCAGGGAGATGCGGCTTTCCTCCACCGCCGCATAGCCATCCGGCCCGCGCAGCCGCAGGCGGACCACGCCCTCCCCCACGCCCGTGGCGCGCAGCACGGCCACCGGCGCGGCGCGCGCCCCGGTGGCCAGGGTCGCGGCGAATTGCGCCGGCCCCTCCAGCACCAGCGGCCCCTCCAGCTCGATGGCGGCGCCGATCTCGCCGGGCGGCAGCTCCAGATTGTGCAGCAGCAGCGGCATGCGCGCGCTGTCCCCCGGCGCCAGGAAGCGCGGCAGCAGCGCCTCGGCCACCACCGGGTCCCGCACCAGCACGGGGCGGCTGGCCGAGCCGCTGCGCGCCCCGGCCCAGGCCACCGCCATCAGCCGCAGCTCACCATTGAAGGCGGGCAGGTCCAGCGGCACCCGCGCCACCCCGTCCGGCCCCGCCGCCACCACGCCGGAGAACAGCGCCACCACGCGCTGCGGCGGTTGCAGGGCGGAGAGCGCCTCGGCATCGCCACCCTGGCGCAGCAGCGCCACCTCGCCCTCCGGCGGCGGGATCAGGCGGCCGTAATCATCGCGCAGATCCACCCCGAGCCGCCGCCGGCCGAGGAAATGCGCCAGCGGGTCCGGGCTGCGGAACTCGGTCAGCCGCAGCACGCCCTCATCCACCGCGGCGAGGGTCAGATGCGCCACGCCCCCCCCCGCACTGCCCGCCGCACTGCCCGCCGCGCCGCCACCCGCGGGCGTGATGCGCACCGGCACCTCCACCCGCTGCCGCGGGCGCAGCCGGTCCGGCGCCTCGATCGCCACCTCCAGCCGCCGCGCCGCCGGATCCAGCGCCACCCAGGCGAGGCCCAGCGCCCGGCGCGGCTGCCCCTCCGCCGCCTGCCCGGGGCGGAACAGGGTGACGGTGGCATAGGCCCCGGCGCCCCAGCCCTCCTCCACCGGCAGTTCCAGCGTGTTGTCGCCCTGGCGCAGGGATACGTTGCGCAGGCTGACGAGGCGGTTGGTCAGCACCGCCAGGCTGGCCTCCCCGGCGAAGGGGGCGCGCACATGCAGCCGCGCCACCTCCCCCGCCGCATAGCCGGCGCGGTCCGCCAGCACCTCCAGCTTGTCCGGCACATCCGGGCTGTCCGAGCCGGCCCAGCCGGACCAGAAGCGCACCGCGCCGATGGCCAGCCCGCCCGGCTGCGCCACCTCCAGCCGGTAGCGGCCGAAGGGCAGGCCGCGGGCGAAGCGCGCCGGCCTGTCCGGCGCCGTGGTCAGGCTGGCGGTATCCACCACCTCATCCCGCCAGAGGGTCTCATAGCGCGCCAGGCCGCCGCGCGTGACCATCCGCCATTCCGGCCGCTCCCGCACCAGCTTCGCCGCCAGCCGGCCGCCCAGCGCCTGCCCCTCGGGCGAGACCAGGGCGATGTCGAAGCCGGCTTCCGCCAGTTCGTCCACGCTGCCGCCCTGGAAGGCGGGGCGGATGGCGATGAAGGGCGCCGCGCCGCGCACCGGCACCGCCAGCGCGGCCCGGCTGGCGCGGCCATTCGGGTCCAGCAGCGCCAGCGCCATCTGCGCGCGCAGCGGCCGCGTGGCATCCGGCAGGGAAGGCAGGGTGAGGGAGAGGCTGCCGCGCCCCTCCGCCCCCAGCGTCACCTCGGCCGGGGGCAGCGCGCCGCCCATGAAGCTTTCCTCCGCGAGGCCGAAGCGCCAGCCGCGCCAGGGGCTGCGGCGGCTGGTGCCATCCGCCGGGTCGGGGGCGAAAGGCTCGGGGTCGAGTTCCAGCGTGCCCTCCAGCGTGCCCTGCAGCCCGGCGGCGGGGGCGCCGTAGAGGAAGCGCGCCTCCACCGGCAGGGTGAGCGGCACACCGGGCCGCAGCGGCGCCGGGGCCGGGCCGAGCGTCACCGCCAGCCGGTCCGGCACGAAGGCTTCCACGCGGAATTCCACCCGGCCGATCGGCGGCTGGTCCGGCTCCAGCTTCGCCTCGACCGCCCAGGAGCCGGCCTGGGCCCCGGCGGAGAGCGCCACCGGCCAGGAGAGCACGCCATCCGGCCCGCGCTCCGGCACCGCTTCCGCCGCCACCTGCCCGCCGGGGCGCAGCAGGCGCAGCCGCACCGGCAGGTCGCGCGGCTGCCCGCCGGCATCGCGCAGCAGAGCGGAGAGCCGCACCGTCTCGCCGGGGCGGTAGATGCCACGGTCCAGCCAGAGGAAGGCATCCAGCGGGCCGGGCTGCGGCCGCCCCTCCGCGCCGCGGTCGGACAGGTCGAAGGCCGCCGCCTCCAGGTCCAGCGCGGCGAGGTCATCCTCCGTCAGCGCATGCAGGGCGACGGGGGCCATCGGCCCGCGCCCGCGCAGCAGCGCGGCGGGGAAGCGGACAAGGCCATCGGCATCCGTCTCCGCCTCGGCCAGCACGTCGTTGCTGCGCGAGACCAGCGATACCTTCACCCCGGCGCGCGGCGCGGCGGCCTGCAGGCCGCGCGCCTGTGCCGCCAGCCCCTCCGCCCCGCGCCAGGCGGTCAGGCCGAGATCGGTGCTGAGGATGGCCAGCCCGGCGGCGATGCTGTCATAGCGCGGCGGGGCGCCGGGGCCGGTATCCTCGCTGGCCACCAGGACATAGAGGCCGGGGCCGGACTGCGTCAGCGCCTCGGGCAGCGGCAGGATGATGCGGTTGGCGGCGTTGGGGCGGAAATCCTTCACCTCCACCCGGCCTTCCCAGACGGTGCGGCCGAAGCGTTCCGGCACCTCGGTGGCGATATAGGCGGAGAGCGCCTCGCCGCGCGGCGACCAGTCGTTGAAGGCGCGCAGATTGCGCTCGGTGACGCGCACGAGGCGCAGCCGCAGCGCCCGCACATTGATGCCGGAGAGGCCGACGCGCGCCGCCTGCCCGCGCGGCAGGATGAAGCGCGTGCCATCGAAGAGCAGGCGCGGCGCGCGGTTCTCCATGGCGATGGAGAGCGCCGCCTCCTCGCGCAGGCGGGTGTCGCCCTCGCCCGGCAGGCCGGCGCGCAGCACCACCCGCGTCGCCCGCCCCCAGGGCAGGCCGGCGAGGCAGAGCTCATTGCCCTCCCGCGTCACGGCGAGGCCGGGCAGCGGCGGCTCCACCCGCAGCCAGTCGGCGGGGCGGAAGCCGGGGTCGCGGCTCAGCGTGCCGGAGAAGCCGATGCAGGCGCGGGCGGGCTCGGCCTCGGCCTCGGTGCGGATGCGGCCGGGCAGCAGGCCGGCCTCCCGCCGCGCCGTGGCCAGGGCGGTTCGCACGGGGGCGCGGCTGGCGGCCTCCTCCTCCGGGATGCGCTCCAGCAGCGCCTCCAGCGCGGTGATGGCGGAGGCCCACTGGTTGCGGCGCTGCAGGGCATCGGCCATCAGGCGCAGCGCCGCCCGCTCCGCCGCCGCGTCCCCCACGGTGAAGGCGTTCCAGGCGGCCTGGAGGGCGCGCGCCGTCTCCGCCGGGCTGCGCGCCAGCTGCGCGCGGGCCAGGGCCAGCCAGGGCTCCGCCTCGCCCCGGCCGAGGGCGAGGCGCTGTTCCCAGGCGGCGGCGGCCCCGGCCC
>NZ_JANFNY010000093.1 GCF_024437745.1 Roseomonas sp. GC11 | reverse complement strand
GGGCGGGCATGGGCACCCCCCCGGAGAGCGCCTGAAGCTGCGCCAGCAGGGCCGGCTCGGCCGGGGCGTCGCGATGGGTGGCGAGCACGCCGGCGCGCTGGCGGCGCAGCGCATCGACCGTGGCGAGCAGCGTGGCGGCCACCGCCGCATCCACCGCCAGCCGGCCGCCCCGCGCCAGGCCCAGCACATCCTCGGCGGCATGGGCCACGGTCTTCATGCCCGGCGCGCCCAGGGCGTCGCTCATGCCCTTCAGGCTGTGGAAGGCGCGGAAGAGGGTGTTCACCTGCTCCCCGCGCAGCGGCGGGCCGGCATTCAGCAGGGCCTCGATGGTGTCGAGATGCTCGCCCGTCTCGGCGGCGAATTCGGCCCAGAGGTCGTCATCCTCGTCCAGCATGGCGTCAGGCTCCGGCGGAGAGGGCGGGCAGGCCGGCGGCGCGGCGGGCGGCGCGCAGGATGGCGGCGCCGTTGCGGTCCCGCAGATCGGGGCTGAAGGCGCCGGAGGGCTTGCCCACCACCGCCGCCGCCCCCAGCCGCCGCGCCCGCAGCGCCAGTTCCGAGCCCGGCCGCGCGGCGGAGGAGACCACCACCACCGCCCCATGGCCGGAGAGCGCCCAGGCCCGCAGCACGCCGATTCCATCCAGCAGCGGCATCTCGATGTCCAGCATGGTCAGGTCCGGGTGCAGGGCGGCGATGGCCTCCAGCGCGGCGCGGCCATCGGCGGCCTCGCCCACCACCTGGAAGGCGGGATCGCCGGACAGGGTCTCGCGCACCAGGCGGCGCATCATGGCGCTGTCATCCACCACCAGCACGCGGCGCGGCGGCGCGGCCTCGCAGACATGCGCGCCAACACCAGTGCCCGCCCCCATGCCCACCCCAGCGCCCACACCAGCACCAGCCTCGGGGGCGGCCTCGGGCGTGGGGGGGGCGGAGAGGGGCAGGTCCATGCCGGCAGCGCCGATCGCCTCCGCCTGGGCCGCCAGGGCGGCGGCGAGGCCGGGCAGGCCCGGCAGCCCGGGCTGCTCCAGCAGCGGCGGCGCCTCCTCCAGCAGGGCGAGCAGCGAGGCGATGCCGAAGGCGGCGGCCATGCCGCGCAGCTGGTCCAGCACCCGGCCCGCGGCGGCGGGGCCAGAGGGAAAAGAAGACCCCGGCGCAACGCCCTCCGGCGCAACGCCCTCTGGCCCAACGCCATCTGGCGCGGCGAGGGCGGCCAGCGCGGCGCAGCCCTGCCGCCATTCCGGCAGGAAGGCCTCCAGCAATTCCGGGTCCAGCGACGCGCTCATGGTCCCCTTTCCTGCCCCTCTTCCCGCATGCCGGGCACCCTCCCCGTGGCCGCCAATTCTTACAGGCGCAGCATGGCGGGGGCCAGCAGCGCGGCGGCGCGGCGGCCCAGCGCGGCGGGGTCGCCCTCCTCCACCACGGCGCCGGTGGCGCGGGCGGCCTCGGCGGCGGCGACCGGCATGCCGGCCACCACGCAGCTCGCCGCCGACTGCGCCAGCAGCACGGCGCCGCGCAGCGCCAGGGCGGCGGCCCCGGCGGCGCCATCGCGGCCCATGCCGGTCAGCACCACCGCCAGCGCCCGCTGCGCCACCAGCGCGGCGGAGTGGAAGAGCAGGTCCACCGAGGGATGCACCGGCCCCGGCCCCACCGCCAGCCGCAGCAGGAAGCCGCCATCGGCGGCGCGGGCCAGGTGGCCATCCGTGCCGCCGGGCAGCACCACCACCTCGCCCGGCGCCGGGTGCAGGCCGCGTTCGCCGAGCCGCACGGCGAGGCCGGTGCGGGCGGCGAGATGGCGCACCAGCTCCGGCCCCAGCTCCGCCGGCATGTGCTGGGCGACGAGGCAGGGCAGCGGCAGCGGCCCGCTGGCCAGCAGGAACTCGGCCACCGCGTCCGGCCCGCCGGTGGAGGCACCGAGCACCACCACATCGCAGCGCCCGGCGCGGCGCGGCGGCGGCGGCAGATCCGGGCCGGGCGGCGGCAGCGGCGGGGCGGCACGGCCATGGCCCTCGGGCAGCAGGGCGCGGGCGCGCTGCGCCGCCCAGTGGCGCAGCCGGCCGCGCAGCTCACGGTCGATCTGCCCGAGATCCAGCCCGGACAGGGCGGAGCCCTTCCACAGGTAATCCGCCGCCCCGCGCGCCAGGGCGGCCAGCGCCGCCTCCGAACCCTCCCGCGTGTGGTGGCTGACCATCACCACGGCGGGGGGCAGCGGCAGGGCCATCAGCCGCTCGGTGACGGCGAGGCCATCCAGCCCCGGCATCTCCAGGTCCAGCGCCACCACATCGGGGCGCAGCTTGGCAGCCAGCTCCAGGGCGGCGCTGCCATTGGCGGCCTCGCCCACCACCTTGAGGTCGCCCTCCGCCTCGATGATGCGCTTGAGGGCCATGCGCATGAAGCCACTGTCGTCGACCACCAGGACGCGGATCATGCCCCCCCCTCCGCCCCCTCCTTCGCCGGGCGCGCCGGGGTGGCGCGCCCGGCCAGCCACGCGGCGCGGCAGACCGGCAGGGGGCGGCCCTGGAAGCCGGCCAGCGCCGCCACCAGCCCCTCCCCCCCGCCGGCCCCTTCCGCGGGCGGCAGGGCGGTGATGGCGGCCTCCGGCACATGGCGCAGGCCGAGCACGGCGCTGACCGCCAGCGCCACCGGCGCCGGCCCGGCCAGGCGCAGCAGGGGCAGGCCCTCCGCCGCCTCCGGCCCGGCCAGCACCGGGGCGATGCCGAGCGCCTCCCCGGCGTCGCGCACCGGCAGCACATCGCCGCGATGGGAGACGACGCCGCGCACCCCGCCCCCCGCCAGCCCACCCGCCATCCCCTCGGCCAGCGGGGCCAGGGCGCAGGCCGGCCCTTCCTCCCGCGCCTCCTCCTGGCCGGGCACCGGGGCGGGGCGCTGGGGCGGCACCACGGCCGCCACCTCCTCGACCGGCAGGGCGAAGAGCAGGGCCCCGGCGCGTGCCAGCAGCAGCGGGCGGAGCGGCTCCGCCCGGCGCGGCGGGCGCGGCTGCCAGGGTGGGCAGAGGGCGCGCAGCGCCGCCGCCTCCGGCTTGGCCAGGGCGGCCTCCAGCAGGCCCGGGGGCGCGGCCCCGTCAGGCATGGCCCCGTTGTTGGGCGTGGCCCCGTCGGGCGTGACCCCGCCGGGCGTGACCCCGTCGGGCGTGGCTATCACCGGCACGGCGCGGTCACAGGGCAGGGCACAGAGCCGCCCCTCCACCGCCAGCACCGCCAGCAGCGGGGGGGCAGCCGTCTCCGGCAGGGTGGGGTCGAGCCAGCGCGGGTCCAGCACCGGCACCGGCACTTCCCCGGCGGGGCCGAGCCCGCTGGCCAGCCCCAGGCCGAGCGCGCCGCGCGGGCGCCCCGGCACCGGCTCCAGCGCCGGGGCGGGCACCACGCGGGCCAGCAGCGCCAGCGGCACCGCCATCCAGGCCTCGCCCAGGCCCAGCGCCAGCACCTCCGGCCGTGGCCGCGGCGCGGCGGCGGGGCGCGGGGCGGCCGGGGGCGGGGCGAGAGACGGGGCGGCGGCAAGGCCGGGGAAGGAGGCGGGCGCGGCCTCCTCCCCCGCCAGCGGCCAGGGCAGCGGCAGAGCACCGGGCGGGGCGGGGTCCAGCAGCGCCTCGCCCGTCAGCACGAGGCGCCCGGCGGGGCCGTGGCAGGCCAGCCAGACCGGGCCGGGCGCCCCTCCCGGCGCCAGCACCGGCACCGCCTGCCCCTCCAGCAGCACGAGGCCGAGCAGGCCCGGCGGCGCCTCGCCCAGACGTGGCAAGGGGCGCGGCGCCTGGGGCGGCAGGGGCGCCACCCCCTCGGGCAGGCGCCAGGGGCGGCCGCCCGCCAGCAGGGCCAGGCCGCTCATGCCCAGGGCTCCCTCATGCCCACGGCGCTCATGCCCACGGCGCTCATGCCCACGGCGCTCATGACAGCCGCCACAGCGCCGGATGCGCCTCCGACCAGAGCCGCAGGCCGAGGCCGGGCGGCGGCCGGTCGGTGGCACCGAGCAGCAGCGCCCCCCCCGGCGCGAGCCGCGCGCAAAGCCCGGCCAGCACCGCGGCCCGGGCCTCCTCCGTCAGGTAGATCAGCACGTTGCGGCACAGGATCACGTCGAAAGGCGCGGCGGCGGGCGGCAGGTCGAGCAGGTTGGCGCGGGCCACGGCCACCTCCACCGCCGGCCCGGGCCGGGCGCGCAGCCCGGCGGGGCCGGGCCGGAAAAAACCATGATAGGCCGGCGGCACCTCGCGCAGCGGGTCAGGCGGGCCAGGGTCGAACAGGCCGGTGGCGGCGCGCTCCAGCGCCGGGCGGCACAGGTCGAAGCCGGTGACCGAGGCCGCCAGCCCCTCCGCCGCCGCCAGCACGGCGAGACTCCACGGCTCCTCCCCCGTGGCGCAGCCGGCGGAGAGCAGGCGCAGCGGCCCGCCCCGCGCGCGCAGCGCCGGAAAGACCAGCGCCGGCAGCGCCAGCAATTGCGGCGCGGCGCGGAAGAGGCGCGTCTCCTGCACCGTCACCGCGTCGATCAGGGCGGACCAGAAGGGATCCTCCAGCCGGGGCGCGGCCCGCAGCGCCGCCCCCGCCCCGGCCAGCAGGGGCGCGGCGCGGCGCAAGCGGCCCTGGAGTACCTCGCTCCAGGCCATGCCGGCGAAGCGGCACAGGCCGGCGGCGGCCAGGGCTTCCGCCTCAGTCCCAGCGTCTGCACCTGCACCAGACTCAGCCCTGGCGGGGTCCATCCCGGTGCGCTCCATGCCCGCGGGCTCCGGGGAATCGGCCGGGGCGGAGGGGGAGGGAGCGGCAGCGGAGGGGGAGACAGGCCCGCCCCCACCGCCCACGTTCCCGCCGGCGCCCGGCCGGGTCAGACGGCCAGCGCCTCGGCGCGGGTGGCGTAGGCCGGGATGATTTTGTCGAAGCCGGAAATCTCGAAGACCTCGCGCACCGCCGGCTGCAGGCCGCAGACGCTGAAGCCGCGCCCGGCCGTCTTGGCCTGCTTGGCCGCCTTCAGCAGCACGCGCAGCCCGGCGGAGGAGACGTAGCGCACCGCCTCCAGATCGGCGACCACGCCGCCCTCCTCCAGCAGCGCCAGCAGCCTGGCCTCGGCCGCCGCCGCCGTGGCGGTGTCGAGCCGCCCCTCAAAGGCGGCAACCGTCACGCCCCCGGACTTGATCTCGGCGATCTGCATGTTCGTCACGCTCCTCTTCGCGTCGCGGCGCGGTGGCCGCCGGGGGCGATGCCGGGCGATACCCGCCCGCATGGCCCCCCTCGGTGCCTTAAGGTGACGCCGCTCTCAGCCCGCGTCCAGCACCGCCGTCAGGCAGTTGCGGCCACCCTCACGCCGGTAGTCCAGGGCGCGCACCATGCGCCGGACAAAATGAATGCCCAGGCCGCCGATCTCGCGCTCCTCCAGCGTTGCCTCGGTGTCGGGCTCGGTGCCCTCCAGCGGGTCGAAGGCCGGGCCGTCATCGATGATGCCGAGGTAGAGCTGCCCGCCCTCCAGGCTCAGGCGAATCTCGACGAAGCTGGCACCGGTGGCGTGCATGGCCACATTGGCCACCAGCTCCTCCGCCACCAGCGCCAGGCGATGCGCCACGCCCGCGGGCAGGTCGGCGCCCTCGGCGAAGGCTTCCAGCCGGTCCAGCAGTTCCGGAACGGCCTCAGCCTCAGGCCGCAGGCGCAGCGCCAGGTCCGTGCTTTGGGCCATGCAGGGCGGCTTCCCTCACTTCGACTCGCGGCAGGTTACCGCCCCGCGCCGCGCTTGTCAGGCGGCAGAGGGCCGCTTGACGTGGCTGCAACCCCACGCCATCCATCATCTGTAGAAATTTTGCGTTAAAAACAGCGCCTTGTGACATTTTCATGACAGAACCCGGGGCGCCGGGGCGGAGGCGGGCCATGCCGTGCAAACGGCTGCATGCGGAGCGGGACTGAGGCGATGGACAGTCTCGCCGGCATTTTCGGTGGCCTCGGCCTGTTTTTCCTCGGCGTGAAGGGGGTGGGCGCCGGGCTCCAGGCCATGGGCGGGCGCCGCATGCGCGCCCTCATGGCCCATGCCACGCGCGGCGCCCCGCGCGCGGCCCTGATGGGGCTGCTGCTCGGCGCGCTGACGCAATCCTCCAACGCCGTCACCTTCATCGCCACCAGCCTGCACACCGTCGGGCTGCTGCCGCTGGCGCGCGCCCTGCCGGCGCTGGCCTGGTGCAATGCCGGCACCGCCGGGCTGGTGCTGCTGGCCACCATCGACCTGCGGCTGGCGGTGCTCTGGCTCTTCGGCGCCGTGGGCTTCGCCACCTATTTCGGGCTGGATGCGGGTGGGCGGCTGAAGCCGGTGCTCGGCGCGCTGGCCGGGCTTGGCCTGCTCTTCCTCGGCCTCGCCACGGTGAAGGCCGGCGCCGCGCCAATGCGCGACCTGCCGGCGGTACGCGATCTGCTGGCCGCCGCCGGCGGCGCCCTGCTGCCGCCCTTCCTCATCGGCACGCTGGTGACGGTGGTGGCGCAATCCTCCTCCACCGTCACCATCCTGGCCATCACCCTGGCCGGGCTCGGGCTGCTCGGCCTCGAGCAGACGGCGATGGTGGTCTATGGCGCCTCGCTCGGCTCGGGGCTGTCGGTGCTGCTGCTCTCGGGCAATCTGCGCGGCTCGGCCCGGCAGCTCGCGCTCTACCAGATGCTGTTCAAGGCGGCGGGGACGCTGCTCTTCCTGCTGCTGTTCTGGGTGGAGCAGCAGGGCGTGCCGCTGGTGCTGGCGGCCACCGGCAGGCTGGCCACCGCCCTGCCGGAGCGCATCGGCTGGCTGTTCCTGCTGTTCCAGCTGGTCACGGCGCTGGCCCTGGCGCCCCTCGGCGGGCCGGCCATGGCGCTGCTGCGCCGCCTCTCCCCGCCCGGCGCGGCGGAGGCGCTCGGCCGCCCGCGCTTCCTCTACGACCAGGCGCTGGACCACGCCCCCACGGCGCTGGAGCTGGTGGAGCGCGAGCAGGCAGCCCTGGCCGCGCGCCTGCCCGGGCTGCTGGCGCCGCTGCTGGAGCCGGTGCCGGAGGAGGCGCCCCGCGCCCAGCGCCTGGCCGCCGCCGCCAGCGTCGAACAGGCGGTGCGCCATTTCCTGGCCGAACTGCTGACGCGCGACCCCGGCCCGGATTCGCTGCTCCAGGTGGTGGCGCTGGAGAGCCGAAACGACCTCCTGGCCGCGCTGCGCGAGACGGTGGGCGAATTCGCCACGGCGCTGGAGGAAACCCGGGCCCGGGGCGCGGCGGACCCCGTGGCCGGGCCGCTGCGCGCCATGGCCGAGGCGCTCCACCTGCTGCTCCAGCAGCTGGACGAGGCCAGCGGGCGGCGGGAGGCGGAGGATCTGGCCCTGCTGCGCGCCCTCTCCGCCGACCGCTCGGAGATGATGGACCGGCTGCGCCGCCGCGTGGCGCGGATGGAGGGGGCGATGGCGCCGGGCGGTCACGAGCTGTTGTTCCGCGCCACGGCGCTGTTCGAGCGCGCGGTGTGGCTGATCCGGCGGCAGGCGCTGCTGATGGAGCCTTCCCCGGCGGAAAGCCCGCAGCGGGAAGGCTGGGGGGCTGAGCGCCCCCCAGGCCCCGCTTTCAGCCTGCATCCCTCCTGAGGGCGCTTCCGCCCTCCCCGCCCGCCCGCTAGCTTGGCCGCAAGGGCTCACGGGTTGAGACGAAGGATCTGTTTTTGCGGAACGCAGCGTGATGCGCGCGGGCTTCTGGCATGCCCTGCGCGACGGGATGGACCGGCGGCGCGACAAGCCGATGGACCGCCCCCCGGATATGGTCCACGCCCCCGGCGACGTGCCGCCCGCGGGCGACACGGCGGCGCTGGCGCTGCAACAGCTGGCCATTCAGTCCATCTATTTCCTGCTGCCGGGGGTGGTGGCCACGGCCTTCGGCGAGGGGGCGCTGGCGGCCACGCGCTTCCTCTGCCTCTCCCTGCTGGTGCTGGGGCTGGCCGGGCTGCTGCAGGTGGCGCGGCGCGGGCCGCTCGGCTCGGGCTATGCCCTGCCCTCCATCCCCTCCCCCGTCTTCGTCGCCGTCTATGCCCTGGCGGCGCAGCAGGTGGCGCTGCCCCAGGCTTCGGCCCTGGTCATGGTGGCGGGGCTGGCGGGCATGGCCGTGGCGCTGCTGCTGCCCCGGCTCAGCCGGCTGGTGCCCACCGAGGTGGCGGGCGTCGTCGTCTTCCTGATCGGCGTCAGCCTGCTGCCCCGCGCCCTGGCGTCAGCCCGGCCGGAGGGCCTGGACCCGGCGCAGCAGGGCCTTTCCGCCGCCGTGGCGCTGGGCGGGCTGGCGCTGATGATCCTGGTGGCGCTCAGCCGCACCCGCTTCGCCCGCTTCGGCGCGCTGATCGGCGCCGGGGTGGCGCTGGCGGTGGCGGCGGCGCTCGGGCTGACGCCGCCGGGGGCGCAGGGCACCCTGGCCGGGCTGCCCTGGCTGGAACTGCCCCGGCCGCAATGGCCGGATGTCTCGGGCTTCGACTGGGCCCTGCTGCCGGCGGCGCTGGCGGCGGCCTGTGCCTCCATCGCCTCCTGGCTCGGTGACCTCGTGGCCTTCCAGCGCGCCGCCGATGGCAGTTGGAAGCGCCCGGACGAGCCACCGCTGCGGCGCGGCATCCTGGCCGGCTTCGGCGCCGTCACCCTGGCGGGGCTGCTGGGAGGGATGGCGCCCGGCACCTCCTCCGCCTGCGTCGGGCTGGCCATCGCCTCCCGCAGCCTGGCGCGCATGGTCACGGTGGCGGGGGCGCTGCTGCTGCTGGCGCTCTCCTGCTCGCCACGCATCGTCGGCCTCTTCGTGCTGGTGCCGGACCCGGTGAAGGCGGCGCTGCTCGGCTATGTCTGCTGCTTCATGATGGCGGCGGGGTGCCAGCTCGTCACGGCGCGGATGCTGGATGCGCGGCGCACCTTCGTCGCCGGGCTGGGCCTCTGCGCCGGGCTGGGCGTGGTGATCGCCCCCGCCCTGGCGGAGCAGATCCTGCCCCGCGCGCTGCAAAGCCCCGTCACCGCCGGGGCGCTGGTGGCCTTCACCCTGAACCTGCTGACCCTGCCCTTCGTCACCCGGCAGGCGCGCTTCGAGCTGCCGCTGGATGCCCGCCTGCCCGCCCGCGTGGAAGACCACGCCGTGGCCCTGGGCGGCGCCTGGGGCACGCGGCGCGGCACCATGGACCGCATGGCCCATGCGCTGCTCGAACTCGGCGAATTGCTGGCCGACCGCGGCGAGCGCAGCCTGATGGCGGAAGCCCGCTTCGCCGAGGACCGGGTGACGCTGACCCTGCGCCATGGCGGCCGCCCCCTGCCCGCCCCCACGCCACGCCCGGAAGCCGCCGACCTGGAAGGGCCGCAGGAGGCACGGGAAGCCTTCGCCCTCTGGCTCGCCACGCGCGAGGCCAGCGGCTTCAGCCGGCGCGCCCTGCCGGAGGGAGGAGAAATCCGGCTGGAGTTTTTGGATTAAACAGAGAACCTTCTTTTTCTGAAGAAAAAGAAGCAAAAAGACTCTTTCAGTTTGACGTCCCGCCTCAGGCCCGAGGCGGGACGCCAACTGAAAAAAGTTTTTTGGTTCTTTTTTTTCAAAAAAGAACGTCTTGCTCAGACATGCTCCAGGTCCAGCGCATAGCCCGCGCTGCGGACGGTGCGGATGATGTCCACCTCGCCCTCGCCATTCACCGCCTTGCGCAGGCGGCGGATATGCACATCCACGGTGCGCGGCTCAACATGGATGTCACGGCCCCAGACGGCGTCCAGCAACTGCTCGCGCGAGAAGACGCGGCCCGGATGCTGGAGGAAGAATTCGAGCAGGCGGTATTCCGTCGGCCCGAGATGGAGCGGGCGCCCGGCGCGGGAGACGCGGTGGGCATCCTGGTCCATGGTCACATCCTGCCAGGCCAGCGTGCCCTTGGTGGCGACGCCGCCGGAGCGGCGCAGCAGGGCGCGGATGCGCGCCATCAGCGCATCCATCACATAGGGCTTGGCGATATAGTCATCCGCGCCGGTATCGAGGGCGCGGACGGCGTCCTGGTCCTCCGTCCGCGCGGTGACCATGATGATGGGCAGCTCGCGCGTCTCGGGGCGGCGGCGCAGCTGGCGGCAGACTTCCAGCCCGGAGAGGGCCGGCAGCATCCAGTCCAGCAGGACGAGGTCGGGCGGCGCCTCGGCCACGCGCATCAGTGCCTCCTGGCCATCGGCGGCCTCGTCCACGCGGAAGCCCTGCTTCTCCAGGTTGTAGCGCAGCAGGGTCAGCAGCGGCGCCTCGTCCTCGACCACCAGGATGGTCGGGCGGGCCATGCCGGAATGCGGCTCGGCCATGCCGGGGGTTCTCCTGCCGCGCTCAGACGGGCGGGCGGACGACGGTGTAGGCGGAAGCATCGGATTTCGGCCTGTCCTCGGGGAGCGCGTGGCCCAGCACGGCGTAGTGCACGATTTCCGCGATATTCGTCGCGTGGTCGCCGATGCGCTCGAAATTCTTGGCAATGAAGAGCAGATGGGTGGCCGCGGTGATGTTGCGCGGGTCTTCCATCATATGGGTCAGCATCTCGCGGAAGATGCCGTTGTAGATGTCGTCCACCGGCGCATCGGCGCCCCAGACGCGCTCGGCCGCGGCGGCGTCTTCCCTGACGAGGGCGTCGATCGCGTCCTTCAGGTTTTCCTGCACCAGCTTGGCCATCCACTGGAAGCCGTTCAGGCTACCGAGCTGCGGCTGCTGGGAGACGACGATGGCGCGCTTGGCCGCGTTGCGGGCATAGTCGCCGATGCGCTCGATATCGGTCGAGACCTTCATGGCCGCGACGATGAGGCGGAGATCGGCGGCCATCGGCTGGCGCAGCGCCAGCAGGCGGACACAGAAATTCTCGATCTCCGTCTCCAGCGCGTCGATCTCGCCGTCACGGCCGACCACCTCGGTGGCCAGCTCGGTGTCGCGGCGGATGAGGGCGGTGGCGGCATCGGCCACCTGGCGCTCGGCGAGGCCGCCCATGCGGGCCACCATCTCGCGCAGGCGCTTCAGCTGTTCTTCGTAGGACCGCACGATATGCTCGCTCTGCTGCTCGGGGGCTTCGGTCTGCATGAGAGGGTCCTCGTCAGCCGAAGCGGCCGGTGATGTATTCCTGGGTCTTCTTCTGCTTGGGCGCGGTGAACATCTCCTCCGCCGGCGCCACCTCGATGAGTTCACCGAGGTAGAAGAAGGCCACCTGATCCGCGCAGCGCGCCGCCTGCTGCATGTTGTGCGTGACGATGGCGATGGTGAAGTCCTGCTTCAGCTCGTCGATCAGCTCCTCGATCTTCAGCGTCGAGATCGGGTCCAGCGCCGAGGTCGGCTCGTCGAGCAGGATGACCTCCGGCCGCACCGCGATGGTGCGGGCGATGCAGAGGCGCTGCTGCTGGCCGCCGGAGAGGCCCATGGCGGAGCTGTTCAGCCGGTCCTTCACCTCGCCCCAGATGGCGGCGCGGGTCAGCGCCCATTCGATGCGCTCATCCATCTGGCTCTTGGAGAGGCGCTCATGCAGGCGGATGCCGAAGGCGATGTTCTCGTAGATCGTCATCGGGAAGGGGGTGGGCTTCTGGAACACCATCCCGATGCGCGAGCGCAGCGCGTTCATGTCGACATCACTGTCGAGGATGTTCTTGCCATCCAGCAGCACCTCGCCGGTGGCGCGCTGGCCCGGATAGAGGCTGTACATCCGGTTGAGGATGCGCAGCAGGGTGGACTTGCCGCAGCCGGAGGGGCCGATCATGCCCGTCACCTGCCGGTCCGGCAGGTCGAGGTTGATGCCCTTCAGCGCCTTGTTGGCCCCGTAGAAGAATTCCAGGTTGCGGATGGCGATCCGCGCCGGGTTCAGCGCCGCGCCGGAACGGGCCTGGATGGTGCCGAGGCCGGCTTCGGTGTTCGCGGTGGTCATGGAAGCGCTCATCTGTTCCTCACTTCCGGCGCAGCAGGCTGCGCGCCGCGATGTTGAGCCCGAGCACGCCGAGCGTGATGATCAGGGCGCCGGCCCAGGCGAGGGCGATCCAGTCCTGATAGGGCGAGCCGGCATAGGCGAAGATGGTGACGGGCAGGCTGGACATGGGCGCCGCGAGGCTGAGCGACCAGTTCAGGTTGCCGAGGGAGGTGAAGAGCAGCGGCGCCGTCTCGCCGGCCACGCGGGCGACGGCCAGCAGCACGCCGGTGACGATGCCCGAGGCGGCGGCACGCCAGCAGACCAGCGTCACCATCTTCCACTTCGGCGCGCCGAGGCCGATCACCGCCTCGCGCAGCGTGTCGGGCAGCAGGCGGAGCATGTCCTCCGTCGTGCGCACCACGATGGGGATGACGATGACGGCGAGCGCCGCCGTGCCGGCCCAGCCGGAGAAGCCGCCGAAGGGCACCACCAGCACCTGATAGACGAAGAGGCCGATCAGGATGGAGGGGGCGGAGAGCAGGATATCCGAGACGAAGCGCACCGCGTTGGCGAGCGGCGAGGCCTTCGAATACTCGGCCAGGTAGGTGCCGACGAGCAGGCCGATGGGCGTGCCGATGGCGGTGCCGATGCCGGTCTGGATCAGGCTGCCGATGATGGGGTTCAGCAGGCCGCCGCCGGAGCCGGGCGGGCGGGTCATCTCGGTGAAGACCTTGAGGTCCAGCGCGGCGAAGCCGTTCCAGAACAGCGTGCCCAGGATGGAGAAGAGCAGCGCGAGGCCGATGCCGGTGGCCCCGTAGCAGGCGGCCTTCACCGCCAGGGCGATGGCGCGGCGGCGGCGGCCGAGGGCGGCGGCGACGCGCAGGTCCTTGGCGGGGCCGCTGGCGGCGGCGGGGGCGGGGCCGCTGGCGGGCGGCAGGGTGGTGGCGCTCATGGCCTCAGCCCTTCAGCCGCTGGCGCAGCAGCAGGCGCGAGGCGGCGAGCACGATGAAGGAAATGACGAAGAGGATGAAGCCCAGCCCCAGCAGGGCGGAGAGCTTCAGGCTGCCCAGCTCGCTCTCGCCGAATTCCAGCGCGACGAGGGAGGCGATGGTGTTGCCCGGCCCGAAGAGGCTGGCGGAGATGCGGTTGGCATTGCCGATGACGAAGGTGACGGCCATCGTCTCGCCCAGCGCGCGGCCGAGGCCCAGCATGATGCCGCCGACGACGGAGACGCGCGTGTAGGGCAGCACGACGTTGCGCACCACCTCCCACTGCGTGCAGCCGAGGCCGTAGGCGCTTTCCTTGTAGACCGGCGGCACCGTCTCGAAGACATCGCGCATGGTGGCGGCGATGAAGGGCAGCACCATGATCGCCAGGATCAGCGCGGCGGTGAAGATGCCGGTGCCGAAGGGCGGGCCGGCGAAGAGGTCGCCCAGCAGCGGCAGTTCGCCCAGCGTGTCGATGACGAAGGGCTGCACCACCTGGGACATGAAGGGGACGATCAGGAAAAAGCCCCACATGCCGTAGATGATGGAGGGCACCGCGGCGAGCAGCTCGACCGCCGTGCCGACGGGGCGCTTCAGCCAGGCGGGCGCCAGCTCGGTGAGGTAGAAGGCGACGCCGAAGGCGAGCGGCACGGCGAAGACCAGCGCCAGCACGGCGGTGATGAGGGTGCCATAGATGGAGACGCCGGCGCCGAAGACCTCCTGCACCGGGTCCCATTCCGTCGAGGTGACGAAGCCGGGGCCGAAGGCGCGGAAGGCCTGCAGCCCGCCGAGGAACAGCTCCAGGATGATGGCGCCGAGGAGGAGGAGCACGAAGACGCCCGCGCCGCGGCAGGCGGCGGCGAAGATGGCGTCGCCGAGCGCGCCGGAGCTCTGGCCGCGGCGGAGCGGCAGGCCGGAAGGCGGCGCCGCGTCGGCGGTGGGGGTTGCAGCCTGCTGCAAGGTCACGCTCCGGGAAACCAGGGAAGGAAAGCCGTGGGTCGGGAAGGCCGGGGGCGGCGGGCGGTGCCGCCGCGCCGGCCTGCGGAAGCGGGCGGGCCTCGGGAGGCGCCGCCCGCGATGCGGTCCGCTTCTAGCCGCGCCTCAGCGCGCCGGCCAGACCGGCTTGCCGTCCACCTGCACCTGGGCCCAGGCGGCGCGGATGGCGTTCTCGACAGCCTCCGGCAGCGGGATGTAGTCGAGCTGGGTGGCCACCTGGTCACCATGGCTGAAGGCCCAGTCGAAGAACTTCAGCACGTTCTGGGCCCGCGTCGCGTCCTGCGGGTTCTTGGGCAGCAGGATGAAGGTGGGGGAGACGATCGGCCAGGACTTCTCGCCCTGGGTGTCCACCAGGCTGGCGGCGAAGTTCGGCGCGCTCCAGTCGGCATTGGCGGCGGCGGCCTGGAAGGCCTCCGGCGTCGGCGTCACGTAGTTGCCGGCCTTGTTGCGCAGCTGGGTGGTGACGAGGTGGTTCTGCTCGGCATAGGCCTGCTCGACATAGCCGATGGCGCCGCGCACCTGGCGCACCGTGCCGGCAACACCCTCATTGCCGCGCGAGCCCGTGCCCGTCGGCCACTTCACCGAGGTGCCGACGCCGACCTGCTTCTGGAAATCCGGCGAGACGGCGGCGAGGTAGGACACCCACACGAAGGTCGTGCCCGAGCCATCGGCGCGGTAGACCGGGGCGATGGCGAGGTTCGGCAGGGTGAGGCCCGGGTTCATCTCGACCAGCCGGGCATCGTTCCACTTGGTGATCTTGCCCAGGTAGATCTCGGCCAGGATCTCGCCCGTCAGGCGCATCCTGTTGGTCTCGACGCCCGGGATGTTCACGATGGCGACGAGGCTGCCCATGGTGGCCGGGAACTGCAGGAGGTTGTGCTCGCGCAGCTGCTCGGCGGTCATCGGGGCGTCGGAGGCGCCGAAATCCACGGTGCGGTTGCGGATCTGCGCCTGGCCGGCGCCCGAGCCCACGGACTGGTAGTTCAGCTGGATGCCGGTGGCGGCCTTCGCCGCCTCACCCCACTTCTGATAGAGCGGGTTGGGGAAGCTCGCGCCCGCGCCGGTGATGGTGGCCTGCTGGGCGCCCGCCGTCATCGAAAGGCCGATCGTCGCCACAAGGCCGGCCGCCAGGGCCAGAAGCCGATTGCTCACCATGTCTCTCCGTCTTTGGGCCCCGCCATGTGACTGTGTCGTGTGACTGGCCGCGGGGCCGGTTCGGTCGAGGGGCCTTCTAGGACAGGGTGGCGACTGTTCTATTTCAGAATTATGAAGCTTCGATGACAGAGGCCCTTTGAGGCACAGGTCTATACAAATTCTCTGCCTGTCGGCGCGGGGACGGGCGGCCCCCTGCCCCGCCGCGCGGCCCGGAAAGCCTGACCCACCAGCCCTTCCCCCGCCGCCCGGCGGGGGGCGCCCCCTCCGGCGGCCGGGCAACGGCCATGGGGGGGGGACAGGCCGGGGAAAGACAGGCCAGGGGAAGAACAGGCCAGGGCAAAAAAAGTCAGGCCAAGCCCGGCCGCACGAAGTCAGGGCGGCGCGGTGGGCGGGCCTCAGGGGCGCGGGGCCGTCTCCTCCAGGGTCTTCCCCAAGGTCTCCCCAGGGGCCTGCTCCCGCCGGACATCATCCCGCCTTGGGTCATCGGCCGCTGGTTCCTCCCAGCCGGTGCTGCCGCCGGGGCCGGTGGTGGCCGACGGATCACTGGCCGGGAAACTGTCCTCCAGCGCCTTGTCCAGCGTCTTCTCCTGCCGCCGCCGCGCGGCGCCCGCGGGCGGCGTGCCGTGCTGGTCGGGCTGCGGGGTGGATTTCGGGTCCGGCATGCTCGGGGTGGGGGTATGGGTCATCTCTGTCCTCCCTGGCCGGCGGGCCAGGACGGCCCACCTCCCCCAGCAACCCGCCCGCCGCCAGCAGGTTGCGCCCGCTCTTCTCCCCCCGCTTCTCCCCCCGCTTCTCCCCTGGCCCCAACCCCAGCCCTGGCCGCGCGCAACCGGCCAGCGGCATCCACAGCCGGCCTCTTTCCTGTCGAGCCGGAGCCATGACATGGCTAAGCTCTGGCAAGAACGCGTGAGGCCCGTTTGCCATGGCGAAGAATGGCGTGACACCCGCCGGAGGAGACCGGCCAACGCCCCCCGGCGAGGAGATCGCGCCGCCCCTCGGGGAGGCAGCCTCCCCCGCTCTCTCCCACGCTCTCTCCCCTGCGGCCCACACGGCCCAGGGGCCGGCGCCATGCCAGGACGCGCCCACGGGCATCGCCCTGCCAGAAGCCGCCCCCCCGGAAACACCCCTGCCCGAGGGCCTGCGCGACTGGATCGACGGCCGGATCCGCGAGGCCTACCGCGCCACCGAGAGCGAACCCCTGCCGGACCACCTGGTGGCCCTGCTCCGCCGCCTTCGCCCGTCCCTGCACTGAAGGGCCGCGCTCCGCCTTCGCGGGAGTGTCACCCAACCGCCATGCGGGTGACGCCATCGCCGGTCCAAAGCCACCGCTGCGTCACCGCGGAATCCCGGCATGCCCGATACCCTCCTGCCCACCACCCCCCGGCGCCCCTCCGCCAATGCCGCCCTCTTCCTGCGGCGCTGGCTGGCCAACCCGCTGCAGATGGGCTCGGTGGTCCCCTCCTCCCCCACCCTGTGCCGCCGCATCGCCGCGCTGGTGCAGGCCGGGCCGGAGGAATACGTGCTGGAACTCGGCGCCGGCACCGGCGTGCTCTCCCGCGCCCTGCTCGACCGGGGCGTGCCGCCGGAACGCCTCGTCGTCGTCGAGATCGTGCCCGACATGGCCGCGCATCTCCGCCGCACCCTGCCCGGCGTCCACGTCATCCAGGGCGATGCCTTCGCCCTCGCCGAATGCCTCCCCCCCGCCATCCAGGGCCGCATCGGCGCCGTCATCTGTGGCATTCCCCTGGTGCTGCTGCCGCTGGAACGCCAGCGCGCCTTCCTCGGCAGCGTCGGGCGCGTGGCTCCGGGGCTGGGCTTCCTGCTCTACAGCTATTGCATCACCTCGCCCCTGCCCTGGCGCCGCCTCGGCCTGTCCGCCCGGCGCGAAGCCTGGACGCCGCGCAACTTCCCGCCCGCCAGCATCTGGCGGTACAGGCCGGCCGAGGGCTGAATTTCCCCAGGACAACAGGCCCAGAAGACCCGGTAGGGCGGCCCGGACAGCGCCTCACCAGGGGCAGGGGGGAAGGCCCAGGGCGCGCTCCAGCAGGTGGGAGGGCAACAGCCCCGCCACGCGGGGGCGCCGCTCGCCGGGGGCGGTGTCCAGGCCCAGCTCCGCCTGGAAGCCGGGGCCCAGCCCCTCGGTCAGCAGCGTGGCGAAATCCGGGTCGAACTGCGCGCCGGAACAGGCCCGCACCTCGGCCAGCGCCGCCGCCACGCTGAGATGGCGGCGATACGCCCGGCCGGGCTCGATCATCGCGACGAAGGAATCGGCCACGCAGGCGGCCCGCACCAGCGGGCAGAGCCCGCTGGCCGGCACGCCGGAGGGGTAGCCGCCCCCCTCCCAGCGTTCGTGGTGCTCCCGTGCCACGGCCACCACCTCCGCCGGGAAACGCAGCGCCGCCAGCGTCTCCGCCCCCGTCACCGGATGGGCGCGGATGAGGCGCTGCTCCGCCTCGTCCAGCCGCCGCGCGGCATCGAGCAGCGCCGCCGGGACGAAGATCTTGCCCAGGTCGTGCAGCAGCCCGGCCGCCACCACCAGCGGCGCATCGCCCAGCCCGTCCGGCCGATGCGACCACATGGCCAGCATCACCGTCGCCACCCGCACGGAATGATCCGCCGTCGCCGGATGGTGGTGCCGCAACGCGCCGAGCAGGCGCAGGCTCTGCCGCGACAGGTCGTCGAACCCGGCGGATGCTTCCCCGGCAAGGGTCATGTCGGGCCTCCCCTCAGGACGGGCTGTGGTCGAGGTCGTGCTGGCGCAGCGCCTCCAGCCGGGCCCGCAGCTCGGCCAGGGTGCAGGGCTTGGCCAGCAGGGGAAATTCCTCCTCCGCCGCCCCATTGGGCGGGGCCGCGGCGGCGAAGGCGGAGACCAGCAGCACCCGCAGCCGCGGCAGGCGCCGCCGCAGGGCGCGCGCCAGCGCCACCCCGCTGATCCCGCCCGGCAACACCACATCGGCCAGCAACAGCAGCGGGCGCAGGCCCTGCTCCACCGCGCGCAGCGCCGCCGGGCCATCCGCCACCGCCGTGACCCGGTAGCCGAGCCCGGAGAGCTGCGCCGCCATGTGGTCGCGCAACAGGGCATCATCATCGACCAGCAGCAGCGGCGCCGGGGCGACCGGCATGGGATGCGCCGGGGCGAGCGGCAGGCGCAGCACCATGCCCCCCGCCTCCTCCACCAGTTCCAGGCCAAGGCCCGGCGGTGGCGCGGGCGGCGGCGCGGCGGGCCAGGGCAGCGGCTGACCGGCGCCGTCGCGCAGCCACAGCGCCAGCAGCCCCGGCCCGGCGC
>NZ_JANFNY010000092.1 GCF_024437745.1 Roseomonas sp. GC11 | reverse complement strand
CCCCCCCCCCCCCCCCCCCCCCCCCCCCCCCCCCCCCCCCCCCCCCCCCCCCCCCCCCCCCCCCCCCCCCCCCCCCTTTCCCCTTGTATTTATCCCTTTTCCTTCATGTCCAGCGCCCGCGCATAGACCTGCTTGCGCGGCAGGCCGGTGGCGGCGGCGACCATGGCGGCGGCGTCGCGCAGGCTCTGCCCGCTGGCGATGGCGGCGCGCAGCTGCTCATCCAGCCCGGCCTCGGCCTCCGGCGCCGCCTCCCCCGGCGGCCCGACGAGGACGACGATTTCCCCCCGCGCCGCCTCCGCCGCGTAATGCGCCGCGAGTTCGGCGAGGCTGCCGCGCCGCACCTCCTCGAATCGCTTGGTGAGTTCGCGCGCCACGGCAGCCGGCCGCTCCCCCCCGAGGATGGTGGCGAGGGAGGCGAGCATCTCCGCCAGCCGGTGCGGCGCCTCGTAGAAGATGAGGCTGGCCGAGAGCCCCGCGCGCTCCATGGCGCGGAAGCGGGCCAGTTCCGCCTCGCGCGCCGCGGTGCGCGGCGGCAGGAAGCCGTGGAACAGGTAGGGATGCGGCGGCAGGCCGGAGAGGGTGAGCGCCATCACCGCCGCATTGGCCCCCGGCACGGCGGAGAGGGTGATGCCCGCCGCGATGGCGGCGCGCACCAGGCGGTATCCGGGGTCGCTCATCAGCGGCGTCCCCGCATCCGAGACCAGGGCGAGGCGTTGACCCTGCTCCATCCGCGCGATCAGGCGCGGGGTCGCCGCATCCTCGTTGTGTTCGTGCAGGGGCAGGAGAGTCGCGGAAACGCCATGTCGCGCGAGCAGCGGGGCGGTTACTCTGGTGTCCTCGCACAACACCGCGTCGGCCGCGCGCAGCACGGCCAGGGCGCGGGGGGTGAGGTCGCCGAGATTGCCGATCGGCGTCGCCACCAGGGTCAGGCTCACCAGAGTAAGGCCGGGCGCCCCACCCGGCGGAGGAGAGGTCTCACGTGTCGTCTCGTTGGTTTCAGGCTCATCCGGCTGCACTGGTAGGAACTCTCCCGAAAACCCGGCGGTCTCTGGCCGGCTCTGCCCTGGTCGGTGCCCTTGTGGCGCTGTCGGCCTGCGGGCCGCAAGCCTCTGGGCCGGTTTATGCGCCGCAGCCGCAGGCGGTGGCCCCCCTGGCCCCGCCGCCGCCGCCGCGCGCCAAGGTGGCGCTGCTGCTGCCGCTCTCCGGCCCCAATGCCGGGCTGGGGCAGTCGCTGATGAACGCGGCGCAGCTCGCCCTCTTCGAGCAGGGGGAGCCGGGCTTCGAATTCCTGCCGCGCGACACGGGCGGCACCGCGGCGGGTGCCGCGGCGGCGGCGCAGCGGGCCATCCAGGACGGCGCGCGCGTGCTGGTCGGCCCGCTGACGGCGCAGGAGACGGCGGCTGTCTCGCTGCCTGCCCGTGCCGCCGGGGTGCCGGTGCTGCCCTTCACCAACGATGCCAACCAGGCGGCGGACCGGGTCTGGCCGCTGGGCATCACGCCGCAGCAGCAGGTGCGGCGCATCGTCGCCGCCGGGCAGGCGCAGGGGGTGCAGCGCTTCGCCCTGGCCGCCCCGGATGGCGCGCTGGGCCGGCAGATGGCCGCCGCGCTGCGCGGCGCCGCCAGCGATCTCGGCCTGCCGCAGCCGCTGGTGGAGTTCTACCCGGCGGCGGCGCAGCCCGGGCTGGTGGCGCGCGACGTGGCGCAGCGCCTCGCCCTCCTGCCCGATGCCCCGGCGGAGCAGCGCCCCGGCCTGCTGCTGCTGGGCGAGAGCGGCGCGCGGGCGCGCGACATGGCCGCGGGCCTGGCCGCCGCCGGGGTGGCCATGCCGCCGCTGCGCCTCGCCGGCCATGCGCTGTGGGGGATGGAGGATGCGCTGCAACAGCAGCCCGCCCTGGCCGGGGCGTGGTTCCCCGGCCCGGACCCGGCGGCGCGCGGCGCCTTCGAGAGCCGCTATGAAACCGCCTTTGGCGAGAAGCCGCAGCGCGTGGCGGGCGTGGCCTATGACGCGGCGGCCATCGCGGCGCGCGCCATGCGCGGCCAGGGTCCGGGCGGCGTGGCGCAGATGCCGGTGGGCGAGACCATCCAGGGCGCCGATGGCGCGCTGCGCCTGAACCCGGGCGGGCAGGTGCAGCGCGGGCTGGCGGTCTATGCCATCAGCCCCGGCACGCCGGCGCGGGTGGCCGCCCCGGCGGAACTGCCGAGTGGGGTCGGATTCTGAGATTTCGTAAAATCTTCTTTTTCTGAAGAAAAAGAAGCAAAAAGACTTTTCCAGTCTGGCGTCCCGCCGCAGGCCACAGGCGGGACGCCAACTGAAAAAAGTTTTTTTGGTTCTTTTTTTCAAAAAAGAACATCTTTTCAAAAATCCTGCTGGAATTCGCCAGAATGGCTGAAGAAAAACCCGGTTTCTGGCGCTGGCTGGGTTCAGCGGGGCTGATCGGCGGGGTGCCGGCGCTGGCGCTGCTGGTGCTGGGCGCCACCGGGCAGGCCCCGGCGCTGCCGGTGCTGCTGGCGCTGCTGGCCAGCGTGGCGGCGGCGCTCGCGGTGGCGCGGCTGTGGCTGGGGAATATCGCGCGGCTTTCGGCGGCGCTGCGGCGCGCGGCGGAGGACCGGGGCAGCTGGCCCGAGACGCCGCCGCCCCTGCTGCCCGCGCTCGCCGAGGTGTCGGACGGCATTGGCCGCCTCGCCCGCAGCCTGGCCGAGCGGAGCGAGCTGGTGGGGCGCATGAAGCGCGCCGATGCCGCCATCCTGGAAGCCCTGCCGGACCCGCTGCTGGTGCTGGGGGCGGACCGCGCGGCGCTGCGCAGCAATGCCGCCGCCCGCGCCCTGTTCGGCGCCCGCGCGGCCGAGGCCGGGCCGCTGGCCGGCGATGTCGCCGCCCTGCTGCGCCACCCCACCCTGGCCGGGGCGGTGGACCGCGCCCTGGCCGAGGGCACCCGGCAGGCGGCCGATCTCGTCCTCCCCGTTCCCGTCCCGCGCGAGCTGGCGGCGCAGGTCATCCCGCTGGACCCGCCTCTGGCCGATGGCGGGCGGCTGGTGGTCATGCTCTCCGACCGCACGCGGGAGCGCGCGGTGGAACGGATGCGCGCCGATTTCGTCGCCAATGCCAGCCACGAGCTGCGCACGCCGCTGGCCAGCATCATGGGCTTCATCGAGACGCTGCGCGGCCCGGCGCGCGACGACCCGGAGGCCCAGGCGCATTTCCTCGGCATCATGGCCGAGCAGTCGGAACGGATGCGGCGGCTGATCGAGGACCTGCTGGGCCTCTCCCGCATCGAGCTGGCCGAGCATCAGGCGCCCACCGAGCGCGTGCCGCTGGCCGCCCTGGCCCGGCGCGAGGCGGAGGGCATGGGCCCCATCCTGGCCAGCCGGCAGGTGCAGCTGGAGCAGGCGCTGGACGAGGCCGCCGTGGCCGCCCCGGCGGATGCGGAACAACTCGCCCAGGTGCTGCGCAACCTGCTGGAAAACGCGGTGCGCCATGGCAGGGCGGGGGGCCGGGTGCGGCTCTGCGTCGCGCGGGCGGGCAGCCCTCGCCCTGGCGTGGTGCTGAGCGTCACCGATGACGGGCCGGGCATCGCGCGCGAGCATATCCCGCGCCTGACGGAACGCTTCTACCGGGTGGACAAGGGCCGCGCCCGCCATGCCGGGGGGACGGGGCTGGGGCTGGCCATCGTCAAGCACATCGTCAACCGGCACCGCGGGCAATTGCTGATCGAAAGCCAGGAGGGCGCGGGCGCGACCTTCAAGGTGTGGCTCCCCGCCGAGTAAGGGCGGGGTTGCTCCACTCTTCCTTCATCTTCGTCTCGCAGGATGGGTTTTAGACAAAAAATCGTCCTACCCCGAGACGAGGACACCCCCGCGTGACGCTCTACCTGACTCCCGGCGCGCCCAGCCTGGCCGGGACCGATGCGGACGACCTGTTCACCTATACGAGCCTGTCCGGCTTCAAGGCCGTGGGGCTGCTGGATGGTGGGGCGGGGGTGGACACGCTCCGCTTCACCGCCGACCTGGTGCTGTGCGACGGCATGCTGGCCAAGGCGCAGCACCTGGAGACGCTGGAACTGGATGGCAGCGGCGCCCAGAAGCTGATGCTGGGCAATGCCGCCGCCCAGGCTTTTGGCGGGGTGGTGGTGGTGGATGCCTCGGCGGCGGGCAGCCTGTCGCTGAATGCCACGGCGATGACGGCGGGCGGCCATGTGGTGGTGGCCGGCAGCGCCGGGCAGGACATCATCCAGGGCAGCGCGGGGGATGACACGATCCAGGGCGGCGCCGGCAATGACCAGCTGCGCGGCCATGGCGGCGCTGACATCCTGGACGGCGGGGCCGGGGATGACCGCCTCCTGGGCGGCGCCGGCAATGACCAGATCGATGGCGGCACCGGCAATGACCGCCTGGATGGCGATGACGGCGATGACCAGATCTGCGGCGATGCCGGCCATGACACGCTGAATGGCGGCGCGGGGAATGACCTCCTCTGGGGCGCCGACGGCAATGACCGGCTCCAGGGCGGCGATGGCGGCGACATGCTGACCGGCGGCTTCGGCAGCGACCGGCTGGAGGGCGGGGCGGGGAATGACATCCTGCTCAGCCGCTCCGATGCCGGGGAGCCGGTGATCGCGCAGAACAGGGCGGCGGCGAAGGTCTATCCCGGGGAGCCGCTGCTGGCGGCCAACGACACGCTGCAGGGCGGCGCGGGGGCCGACACTTTCCGCTTCGAGCTGACGATGGACGCGAGGCCCGAGGTGGCGGCGCGGCACCTGAACGCGGATGGCACCATCAACTGGCGCGCCGTCGCCGGCGAGAACGGCAACCTGCACGACCATTGGGTGAACGGCATCGGCAACGACACCATCCAGGATTTCAGCCGCGCCCAGGGGGACCGGATCGAGATCGCCGGCCATACGGTGCAGGCGACGCTGCGGCTGGTGGACTCCAACAGGGACGGCACGGCCGATTACAGCCTGATCACGCTGCGCAGCAACCAGGGCGCCAATGGCGGCGCGCACCATGGCGACCTGCTCGGCACCATCAAGGTCTATGGCGACCTGCTGACGGTGGCGGATTTCACCGCCACCTCCAACGTGCACTACGGTGCCTATGACACGCTGGACGAGGCCCGCAACACCGAGTGCTGCGGGGTGATGCCCGGCGGCACCCACCACGACAACCACCTGATGGGCTGAGAGGCTGCCCGGAAGCGCGGGCCGCCTGTGGCTGGAGGAGTGCCTGTGGCTGAGGGGCGCTCCGCCCCCTCAGACGCCCCGCCTGATCTCACGGGGCGCGGGGGAAGCCTCATGCCCCCGCCGCGGCCCCCGCCATGCCCTGGCCTGCGGCGGCGGGCACCGCCGGCTGGGCCAGCAGGCCGCCGCGCGCCAGGATGGAAGCCGCGGGGTGCATCCAGGCTTCGCTCGCCTGGGCATTGTCGCCGGCGGCGCCCGGCAACTCCTCCGCCTCGTGCAGCCGCGTCACCACCAGGGTGGAGGCGGAGAGGTCGCTGGTGGCGCCGTGATTGGCGTTCTCCTCCAGGTCCCGTGCCTGGGCGAGGCCCGGCAAGGCCAGCGCGGCGGCCAGGGTCAGGGCCAGGGTGAAGGCGCGCGGGGCGGAGAAAGCGGTCATGGTCAGGGTTCCTCATCGGTGCGGGGCGGAGCCTCGCGTCTGAGGAGGGAATACCCTGGCGCATGCATCATCCTCCAACGCTGATGGAGGATATTAAAAATCACCTGAAGTGATGATTCCTGATCAGCGGCTATTCGGCGGCCTTGGCGCTGACGACGATGCCCGGCCGGCGCACGCGCAGGCGGCGGATGCGGCGCGGATCGGCATCGAGGACACGGAATTCCAGGCCCGAACCATGCGAGACCAGCTCACCCTTGGCCGGCACACGCCCGGCCAGGGTGAAGACGAGGCCGCCCACGGTGTCGATATCCTGTTCCCGCTCATCGGCGGTCAGCACGGCACCGATCTTCTGCTCGAAGAGCTCGATGGGCGTGCGGGCATCGAGGTCGATCAGCCCGTCCGGCCGCTCGACGATCTGCGGCGCGGCGTCCTCGTCATGCTCGTCCGAGATGTCGCCGGTGATGGTCTCCACCAGATCCTCGATGGTGACGAGGCCGTCGATGCCGCCATATTCGTCCACCACCAGGGCGAGGTGCATGCGGGCCTGGCGCATTTGCAGCAGCAGGTCCAGCACCGGCACGGAGGCGACGACGAAGAGCGGCTTGCGCAGCACGGCGGCCATGCTGAAGGGCGCCTCGCGCCCGACGCTGGCGAAGACATCCTTGATGTGGACCATGCCCACGATGTCGTCCAGCTGCTCCCGGTAGACGGGGAAGCGGCTATGGCCCTCGCGCTGGATGAGGCGGATGGCCTGTTCCAGCGTCAGGTTCTCCGGCATGGCGACGATGTCGGCGCGCGGCACCATGACATCGATGGCGGTCTTGCCGCGCAGCTTCAGCACGTTGCGGAGCATGGCGCGTTCCTGCGCATCCAGCTCCGGGCGGGGGGTGCCGGCATGCTCGCCCGGCTCGGCATGGCCGCGGCCCTCGACCAGGGCTTCCACCTGGTCGCGCACGCTCTCGGCCGATTTGCGGCGCAGCAGGCCTTGCAGGCGCCACAGGATGCCCTCGCGCGCCTCGGGGTTCTGGCCGCTCACAGCACGCCCCTCCACGGGTTGGGCAGGGCGAGGCGGCGCATGATGCGGGCCTCCGCGCGCTCCATGCGGCGGGCCTCGCCGGCCTGGATATGGTCATGGCCGCCGAGATGCAGCGTGCCATGGGCGACGAGATGCGCCAGATGCGCCGCCACCCGGCGATGCGCCGCGCGCGCCTCCCGCCGCACCACGCCGAGGGCGAGGGCGATATCCCCGAGATGGCCGAAGCCCTCGCCGGGGAAGGAGAGCACATTGGTGGGCTTGACCTTGTCCCGGTGGTCGCCGTTCAGGCGCTTCACGGCGCGGTCATCGGTCAGCAGGATCGTCATGCTGCCGCAGGGCGCACCGGTGGGGGCGTTGTCCAGCGGAAAGCCGTCGCTGAGCATCTCGGCCCAGGCGGCCAGGGCGGCGCGGCGCGCCAGATCCTCGGCCCGGGGCACGGCGGCACGCCAGGCGGGGTCCTCGATGAGGACGACGACCTCAGGCCCGGCCAGCATCGCCGCGGCCTTTCCCGAATGAGCAGGCCCGGCCGCGTCACGGCGGCCGGGCGTTCGACTTCCCGGTTCCATCATTCTCCTTCCTGCCGCGCGGGGGGAGTCCCGTCGCGGCGCCGTCCGCCCATGCCCATCCTGGGGCTCCCCGTCCTGGCATAGGGCGGGGAATACTGGGTCGGGTCCTGGGGGCCGGCCGAGTGTTCGGCGCGGTTATACGCGGCGACGATGCGCGCCACCAGCGGATGCCGCACCACGTCCCCCTCGTTGAAATGGGCGAAGCCGATGCCCTCCACCCCGTCGAGGATGGAGAGCGCCTCCACCAGCCCGGATTTCTGGCCCGGGGGCAGGTCCACCTGGGTCGGGTCGCCGGTGATCACCATGCGCGTACCTTCGCCCATCCGGGTCAAGAACATCTTGATCTGGGCCGGGGTAGTGTTCTGCGCCTCGTCCAGGATGGCGTAGCAATGGGCCAGGGTGCGGCCGCGCATGAAGGCCAGGGGCGCGATCTCGATCTCGCCCGAGGCGATGCGGCGCTGCACCTGGTCGGCCGGCATCATGTCGTTCAGCGCGTCGTAGAGCGGGCGGAGATAGGGGTCCACCTTCTCCTTCATGTCGCCGGGCAGGAAGCCCAGCCGCTCCCCCGCCTCCACCGCCGGGCGGGAGAGCACGATGCGGTCCACCCGCCCCGCCAGCAGCAGGGCCACGCCCTGCGCCACGGCGAGATAGGTCTTGCCCGTGCCGGCGGGGCCGATGCCGAAGACCATGTCCCGCTTCGCCAGCATGTCGATATAGGCGGCCTGGGCATGGCTGCGCGGGCCCACGGCGCCCTTGCGCGTGCGGATGGCCGGCAGGTCGGCCAGCGGCAGGCGTGGCTCCCGGGTCTCCGGCCCCCGCGCCTCTGATCTGGGTGCGGGTGCCGCCCCCTCCACCAGCCGCAGCGCCGCTTCCACCTCCGCCATGCCCACCGTCTCCGCCCGTTCCAGTTGCCGCCACAGCGCGCGCAGCGTGGCCTCGGCCAGCTGCGCCCCCCCGGCGGGGCCGATGATCGACAGCCGGTTGCCCCGGCTGGCGAGGCGCACGCCCAGCCGCTGCTCGATCCGCGCCAGATGCCGGTCATGCTCGCCAAAGAGCAGCGGCAGCAGGGCATTGTCGTCGAATTGCAGCGTCACGGTCCGGGCGGCGGAGATGCTCTCCCCCGGGGCGCGGCTTATGGGGCCGGCGGCAGGTCCGGTGGGGGAGCGGGTGGGGTCGGCGCGCAGCGCGAGGGTGGCGGGCTCGTTCAAGCGGGGGTCAGCTCCTTCTCGTCCAGCAGAACCGCGGAGAGGGAATTGGGATGCGCCGCCGTCAGGCGCACCCGCGCCATCCGCCCGGCGAGCGCGGCCGGGCCCATGGCGTGGACCGGCTGCAGCCAGGGCGTGCGGCCGGCGATCTGCCCCGGATGCCGGCCGGCGCCGGTCCAGAGGATCTCCACCTCGCGCCCGACGCAGGCGCGGTTGAAATCATCCTGCTGGCGGCGCAGCAGGGCCTGGAGCTCCTGGAGGCGCGCATCCTTCTCCGCCTCCGGCACCTGGAAGGGCTGGCCGGCCGCCGGCGTGCCCGGGCGGGGCGAGTATTTGAAGGAATAGGCCAGGGCGAAGCCCACCTTCTCCACCAGCGCCATGGTCGCCGCGTGGTCCGCCGCCGTCTCGCCAGGGTGGCCCACGATGAAGTCGGAGGAGAGCGCCATGTCCGGCCGCGCCTCCCGCAGCTGGTCGGCGATGCGGTAGAACAGCTCCGCCTTGTGGCCGCGGTTCATGGCGGCCAGCACCTTGTCCGAGCCGCTCTGCACCGGCAGGTGCAGGAAGGGCATCAGCTGCGGGATGCGGCCATGCGCCTGGATCAGCGCCTCATCCATGTCGCGCGGGTGGCTGGTGGTGTAGCGCAGCCGCGCCAGCCCCTCGATCTCCGCCAGGGCATAGAGCAGGCGGGAGAGCGTCCAGCTGCTGCCATCCGGCGCCTCGCCATGCCAGGCATTCACATTCTGGCCGAGCAGCGCGATCTCCCGCGCGCCGCCCGCCACGAGGCGCTTCGCCTCGGCCAGGATGGCGGCGACGGGGCGGGAGAATTCCGCGCCGCGCGTATAGGGCACGACGCAGAAGGAACAGAATTTGTCGCAGCCCTCCTGGATGGTGAGGAAGGCAACCGGCCCCTGGTTGGCACGCACCTCCGGCAGCAGGTCGAATTTCTGCTCCACCGGGAAATCGGTGTCGATCTGCGCCCCGGCGGCGCGGCTGGCGCGCGCCACCATCTCCGGCAGGCGGTGATAGGTCTGCGGCCCCAGCACGATATCCACCCAGGGGGCGCGGGCGGTGATCTCGGCCCCCTCCGCCTGGGCGACGCAGCCGGCCACCGCCAGCACCATCTTCTGGCCGCCGCCCGCCTTCTCCTCCTTCAGCTGCCGCAGCCGGCCGAGGTCGGAGAACACCTTCTCCGACGCCTTCTCGCGGATATGGCAGGTGTTGAGGATGACCATATCGGCCTCCTCCGGCGTCTCGGCCGGGCCATAGCCGAGCGGGGCCAGAACATCCGCCATGCGGGTGCTGTCATAGACATTCATCTGGCAGCCCCAGGTGCGGATGAACAGCTTCTTCCGGGCGGGGGCGGCACCGGCCACATCAGGGCCGGCAGAATCAGGACGGGGGGAGGTCATGGCAAAAACCCTGGGGCAGCGACACCCGGCATGCGACACCCGCCGGGGCCACCCCGGCACGGGGCGGCATTCCGGGCGGATGTGCGGGGCGCAGGGCCTCGGGTCAAGCGACCCGGCCCTCCACGACCCCTGATTCTGCGGTCGCGCCTGGGCGGTTCATCACACAGCATCGTCACGGATACCGCCCCGCCCGGTCAAGCCAAACCGGCGCACAGGACCGTTACAATTTCGACTCAAAGGTAAGCGGCAGCAGAGAGGGGGAAGAATGAATTCTTCCCCCTCACCCCCATCATCTTTTTTTGTCAGGCTGCCGCCGTCTCCCGGCGAAGCGGGCCGCCTCACGGCGGTCATACAAATCTCATCGCAAATGCCACTTTAATTGCATCGTCCCATTGCGTGTAATTAGGAAAATCGTTTTCTTCCATCCAACACTTAACTTCTTCATTTATAAATTCACCCCCAATATACCACCCCAGATTACCATTAGCGCACACGACGGCAGGACCATCTTCCCGATGAAGTTTCCGCTCTTTTTCTGTTGCACAGAACCACATTTTCGAACCATCCGCATAATTTTCTATTTCTAAAATCATGAATTTATTCTCCTTAAATTAAATTTCAATGCGAGAAAAATACACAAAACCATCTCTTCATGCAAGAAAAAAGATCATACCTACGATATTATTGCAGTATTAATTTATATTTTATAGATAGAATTCAAAATACACATCCGTCGTCCCGGCCATGACCGGCAGCTGACAGAAAACCGGCAGCCGTTAAAAAAGTGGCCAAGAATGAAGGTGGGGGGGCATATGCGGGGCATGTCCGAGCCGATTGCCCTTTATGTCCACTGGCCCTTCTGTCTGGCGAAGTGCCCTTACTGCGACTTCAACAGCCATGTGCGGGAGCGGGTGGATGCCGCGCGCTTCGGCGCCGCGCTGCGCCGGGAACTGGCCTATGAGGCGGAGCGGCTGGAGGGGCGGCGGGTGCTGTCCTCCATTTTCTTCGGCGGCGGCACGCCCAGCCTGATGCCGCCGCAGGTGGTGGCCGATGTCATCGCCGACGCGCTGCGGCTCTTCGACCCGGCGCCGGACCTCGAAATCACGCTGGAGGCCAACCCGACCAGCGTGGAGATCGCCCGGCTGGCGGAGCTGCGGACGGCGGGGGTGAACCGCGCCAGCCTCGGCGTGCAGTCGCTCCAGGACAAGGCGCTGGGCTTCCTCGGGCGCCAGCATGACGCCGCCCAGGCCATCGCCGCGCTGGAGGCGGCGCGCGGCCTCTTCCCGCGCATCTCCTTCGACCTGATCTATGCCCGCCCCGGCCAGACCCTGCCGGACTGGCGGGCCGAGCTGCGGCAGGCGCTGACGCTGGCGGCGGACCATCTCTCGCTCTACCAGCTCACCATCGAGCCGGGCACGCGCTTCGCCACAGAGCACGCGCGCGGCGCCTTCGCCCTGCCGGAGGGGGAGGAGGCCGCCGCCCTCTACTTCGCCACGGGGGAGGAGGCGGGCCGCTTCGGCCTGCATCCCTACGAGGTCTCGAACTACGCCAAACAAGGGGCGGAGAGCCGGCACAACCTCGCCTACTGGCGCTATGGCGATTACCTGGGCATCGGCGCCGGGGCGCATCAGCGGGTGACGCGGGCGGGCACGGTGGTGGCGGCGCGGCGCCACCGCGCGCCGGAGGAATGGCTCTCCCGCGTGGAGGCCGCCGGCCACGCCATCACCCAGGAGGAGCACCTGGCCCCGCTGGACCGCGCGCGGGAGGCGCTGCTGATGGGCCTGCGCCTCTCGGAGGGCGTCAGCCCCACGCGGCTGGCGGCGCGCACCGGCCTGCCCCTGGCCGAGGCGGTGGATCCGGCGATGCTCTCCGCCTGCCTGGATGAGGGCTACCTGACCTGGACGCCGGAGGGCCATCTGGCCGCCACCTGGGAGGGCCGGCTGCGCCTGGATGCCCTCCTGCCCGTGCTGCTGCGCTGATTTACTTGCGGCGGGGTCCGGGGTAGCCCTGCTACCCCGGCGGGGGTCCAGGGGGCAGCGCCCCCTGGCCTGCCCACGCTCCCTCACCCCAGGGAAACTCTTCGCGTGCTGACCAAGCTTTCCGCGCTGACCGGCCGCCGCGCCCTGCTGGCGGCCTTCGCCCTGGGCGTGCTGTCCGCCCTGGCCCTCCCTCCCCTCTACCTCGTCCCCGTCCTCCTCCTGGCCATCCCTGGCCTGCTGGCCCTGCTGGATGGTGCCGGCTCCGCCCGGCGGGCGGCGTGGCTGGGCTTCGCCTGGGGCTGGGGCCACCACGTCGCCGGGCTTTACTGGATCAGCCACGCGCTGCTGACCGACCCGTGGCGCTGGGGCTGGCTGATTCCGGTGGCGGTGCCCGGGCTGGCGCTTCCCCTCGCGGCCTATCTGGCGCTCACCACCCTGCTGGCCTGGAAGGCCCGGCCGGGCTGGCCGCGCTGGCTGGCCCTGGCCGGCGGCTGGACGCTGCTGGAATGGCTGCGCGGCCTGCTGCTGACGGGTTTCCCGTGGAACGCCACCGGCAGCGTCTGGGCCTTCGGCGCGCTGCCGCTGCAACCGGCGGCCTGGATCGGCCTGCATGGCCTGACCCTGCTGACGCTGCTGCTGGCCGGGCTGCCGGCGCTCGGCCGCCGCGCCGTGGCGCTGGGCGGCGTGGCGCTGGCGGCGCTGGCCGGGCTCTCCGCCGCGCGGCTGCATGCCACGCCCGAGCCGGAGGCGCCGCCGGTGGATGTGCTGCTGGTGCAGGGCAATATCCAGCAGGAAGCCAAGTGGCGCGAGGACCAGCGCTGGCCGATCTTCCGCCACTACCTGGCGTTGACCCGGGCCGGCGCCGCCGCCGCCGCGCGCCCTGGCCGCACCCTGGCGGTGATCTGGCCGGAAACCGCCAGCCCCTTCCTGCTGCCGCAGGACGAGGCGGCGCGCGACTATGTGGCCCGCGCCCTGCCGCCGGGGGCGGTGCTGCTGGGCGGTTCGATCCGCGCCGCCTGGACGGCGCAGGGCACGCTGGACAGCCTCTACAACAGCCTCTCGGCGGTGGATTCGCAGGGCCGGCTGCTCGCCACCTATGACAAGGCGCATCTGGTGCCCTTCGGCGAGTACATGCCGCTGCGCGGGCTGATCCCCATCCGCATCGTGCAGGGGGGGATGGATTTCTCCTCCGGCCCCGGCCCCGTCACCCTGGCCCCGGCCGGGCTGCCGCCCTTCAGCCCGCTGATCTGCTACGAGGTGATCTTCCCCGGCGCCGTCACCGCGGCGGAGCGCCCGGCCTGGCTGCTCAACATCACCAATGACGCGTGGTTCGGCTACTCCGCCGGGCCGTACCAGCACCTCGCCGCCGCCCGGCTGCGCGCGGTGGAGGAGGGGCTGCCCATCGCCCGTGTGGCGCAGACCGGCGTCTCGGCGGTGTTCGACGCCAAGGGGCGCGAGGTGGCGCGGCTCGGCCTGGGCCTGGAGGGCAGCCAGTCCGCCCCCCTGCCCGGCCCGCTGCCGCCCACGCCCTTCGCGCGGGTGGGCAATTGGGGGGCGGTGGCCCTGTCAGGAATTGCCCTTCTGGTTGCGTTTTTTGCCACGCGCCGCCTGGGACGGGCCGAAAACGCGCTTCGTGCATCTCATAAATGAGAATTCTCGAAAGAGTTGACAGATTGCTACTAAGCAGTTTAGGAAAATTATATACAAGCGGGCATCAGGCATGTCCGCGCGGGACGACACAGCGGCTGCGCCGGTCTGATCCAGGCATGCCGGCGTGGCCCTGGGATCGGTGGCGGAGGGGCGGTGATGCCGAGCGATGACCTGGCCGAGAAGACCGAGCGCGAGCATCGCCCGAGTCCCATCGACGTGCATGTGGGCAGCCGGGTGCGGCTGCGGCGCACGCTCCTTGGCATGAGCCAGGAGAAGCTGGGGGAGGCCCTGGGCCTGACCTTCCAGCAGGTGCAGAAATACGAGCGCGGCGTGAACCGCATCGGCGCCAGCCGCCTGTTCGACCTTGCCCGCGTGCTGGATGTGCCGATCGGCTTTTTCTTCGACGACATGCCGGATGCGATGGGCGGGCAGACCGCGCTGCGCGCCCGCATGGGTGGCTTTGCCGAGCAGCAGGAAGGCTTCGAGGACGACACGCTGCACAAGCGCGAGACCCTCGAACTGGTGCGCGCCTATTACCGCATCACCGAACCTTCGGTGCGCAAGCGCGTCTTCGAACTGATCAAAAGCCTCGCCCCCACCGATTAATTCTTTCAGGCTGCCGCTGTCTCCCGGCCAGGCGGGACTCTTTTCGGGGTGGCTGCGTCTCCCGGCGAGGTGGGGCGCCAGACTGAAAAAAGTTTTTTGGTTCTTTTTTTCAAAAAAGAACCTTTTCTGAAAAACCCTTTTTACCGCACCCGGCGCGGCAGCGGCGCGCGGTTCTGCCGCAGGTCGGCGGCGCCTTCGGCCACGGCGCGCTCGACGGCGGCGGTCAGGGCTTTGCGGTTGGGGAAGTCGCGCGGGTCCACGGGTTCGTGCAGCAGCACGGTCACCCGGCCACCGGGGCGGCGGGCGAGGCGCCAGAAATGGCTGCCGATATCCATATCCCCATACCATGCGAAGAGCGGCCGGTCCCGCCGGCAGGCTGGCAGGCCGCCCAGCCGGTCATAGACCACCGAAACGGGCTGAACCATTGCCGCCGCATCCGCCACGGCCAGGAAGGAGGAGCGGAAGGGCAGCACCCGCGTGCCGTCATTGCTGGTGCCCTCGGGGAAGAGGATCATGCTGTCCCCGGCGCGCAGGCGTTCGCGCATGGCCTCGGCCTCGGTGCCGGTGCGGCCGCGCGCGCGGCTGACGAAGATGGTGCGGCCCAGCCGGGCCACGGTGCGGATCAGCGGCCAGGTGCCGACCTCCGCCTTGGCGACGAAGGCGCCTTCCAGCACCCCGCCCAGCACCAGGATGTCGAGCCAGGAGGAATGGTTGGAGAGGAACATCACTGGCCGCTCCACGGCGCGCGGCCCCACCACCTGGACCTTGAGGCCGATCAGCCGGCACATCATGGCGTGGTAGAAGCGCGGGAAGCGGCGCTTGCCATCCCCTGGCAGCGCGAGCAGCACCGCCTGGATGGGGATGCAGAGCAGCGTCCAGAGCAGCACGGAGAGCATCCGCCGCACCGCGCGGAGGCGGCCGGCGATGGGGCGTGGCCCCTCGCCCAGGATTTCGCCAAAGCTGCCGGGGGCGCGCCGCAGCGGCGGCGTGCGCGGGCGGCGGCGAAGGCGGGGCGCGGCATCCATCGGGGAACGGGCTAGGGCCTGCATGGCTGTGCCGGATAGCCGAGCATCCGAGGCACCACAATGACGCCGCCATGTCCGCCCCATGACATCTGCCTGACCGGCCGCATGGCCGGCGGGGCGGCACCGGGCTCACCACCGGGCGCGCCACGGCCGGCGGATGGGGCGCGCCGGCCACCCCGCCCGCCGGGGGCGCTCATTCCTTGGCGCCGCGGTGGCGCTCGTAGTGGCGGGAATATTTCTCGGTGACGAGGTCCGTCTTCACCACGATGCAGACATCGGTGGTGTTGAACTGGGTGTCGATCACCGCGCCATCGCCGACAAAGCCGCCGAGGCGCAGATAGCCCTTGATGAGCGGCGGCAGGTCGTTGAGGGCGGCGCGCGGATCGACGCCGGCGGGGTCCAGCCGGTCCATCGGCACGAAGCGCTCGGGCAGGGCGCGCGGGCGCAGCGGCTCGGGCGCCAGGTGGTTGGCGTGCAGGTAGGTCAGCGGCACGGCCAGGGCGTCGAGATCGGTGCCGGGCAGGCTGGCGCAGCCGAACATCAGATCGATGCCATGCACCGAGACATAGGCGGCGATGCCGGACCACAGCAGTTGCATGGCCGCGCGGTTGCGGTACTCGACGGCGACGCAGGAGCGGCCGAGTTCCAGCAGATTGCCGCCATTGGCCTGGAGCGGGCCGAGATCGTATTCGGCGGCGGAGTAGAAGCCGCCCGCGCGCTCCGCCGCGCCCCGGCGGATCAGGCGGTAGGTGCCGACGACATTCTCCACCCCCTCGCCCAGATTGTGGTCGAGGACGAGGAGATGGTCCGCCACGGCGTCGAAGGCATCGCTATCCCGGCGGCGCGCGGCGGTCTCGGCATCCGGGTGGGCGCCCATCTCATCGTAGAAGACGCGGTAGCGCAGCGCCTGGGCGGCATCGATTTCCGCCGCGCTGGTGGCGATACGCACGCCGAGCGGGCCGCTGCGCAGCTCGCCGAAGCCGGAGTCGCTCATGCGCCATCCCCGCCGCGGCGCCGGGGCGTGCGGCGGCCGGGGCCGCCGGCCCCCTCCGGGCTGGCCTTGCGGCCGAACAGCTCCAGCCGGTGGCCGACAAGCTGGAAGCCGAGCCGGGCGGCGATCGCCTTGGCCAGGGCCTCGTGCTGCTCATCGGCGAATTCGATCACCTTGCCGGTCTCGATATCGATCAGGTGGTAGTGGTGGCCGTGGTCGGTCGCCTCGTAGCGGGCGCGGCCACCGCCGAAATCATGCCGCTCCAGGATGCCCTTTTCCTCCAGCAGCCGCACCGTGCGGTAGACGGTGGCGATGGAGACGCGGGCATCGAGGGCGAGGGCGCGGCGATAGAGCTCTTCCACATCGGGGTGGTCCATCGCCTCGGAGAGCACGCGCGCGATCAGCCGGCGCTGCCCGGTCATCTTCAGCCCGCGCTCGATGCAAAGCCGCTCGATCCGCAGCGGGTCGGGCTTGTCGTGCTCGGCGGGGTGGGGCGTGTCGGTGCGCGTGTCCATGGGAGGGTTCGGTCGCTCTCCAGCATCGGCGGTCGGGCAGCGGGCCGCCACCCGCCGGCTGTGCCGGACGGGCCACCGGCCGTGGTCATCTCAGGCGGCCCATCGGCTCCGGGCCGGGCCATCGCCGGGGCGATGGCCGGGCAAGATACCGGCATGGGCAGCCATTGCCGCCCATGCCATCAACCGCGCGCCAAGGCAAGGCGCAGCCCTGGCCCCGAGGTGCCATAGCGCGCCATGCGGCGTGCCATATCCTGGCCTGCCCTGCCCCGCGCCTCCGGGGAGGAGGCGGGCGGGGCGGCGGGCCTCAGGCCTCGGCGCCGCGGCGCGGGCGGCCGCCGCGCGGCTTGGTGCCGAGCCCGATCCGCTTGGCCAGGGAGGAGCGGTGCTTGGCATAGTTGGGCGCGACCATCGGGTAATCGGCCGGAAGACCCCAGCGCTCCCGATACTGCTCAGGCGTCATGTCGTAGGAGGTCTTGAGGTGGCGCTTCAGCATTTTCAGCTTCTTGCCGTCCTCGAGGCAGATCAGATACTCGTCGGTGACGGACTTCTTGACCGGCACGGCGGGCTGCGGCCGCTCGGCCGGGCTGGCCACCACCAGCGGCGCGCTGCCCAGCCCCGAGAGGGTGCGGTGCACCTGCTCAATGAGCGACGGGACATCCGCCAGCGGAACCGGATTGTTGGAAACATGGGCGGCGACAATCTGCGCCGTCAGTCCCAGTAGTTCACGCCCGCCTTGTTCTTCGGACATCCCTGAACCTCATTGCATAGCGCCCGGCTTCGTCAGCACACCTGTGCCACCGTGACTTGCCGCACCATATCGGTTGCCGACACTCCCGTGCAACGGCAATCTACGCAGAAATCGAGAAAGGCCGGACATGTCGAAAAATACAGAGGCCCAAGAAAATCTCTACGACCGTACGATCGATATAACATCAGAGACTTGCCCGATGACCTTCGTACGAACCCGCCTCGCGCTGGATCGCATGGCGCCGGGCGAGATTCTGCTGGTGGTGATGCGGGGCGAGGAGCCGCGCGCCAATATCCCCCGCACCGCGTCGGAACAGGGCCACACCGTGCTCAGCCAGGAAGACCAGCCGGACGGCACCACGCGGCTCAGGCTGCGCAAAGCTCCAGGCTGAGCACCAGCGCGTCGCCGCCATCGGCGTAGTAGCGGCGGCGGCGCCCGGCCTCTGCGAAGCCCGCGCCGGCATAGAGGGCGCGCGCCGCCGCGTTCGCCACCGCCACCTCCAGGAAAACCCGCGCCGCGCCGCGCGCCGCGGCGGCGGCCAGCCCCGTCTCCAGCAGGGCCTGCGCGAAGCCCTGCCGCCGCGCCGCCGGATGCACCGCCAGCGTCAGCACCTCCGCCTCATCCGCCGCGACGCGCAGCAGGATGAAGCCCGCCGCCCCCCCAACCTCTGCTGAACCGGCCTCCGCCACCAGCAGGCCGAAGGCGCCGGGCATCGCCAGCATCTGCCCCATCGCCGCCGCGTCCCAGCGGTCATGCGGCGGGAAGGCGGCGGCGTGCAGCGCCGCCAGGGCAGGCAGCGCCTCCGGCGTGACGGCGGCCAGCTCGGCCATCGGGCGCTCAGCCCTCCGCCGGCGGCGCCGCGCCGCCGGGCAGCCGCACCGCCGGCGGCTCGACATAGAGCGGCAG
>NZ_JANFNY010000091.1:13522-18468 GCF_024437745.1 Roseomonas sp. GC11 | reverse complement strand
GTGGCGCAGTACGACATGGAAGCCTATTACCGCACCGTCCGCAGCCGCTGGTTCGGCACCGGCGATCTCGCCGCCGAGTCGCCGGAGCCTGCCCCCGCCCGCTGATGGGGGAGTTTGCCGCGTCCCGCTGCAAAAAGCGGGACGCGCCCGCATAAAAGTTTTTTGGTTCTTTTTTTCAAAAAAGAACCCTTTCCCGGCCTTCCCCGCACCCCGTGCCATTTTAAGCCGTGTGAAAGCCGCCCTGGCGCATGAGGCATGCTCCCTCGCTCGGAGCCGCCTCATGTTGGGCAAGATGCGCATCCGTACCAGCCTTTTCCTGGGTTTTGGCCTGCTGATCCTGATTGCCGTTGGCATGGCGGTGCTGGGCCTGCGCCAGATGGACACGGTGCAGGATCAGGTCGTTGACCAGTTGGATATCGACGAGCAGGCCACGCGCGTCCTGAATGCCAGCCGCACGCTGGAGACCCTGCGGCGCGCCGAGCAGCGTTTCTATCTCGATCAGGCGGAGAGCAGCCTGCAGGAACTCACCACCGCGCAGCGTGAACTGAATGACCTGTTCGGCGCGATTTCCGGCAACAGCCGGAACGAGGCGCGTGCCGCCATCTACCGCGAACTGCGCGGCCTCTCCGGCGCGCAGGAGCAGGTCTTCATCCGCCTGCGCGGCGCGATCGAGAAATACCTGGCCGCGCGGGCGCAGCTGTTCACCGGCGGCGATGCCCTGACCGCGGCGACCACGCGGCTGGTGGAAAGCCTCGCCCCGCTGCAGCGGCCGGAGCTGACCCAGGCCGGGTGGCAGGTCAACAGCGCGATGCAGCTTCTGCGCATCGCCAACTGGCGCTTCATGGCGACGGGCGACGCCAATGGCCCGGCGACCTTCCGCACCAATGCCGAGCGCGCCGTGGCCTCCCTGGCGGGGCTGGAGCGGCTGGCCCCCGCATCGCTGCCCACCCTGCAGCCGGTGCGGCAGGCGATGGAAGCCTATATCAGCAATTTCCAGGTCTATTCCGAGAGCCGGCTGCAGGCCGACGAAATCTATACCCGCGAATTGCGCCCCGCGCGCCGCGACATGCAGCGCAGGCTGGCCGATGCCCAGGCCGGGCTGCTGCGCGACCGTGACGCCAGCGCGGCCATGATCCGCGCCGCGCTGGACGCCGCCACCCTGCTGCTGACCATCGCCGCGGCCGCCAGCCTCGTGCTGGGCGTGGTGCTGGCACTGCTGATCGCCGGGGCGATCGCCTCGCCGCTCACCGCCATGACGGCGGCGATGAAGCGGCTGGCCAGCGGCGACAAGGCCGTGGAGATCCCGGGCCGCGGCCAGAGCAACGAGATCGGCGCCATGGCCGGGGCGGTGGAGGTGTTCCGGCAGAACGCGCTGGAGGTGGACCGCCTCGCCCAGGAGCAGGAGGAGGCCAAGCGCCGCGCCGAGCGGCAGCAGGAGGAGGCGCGCCGCCGCCTCGCCGATGAGTTCGAGCGCAAGGTGGGGGAGATGGTCAGCCAGCTCGCCGCCGGGGCCACGCAGCTGGAATCCACCGCGCGCTCGATGAGCGGCATCGCCGGCCATGCCAACCAGCGCGCCGGCGCCGTCTCCAGCGCCGCGCAGGAGGCCGACCACAGCGTGCAGACCGTGGCCGCCGCCGCCGAGGAACTCAGCAGCTCGATCGCCGAGATCAGCCGCCAGGTGACGGAATCGGCCGCCAATACCCGCCGCGCCGTGGAAGCCGCCCAGCGCACCGACACCATCGTGCGCGCCCTCTCCGCCAGCGCCGACAAGGTGGGGGATGTGGTGCAGCTCATCGCCAATATCGCCGGGCAGACCAATCTCCTCGCCCTCAACGCCACGATCGAGGCAGCGCGCGCGGGCGATGCCGGCAAGGGCTTCGCCGTGGTCGCCTCCGAGGTGAAGAACCTCGCCAGCGAGACCGCCAAGGCCACCACCGAGATCAGCTCGCAGATCGAGCAGATCCAGGCGGCGACGCGCGATGCGGTGACGGCCATCCAGTCCATCAACCTGACCATCGACACGGTCAGCACCGTGGCCGGCAATATCGCCGCGGCGGTGGAGGAACAGGGCTCGGCCACCGGCGAGATCGCGCAGAATGTGCAGCAGACGGCGCGCGCCACCGCCGAGGTCAGCCGCAATATCAGCGGCGTCAGCGAGGCCGTGCAGCAGACCGGTGCCGCCTCCACCCAGGTGCTCGGCGCCGCCGGGGGGATTTCGCGGCAGTCGGAACAGCTTTCCGCCGCGGTGAAGGAATTCCTGCGGAGCGTGCGGGCGGCGTAGTTCGGGAAAAAATGTTCTTTTTTGGAAAAAAGAACCAAAAAACTTTTTTCAGTTCTGCGTCCCGCTGTGCCGGGAGACGGCGGCAGCCTGAAAAAAAGTCTTTTTGCTTCTTTTTCTTCAGAAAAAGAAGTTCTTAATGTCTCTCCAGGAAAACGCGCATCGCCCAGGGGCTCCGCGCCTCGCCCCGTTCCGCATCGAAGGCCGAGGAAAAGCCGCGGCGCTGTAGAATCAGTTCCGCCCCGCCTTCCGGCAGGGCGAGATCGAGGCGCAGGAATGCCGCCGGATCGGCGGAGGTCGCGAGCGGGACCAGCCTGCCCGCCTCCCGCCGCCAGATCTCCAGCGCGGGCGTGACGCCGGGGGGGGCCTCGGCGCGCAGGCGCAGGGTGGCGTGGCCGCTGCCGCGCAGCCGCAGCAGCGCCACCGGCCCGAGCCGCACCGCCGGGCCTGAGGACGAGGCATCGGGGCTGCGCCAATGCGCGTCCAGGCCGCCGGGCAGGGTCTGCGCCACCTCCGGCAGCGGCAGGGAGAGCAGGGCCTCCAGCCGCTCCGGGGTGAGGGGCTGCAAGGCCAGATGCAGTGCCCGCAGCAGGGGCAGGGTGGCGCCCTGCGGGCCAGGGGCCTGGGCGGCGTCTTCCAGCAGCGGGGCGGCGGCGGTGAGGTCCCCGTCATGCAGCAGGCGCCGGGCCTTGCGCAGCAGGAAGGGCGGGGCGTGGCTGAAGGCGCGGTGGGCGGCGGCGGCGGCGGCGATGGCGCTGGCCGGCGCGCCTTCCAGCATCCGGGCGATGAAACGGCCCCAGAGGCCGCGTTCCGTCAGGTGGTTGTAGAGGTGGAAGCCCCCTTCCGGGCAGAAGAAGAGGTTCTCCCAGCCGGCGCGGTGGAAGTTCCAGGCGGCTTCCACCTCCAGCACCTCCTGTGCGCCGAAGAGGAGGAGGTAGCGGCGCGGATCGCCCACGGGCTGCGGCTGGGGGCGGGGCAGGGCGGGGGCGGCGTCGAGCCAGGGGGTGGCGCGCGCGGCGCCGCGGCCATGCCGGACCCGGTCAACCGACCAGGAGGGGCCGAGCGCCACCACCCGCGCGCCCGGCCAGAGCGGCGCCAGCAGCAGCGCGCCAAAGGCCCCCATGCTGTGGCCGACCAGCAGGATATCGGCCTCGTCATGCGGGGCGGTGAAGGCACGCAGGGCGTCCAGCAGCGCGTCCCAGCCCTCGGCCGCGTTGTACCAGCTGCGGCTTTGGTCGCGCAGCAGGATGAGGTCGTGATCCCCGGCCTTCATCAGCGGGGCCTGGAAGTCGAAGGCGGTGAGCGGCCCGGCGAGGCTGCGCTGGCTGGTCACGGCGAGGACCAGCCGCCGGGCGCCCGGGCGGCGGTGGAACTCCACCTCATACGCGCCGAAGCGGCGCGGCCCGGTGCCGCCGGGGTCGGTCAGGGGAGGGGGGAGCATGCGGGGGAGGATGCCCTCACCCCGCCGCCGCCGCCAGCCCCGCGACATGGGCGGCCAGGGCGAGGGATGCCGTCAGCCCTGGCGATTCGATGCCGAAGAGGTGGATCAGCCCCTTCTGGCCATGCGCCGCCGGGCCATCGATGCGGAAATCCTGCCCCGGCTGGCCAGGGGCGACGATCTTCGGCCGGATGCCGGAATAGCCGGGTTGCAGCGCGCCCTCCGGCAGGCCGGGCCAGTAGCGGCGGATGGCGGCGTAGAAGCTGTCGCCCCGGCGGGGATCGACCTCGTAGTCGAGGCGCTCCACCCATTCCACATCGGGGCCGAAGCGGGCCTGGCCGCCGAGGTCGATGGTCAGGTGGGTGCCGAGCCCGCCCGGCACCGGCACCGGGTAGATCAGGCGGGAGAAAGGGGAGCGCCCGGCCAGGGTGAAGTAATTGCCCTTGGCGTAGTAGGCGGGGGGGATATGGGCGGGCGGCATGCCCTCCAGCGCGGCGGCGAGGCGCGGCGCGTGCAGCCCGGCGGCATTGATGAGCAGGCGGGCGCGCAGGGTGGTGGGCTCCGCCCCGCCGACGCGCAGTTCCGCCCCTCCCTCCGGCAGCAGCCGCCCGCCCTCGACCGGGCTGTTGAAGGCGAAGAGGGCGCCGGCATTCTCGGCATCCCCCTGGAGGGCGAGCATATAGGCGTGGCTGTCGATGATGCCGGTGGAGGGGGAGAGCAGCGCCGCCGTGCAGTGCAGGGCGGGCTCCAGCGCCAGGGCCTCGGCCGTGCTCAGCAGGGTGAGGTCGGGCACGCCATTGGCGGCGGCGCGGGCCTGGATGGCGGCGAGCCGGCCGGCCTCCTCCGCATCGGTGGCGACGATCAGCTTGCCGCAGCGGGCATGCGGCACGCCGCGCCCTGCGCAATAGGCGTAGAGACGCTGCTTCCCCTCGACGCAGAAGCGCGCCATCAGGCTGTCCCGCGGGTAGTAGATGCCGGCGTGGATGACCTCGCTGTTGCGGGAGGAGGTTTCCGTGCCGATGGCATCGGCCGCTTCCAGCACCAGCACCTCGCGCCCGGCCAGGGCCAGGGCGCGCGCCACGGCCAGCCCGACCACGCCGGCGCCCACGACGATGCACTCCATCTCGTCCAAGGCCGATCTCCCCCGTTGTGTCTTGCCCCTGTGCTACTCCCACCCCCCACCCCAGACCAGCCCCCCTGAAAGCGGGGTCCGGGGGGACCTCGTCCCCC
>NZ_JANFNY010000091.1:0-13514 GCF_024437745.1 Roseomonas sp. GC11 | reverse complement strand
GTGGGGGGGGGGGGGGGGGGGGGCGGGGGGGGGGGGGGGGGGGGGGGGGGGGCGCCCCCCCCCCCCCTCTTCTCTTTTCTCCGCTTGACGCGCGGCCCGCGCCCCCTCAGGCAGCAGGGCATGGCCGCACCTCCGCTTCTTTTCCTCCAGGATATCCGCCTTGGCTTCGGCACCACGCCGCTGCTTTCGGGCGCCACGCTCTCGGTCTCGCCGGGGGAGCGGGTGGCGCTGATCGGCCGCAATGGCTCGGGCAAATCGACGCTGCTGAAGATCGCCGCCGGGCTGGCGCAGCCGGATGGCGGCACGCGCTTCGTCCAGCCCGGCGCCACGCTGCGCTACCTGGAGCAGGAGCCGGACCTCTCGGCCTTCCCGAATGTGCTGGCCTATGTGATGGCGGGCCTCGCGCCGGGCGATGACGAATACCGCGCGCATTACCTGCTGGAGCAGCTCGGCCTGACCGGCGAGGAAGTGCCGGGCAACCTCTCCGGCGGCGAGGGCCGCCGCGCGGCGCTGGCGCGCGCCCTGGCGCCCAGCCCGGACATCCTGCTGCTGGATGAGCCGACCAACCATCTCGACCTCCCCGCCATCGAATGGCTGGAGCAGGAGGTGGGGGCGATGCGCTCCGCCCTCGTGCTGATCAGCCATGACCGCCGCTTCCTGGAGGGGATGACGCGCGAGATGGTGTGGCTGGACCGCGGCGTGACGCGGCGGCTGGCGCGCGGCTTCGCCCATTTCGAGACCTGGCGCGACGAGGTGCTGGAGCAGGAGGAGAAGGAGGCGCACAAGCTCGACCGCCAGATCGCGCGGGAAGAGGACTGGATGCGCTATGGCGTCACCGCCCGGCGCAAGCGCAATGTCCGCCGCGTGGCGGAACTGGCCGATCTCCGCCAGCAGCGCCGCGAGCGCCGCGCCGCCCAGGGCGGGGTGAAGATGGCGGTGGCCGAGGGCGAGGGCTCCGGCTCCCTGGTCATCGCCGCCGAGGCGATCGGCAAGTCCTATGGCGAGCGGGCCATCGTGCAGGATTTCTCCACCCGCATCCTGCGCGGGGACCGGGTGGGGATCATCGGGCCGAATGGCGCCGGCAAGACCACGCTGCTCTCCATGCTGACCGGCGTGCTGGCCCCCGATGCCGGGGCGGTGAAGCTCGGCACCAACCTGCAGATGATCACGCTGGACCAGCGGCGCGAGGCGCTCGACCCCAATGCCACCGTGGCGGAGACGCTGACGGGCAAGCGTGGCGACCAGGTCTGGGTGAATGGTCAGCCGCGCCATGTGGTCGGCTACATGAAGGATTTTCTGTTTCTGCCGGAGCAGGCACGCAGCCCGGTCTCGGCGCTGTCGGGCGGGGAGCGGGGGCGGCTGCTGCTGGCGCGCGCCTTCGCCATGCCCTCCAACCTGCTGGTGCTGGACGAGCCGACCAACGACCTGGACCTGGAGACGCTGGACCTGCTCCAGGAGCAGATCGCCGAGTATGCCGGCACGGTCATCGTGGTCAGCCATGACCGTGATTTCCTGGACCGGGTCTGCACCAATGTGATCGCCTGGGAGGGGGAAGGGCGCTGGCAGGATTATGCCGGCGGCTATTCGGACATGGTGGCGCAGCGCGGCCATGGCGTGCGCGCCCGTGCCGAGGCCGCCCCGGCCACGCCCGCCAGGGCGGCGCCGAAGCCCGCCGCCGCGCCGCCGCCACCGCCCGCGCGCAAGAAGCTCAGCTTCAAGGACCAGCACGAGCTGGACACCCTGCCGGCGCGCATGCGCAAGCTGGAGGCGGAGATCGCCAAGCTGAAGGAGATCCTGGCCGATCCCGGCCTCTATACCCGCGACCGCGCGCGCTTCGACAAGGCCACCGAATTGCTGGTGAAGGCGGAGGCCGGCCTTGCCGAGGCGGAAGAACGCTGGCTGGAACTCGAAATGCTGAAGTAATTTTTTTCAGGCTGCCGCCGTCTCCCGGCCCGGCGGGACTCTTTTTTCAGGCTGCCGCCGTCTCCCGACACAGCGGGGCGCCGAACTGAAAAAGTTTTTTGGTTCTTTTTTTCAAAAAAGAACGCCTTTTCTATCCCTTCACGCGGCCTGCTGGCTGAGGTTCCCCCCCTGCCGGGCGATAGGAAAGCGGATCTCGCAGCGCAGCCCTTCCGGCGGGAAGTGCAGCCGCACCTGGGTGCCCGGGCCGAGGTCATGGGCCAGCCCGCGCTCCAGGAAGCGCAGCCCGAAGCCACGATGGGCCGGCGGGCCGGGCAGGGGGGCGCCCCCCTGCTCCTGCCACAGCAGGGAGGCGGTGCCCTCCGCCGGATCTTCCTCCCAGCGCAGGCAGACATGGCCATCCTGGCGCAGGGCGCCGTGGCGGGCGGCGTTGCCGGCCATTTCCGTCAGCGCGATGACCAGGGACTGTGCCTGTCCTGGCCGCAGCAGGGGCCCGCTGCCTCGCCCTTCCACCGCCAGCCGGCCGCTGGCCGCCCAGGGCAGCAGCGCCGCATGGACCACCGCCGGCAGGCTGGCCGGGGCCCAGCCCACCGCCGCCAGCAATTCATGCGAGCGCGAGAGCGCCGCCAGCCGCGTGCTGAAATCCGCCGCGAAGCGGTGCGGGTCGAGCGCCGCGCCGCGCAGGGTCTGTGCTGCCAACGATTGCACGGTTGCCAGGGTGTTCTTCACCCGGTGGTTCAGCTCGCTCACCAATTCATCCCGCCGCGCCTCGCTGGCGATGCGCTCGGTGACATCCATCAGCGCCAGACAGAGGCCGGGGCGCGGACCCAGCCCGGCCACCGGCTCCAGCGCCACGAAATAACCCCGCACGCCGCCCGCGGCATTGGAGATGGCGATTTCCATTTCCTGCGGCAGCAGCGGGTCCTCCTGGGTGGCCAGCCGCGCCGCGAGCGGCGGCAGCACCGCCGCCAGGGGCGCGCCGTGCAGGCTGGCCGAGTCCATCTCCAGCAGCGAGGCCAGGCGGGGATTATGGCTCTGGACCCGCAGCCCGGAATCGAGGATGGCCAGCCCCACCGGCACGGTGTTGCACACGGCCAGCATCTGCGCGGCCATCTGCCGTGCCGCCTGGGCCTGGGCCTGGGCCTCGTGCAGGGCGCGGCGCAGCCCATGCGCCAACACCCCCACCGCCCCCACCGCCGCCAGCAGCGCCACCAGGATGCTGAGGCGCAACTGCATCTGTTCCGCCTGGTTCAGGCTGGTGATGCGCCGTAGCACCGCCTGCTCCATCTCGCGCAGCGTCATCCAGATCTGCTGCAGGGTCACCGGGTCAGCCTGCCCCGCGCGGAGCGACAGCAGCGCCATCAGCCGCGCATGGGCGCAGACGAGTTCCGGCGCATCCTCCGCCCCCTTGGGCAGGGGCCATTCAGTCCTGTCCACCGCCGCCACGGGCAGGGCCTTCCCCGGCTCCGTGCCGCCCTGCAGCCAGGTGCGCAGCTGGACGGCCTTCTGGAGGTCCTCCTGCAACCGGCTGATCTGCCGGGTGGTGGCCTCGCCGCTCATCACCCGCTGCGTCAGCAGGGCGGAGGAAAGCAGCAACAGGCCAACGGCCAGGAAGGCCTGCACCCGGCTGGCCTGCAACAGGCCCCGCACACAGGCCACCGCCACGGGCGCGCGGGCCATGGCGATGCGCCTCACAGGCCTGTCCGTGATACCGGCTGCCACCCGCCACCCTGCCGGGCAGGCAGGAAAGCCAGGGCAGGAAGCGAGGCATGGCGCCCCATTTCCGACGAAGGCAACGAATCCCAGGCGGGAGATTCGGGAGCGGCGTCTTGCGGCATACGGGAATTGAAGCGCGGTTTAACCCGTATGGGGAGAGGTGTTTTATCGCGATGCAGAAATATTGCCTCGGCCACGCTCCGCCGCTAACCGCTCTCCGCCTGCAAAAGAGGGATCCGCATGCCTGAGGACGAGGATGACGATGAGGCCGGCCCGCCCGGCCTGCCGCCTGGAACCCCTTTTTACATGACCCCGGCCGGCCATGCCGCCCTCCAGGAGGAGCTGCGCCGCCTGTGGAACGAGGAAAGGCCGAAGGTGGTCGAGATCGTCTCCTGGGCCGCCAGCCTCGGCGACCGCAGCGAAAATGCCGATTATCAATACGGTAAGAAGCGCCTGCGCGAGATCGACCGCCGCGTCCGCTTCCTGCGCAAGCGGCTGGAGCGCGTCCAGGTTGTGGACCCGGCCAGCCAGCCCCGGCGGGACCAGGTCTTCTTCGGTGCCACCGTCACCTATGCGCGTGAGGATGACACGGAGCACACCATCACCATCGTCGGCGTGGACGAGGCGGATGCCGATCATGGCCGCATCTCCTGGGTCTCGCCGGTGGCGCGGGCGCTGCTGAAGGCGCGTGTCGGCGACCTCGTGCGCATCCGCACCCCCGCCGGGCCGGAGGAGGTGGAGGTGGTCTCGATTTTCTACCCTGGATAGTCCCGCCACCCCTGGCGGCACGGCGCCGGCGGGCGCATCCTGCCCGGCCTGTCGGAACGTCCGGGTCCATCATCCATGTCGCAGCATGCCCTGCCACCGCCCCTCGCACGCGGGTGGCGCACCCGCCTGGAGGGGGCCTGGCGCGGCCTTTCCCCCACGCTGCGGGGGATGGTGTGGATGCTGCTCTCCGGCCTCTTCTTCAGCGTGCTCAACGCCATCATGAGCGTGATGACGCGGGAGCTGCATTCCTTCCAGGCGCAGTTCATGCGCTATGGCTTCGGCTTCCTCGTCATGCTGCCGCTGCTGCTGCGCGATGGCGCCGGCAGCTTCCGGCCCAAGGGGCTGGTGGGGCAGCTCTGGCGGGGCGTGGTGCATACGGGCGGGCTGCTGCTCTGGTTCCTCGCCCTGCCGCATATTCCGCTGGCCGATGTCACGGCGCTGGGTTTCACCGGGCCGATCTTCATCATGATCGGCGCCGTGGTCTTCCTGAAGGAGAAGGTGCCCGGCCGCCGCTGGCTCGCCGCCGCCATCGGGCTCGTCGGCGTCGGCATCGTGCTGGGGCCGAAGCTCTCCGGCGCGGGCGGGGCGTGGAACCTTGTGATGCTCGCCTCCTCGCCGCTCTTCGCCGCCTCCTTTCTCATCACCAAGGCGCTGACGAAGCGGGACCGGCCCGAGGTGATCGTGATGTGGCAGTCCATCACCATCTCCCTCTTCACCCTGCCCTTCGCCCTCAGCGTCTGGGAATGGCCGAGCCTCGTGCAACTGGCCTGGTTCATCCTGGGCGGCGTGCTCGGCTCGGCGGGGCACTGGTGCCTGACGGAGGCTTTCCGGCTGGCCGATGTCTCGGCCACCCAGCCGGTGAAGTTCCTCGACCTCGCCTGGGCGGCGATCTTCGGCTTCTTCCTGTATGGCGACGTGCCGGGCTGGGCGACCCTCGCCGGCGCCGCCGTCATCTTCGGCTCCGCCACCTGGATGGCGCGGGAAGAGGCCCGGAAGAGCGCGTGAGCCAGGAGGGGGACGCCCCCCTCCTGACCACGCCTTTCCTGGTGCCGGCCTTCAGTTGCTGGAAATGCCGGAGAGCGCCAGCGCCACGCCGAGCGCGGTGGCCATGCCCTTCACGCTGGCCACCGGCTCCACATCGATCCACTCCTCCAGGCTGTGCGCGCGGTCGCCACTGCCGCCCGTGCCCACCGTCACCGCCGGAATGCCCAGGCTCATCGGGATGTTGCTGTCGGTGGAGGAGGCGGCCAGGCGCAGCGCATAGCCCTGCGCGGTGATCACCGCCCCGGCCAGCCGCGTGATGCGCGCCTCCACCGGGGTGGAGCCAGCCGGGCGGTCGCCGATCTTCTTCACCTCCACGCGGATCTCGCCCTCGCGCGTGTCGCGCGCCGCGTTCTCATCCGCCGCCGCCTGCGGCAGCACGGCCAGGAAGCGCGCCTCCAGCGCCGCCAGCACCTCCGGCGATTCGGAGCGCAGATCGACCTCCATCCACATCTCCTCCGGGATGGCGTTGATCGAGCTGCCACCGCCCACGCGGCCGATGGAGAAGGTGGTCTTGGGCCGGGCCGGGACGCGGATGCGGCCCAGATCGTCCATCGCCCGCGCCAGGGCGAAGGCCGGGTTCACCAGCCCGAAGGCGCCATAGCTGTGCCCGCCCGGCCCGCGGAAGGTGGCGCGGTAACGCTTGCTGCCCACCGCCGCATGGACCATCCGCGCCGTCTCCAGCCCGTCCAGCGCGACGAAGCCGGCGACCCGGCCGCGCCAGCGGCTCTTCTCGAAGAAGGCCTTCACCCCGCGCAGGTCGCCCGCGCCTTCCTCCCCCACCGAGCCGAGGAAGAGCAGCCCCGCCCGCGTGCGGATTTCCGCCGCGTCCAGCGCGCGGGCGAGGGCGAGCAGCAGCGCCAGGCCGCGCGTGTCATCCCCCACGCCCGGGGCGCGCAGGATGGTGCCCTCGCGCCGCACCGTCACATCCGTCCCCGCCGGGAAGACGGTATCGAGATGCGAGCACAGCACGATGACCCCCGCCTCCGAGTCGGTGCCGGGGCGATAGGCGGTGACATTGCCTTCCGCATCCGTCTCCACTTCCTGAAGGCCCTGGGCGCGCAGCATCTCGGCGAAGGCGGCGGCGCGCACGGCCTCGCCAAAAGGCGGGGAGGGGATCTGCGTCAGGCTGATGAGCTGTGCGACGAAATTGTCATGGTCAGCCTCCAGCGCGGCGGCGGCGCGCTGGAAGGCGGGGCTGTCCAGCACGGCCCGCGCCTCGGCCGAGGCATCACCCCCCTCGGCGGCAGCCAGGGTGGCGCGCAGGAAGGGCAGGGCATCATCGGCCATGGGGGAACCTCGTCATCCAAAAGGGGCGGCGACGTTCCCTCCCGGCGGAGAAGAGGTCAAGCAGGTAAGGTTTTGTTCTTTTTTGGAAAAAAGAACCAAAAAACTTTTTTCAGATGGCGTCCCGCCTTGGGCCTGAGGTGGGACGCTAAACTGAAATAAAGTCTTTTTGTTTCTTTTTCTTCAGAAAAAGAAGGTTTTTTCTTTTTAAGTCCCCACGCGCAGCGGGGCGCTGATCTTACGCAGGCAGGCGATGACGGACAGGGCGGTGATCTTGCCGGTCTTGGGGTTATCGCTCGGCAGGTTCTCGATGGTCATGGTGAAGCGGGCGGAGTCCGACTCCACCTCGATCGAATGGGTGTTGCGGGTCAGGGCCGGGTCCGCCCAGATTTCCAGCTGGGTCTGGTCCGGCCCGATTCCGGCCAGGGAGAGCGCCACGGCCACGTTGAGATTGGCCGGGAAGCCCGCTGCCGCCTCCCGCGCCGTGCCCTGGAAGATGCGCAGCGGCGCGGTGATGCCGCTGATGTCGATGTTGTTCTGTTCCAGATAGGGGGCGCCGAGCAGGCCGCGCACCGGCTTGCGGGTGGTCATCCGCACGGAATGGATCTGCCCCTCGGCGGCGGCGGCGACCGCATCCAGCCCGAGCAGCGCGCCGGTGGGCACGATGATCTGCCCGCCATGCTGGCGCGCCAGGTCCACCAGCTCCTCCTGCCCCAGCAGGGCGCCGGCGCTGAGGACGATGGCCTTCTTCCCGGCGGTGACGAAGGGCTGCACGATCTCGCGCACCAGGGCGGCGGGGGCGCATTCGATGACGAGATCCGCCAGCCCTTCCAGATCGGCGATGTCCACCACCGGCACGGGGTAGCGCAGCTCCGCCACGCGGCGGGCGGCCTTGGCCTTGTCGCGCGCGGCGATGGCGGTCAGCTCGCAGCCGGGAATGCCGGCATCCAGGGCCTCCGCCACGCGGATGCCGACGGCGCCGTATCCGGCAAGGGCCACGCGCAGCGGGCGCGGGCGGATCTGGGTCATGGCGTTCATCGGGGTTCCTCTCTCGCGCCGAAGAGAGACCGGGGCGGCGGTGCTGGCAAGGGGGGGGAGCGAACGTCCAGACGGCCAGGATGGGGGGACCATCCGCGCCGCCTGGACTCCGCGGGATGGCCACGGGGTGGCCGGCCTCGCTCCAGGCTGCCGTCTGGGGGGATCGGCGGCCAGGGGTCCAGGGTAGACGCCACGCCCAGGCTTGCCAAGGTCACCGGTTCCAGGCGGGGCGGGGATGGAAAAACGGCCCGGTGGAGACCACCGGGCCGCGTTGGCTGGCCGCATGGCCCGGGCGCGGGGCCCTGGGCCGGGGGAGGGGCCTGGGGAGGGGCGGGGGGTTAGCCCGCCGTCTCCGGCGTGTGGTGGCTCTCGCCATCGCCGCCATCGGGGCCGTGGCCATCCTCCGGCTTGGGCAGGGCGGGGAGGGCAGCCTCGATATAGTCGAAGGTCAGGGCGCCTTCCTTCATCCCCACCTTGACCGCGCCGCCCTTGGCCAGCTTGCCGAAGAGGAGTTCCTCGGCCAGCGGCTTCTTGACGTATTCCTGGATGACGCGGGCCAGCGGGCGCGCGCCATAGAGGCGGTCATAGCCCTTCTCGGCCAGCCACTCCTTGGCGGCGGAGGAGAGCTCGATGGTGACGTTGCGGTCGGCGAGCTGCGCCTCCAGCTGCATCACGAACTTCTCGACGACATTGCCGACGATTTCCGGCGTCAGGTTGCCGAAGGGCACGACGGCGTCGAGGCGGTTGCGGAATTCCGGGGTGAAGAGGCGCTTCACCGCCTCCTCATCCTCGCCCGTCCGCTGCTCGCGGCCGAAGCCGATGCCGGACTTGGCCATGTCGGCGGCGCCCGCATTGGTCGTCATGATGAGGATGACGTTGCGGAAATCCACCGTCTTGCCGTTGTGGTCCGTCAGCTTCCCGTGGTCCATGACCTGGAGGAGGATGTTGTAGAGGTCCTGGTGGGCCTTCTCGATCTCATCCAGCAGCAGCACGGCATGGGGGTGCTGGTCGATGCTGTCGGTCAGCAGCCCGCCCTGGTCGAAGCCGACATAGCCCGGCGGCGCGCCGATCAGCCGGCTGATGCTGTGCCGCTCCATGTATTCCGACATGTCGAAGCGGATCAGCTCGATGCCCAGCGTTTTGGCCAGCTGCTTGGCGACTTCCGTCTTGCCCACGCCGGTGGGGCCACTGAAAAGATAATTGCCGATCGGCTTCTCCGGGTCGCGCAGCCCGGCGCGGGAGAGCTTGATGGCGGCCGAGAGGGCCTCGATGGCCTGGTCCTGGCCGAAGACCATCGCCTTCAGGTCGCGCTCCAGGTTGCGCAGCGTCTCCTTGTCGTCGGAGGACACGCTCTTGGGCGGGATGCGGGCGATCTTGGCGACGATATCCTCGACATCCTTCAGGGTGACGGTCTTCTTCCGCTTCCCTTCCGGCTGCAGCATGCGGGAGGCGCCGACCTCGTCGATGACGTCGATGGCCTTGTCCGGCAGCTTGCGGTCATGGATGTACTTGGCCGAGAGCTCGACGGCGGCGCGGATGGCCTCCGGCGTGTACTTGACCTTGTGGTGCTTCTCGTAATTGGCCTTCAGCCCGGTGAGGATCTTCACCGCATCCTCGACCGACGGCTCGTTGACGTCGATCTTCTGGAAGCGGCGGACCAGGGCGCGGTCCTTCTCGAAGTAGCTGCGGTACTCCTTGTAGGTGGTGGAGCCGATGCAGCGCAGCGTGCCCTGGGCGAGGGCGGGCTTGAGCAGGTTGGAGGCGTCCATCGCCCCGCCGGAGGTGGCGCCGGCGCCGATGACGGTGTGGATCTCGTCGATGAAGAGGATGGAGCCGGGCTGCTGCTCCAGCTCGTTCACCACGGCCTTCAGCCGCTCCTCGAAATCGCCGCGGTAGCGCGTGCCGGCGAGCAGGCTGCCCATGTCGAGGGCGAAGATGGTGGACTTGGCCAGCACCTCGGGCACGTCGCCCTCGATGATGCGCTTGGCCAGGCCCTCGGCGATGGCGGTTTTGCCGACGCCCGGGTCGCCAACGTAGAGGGGGTTGTTCTTGGTGCGGCGGCAGAGGATCTGGATGGTCCGCTCGATCTCCTGGTCACGGCCGATGAGCGGGTCGATCTTGCCCTGCTGCGCCTTCTTGTTGAGGTTGACGCAGTAGTTGGAGAGCGCGTCCTGGCCGCGCCGGGCGCCCTGGGGCTTTTCCTCCTTCTCCGGCTCGTCCGCGCTGGGGCCGGCGGTGGGGGGCGTGCCCTGCACCGGGCGGCTGGTGCTGCGGCCGGGGGCCTTGGCGATGCCGTGGCTGATGAAGTTCACCGCGTCCAGCCGCGTCATGTCCTGCAGCTGCAGGAAATAGACGGCATGGCTCTCCCGTTCGCTGAACAGGGCGACGAGGACATTGGCCCCCGTCACCTCGTCGCGGCCGGAAGACTGCACATGGATGGCGGCGCGCTGCACGACGCGCTGGAAGCCGGCGGTCGGCTTCGGGTCGCCGGAGCGTTCCGTCACGAGGCCCGCCAGGTCCTTGTCGAGGAACTCGGCCAGGTCGCGCTTCAGCTTGTCCTGGTCGACGCCGCAGGCACGCAGCACGGTGGCGGCGTCGGTGTCGTCGACGAGGGCGAGGAGCAGATGCTCCAGCGTGGCGTATTCGTGACGGCGCTCATTGGCCAGCGCCAGAGCGCGGTGGAGCGTCTGCTCGAGATTGCGGGACAGCATGCGTTATGACGCTCCCCTTCCAGAGACGGTGCCGGGGGGTGTGGGTTCCGGCACCGAGAGAGACTGAGCCTTGCGACCCGGGATAGCCGTTATGTGGTTGCGCTTCCCCGATACGGCGAGGGCCAGTCTAAGTTTCAGCAGGTTACACAGAGATGAGTGCGCCCCGCATCATTCCTTTTCGATCGTGCATTGCAGCGGGTGCTGATTCTGCCGGGCGAGGTCCATCACCTGGGTGACCTTGGTCTCCGCCACCTCATAGGTATAGACCCCGCAGACGCCGACGCCGCGGCGGTGCACATGCAGCATGATGCGAGTCGCCTCCTCCCGGTTCTTCTGGAAGAAGCGCTCCAGCACGTGCACGACGAACTCCATCGGCGTGTAGTCGTCGTTGAGCATCAGGACCTTGTACATGGCCGGCTTGCGCGTGCGCGGCCGTGTCTTGACGACGACGCCGGTGGCGGCGCCATCGCCGCCCTGGCCGTCCGTGCCGCCGGGGTTGGCGGGATCCTGGTCGGGGCGCTTGTGCTGGTCGGTCATGACTGCGCTGCCGGCTTGCCGGTTGTCGTCTGCACCAAAAGGCATTCCCATTGCTGGAGCGCGCGGCGCGCTCGCCCATCCGGCGGCCGCGCGTCTCCCGTGATGGGGAAGGATATCGGACTGGCGGGGGCAAGGTGAAGGGGCGGCAGGTGCGCCACAGGGCGGAAAAGCGCCGCCGGGGCCTCTCTCCTGCCTCTCCGCCCTTCTGCCCGGCCCTGGGCGGGGCCCGGGATCTGCCGCGGCATGCGCCACGCCATGCGCCGGGGCCTTCTGGCCGGCCTTCCGGTCAGCGGCCCCGCAGGCGCGCGAGGGCCAGGCAGGGGGTGGCAGAAAGAGAGTTTGGCGGAGATCCGCGCCAGCGCGGCGCAGGCGGAATCGGGCTGCCGGCCAGACGCGGTGTGCTGCCGAAGGCGGGGGGAGGGTGGCCAGGGATGGCCGGGTGCGGCGCGCGGGCGGGGGGAGGCCCCGGCCATGCGCGCCTGCCGCCGCGCCGGAGGTCCGGCGCCATGGGAGGGCCGCCGGCGCCTTGGGGCACCGGCGGCCGGCCATGGTCTCAGACCAGCGCCGCCGGGCGGGCCAGCTTCTCCATCGCCAGCGTCATGCGCGCGGCGATCGGAGCGGAAGACTGCTCAGCCAGCTTGAAGGCGGCTTCGTTCAGCTTGGTCGCCTCGGTGAGGGACTTCTCGAGCTGGGACTTGGCGAAGCTGGTCTGCAGCTCGGCCGCTTCCTTGAGGCTCTTGACGGTGGCCAGGGCCTTGGCGTTGGCCACGGCCTGCTCGTTCAGGGCCTGGAGCACGGCGAAGGCCTGCTTGCTCAGGTCCTGCAGGCCCGTGACATAGGTCTGCGTGGCCTTGGTGATGGCCTCGATGTTGCCGCGGCCGAACTCAACGGCCTCCTCGGTGGCCTTGTAGAAACCTTCCGCGGTACGGGTCGCCTGGTCCATGCTCTTCTCCATCGCCGTGCGGGTCTGTGCCGCGCTGGTGTCGATCGTCTTGGTCGCAGCCTTGGCCGGCGCCGGCACGGGCGCCAGCGCGGCCTTCGCCGTTTTTTCCACGGGGGGGGCGGTCTCGGCCGGAATCTTTTCGGCCGCGGCCTTCTCCGTGGTCAGTTTGGTCACCTTGGGCTCACTCGCCATCGGTCTCTCCTCGGTCTCGACGCGCCCCGCGGGGGGACTGATCGGGGCACAGCTCCGGCGCCATCCTGCCGGGCCTGCCCGGAGCTGTACGGGCCAGGCCGAGGGCCACACGACCCCCCACTCGACGTCGCTGTTGCGATGCAGCGTGGGTGCAGTGCAGCATAGGGACGATATGGCAATGATTCGCGGAAATGTCCAGAGGTTTTTTGCGGTGCAGCATGAACTTTCGACGAAGTCATGCCGACCCTCTTCGACCCCCTGTTTCACTCTCTGACGTCACGCCATCGCACAGGCTATAAACGAAGGGGATTAAGCCCTTGTTGAAAGCCACTGTTCCTCTTCGGTTCCCGATGACACCACCTCCAGCGTAACGCTATGATTGAATTCTACCTCACGGGGGGGTGAGGTGCTGGATTCGGGGGACTGAATGCAACTTCCGCGTGTGCTTCGGCGGCTGGGGGTCCTGGCGGCCTCCGCGCTCATGCTCCATCTGCTGCCGGGACAGGCCCAGGCGCAGATCGGCAGCGCCCGCTACGCCGCCGTGGTGATCGAGCCGGGCAGTGGCAACATCCTCTACAGCGCCAATGCCGACGCGCCGCGCCACCCGGCATCGCTGACCAAGATGATGACGCTCTACATGCTGTTCGACGCCCTGCGCGCCGGCCGCATGCGACTCGATTCGCGGCTGGTCATGACCCCCACCGCCGCCAGCCGCATCCCCACCAAGCTCGGCCTGCCCGTCGGCCGCAGCATCTCGGTCGAGGATGGCATCTATGCCCTCGTCACCATCTCCGCCAATGACGTCGCCTCGCTGATCGGCGAGACGCTCGGCGGCGGCGACGAGTCGCGCTTCGCCCAGATGATGACGCTGCGCGCCCGCGCCATCGGCATGACGCACACCACCTTCCGCAACGCCTCCGGCCTGCCCGATATCGAGCAGGTGACCACCGCCTATGACATGGCGACCCTCGGCCGCCGCCTGCTCTACGATTTCCCGGAATATTTCCACTACTTCAACACATCGCGCGTCCGCGTCGCCGGCATGAACCTGCGCAGCCACGTCCGCATGCTGGACAGCTATGAGGGCGCCGATGGCATCAAGACCGGCTATGTCGATGCCTCCGGCTTCAACATCGTCACCAGCGCCAGGCGCGACAATGTCCGCCTGATCGCCGCCGTCTTCGGTGGCAGCTCCTGGGTGGAGCGCGACCGCCACACCGCCGCGCTGCTCGACCGTGGCTTCGCCCAGCTGGGCGTGGCCGAGCCGCGTGGCACGGCGATGGCCAGCGCCGCCGCCGGGGGCGCTGCCGCCGCCGCGGTGCGCCGCGTGCGCGGCCCGGCCCTCCTCGCCCGCGCCCCTG
>NZ_JANFNY010000090.1 GCF_024437745.1 Roseomonas sp. GC11 | reverse complement strand
ACCCGCCTTCAGATGGGTTTCCAAAGGCCTCAGGCCTTTGGTGGGGAGAGTTTGAGAGGGGCGAAGCCCCTCTCAAGGCGCTTGCCAAAATTCTCTCAGGCCCCGGCATAGCCCAGCGCGGCATCGCGCGCCCGGGCGGCCGGGTCGCGCGCCGCCGGGTCGCCATAGCCACCGCCGCCGGATGTCTCCATGCGGATGATGTCACCCCGCCGCAGCGGCAGGTTGTTGACCTTGGACGGCAGGGGCCTGCTCTCCCCGTCGCGGATCAGGAAGAGCCGGCCGGCCGCGCCCGGCGCGCCGTCCTCCAGCCCATAGGGGCGGAAGCGGAAGCGCTCGAAATTGGCGGTGAAGACGGCGGCGGCGCTGTCCACCCGCCATTCGCGGAAGAGGCCGAGCCCGCCGCGCTGCCGCCCCGCCCCGCCCGAGCCGGGCACCAGCCCATAGCCCACCACGGTGATGGGCAATTCGCTCTCGATCATCTCCACCGGGATGTTGGAGCAATTGTGCATGCCATAGGTGTAGGCGTTCAGCCCATCCGTATCGGCATGGGCGCCGCTGCCGCCCACCTCGATCTCCACGAGCACGCCGCGCGCATTGTCCTCGCCGATGGTCTGGAAGGAACACACATAGGAGACGCCGTAATAGGCCGCCGGCACGCGCCCCGGCACGGCCTGATGCAGCGCGCCCAGCACCGTGGTCGCCAGGCGGTGGGTGACGGCGATGCGGTTGGCGACGGGCGCCGGATGCATGGCGTTGACGATCAGCCCCTCCGGCGCGATCACGCGGATGGGGCGGTAGCAGCCTGCATTGGCCGGGATCTCGGCATCGGCGATGGCCATCATGGCGTAGGAAATGGCCGACTGCGCGGAGGCCAGGGTGGCATTCACCGGCCCCGCCGCCTGCCGGCCACAGCCGGAGAGGTCGATCTCCACCGTATCGCCCTCGACCGTGACGGCGGCGTGGATGCGGATCGGCTGGTCGCCCACGCCGTCATCGTCCAGGAAATCCTCGAATTCATAGCGCCCATCGGGGATGCGGCGGATCATGGCGCGCATCGCCTTCTCGGAGCCATCGAGCATCTGGCGGCAGGCGGTGATGAAGCGCTCCACCCCCGTGCGCGCGGCGAGGCGGCGCAGATTGGCCTCCCCCACCGCCAGCGAGGCGAGCTGGGCCTGGAGGTCGCCCCACAGCATGTCCGGCCGGCGCACATTCTGGCGCATCATGGCCAGGATGTCCTCGTTCATCACGCCGCGCCGCACCAGCTTCAGCGGTGGGATGCGCAGCCCTTCCTGGAAGACCTCTGTGGCCGCGGCGGAATAGGAGCCGGCCGCCATGCCGCCCATGTCCAGGTGGTGGCAGAGCGTGCCGACGATGCCGATGCGCGCCCCCTCCAGGAAGACCGGGCGGAAGGCCAGGATGTCGGGGATATGCTGGCCGCCGCAATAGGGATCGTTGGTGATGACGACATCGCCTTCCTCCCAGCGGTCGAGCGGCAGGAAGTCGCGCACCACGGCGAGCAGCCCGGCGCCCATGGAGTTGAGGTGCTGCGGGATGCGTGCCGCCTGGGCGACGTTGAAGCCCTCGCGGTCGAAGACGGCGGTGGAATAGTCGAGCAGCTCGCGCACCACGGTGGAGCGGCTGGTGCGCCAGACGGTGACATCCATCTCCGCCGCCGTGGCGGTCAGCGCATTGCGCAGGATTTCGAGCGCGACGGGGTCGAGGCCAGGGGAGAGGCCAGAGGACAGGCCAGCGGGCAGGCCAGGGGAGAAACCGGTCATGCCGCGCTCCTTTCGGCGGTCTTGCGGGCGATGAGGGTGCCCGCCGCACCGGGCGCGCATTCCCATCCGGCGGCGATGAAGAGGGTGGTGTATTCCTCCTCGATCAGCGCGGGGCCCGGCACGGCTCCGTGCAGCTGCTCGCGCTGGTAGACGGCAATCTCACGCCAGGAATCCCCCAGCCAGAGGGGGCGTGCCTCCGGTATGCGCCCGGCGCCGCGCCCTGGCAGGCGGCGGGATTCGAAGCGTGGCAGCAGGCCGGTGACGTTCAGCCGCAGCGCCACCATTTCCACCGGCGCGGCGGGATTGCTGTAGGAGAAGCGCTGCGCGTGCAAAGCGTGGAAGGCCGCCAGCAGCGCCTCCAGCGCCGGCGCGCCCGGCGCGGCGTCCGCGGCTTCCGGCCAGGGCACCACCAGTTCGAAAGCCTGCCCGTGATAGCGCAGATCGGCCGAGACGCTGAAGCGCCGGTCCCGCGCCGGCACGCCATCGGCCTCCAGCAGCGCCTCGCCCTGGGCGCGCAGCGTGGCCAGCGTCTCCATCACATGCGGCAGGATCGCCGCCTCCACCGGTAGCACGCGGGAGCGCGCGAGGTCGTGCACGATGTCGGAATGCAGGATGCCAAAGGCGGAGAAGGTCGAGGCGTCAGACGGAAAGATCACCTCGCGGATGCCGAGTTCCTCGGCGACCGGCACGGCATGCAGACCGCCCGCGCCACCGAAGGAGAGCAGCGCGAAATCCCGCGGGTCCAGCCCCTTCTCGAAGAGGCTGAGCCGCGCCGCGGCGGCCAGGCTGGTTTCCGTCACCGCCAGGATGCCCGCCGCCGCCTGCTCCATGCCAAGGCCGAGCGGCGCGCCGATGCGCCCCCGGATGGCCGCGCGCGCGCCCTCCAGATCCAGCGCCATGGCGCCGCCCAGGAAGAAGCGCGGGTCGAGCCGGCCCAGCGCGATATTGGCATCCGTCACCGTGGGCTCGCTGCCGCCACGGCCATAGCAGACAGGGCCGGGCCAGGATTTCGCGCTGCGCGGGCCGACGCGCAGCCGCCCGCCCTCATCCACCGCCGCGATGGAGCCGCCCCCGGCGCCGATGGTGCGGATTTCCACCATCGGCAGGCGCACCGGCAGGTTGTCGATCTCGCCCTGCGCCATCTGCGTCACGCCACCCTCGCGCACGACGCAGATGTCGTAGGAGGTGCCGCCCATATCGACGCCCAGCAGATTCGGGCGGCCCAGCACCCCGGCCAGCCGCATGGTCGCCAGCGCGCCGCCGGATGGGCCGGAGAGCAGCAGCCGCGCCGGCTGGCGCCGCGCCACGGCCACGCTGCACACCCCGCCATTGGACTGCACAAGCAGCAGCCGCGCGGCGATCCCCGCCTCCGCCAGCCGCGCCGTCAGCCGGCCGAGATAGCCCCCCACCACCGGCATCAGCAGCGCGTTCAGCACCGTGGTCGAGCACCGCTCATATTCGCGGATTTCCGGGCTGATGGCGGAGGAGACCGTCACCGGCACATCCGGCCGCAGCCGGGCCAGGGCCTCGGCCACCGCCTCCTCATGCGCCGCGTTGACATGGGCGTTGAGCAGGCAGACGGCGATGGCCTCCGCCCCCAGCGCGTCCAGCCGGGGCAGCAGCGCCTCCACCGCGCCGGGCGCCAGCGCCGTCTCCACCGCGCCATTCGCCCGGATGCGCTCGCGCAGGCCCAGGCGCCGGTCGCGCGGGATCAGCGGCGGTTCCTGGTGCGGCTTCAGCCCATAGACATCGCGGCGGGAATGGCGGCCGATCTCCAGCACATCCTCGAAGCCCGCCGTGGTCAGCAGCACGCCCCGCGCCAGTTGCCGTTCCAGCACGGCATTGGTCGCGATGGTCGTGCCATGCAGCAGCAGGCGGATATCGGCAAGGGTGAAGCCATAGCGCTCCGCCGCGCCCCGCAGGCCGGCGAGCAGGCCCAGCGAGGGGTCTTCCGGCGTGGTCGGCGTCTTGAAGCTTTGCAGCACGCCGCTGCGTTCGTCGAGGATCTGGAGGTCGGTGAAGGTTCCACCGATATCGATGCCAATGCGGATGAAAGGTGCAGCGGGCAACGGGAACTCCCGGAAGGCGGTCTGGCGCGAGCATGGCCCAGGGGCGGCGGGAGCGGAAGGCCCCCGCGCGTCATCACCCGCCGCCCTTGTTGTGGCGCGGCGGCAGCGCCTAGGCTCCCCCCACCCCGGGCCATCAGGCCAGGGAGCACAACAGGAATCGCCCATGTCCCAGCCCCGCATCCTCGTGCTCGCCGCCTCGCTGCGCGGCGGCTCGCTCAACCGCCGGCTGGCGGAGCTTTTCGCCCGCCGCGTCACCGAACAGGGCGGCCAGGCCACCCTGCCGGATCTGCGCGACTACGCCATGCCGCTCTATGATGGGGATATCGAGCAGAATGAGGGAATCCCGGCCACGGCAAAGGCGCTGCACCAGGTTTTCGCCGGGCACCAGGGCATCTTCATCGCCAGCCCGGAATACAATTCGGCGCTGAGCCCGCTGCTGGTGAACATCCTCTCCTGGGTCTCGCGCGTGAAGGACAATGGCGGGCAGGGCGCGGCCTTCGGCACGCCCGTCTATGCCCTGGGCAGCGCCTCACCCGGCGGGTTTGGCGGCTATCGCGGGCTGGTCGCCCTGCGCGGCGTGCTGGAACTGGGGCTGGGTGCGCGCGTCCTGCCGCAGATGGTGTCCGTGCCCGCCGCGCATCAGGCCTTCGATGAGGCCGGCGAACTCACCACGCCAGCCGGGGCGATGGTCGGGACGTTGGCGGGGCAGCTTTTGAAGGCCGTGGGGTAAAGGGAAGCGGGAAGGGTTCTTTTTGGAAAAAAGAACCAAAAACTTTTTGTCAGTTTGGCGCGGCGCCGGCGATCAGGCGGTGCACGGCCGCCACATGCTCGGTCATCCGTGCGGCGGCCTCATCTGGGGCCGCCGCGGCAATCGCCGCCACGATGGCCTCGTGCTCCGGAAAAGACGGGTGGTCCGGGGAGGGGCCCTGTGCCTGCGGGCGGGCACGGTTCCAGGTCTGCACCCGGCGGATGGTCGCCAACTCGTCGAAGAGATGCAGCAGCAGGGGGTTGCCGGCCGCCAGGGCAATGGCGCGGTGCAGCCGCGCATCCTGGCCCTCATAGGCCCGCCAGGACAGGCCGGGCTGGCGGGAAGCGGCCATCGCCTGGCGCATCTCGGCCAGATGCGCGGGGGTCGCGTGGCGGGCGGCCAGCGCGGCCAGCTGCGGCTCCAGGGCCAGACGCGCGCCGCGCAGATCGGCCTCCGTCACCGCCTGGGCGCGCTGCGCGGCATCCTGGATGGCGGCCATCGGGCGCGGGCCGAGGAAGGTGCCCTTGCCGACATGGCGCCAAAGCTGGCCCTCGGCCTCCAGCACCGCCAGCGCCTTGCGCAGCTCGGCGCGCGAGACGCCGAGCGCCCCGGCCATCTGCCGCTCCGGCGGCAGGCGGCCGGAGGCCGGCAGGGCCAGCGTCGCCAGATAAGCCTGCAACAGGGTCAGCACCGGCGCGCTGTCCTGGGGGCGGTCGGGTTCCATCGGGACCCTGCCATAGCCCGCGGGTGGCGGCGCTGCCAAGGGCGCGGCGGGCTTGACGGCGCCCCGGGGCGGTCCTAACCAATCCACGCAATTGGTTGAGCGAGGCATCCGCCATGGCCCATGTGATCGAAGTCCCGCCGGAAACCACCCTGCCGGTGGAGGGCGAAGCCGGGGTCTTCCCGGTGCGGCGCATCTGGTGCGTCGGCCGCAACTATGCCGACCACGCGCGCGAGATGGGGCATGACCCGGACCGCGAGCCGCCCTTCTTCTTCTCCAAGCCCGCCACGGCGGCGGTGCCCGGCGGCACCCTGCCCTTCCCTGTGCAGACCAGGGACCTGCACCACGAGGTCGAGATGGTGGTGGCGCTCGGCAAGGGCGGGCGCGACATCCCGGTGGAGCAGGCGCTGGATCACGTCTATGGCTATGCCATCGGCCTCGACATGACGCGGCGCGACATCCAGGCGGAAGCCAAGAAGCTTGGCCGCCCCTGGGAATTGTCGAAGGGCTTTGACCAGTCCTGCCCGATCAGCCCGATCGTGCCGGCGGCGCGCATCGGCCACCCCGCGCGCGGCAAGATCGAGATCACCGTGAACGGCAAGGTGCAGCAGACCGGCGACCTCAACCAGATGATCTGGTCGGTGCCGGAGGCCATCGCCTATCTCTCGCGCTATGTCGAACTGCTGCCGGGCGACCTGCTGATGACCGGCACCCCCGCCGGTGTCAGCGCCGTGAAGCCGGGCGACCTGCTGCATGGCGTCTGCGAGGGCGTGGGCGAGATCAAGGTTCAGTACGCCGGCTGAGCCACTCCCCTGCCGGCCGGGTTTACAGAGGCCCCGGGCTGTTGATGGCTGCGCGGCACCGCCGCGCAGCGTCTCTCAGGCGGCGAGGTCGCGCATGACCTTGATGAGGTCGGACTTGCCTTCGAAGCCGATGCCCGGCAGGTCGGGCATGGTGATGTGGCCCTGCTCGACGCGCACGCCATCGGGGAAGCCGCCATAGGGCTGGAAGAGGTCCGGGTAGCTTTCATTGCCGCCAAGGCCGAGGCCGGCGGCGATGTTCAGCGACATCTGGTGGCCACCATGCGGGATGCAGCGGCGTGGCGACCAGCCGAACTGCGTCAGCACCTCCAGCGTCCGCAGATATTCGACGAGGCCGTAGGACAGGGCGCAATCGAATTGCAGCCAGTCGCGGTCCGGCCGCATGCCGCCATGGCGCAGCAGGTTGCGCGCATCCTGGTGGGAGAAGAGGTTCTCCCCCGTTGCCATCGGGCCCGGATAGAATTCGGAGAGCGCGGCCTGGAGGGCGTAGTCGAGCGGGTCCCCCGCCTCCTCATACCAGAAGAGCGGGTATTCGCGCAGCATCCTGGCATAGGCGATGGCGGTTTCGAGGTCGAAGCGGCCATTGGCGTCGACGGCGAGCTGCGCCTGGCTGCCGATCTCGGCCAGCACGGCCTCGATGCGGCGGCGGTCCTCGGCGAGGGAGGCGCCGCCGATCTTCATCTTCACCACGGTATAGCCGCGGTCGAGATAGCCGCGCATCTCGGCGCGCAGGGCGGCATCATCCTTGCCCGGATAGTAGTAGCCGCCGGCGGCATAGACGAAGACGCGCGGATCGGCCTCGCGGCCATGGCGCTCGGCGAGCAGGCGGAAGAGCGGCTTGCCCTCGATCTTCGCGACCGCGTCCCACACCGCCATGTCCAGCGTGCCGACGGCGACGGAGCGCTCACCATGGCCGCCGGGCTTTTCATTGGCCATCATCGCCGCCCAGACCCGGGCGGGGTCGATATTGTCGCGCGCCTCGTCACGCAGGCTTTTCGGGTCGGCCTCCAGGATGCGGCCCCGGAAGCGCTCGCGGATCAGCCCGCCCTGGCCATAGCGGCCGTTGGAGTTGAAGCCATAGCCCACCACCGGCCGGCCATCGCGCACCACATCGGTCACCACCGCGACGAGGCTGGTGGTCATCTTGCTGAAGTCGATATAGGCGTTGCGGATCGGCGAGGCGATCGGCTGGGTGATCTCGCGGACGTCGACGATGCGCATCCAGCATACCTCCTGGCGTGGGGGCGGGATTTTTCAGAACCTGCCCCGCTGTTCTTCCCGCTATCCTGCGGATAAGCCGTCAGGTAGCGTTTTCCCCAGGGAGCCGGCCAATGCCAAGTTTGGATTTCCCCATGCCGATCCGGCATCGGCCGTGGATCTAGACTGGCTGGAGGATTTCCTCGCCCTGGCGGAGGCGCGGAATTTCTCGCGGGCGGCGGCGGCGCGGCATGTGACGCAGCCCGCCTTCAGCCGCCGCATCCAGGCGCTGGAGGCGTGGATGGGCACGCCGCTGGTGTCGCGCACGCCGCAGGGGGTGGTGCTGAATGCCGCCGGGGCGGCGGTGCGGGCGCAGGCGGCGGCGCTGGCGCGCGATCTCCAGCAGATGCGGCGCGATGCGCTGAAGGCGGCGGGGCGGGAGGGGGCGGCGCTGTCGATCGCCGCGACGCATGCGCTCTCCTTCACCTTTTTCCCCGGCTGGGTGCGCGGCCTTGTCCCGCTGGAGAAGGCTGGCCCGCTCAACCTGATTTCCGACAGCATGGCGGCCAGCGAGCGGGTCTTCCTGGCGGGCGGGGCGGATTTCCTGCTCTGCCACACGCAGGCGGCGCTGCCGCCCCGGCTGCGGCCGGAGGATTTTATCAGTTTCGCGGTGGGGGCGGAGTTGCTGGTCCCTGTCTCGGCCCCGGAGGCTGGGGGCGGGCCGCGCTGGGCCCTGCCGGGCCGGGCGGGGGCGCCGGCGCGCCTGCTGGCCTATGCCGAGGCTTCCGGGCTGGGCCGCATCGTGCAGGCCGCGCTGCCCGGCTTCACGCCGCCGCCCTGGCTGGAGACGGTCTTCACCTCCCCCCTGGCGGCGGCCTTGCAGACCATGGCGCGGCAGGGCCAGGGCCTGGCCTGGCTGCCGCGCACAATGGTGGCCGAGGACATGGCCGCTGCCCGGCTGGTGCCCGCCGGCCCCGAGAGTTTCGCGATCCCTGTCGAAATCCGCCTGTTCCGTCCGCAGCGTCGCCTCTCGGAGACGGCCGAGGATTTCTGGCGCGCCGCGATCGCGGCTTCTTCTTTCTGAAAAAGTCTTTTTGCTTCTTTTTCTTCAGAAAAAGAAGTCTCCCTTCATTTTCCCCACCACGCCTGCCAGTGTTGCAACCCCACGCCGGATGATCTTTTCCTCCATACTGGCATAGCCGATGACGAGCCCGGCCTGGGCTGGCGGTGTTTCTCCGGGTGCGAGGGCGAGGAGGGGCGAGAGGGGATAAACCCCCACCCCTGCCCGGCCTGCCGCTTCGATCAGCTTTCCTTCCTCCGCCCAGGCCAGATCCCTGAACCAGAGGACGACATGCAGTCCGGCGGCGGCCCCGGCCACGGTGACCCGCGCGCCAAACGCCTCCTCCAGGGCGACCAGGAGGGCGGCGCGGCGCTCACCATTGCGGCGGCGGACGCGGCGGATGTGCCGCTCATAGGCGCCGGTTTCGATCATGGTGGCGAGGGCGGCCTGCTCCAGGCTGGGGGTGTGGCGGTCGGCGAGGCGCTTGGCCGTGGTGAAGGCCTCGGCCAGGGGCGGCGGTACGACGAGGTAGCCCAGGCGCAGCGTGGGCGAGAGGGTCTTGGAGACGGTGCCGAGATAGATCACCCGCTCCGCGTCATCGATGGCCTGGAGGGGCGGAATGGGGGCCGTCTCGAAGCGGTATTCGCTGTCATAGTCATCTTCAATGACATAGGCCCCGCAATGCCCCGCCCATGCGAGGAGCGCGCGCCGCCGCGCGGCGGAAAGCACGCCGCCGAGGGGGTATTGGTGGGAGGGCGTGGTATAGGCCAGCCGGGCGGGCGGCAGGGCCTCGGTGCGCAGGCCCTCGGCATCGACGGGCGTGGCGGCGATCTCCGCCCCCGCGGCCAGGAAGGCGAGGCGGGCGAGCGGATAGCCCGGGTTTTCCATGACCACGCGCGCGCCAGGATCGACGAGCAGGCGGGCGCAGAGGTCGAGCCCCTGCTGGGAGCCGTTCACCACGATGATCTGTCCCGGCTCGCAGCGCAGGCCGCGGGCGCGCCAGAGATAGCCCTGCAGGGCGCGGCGCAGCGGCAGGGTGCCGGCGGGGTCGTCATAGCGCAGGCTGGGCGGCCGGCGCAGCAGGGCGGCGGTGATGGCCTTGCGCCAGGCGAGGCGGGGAAAATCGGCCGCCGAGAGGTCGCCGTGGCGGAAATCGGCCACCGGCAGTTCCGGCCGGCACACGGGCGGCAGGAGGACGCTGCCCAGGCGGGCGCCATAGGCGGAGAGACGATTCAGCAGGGGGGGCGGCAGGTGTGGTGGCGGCTGGCTGTCCCCGGCCGGGGCCGTGGCGCCGAGCCCGGCGGCGACGCGGGTGCGGGCGCCCTGGCGGGCCTGGAGATAGCCCTCGGCGATGAGCTGGTCATAGGCGGCGGTGACGGTGGTGCGGGAGACGCCCCATTCCGCCGCCAGGGCGCGGGTGGAGGGCAGGCTGGCGCCGGGGGGCAGGAGGCCGGAGGCGATCCGGCCGCGGATATCGGCACAAAGACGGTCCACAAGGCGCTGCATTTTTTACTTTTCTTCCCGGGCAGGCGGCAGGCGCAGGGTGTGAAACTTTGCGCGCTTCCGTTTTACCGGGCCAAAACTGGACCGGCCTTTTCGCGTGAAACTGGCTGTTCTTCCTGGGCCAGCTTCCGGGCATCGTCAAGGCCGAGCAAGGAACACCCGCGATGTATATTCCCCCGGCCTTCCGCGAGGAGGATCTCCCCAGCCTGCAGGCGATGATGGCGGCGGCGGGCCTCGCCACCCTTGTCACCCGCACGGAGGAAGGGCTGATGGCAACGCCCCTGCCGCTGGTGCTGGCGCCGGAGGAAGGGCCGTATGGCACGCTGTATGGCCATCTGGCCCGGGCCAATGCGCAGGCCCGGCTGGCGCCGCAGGGGGAAGCCCTGGTGCTGTTCCAGGGGCCGGACGCCTATGTCAGCCCCGGCTGGTATGCCAGCAAGCAGGAGCACCACAAGGTGGTGCCCACCTGGAACTACACCGCCGTGCACGCGCATGGCCCGGCGGAGTTCTTCGAGGATGCGGAGCGGCTTCTGGCGGTGGTCACGCGGCTGACGGCGCGCCATGAGGCGGGGCGGCCCTTGCCCTGGTCGGTGCAGGATGCGCCGGACAGTTTTATCCGCGCGCAGCTGCGCGGCATCACCGGGCTGCGCCTGCCGATCGCGCGGCTGGAGGGCAAGGTGAAGATGAGCCAGAACCGCAGCGCGGCGGACCGCGCCGGGGTGGCGGCCGGGCTGGCCACCAGCGCGCGGCCCGGGGACCGGGCCGTGGCGGCGCTGATTCCGCTTGATTCTTAAAGTTGGTGGGAAGGCGGCCTGTCCCAGGCGGGGTTGCGGGGGCTTCGCTCCTGAGAGACCGTTTGAGAATACCGGCCGGGAAGCGGGGTCCCCGCGCCCGCCTTCAGGTTTTCACCACAGTGGCTGCTGGCAGGAGCCTTTGAGAGGGGCAAAGCCCCGCCCAACGGCACGCGCCCTGTGCTCAGGGTGTCTCTGAGCCTGCCATCTCCACCGGCTCCGGCAGCGGGATGCCGAGCAGGGCGGAAAGCCGGGGGGCGATTTCCGGCGTGGCGGCCAGCACCGGGTTGCCGCGCGTCAGGCCGTCATTGGCCAGGAAGTCGTTCACCACGCCACCGGCCTCCCGCACCAGCAGCAGGCCCGCCAGCACATCCCAGGCATTGATGTGCAGCTCGGCATAGGCATCGTTCAGCCCGGCCGCGACATCGGCGAGGCCGAGCGCGCCGGAGCCGTGGCGGCGGAACTCGAAGCGCTGCTCCGTCAGCCGGTGCAGGGCTTCGGTGAAGCTGGCGAGGGGCCGGCGCTCGGACCAGCCCATTTCCACCAGCGGCGCCGCGCCATGCGCCAGATGGCTGACCGAGAGCCGCGCCCCGTTGAGAAAGGCCCCCTGCCCCCGCCGGGCGGAGAACAGGCGGCCCTCCCGCGGCTGGTAGATGACGCCGAGCTCCACCCGCCCGCGCCGCATCCAGGCCAGGGAGATGCACCAGCGCGGGCCGCCATGGATGAAATTGGCGGTGCCGTCGATGGGGTCCACCACCCAGACGCTGTCCGCCGCCTCGCCGCCTTCCTCCTCGCCGATCACGGCATCGCCGAAGGCGGCGGCGATGCGGGCGCGGATCATCGCCTCCACCGCGTGGTCGGCGGCGGTGCAGAAATCGATGGGGCTTTTGCTCTCGACGGGGCCGAGATCATCGCGCATGCGCAGGGCCATGGCCCCCGCCTCGCGCGCCAGCGCCTCGGCCAGGGCCAGGCGCGCCGCCACCTCGTCGCTCATGCCGGCACCACGACGGCGCCGGCGGGGTCGATGCTCACCGCCACGGCGGAGCCCTCCGGGATCAGGGCGCCCTCGACAGGGCGCTTCAGCAGCAATTCGGTGCCGGAGCCATCCAGCACCACCTCGTATTCCAGATGATCGCCCAGATAGGCGGCCTTGCGAAGATGGCCCGGCAATTCGCCCGCCGCCGCCGCGCCGGGGCGCAGGCCGAGGCATTGCGGGCGCACCGCCAGTTCCGCCGCGCCATCCGGCAGGCCGCGATGCGGCAGGGTGAGGCGCAGCGCGCCGATGGAGAATTCCGCGAGGCTGTCATCGAGCCGCCGCAGGAGCACCGGCAGGAGGTTGGCATTGCCGATGAAGTCGGCGATGAAACGGTTGCCCGGCCGCTCGTAGAGATCGCGCGGGCTGCCATCCTGCACGATGCAGCCGCCGCGCATGACGATGATGCGGTCCGAGACGGCCAGGGCCTCCTCCTGGTCATGCGTGACATAGACGACGGTGAGGCCGAGCTTCTGCTGGAGGTCGCGGATATCGGCGCGCACGCGGCGGCGCAGCTTGGCATCGAGGTTGGAGAGCGGCTCGTCGAAAAGGAGGACCTTGGGCTCCAGCACGATGGCGCGGGCGACGGCCACGCGCTGCTGCTGGCCGCCGGAGAGTTCCGAGGGCAGGCGCCGCTCGAACCCGGAGAGGCCGACGGTGGCCAGCTTCTCCGCCGCCATCGCCTCCGCCTCGGCACGGCGGAGGCCGGAGGCGCGCAGGCCGTAGCAGACATTCTCCATGACCGTCATGTGCGGGAAGAGCGCGTAGGACTGGAAGACCATGGAGACATCGCGCTCGGCGGCCGAGAGCGGGGTGACATCCTCGCCGCCGATGAGGATCTGGCCTTCGGAGGCGCTTTCCAGCCCGGCGATCATGCGCAGCGTCGTCGTCTTGCCGCAGCCGGAGGGGCCGAGCAGCGTCACCAGCGTGCCGCGCGCGATGGTGAAGTCGAGCCCAGGCACGGCGGTGACGGGGCCGTAGCGCTTGACGACGCCGCGGAACTCCACCGCCGGCCGGGTGGCGGCCAGGGCCGGCGCGGGGCGCGGCTGGCCGGGGAGGATCTGGTTCATGCTCATGCTCCTGCCGCCGCCGGCCGGCGGCTGCCGGCGGCCTCCGTGGCCTTGCGGCGGCCGATGCGCCGCTCCCCCACGAGGGCCTGGATGGAGAGAAGGGCGGCCACCATGATGACGATGAGCACCGCCGAATAGACGATGGCGATGCCGAATTCGCCGAACTCGGCGCGGCCGACGATGTAGACGGTGGCCAGGTTGTATTCGCCGCTGACGAGGAAGATGACGGCGCTGACCGAGGTGATGGCGCGCACGAAGGCGTAGACCATGGAGGTGGCGATGGCCGGGCGCAGGATGGGCAGGATGACCCGGCGCAGCGTGGCGGCCGAGCGCGCGCCGAGGGTGAGCGAGGCCTCGTCGAGCGAGCGGTCCACCTGGCTCAGATTGGCGATGCTGGCGCGGATGCCCACCGGCATGTTGCGGAAGACGAAGGCGATGACCATGATCAGCGCCGTTCCCGTCAGCTCCAGCGGCGGCACGTTGAAGGCCAGGATGTAGCTGATGCCGATGACGGTGCCGGGAATGGCGAAGCTCATCATCGTCAGGAACTCGAAGGTGGCGCGGCCGGCGAAGCTCTGGCGGTTGAGCAGGTAGCCGGTCAGGATACCGAGCGCGGCCGTCAGCGGCATGGCGAGCACGGCGACCATCAGCGTCGTCGTCAGCGAATTCCAGGCGGAGCCGGCGAGGAACCAGCCATGCGGCCCCTGCTCGATGGCGAAGGCGGTGAGGAAGTGGTCCAGCGTCAGGCTGTTGTCCTGGCCGATGGCCTTGACGAAGCCGCCCACCAGGATGATGCCATAGACCGCCGCCGTCAGCGCCAGCCAGGGCAGCACGATGGCGAGGCAGGCGCGGTGCAGCCAGGGGGCGAGTGGCAGGGGAAGGCCCGCATCGCCCTTGCCCGAGACGGTGACGTAGGAGCGCCGGCCGATCCAGAAGCGTTGCAGCAGGAAGGCCGAGAGGGTGAAAACGAGCAGCACGATGGCGAGCACCGCCGCCTGCCCCTGGTCATGCGCGGCGCCGACCACGGCGAAGTAGATGCTGGTGGAGAGCACCTGGAAATTGCCGCCGATCATGATCGGGTTGCCGAAATCGGCGAGGCTCTCGATGAAGGCAATGAGGAAGGCATTGGCGAGGCCGGGGCGGATCAGCGGCCAGGTGACGAGGCGGAAGGTGCGCCAGCGGCCGGAGCGCAGGGTCTGCGAGGCTTCCTCCATGCTCGGGCTGACGCCTTGCAGGACGCCTTGCAGCACCAGGAAGGAAATCGGCGTGAAGGCCAGGAGCTGGGCGATGGTCAGGCCCGGCATGCCATAGAGCCAGCGCGAGCGGCGGATGTCGAACCAGTCCTGCAGCAGCGAGGAGACGATGCCCGCGCGCCCGAAGATGAGGATGAGGGCGAGGCCGATGACGAAGGGCGGCGTGATCACCGGCAGGACGGACATGATGCGCAGCAGGCGTGGGAAGGGAAAGCGCGTGCGCGTGGCGACGAGGGCGAAGGCGAGGCCGAGCAGGGTGCTCAGCACGCCCACCAGCACCGCCTGGGCGAGCGAGTTCCATGCCACGCCGCAATGCCGCCCGCCGGCGAGGCAGTCGAGGCTCCAGATGGAGGCATCCGTGATCTTGCCGGCGAACAGAAGAAGATCGAAGGCGCCTTCATTGTCCTGGAAGGCGGAGACGAGGACACAGGCCACCGGATAGCCGACGAAGACGAGGATGGAGCCGCAGACGATGCCGATGGCGCCGATCAGGAAGACCTCGCCCTTGCACCAGCCGCGCCAGGCGAGGCCATGGGCGCAGAGCATGAGGCAGGAGAGGGCGTAGAGCAGCGCGCCCCAGCCCAGGGCGGGCTGCGCGGCGCTGCCTTCCAGCAGGGCGGCGAGCCCTTCCAGCCGCAGCCCATGCGCGCGCAGGCCGAAGGCCTCCACGAGCAGCCAGGCGATGCCCGCGAGCCCCGCCGCCACCAGGGCGCCGGAGGAGCGCGCCCAGGCCGCCCAGGCCGCCAGCAGGAGCGGCGGGGCGAGCGGCAGGAGCCAGAGGCGCCCGCCGGACAGCGCCTCCAGCAGGGCCGGGCGCGCGGCGTGCCAGCCGCCCGGCAGGCCGCCCTCCAGCCCGTACCAGGGCAGGAGCAGCAGCGAGGCCAGGGCGGCCAGCAGCCAGAGCCGGAGGCCTTGCCCGGATGATCCGGCCGATCCCTTGCGCATCACCGCGGCCTCAGCGTGCGTTCTTCACCTCGCGCGTCCAGCGCGCGAGCAGGCGGGAGCGTTCCTCGGAGGAGCCGTATTTCTCGAAATCGTAGTTGATCAGGCGGATCTTGCTGATGTCCGGGGCCTCGGGCGGAACCGGCGTCGCCCTGTTCGACGGAATCTGATAGGAACCATTGGCGGCCGCCAGCGCCTGGGCCGCCGGCGTCAGCGCCCATTCGTAGAAGCGGCGCGCCTCCTCCATGTGCCGCGCGCCGCGGATGATGCTCATCGAACCTATTTCATAGCCCGTGCCCTCGCAGGGCGAGACCACGCGCAGCTGCGCGTTCTGCCGCGTGGCATCAATGACATCGTGTTGGAAGGCGATGCCCACCATCACCTCGCCACGCGCCGCCGCCTGGGCCGGAGCGGCGCCGGCATTGGTGTATTGTTCGACATTCCCGTTGAGGCGCTTCATGTAGTCGAAGGCCGGTTCCTCGCCCATCAGCTGCACCATGGTGGCGAGCATCGTCCAGCTGGTGCCGGAGGCGTTCGGGTTGGCAACCTGGATTTCCCCGCGGAAATCGGGCTTCAGCAGGTCGGACCAGCAGGCGGGTGCCGCGAGGTTGCGGCGCTTCAGCTCGCGCTCGTTATAGCCGAAGCCGAGCGCGCCCATGTAGAGCCCCACCGTGCGATGGCCCGAGCGCTCCGCCTGATTGCGCGCCCAGTCCTGCAACTGGGCGCGGGTCTCGGACTGATAGGCCTCGGTCAGCCCCTCGGCGGCGGCCTGAAGATGCGGGTCGCCCGTGCCGCCGAACCAGATATCCCCGCGCGGATTGTTCTTCTCGGCACGCAGGCGCGCATAGATCTCGCCCGCGCTCTGGCGCGTCATGTCGACACGGATGCCGGTCTCGCGCTGGAAGGCCGTGGCGGCGGCGCGGCACCATTGCTCGTTGACGCCGCAATAGACAACCAGGCTGCCGCCCTGCGCGCGCGCCGCCCCGCCCGAGACCAGCATGCCGCCCAGCACGGCGATGGCCGCGAGGATCCTTCTTGTCTGCATTGCCTTTTCCTCCCTCTCCTGCGGCTTTGCGCCGCTTTTTCAGTCTGCCGTGTCAGGCTGTCTGGCCCAGGATCCAGGCATGCGCCGGATCGTTGTGGAAGCGCCAGGCGCGCCGTGGCCCCGCCATGACGTTCAGGTAGTAGAGATCATAGCCATGCGGCGCACCGACGGGATGATAGCCGCGCGGCACCAGGACGCAGTCGCCATCCTGCACCAGCAGAACCTCATCGATATCGCGCGCATCGGTATAGACGCGCTGCATGGCGAAGCCCTGCGGCGGGTGCAGCCGGTGGTAATAGGTTTCCTCCAGCAGCGTCTCGGCCGGATAGGCGTCGCGGTCATGCTTGTGCGGCGGATAGGAGGACCAGTGGCCCGAAGGCGTGACCACCTCGACCACCAGCAGGCTGGAAGCCGGCTCGCCTTCGGGGAGGATATTGTGGACGAGGCGGCGGTTGCTGCCCTGCCCGCGCCATTCCGGGGTGATGGTGGCGGGGTCGATCCGCCGCGGCGGCAGGCCCGGCTCACCCGGCGCGGAGCAGACCGCCAGCACCACCGCATCCCGCGCCGTGGCGCGCCAGGGCGTGCCGGCCGGCACATAGGCGGCCGAGGGCTTGCCCTCGAAAGGCGTCGCGCGCCCGCCCAATTGCGGGAAGGCGGTGCCGCCCGCCTCGACATCGATGCTGCCGGTGACAGGGACAAGGCAAACCTCGTGCCCCGCCGTGCCCCCCGCGACCGTGTCGCCGGGAGAGAGGTGGTGCAGGTCGAAGCCGACATAGGTCCAGCCGGCATTCTCCGGCGTGATGTGCAGCACGCGGCCGGCCTGTCCCCCGGGCCGGCGCAACAGGGGCTGGGGGTGGCTCATGCGACGAACCCCGCCTCCCGCACCATGCGCGCCAGATTGGCGCAGCCCAGCGTGGCATAGTGCAGCGGATCGGCCTTGGCCGGGTCCTGCTCCGCCTCGATGACGATCCAGCCACGATAATCGGGCAGCTCGGCCAGCACGGCGGGGAAATCCACCATGCCATCGCCCGGCACGGTGAAGATGCCGCGCACGACGCCATCCAGGAAACTCCAGTCCTCGCGCCGGCTCTGTTCCATCACGGCGGCGCGGATATCCTTGGTGTGCAGGTGGCGGATGCGGCCGCGATAGCGGCGCGCCAGCGCCACGGGATCAGCCCCGGCGAAGGTCGCATGGCCGGTATCGAGCAGCAGGCTGACGCTCTCGCCGGTTTCTTCCATGAGCCGCGCGATATCCTCGGCGCTCTCGACGACCGTGCCCATGTGGTGATGATAGACAAGCGCGAGGCCGGCATCCGCCACCGCCTTTCCCACCTCCGTCATCCGCGCGCCGAACTGGCGCCAGTCGGCGGCCGCCTCCAGGCGCGGGCGGCGCGAGAGCGGCATGGCGGGATCGCCATGGATGGCATTGCTGGTCTCGGCGAAGATCAGCACCTCCGCCCCCAGCGCGCGCAGCAGGTCCAGATGCGGGCGCATGGCGGCGATTTCCGCCTGGGCGTCACGCCGCAGCAATTCGGCGGAATACCAGCCGGAGACAAGGGCAAGCCCGTGCCGCTCCAGCACCGCGCGCAACTCCGGCGCGGTGCGCGGGAACTTATGGCCCAGTTCCATGCCCTCGAAGCCCGCCTGCCGTGCCTGCGCCAGGCAGGTCTCCAGCGGCGTCGCGCCGCCGAGGCTTTGCAGATCGTCATTCGACCAGATGATGGGATTGGCGCCGAGGCGGATCCGGCGGGAAAGCTGGTTCATGGGTTTCCTCAAACACCCAGGCTCTGGGCCATGCGGGCGGAATCGTAGCGGTCACGCGCGGCGCGCACTTCGGGGCGGGTGGAAATCTCGGGCACGCCGACATCCCACCAATGCCCGCCCGCCGCCATGCCCGGGCCGGGGTCGGTGTCGATGACGATCACGCTGGTGCGCTCCGCCGCGCGCGCCCGGCGCAGCGCCGCCTCCAGCCCGGCGGGATCGGCCACATGCTCGGCGATGGCGCCGAGGCTTTCGGCATGGGCGCGGAAATCGATGCGCGGCAGGGTGGCATGCGCGGCATCGACCAGCAGGTTGTTGAAGGCCGCGCCCCCCGTCGCCGCCTGCAGGCGGTTGATGCAGCCGAAGCCGCCATTGTCCAGCAGCACGATGGTCAGCCTGTGGCCGAGCATGACCGAGGTGGCGATCTCCGAATTCATCATGAGATAGCTGCCATCGCCGAGCATGACGATGACCTCCGCCTCCGGCCGCGCCATCTTCACGCCAAGCCCGCCGGCGATCTCATAGCCCATGCAGGAGAAGCCATATTCCATGTGGTAGCCGCCGGCGGCCGTGGCCTGCCACAGCTTGTGCAGTTCACCGGGCAGGCCGCCCGCCGCGCCCACCACCACGGTTTGCGCCGTGGCATGGCGCTGCACCACGCCGATCACCTGCGCATCGCCCGGCAGGCCCTGCGCGCGGGGCGCGACGGCTGCGGCGGCCTGCCGCGCCCAGGCCTCGCGCTCCACCGTGGCGAGGCGCGCCCATTCCGGCGGCGCGCGATGGCCCTCCAGC
>NZ_JANFNY010000008.1 GCF_024437745.1 Roseomonas sp. GC11 | reverse complement strand
GGGCGGCCCCGCCCCCCCGCCGCCGCCGCCCGCGCCGCCACGGCCGCCGCCCGCCAGGAACTGGACCCCGCCGCGCTGCTCGCCCGGCGTGACGCCCTGCTGCGCGAGGCGGCGTGACCGGCTGGCTGCCCGAGCTGGCCGCCGCGATCCTCGCCACGGTCCTCGCCATCACCCTGCACGAGGCCGCGCATGGCTATGCCGCGCTGGCCCTGGGCGACGATACGGCGCAGCGCGCGGGGCGGCTCAGCCTCAACCCGCTGCGGCATGTGGACAAGGTGGGCACGCTGCTGCTGCCCGGCCTGCTGCTGGCCGTGCAATTGCTGACCATCGGCCGGGTCGAGGCGATGTTCGGCTGGGCCAAGCCGGTGCCCGTCGATCTCCGCCGCCTGCGCAACCCGCGCCTGGGCATGGTGCTGGTGGCGGCGGCGGGGCCGGCGATGAATTTCTTCCTCGCCTGGTGCGCCGCCATGCTGGCGCATCCGCTGGATGAATGGGGCGGGCTGCTGCCGCCGGATGTCCTGGCCTGGGCGCTGCGCTTCGTCATCCTCTCCATCCTGGCCAATCTGGTGCTGGGGCTGTTCAACCTGCTGCCGGTGCCGCCGCTGGATGGCGGGCGCATCCTGGTCGGGCTGCTGCCGGCCCGGCTCGCCCTGCTGCTGGCCCGGGTGGAGCCGGCGGGCCTTGCCATCGTGATGCTGATGATCCTGGTGCTGCCGCGCATTTCCGAATCGCTCGATGTGGTGGGCGCGCTGGCCGGGCTGGCGCTGGGGCCGGGCTTCCGCCTCATCCTCTGGCTGTCGGGGCATGGCGCATGACCGCCGCGCCGCACACGCTGCATGTCAGCCTGGAGGGCTATGAGGGCCCGCTCGACCTGCTGCTGGAGCTGGCGCGGGCGCAGAAGGTGGATATCGCCCGCATCTCCATCCTGGCGCTGGTCGACCAGTATCTGGCGGTGATCGAGGGCGCCCGCAGCCTGCGCCTGGAACTGGCGGCGGACTGGCTGGTGATGGCCGCCTGGCTGGCCTGGCTGAAATCCCGCCTGCTGCTGCCCGAGGACCCGCAGGAGGAGCAGGATGCCGGCGAGCTGGCCGGCCAGCTCGCGGAGCGCCTGGCCGAGCTGGAGCGCATGCGCGAGGCCGCCCGCTGGCTCGGCAGCCGCCCGCAGCTCGGGCAGCAGGTGCTGGCGCGGGGCGCGCCGGAACGGCTCGTCCGCCAGGAGGAGGGCGCGCTGAACGCCGACCTGCCGGGGCTGCTGCGGGCCTATGTGGTGGCGCTGCGCCGCTCCGCCGCCCGCCGCCCCTACCAGCCGAAGCCCCGCCGCCTCTGGACGGTGCAGGAGGCGCTGGACCGCCTGCAATCCCTGGTGGGCGTCCTGCCGGAATGGGGGGAGCTGAGCCGCTTCCTGCCCGATACGCTGCGTGACCCGGTGGAGCGCCGCGCCGCCCTCGCCGCCACGCTGCTCGCCGGTCTGGAGATGGCGCGCGGCGGCGGAATCGAATTGCGGCAGGAGGCCGCCTTCGGCCCTATCCTGCTGCGCCGCGCCGCCCCGCCGGGCGAGCAGACACCGGGTGCGCAGGCCGCGGGCGAGCAGGCCGCGCCGCCACCCCCGGAAGAGCCGCAGGAGTTTGCCCATGATGTCGCCGCCTGAGGCCGCCATGCCCCTCTTCGCCGCCGGGCACCGCGAGGACCCCGCCGGCATCGCCCCGCTGGAGCACGCGCTGCGCCTGGCCGAGGCGCTGATCTTCGCCGCCGACCGCCCGGTGCCGCGCGAGCGCCTGCAGGCCCTGCTGCCCGAGGGGCTGCGCGCCGAGGCGGTGCTGACCCTGCTGGCCTCCCGCTATGCCGGGCGCGGCGTGGAGCTGACGGAGGTGGCCGGCGGCTATGCCTTCCGCACCGCCGCCGATCTCGCGCCCCTGCTGACGCGGGTGGTGGAGACGCCGCGCCGCCTGCCGCGCGCGGCGATGGAGGCGCTGGCCATCATCGCCTACCACCAGCCCGTCACCCGGCCGGAGATCGAGGAGATCCGCGGCACCAGCCTGTCCCAGGCGACGCTCGAACTGCTGCTGGAGCATGGTCTGGTCGCCCCGCGCGGGCGCAAGGAGGTGCCGGGCCGCCCGACCCTCTGGGTCACCACGCCCCGCTTCCTGGAGCAGTTCGGCCTGCGTGAACTGTCCGACCTGCCGCGCCGCGAGGAATTGCTGGCCGGGGAGGCTGCCCCCGTGCTTGGCCCCGCCCTCGGCTCCGCCGCATGAGCCTGGAGATCCAGGGGGTCCGGCACAGCTATGGCAGCCGGGCCGTGCTGCGGGGGGTGGACCTCTCCGTGGCGCCTGGGGAGATCCTCTGCATCCTTGGCCCCTCGGGTGATGGCAAGACGACGCTGCTGCGCCTCGTCGCGGGGCTTGAGGCGCTGCAGGCCGGGCGCATCCTCATCGCCGGGCAGGTGGTGGCCGAGCCGGGGCGGGAGGTGCCGCCGGAAGGCCGCCATGCCGGCTTCGTCTTCCAGGACTACGCGCTCTTCCCGCATCTGACGGTGGCCGGCAATGTCGCCTTCGGCCTCGGCCTCACCCTGGGCGGCGGCAGCCGGGCGGAGCGCGCGGCGCGGGTGGCCGAGGCGCTCGGCCGCGTCGGCCTCGCCGGCTACGAGGATTCCTATCCGCACATGCTCTCGGGCGGGCAGCAGCAGCGCGTGGCCCTGGCCCGCGCCCTGGCGCCGCGCCCGGCCGTGCTGCTGCTGGACGAGGCCTTCGCCAGCCTCGATGCCCGGCTGCGCGAGCGGGTGCGCGACGACACGCTGCATGTCCTGCAATCGGCCGGCATCGCCACCCTGATCGTCACCCATGACGCGGAGGAGGCGATGTTCCTGGCCGACCGCATCGCCCTGATGCGCGGCGGCCGGGTGGAGCAGCTGGACACGCCGGAGGCGCTCTATCTCCGCCCCGCCAGCCGCTTCGTCGCCACCTTCCTGGGCGAGGTGAACAGCCTGCCCGCCCTGGTGCGGGACGGCGTGGCGCAGAGCGCGCTGGGCGGCCTGCCCGCCGCCCTGCCGGATGGCCCGGCGGAGCTGCTGCTGCGCCCGGAGGGGCTGCGCCTGCTGCCGCCGGGGGAGGGCATCCCCGCGCGCGTCGAGGCCTGCCGCCTGCTCGGCGCCAGCAGCCTCCTCCACCTCGCGGTGGAAGGGGCGGGGGAGGCGCCGCTGTACCTCCATGCCCGCCTGCCGCCGGGGCCTCGCCTGATGCGGGGGGACGCGGTAGGCTTGGCCATCGACCCGGAACGGGCCTTCGTGTTTCCCGGCGGAAGCACCTAGATCACAGAGGGGAGGGCGGAACCGTGCGGGGCCAGATTGGCGTTGCCGCCGGTTCCTGCTAACGGAAGCGGCCCCTGCCTCGGGGAGATGGGAAGCACATGTTTGATTTGGCCTGGTCCGAGATTGCCCTGATCGCCGTGGTGGCTGTCGTCGTCATTGGCCCCAAGGACCTGCCGGATGCCATCCGCAACGTGGCGAAGGGCGTGCAGAAGCTGCGCCGCATGGCCTCCGAGTTCCAGACCCAGGCCGATGAGCTGGTGCGCGAGGCCAAGCTGGAGGATGTGCGCGACCAGATTCGCGACATCCGCAATTTCGACGTGAAGGGCACGATCGAGCGCCACCTGGACAAGGACGGCGAGATTCGCCGCACCTTCAACGACGATCCGCTGCGCGACGCCTGGAAGCCCGAGGACACGGCGGCCAGCTCCGCCACCTCCGCGGTGAACCCGGCGGCCGAGCCGGTGGCATCGCCCGTGGCCGCCGCCGGGGCACCCCCCTTGGCGCCCCCCGTGGCTCCCGCCTTCGTTCCGCCGGATCTGGCCGTGGCCCTGGCGCCGCCGGCTCCTCCCCCGGCGCCCGTGGCCGAGCCGCTGCCCCCGCCGCCCCCGGCCTTCGTGCCGCCCGGTGTCGCCGAGACGGGCAAGGCTGAGCCGGCCAAGTCCGCAGAACCGCCCGCGACCGCGGCCCCGGCTGCCACCCCGTCCGCGCCCCTGCCTGCAACCCCGCCCGCAACCCCGATTGTCTGAGCGAGCCCGTGGCCACTGACCAGGACGACATCATCGACGACAAGCCGATGCCGCTGATCGAGCATTTGCTCGAACTGCGCACGCGGCTGCTGTGGTCGCTGGGTGCTTTTCTCCTCTGCTTCGCGCTCTGCTACTATTTCTCGTCGCAGATCTACGGCTTCCTGGCGCAGCCGCTGGCGGACATCCTCCAGCACCAGAGCGGCGGCGAGCGGCGGATGATCTTCACCGCGCTGTACGAGGCCTTCTTCACCTACCTGAAGGTGGCGCTGTTCGGCGCGGTCTTCCTCAGCTTCCCGATGTGGGCGACGCAGCTCTGGCTGTTCATCGCCCCCGGCCTCTACCGCAGCGAGAAGCGGGCGCTGATGCCCTTCCTCGTCGCTTCCCCCGTGCTCTTCGTGCTCGGCGCGGCGCTGGCCTATTACTTCATCTTCCCGATGGCGTGGAAATTCTTCATCTCCTTCGAGACGCCGCCGGGCGGGGGCTCCCTGCCGGTGCAGCTTGAGGCGAAGGTGAGCGAGTATCTCAGCCTCGTCATGCACATGATCCTGGCCTTCGGCGCCGCCTTCCAGCTCCCCGTCGGGCTGACGCTGCTGGCCAAGGTCGGCATCGTCTCGGTGGAAGGGCTGAAGAAGGGGCGGCGCTATGCCATTGTCGGCATGTTCGTCGCCGCCGCCATCCTGACGCCGCCGGACATCATCAGCCAGGTCGGCCTCGCCGTGCCGCTGATCGCCCTCTACGAGCTTTCCATCATCGCCGCCGGCTGGGTCGCGCCGAAGCGCGACGACGACAAGAACTGAGCCCCGCCATGCACGATATCCGCCTCGTCCGCGCCGACGCCGCCGCCTTCGATGCCGCCCTGGCCCGCCGTGGCCTGGCCCCCGCCGCCGAGGCCATCCTGGCGCAGGATGCCGCCCGCCGCGCCGCCCAGACGGCGGCGCAGGAGGCCCAGGCGCGGCGCAACCAGCTCTCCAAGGAGATCGGCCAGGCCAAGCGCCAGGGCGGCGACACCGCCGCGCTGGAGGCCGAGGGCGCCGCGCTCCGCGCCCGCATGGAGGCGCTGGATGCCGAGGCCAAGGCTGCCGACGCGGCGCAGACCACGCTGCTGGAGGCCCTGCCCAACCTGCTGGATGCCGAGGTGCCGGAGGGCCGCGACGAGGCGGACAATGTCGTCCTGCACCAGCACGGCACGCCGCCCGAACTGCCCTTCCCGGCGAGGCAGCATTTCGAACTGGGCGAGGCGCTGGGGCTGATGGATTTCGCCGGCGCGGCGAAGCTGGCCGGTGCCCGCTTCACCGTGCTGAAGGGCGCCCTGGCCCGGCTGGAGCGCGCCCTCGGGCAGTACATGATCGCGCTGCATGCCGATGAGCACGGCTATAGCGAGACCTCCGTGCCGCTGCTGGTGAACGATGCCACCGTGTACGGCACCGGCCAGCTGCCGAAGTTCCGCGAAGACCTCTTCCGCACCGAGGATGGCCGCTGGCTGATCCCGACGGCCGAGGTGCCGCTGACCAACCTCGCCGCCGGGGAGATCCTGGCCGAATCGGCGCTGCCGCTGCGCTTCACCGCGCTCTCGCCCTGCTTCCGCTCGGAAGCGGGCAGCGCCGGGCGCGACACGCGCGGCATGCTGCGCCAGCACCAGTTCAGCAAGGTGGAGATGGTCGCCATCACCCGCCCCGAGGATTCGGCCGCCGAGCATGAGCGCATGACGCAGTGCGCCGAGCGGGTGCTGACGGAACTCGGCCTGGTCTGGCGCCGCATCATCCTCTGCGCCGGGGATACCGGCTTCTCCGCCACCCGCACCTATGACCTTGAGGTGTGGCTGCCGGGGCAGCAGGCCTGGCGCGAGATTTCCTCCTGCTCCAACTGCCGCGACTTCCAGGCGCGCCGCATGAATGCCCGCTACCGTCCCGCCGAGGGCAAGGGGCCGGCCTTCGTGCACACGCTGAACGGCTCGGGCGTGGCCGTCGGCCGGGCGCTGATCGCGGTGATGGAAACGCATCAGCAGGAAGATGGGAGCATCCTGGTGCCGCCGGTGCTGGCGCCGTGGATGGGCGGGGTCACCCGGATTGGCTGAAGGCGCTTGCCGGAAGCCGTCTCTGCCCATAGTTTGCCGCACGATCGGGGCGTAGCGCAGCCTGGTAGCGCATCTGCTTTGGGAGCAGAGGGCCGGAGGTTCGAATCCTCTCGCCCCGATACCTTTTCCCGGCGGGCCACTCCCCGCCAACTCGACAGTCCGGAAGCACGCGCATGAGCCTCGCCCTCGCCCGCATCCACTGCCCGCCGCGCTCGGCCATGCAGTCCGGCAAGGCCAAGACGGGGAGCTGGACGCTCGTCTACGCCCCCGCCGAGGCGCGCCGGCAGGATCCGCTGACCGGCTGGACCGGCTCTGGCGACACCCGTGCGCAGCTCCGCCTCAGCTTCGCCAGCCGCGAGGCGGCCGAGGCCTATGCCAAGGCCCACGGCATTCCCTACGAGGTCGAGGAAGCGCGCCCCGGCGCGGCGCTGAAGCCCAAATCCTATTCGGACAATTTCCGCTACGGCCGCGCCGAGAACTGGACCCACTGAGGGAGCCAGCCCGCACCCTTAGCTCAACTGGATAGAGCAACCGGCTTCTACCCGGTTGGTTGGGGGTTCAAGTCCCTCAGGGTGCGCCAGATTCGCCCCCGCCCGGCCCTGCCGGGCGGGGGCTTTTTCATCTTGATGCGAACTGCTCTTGAGAGGGGCTTCGCCCCTCTCAAACCTGCGCGGCAGTGCCGCGCAGCCACCAAAGGCCTGAGGCCTTTGGAAACCCATTTGTAAGTCCCCCCTGATGGTGGGTGCAGGGGACCCTGTCCCCTGCTGGGGGAGTTTGAGGGGGCAAAGCCCCCTCAAGGCAGGGCAAGAATCTGGCGGATCTGTGCCTCCAGCCCGGCCGAGAGCAGGGCATAGCCCACCATTGTCAGGTGCAGCGAATCGAAGGCGATATCGCGCGAGAGCCGCCCCTGGCCATCGACCAGCAGCGTCCCCGCATCACTGAAAAAAACATGGCTCTGGTCGGCGCAGCGGGCGATCAGGGCATTCACCTGCTCGATGCCGCGGCGCAGCGGTTCGGCCGCCGTATCGCCACGCGGCAGCAGCCCCACCAGCAGGATGCGTGTCTGCGGCGAGCGGGCGCGGATGAAGCGCACCGCCTCGGCGATGCCCAGCGCCACATCCGCCGGCGCCCCGCCATATTGCAGGTTGTTGGTGCCGATCAGGATCACGGCGAGGCGCGGCCTCAGGCTGGCCGGCCAATGCCCCTGGGCCAGGCGGGCCAGCAGCCCCTGGGTGAAATCCCCGCCCACGCCGAGATTGGCCGCCGCGCGATGCGCGTAGAATTGCTGGAAGATCGCCGGGAACCAGCCCTGCACCAGCGAATCGCCCAGGAAGACCGTCTGCACCCGTGCCATGTCGGTGGCCGCGATCTGCCGGTCCAGTTCCGCCACGCGGCCGCGCCAGCTCGGCTCGGCGAGATAGTCCGGCGTGGCCTCGCGCGGCATGGGGCTGCGCGCGGGCAGGGTGGGGCAGGCGGGCTGCGCCCAGGCGGCGCCGCCCCCGGCCAGCAGGGCCACCCCGAGCGACAGGAGGGCCATGAGGCCGGGGCGGCGGGCGCTCATCGCGGCGCGATCCGGTCGCGCACCATGAAGCTGGTCAGGTTGCCATCGGGCGCCATCAGCCAGACGCTGTACTGGCCGCCCGCCTCCAGCCTGCCGAGGTCGAGCGCCGCCGCCTTGCGGCCGCCACAGCTGGCCACCACCCGGGCGCTGGCCGGGTTGGTGCTGCGCGCCGTGGCGGCGCCCGGCGCCACCTGGCTGAACACCGACTGCCCGGAGGGGTCGAGCGCCAGCGCACCGCCGGCGCAGTCCGGCACCGCGTTGTAGAAGGCGAGGCGCGCGCGCACCTGGTTGAACTCGGTCTTGTCGTTGATCACCACGGCGCGCAGGGCCTCGCCCTGGCGCTGCAGCAGCACCGTGTTGTAGCCGCCGCCGGGGATGGTGACGGTGACCTCCGCGCTGCCCCGGGCATCGGTGAGGCTGATCTTCACCGGGCGCTTCGCCACATCCTCGGCCACCATATAGTCGGTGACGCGGCCGGCGCCTTCGGCCTTCAGGGCCAGCGGGTCGCCGAAATCGGGCTTCACCGTCACCGCGCCGGGCAGGGTATTGGCGAAGCGGACGAAGGCGAAGCCCTCCGGCAGGCGCTGCTCATACAGCATGGGCTGGGCCTGGGCCGGGCCGCCCGGCAGGGAGAGGGCGGCGAAGCCGGCCATGCAGAGCCCGAGCCAGAGAGAGGAAGCGCGCATCATGGAAGGCCTGTGCTGAAGGAGCAGGGACGCCGCGAGGGCATGGGAGGCGAGAGGAGCATGGCGGCGGGCCTCAGGGCAGGGCGCTGGTCTGCAACTGCGCCATGCGCAGACGCTGCGCCGTGGTCAGGGCCCGTTCGGCGCGGCGGCTGTCATTCTGCGCCCGGGCCAGCCGGGCCTCCATCATGTAGAGCGGGATGCTGGAGGGATATTGCCGCAGCCCGGCGCTGACCAGCTGGTCCGCGCGCGACCATTGCCGCTGTGCCAGGGCGGCCTCGCCGGCGGTCATCAGGGCTTCCAGGCTGTCCGGCTTCGCCTGCAGCACGGCCTCGGCGATGCGCTGGCTCTCGGCGGGATATCCGGCCTTCAGGTTGAGCCGCGCCAGGGAGAGCAGCAGGGCCGGGTTCTCCGGGTCGTTCTGCAGGGCCGGGCCGAGCAGGGCGGAGGCGGAGGCGATATCGCCCTTGGCGGCGTAGTCATCGGCGGCGCTGACCACCAGCCCGTTGCGCATGCCCTGCAACTGCCCGCGCTGCGGCCCGCTCAGCGATGCGGTGTCGAGGGCGGCGAGCAGGGCGGCGGCCTCGTCACGCAGCTTCGCTTCCAGCAGCGCGCCGCCCATCTGCAGGCGGGCATCGATGCCGAGTGTCGGCCCGCTGGCGGCCAGACGCAGCGCGGCGCGGGCGGCCTCCGGCATCCTGGCCCGTCCGAAGGCGCGGATCACTGCGGCGCCGCTCTGCCCGCTGGGGTCGCGCCGGGCGGCAATGGCCAGCAGCGCCTGCTGCGCCGCCGGACGGCTGGCCGGGTTGGCCAGCTGCGCCTCCCACTGCGCCACCTCCAGCCGGATGCGCGCGCCCTCCAGCATGGTTTTCATCTCGGCCGTGCGGGCATTGGCGGGGACGCGGCCCAGCCGCTCCACCACATCGCGCTCACGCTCCTCGGAGGCGGCGAGCAGGGCGGCGGCATAGAGCGCATCCGGCGTGCCCAGGGCGGCCAGATTGCGCTCGGCTTCCGCCGCTTCGGCGGGGCGGCCCTGGGCGCGCAGGCGGCGCACCAGGTCATGCGCCACCCAGACATTGCCGGGGTCCACCGCGAGGCCCTGTTGCAGCAGGGCCACGGCGCGGTCCGGGTCGCTCTCGCGCTCGGCGGCCTGGCGCAGCCCGGCGGCGCGGCCGGCGGCGAAGCCGCGCGGCGGCACGAAGCCGGTGGCCTGGGCCATGGCATCGGCCTCCGGCCAGCGGCCCTGGCGCTCCAGCGTGGTGTAGAGCCCCGCCTGTGCCTCGCGCGAGGAGGGGCGGCGGTTCAGCGCGTCGCGGAAGCTGGCCTCGGCCACCGCCCATTCGCCGCGCTGCAGGGCCAGCTGCGCCAGCACCAGCGTGCCTTCCAGCTGCTCATTGGCGGAGTGGCTGGCGATGGCGCGCTGGGCCTGCCGCTCGGCCTCGTCATAAGCGCGGCGCTGGAAGGCCTGCCGCGCCATCAGCGCCGGGGTCTGCGGCAGGTTCGCAGCCACCGGCCGCCCGCCCTGGCCAAGGCCCAGGGTGCGGTTGAACTCCGCCTCCCGTTCCGGCGCCAGGGCCACCGCGCGGGCCAGCAGGGCGCGCCATTCCGCGTCCCGGTTCTGCCGGCGGCGCAGAATGGCGAGGCCCATCAGCGAGTCGACATCATTGGGGTTGGCATCGAGCGCGGTGGTGAAGCCGCTTTCCGCCGCCGAGAGCCGCTGGGAGGACAGCGCGTCATAGGCCGCCTGCCGCGTCTCGTAATTGGGGTCCTGGCCATAGTGGCGGACCTCCTCATAGCGGGCGTCGATTTCCTGGTCGCCGGGGAACTGGCTGCGATACTGCTCGAGCGCCGCCAGCGCCTCGCCGCCCGGGCCAAGCCAGAGCAGCGCCTGCCGCCACGCGGCGCGGGCGGCGCTGGCCGTCTCCGGCTGGGTGGCCAGGGCGCGGAGCTGCTCGATGCCCTGGGGCCGGGTGGTCTCGCGGAAGGTGAGAAGCTGGGCCACGGCCAGCTTCATGCGCTGGTTGTCCGGCTGGCGCTGCGCCGCCGCCTCCAGGCCGCGCCGCGCCTCGCGGAAATCATCGGCGGAGAGGCCGGCCTGGGTCAGGTAGTATTCGACGGCGAAGGCATCCGGCACCTCGTTGGTGCCGAAGGCGGCGCGGTAGCGCAGCAGTGCCTCCCGCCCGCGGCCGGACTGCGCCAGCTGCCGCGCCTCGGCGAGGCCCGCCTGATCCACGGCGGTGGCCCGCATGGCGCTGCGCGCGCGGGCCAGTTCCTGGCTGCCGGGGGCGACGGCGGCGAGGCGGTTCAGGTAGGCTTGCGCCTGCTCGGCATCGCCCGCCGAGGCCGCCACCTGCGCCGCCATGGCCAGGGCACGGGTGTCGTTGGGCTGCAGCCGCAGCAGGCGTTCCAGCGATTGCAGCGCCGCGTCCGGCCGGTTCTGCGCCTGCCAGTAGCTCGCCTGGTCGAGCAGCAGGGTGACGGCGCTGCCTCCCTCGGCGCGCGGGGGGGCTGGCGAATCGGCCGGCGCCTGCGCCGCGGCGGGCTGGCAGAGCAGCAGCAGGCAGAGGCCGGCGCCCGCCCAGGGGCCGGGCCGCCAGGGCAGGAAGAGCCCGGAGAGGGGCCACGTGGCGGCGGCGTGCCGGCGGCTGAGGTCGCCAGGGATGGAACGCTGTGGCGCCCGGCGGGGCCATGCCTCGAGGGGTCGTGCCCCGATGAATTCCGGATGCGGCACCAGGCCCTCCAAACGCGCCTCTGCGATACAGGACCAGAGGTGCAGGAATCCTGCCACAGCCCCTGGGTGGGGCCAATCTCTTTCCCTGTTTCTTTTTTAAGATTGAAGGCGCAATTCGGGAAGTCTCTTCTCAATTGTCGCGTCCGTGCCGCGGACTATTCTCCGCCAGCCGGGCCAGATCCAGCTCCGCCAGCACCGGCAGGTGGTCCGAGGCCAGGGCGGCCGCGGGATCGCGCCAGCTCGCACTCAGCAGGGTGGCCGGCCGGCAGAAGATCTCATCCAGCCGCAGCAGCGGGCGGCGGGCGGGGAAGCTGCGCAGCGCCGTGCGCCCCGGCAGCAGCGGCGCCAGGGCGCGCCAGACCGGGCCGCGCCAGCTCCAGTCGTTGAAGTCGCCCAGCACCACCAGCGGCCCGGGCATGGCCCGCGCCAGGGTAGCCAGGCGCCGCGCCTGCCGCGCGCGCTCGCGCCAGCACAGGCCGAGATGCGCCGCCACCAGCCCCAGCCCGCCCGCCGGCGTCTCCAGCCGGGCGGCGAGGGCGGCACGCGGTTCCCGCCCCGGCACGGAGAGGTCATGCCGCGCGGCCGCATGCAGCGGCCAGCGGCTGAGCAGCATATGGCCATAGGCACCGCCGTGGCCGCGCAGCGTCTCCGCCACCAGCGCATGCCCGCCGAACTCCGCGCGCAGCGCCGCGAAGGGGCAGGGGAGGCGGCCCGGCGAGCGGCTGTCGATCTCCTGCACCGCCAGGATGTCCGGCCCGTGGCGGCGGATCAGCCGCAGCACGCGCTCCAGGTCATAGCGGCCATCGCCGCCGATCCCGGCATGGATGTTCCAGGTCATCGCCCGCAGGATCATGCGGGCAGCCCGCCTTCCTCCTCCTGCGCTCCCTCCTCTGCCCCCTGCTCCGCCTCCCGGCGGGCGGCATGGCGGGCGGCGCGGCGGCGGAACCAGGAGACCAGGCTCTGCAGCCCGTAGGACAGCCCGCCCCAGGCCACCAGCACCAGGGCGAAGCCCAGCATGTCGCCGGCCGAGGGATCGGTGAGGATGCGCAGCAGCCGGTCCCCCAGCGCCGTCATGAGCACGAGCCCGGGCGCCAGCCCCAGCGCCGTGCCCGCCATGTAGTCGAACAGCGGGATGCGCATGGCGCCCGCGACCAGATTGACCAGGGTAAAGGGTGCCACGGGCATCAGCCGCACCATCGTCACCGCCAGGATGCCATTGCGCGAGATGGCGCGGCTGATGCGGTTGATGCGCGGCCCGGCCAGCTTGCGCAGCAGCCCCGTGCCGGCGCGGCGGCCGAGCAGATAGGTCAGGAAGGCGCTGATCAGCGCCCCCGCCCCGGCGTAAAGCAGCCCTGGCCAGAGGCCGAAGGCCGCCGCCGTCGCCAGGATCAGCACATTCACCGGGAAGGCGACCAGCCCCAGCACCATGAACAGGCCGAGCGCCAGAAGCGGCCCCAGCGGCCCGCTGGCATTCTGCAGGGAGGCGCTGAAAGTCCCCGGATGCAGCAGGGCGGAGAGCGGCGTGGAGTGCCAGGCCAGCCCCAGCAGCGCGACGGGCGCCACCACCAGCAGCACCCGCAGCCAGAGCGGCAGGCCGTGCGGCGTGCCATCCTCCGCCGTGAAGTCGGCCAGCAGGGTGGTGGTGCCGAGGGCGCGCGCCGGGTCGGCCACCGCCTCGATCTGCGGCAGGCCCTCGCCTTCCTCCAGCCGGCCATCCTCGATGGGGCGGAGCTGGCGGGCCCGGCCGGCCAGCCCGTCGATGGCGCGGAACAGCCCGCCCCCCTGGCGCAGCGCCGCCACCTGGGCCGGGCTGGCCCCCAGATGCTCGGCCAGCAGCCGGTCCTGCACGGCGGCGATGGCCTGCCGCGTGGCGGTGTCCCGTGCCTCCACCACCAGATCGCACTCGCTGTCCGTGCCCATGGAGCGGTTGCAGAGATTGGCCGAGCCGACGCGCAGCAGCCGGTCATCGGCGATCATCAGCTTGGCATGCACCATGATGTCCGCCGCCTGGGGGTGGCGCAGCCCGGCCTGCGGGCAGAGCAGCCGCACCCGCTCCGCCACGCCCGCCTGCCGCAGCACTTCCATGAAGCGGATGCGCCCGGCCAGCATGGTGCGGTGCTCCAGCCAGGTGTGATGGGTGCGGGGGCCGAGGATCACCACCTCCAGCCCCGGCCGCTCCGCCAGCCGCGCCGCCAGCCGCCGCGCCAGGCCCAGATGGGTGAGGAACTGGTTCTCGATGTAGAGGCTGTGCTCGGCGCCGCCGATCATGTCCTCGAAGAGGCGTTCCACCTCCCGCACCTCCGGCTCGCCCTGGAAGCTGCCGTGGGTGCGGGCGATGCCGATGGGCGCATCCCGGAAATCCGGCGCGACATGGCGCGGCCAGAGGTCGGGTGCCGTGGCCGGGCGCGGGGCGGGGGGCGGCAGGTCCTCGCAGGCGGCGCGTGACCAGCGGTCGCGGAACAGCGCGGCCAGGGCCGTGGCGGCCTCGCCATCGACCATCATCTGGATGTCGTGGAAGGGGGGGTAGCTGACATCGCCGGGGTCCACCCGGTGGGGGTTCTCCGGCCTGTGCTCCGGCGTGTCCCAGCGGCGGATCGTCAGATCCAGCCCGCCGGAAAAGGCCAGGGCATCATCCACGATGGCGATCTTCTGGTGGTGGGAGGCGCCGAAGGCCACCTCGTCATCCAGGCAGAGCTCCACCTGGGGCGGGGTGTTCCATTGTAGGCGCAGCGCCGGCAGCAATTCCCGCTCCAGCGCGTAGAGCATGGAATAGTCCCACAGCAGCAGCTTCACCCGCAGATTGGGCCGCCGCGCCGCCAGCGCTGCCAGGAAGGGGCCGAGCTGGGCGGGCAGCCCGTCCTTCGCCTCGCCCTCGGGGCCGACCAGGGGGGTGCGGCTGTCGATGTCCCAGCCGGCGACCAGGATGGTGTCGCGGGCGCGTTTCATCGCCTCGCGCAGGGCGCCGTAATAGGTGGCGCCATCCACCAGCACGGCGGCGCGGCGGGCCTGGGCGATGCGCCAGACATTGCGCCCGGGCCGCAGCAGGGAGGCGCCGTCCTGCGGGGGCGCCGGGGGGGAGAGGAGGGTGTCGCTCGGGTCGGCCATCACCCGCGGCAACGCCGCAGCGGGCGGAAAGTCTGCGCCGGGCGGTGCCTGCTCACACGAAAATGCCCTGGTGGTGCCATGCCCGGCCGGCGCGCGGCGCCGATGGCTTGACGTGGCGCCCGCCGCGCGGGATCACGCAGCCGCCAGGCCCGAAAGGTTTCTTCGATGCAGCGTGTGTTCTCCGGGATCCAGCCCTCCGGCATCCCCACCCTGGGCAACTACCTGGGCGCCATCCGCAACTGGGTGCCCATGATGGAAGACCATGAGTGCATCTACTCGGTGGTGGACCTGCATGCGATCACCCAGCCCTTCGACCCAAAGGAGCTGTCCCGCCAGACGCGCGAGATGGCGGCGGCGCTGATCGCCTGCGGCGTGACGCCGGACAAGTGCACCCTCTTCGTCCAGAGCCATGTCCACGCGCATACCCGGCTGGCCTGGATCTTCAACTGCGTCGCCCGCATCGGCTGGCTGAACCGCATGACGCAGTTCAAGGACAAGGCGGGCAAGGACCGGGAGAATGCCGGTGCCGGCCTCTATGTCTATCCCAACCTGATGGCGGCCGACATCCTGGCCTACCACGCCACGCGCGTGCCGGTGGGCGAGGACCAGAAGCAGCACCTTGAGCTGGCGAACGACATCGCCCAGAAGTTCAACCACGATTACGGGGTGGAATTCTTCCCGGTGATCGAGCCGATCATCCAGGGCGTGGCGGCGCGCGTCATGTCGCTGCGCGATGGCACCCGCAAGATGAGCAAGTCGGACCCTTCCGACCAGTCGCGCATCAACCTGACGGATGATGCCGATGCCATCGCCCTGAAGATCCGCCGCGCCAAGACCGACCCGGAGCCGCTGCCCGGCGAGATGTCCGGCCTGGAGGCGCGGCCCGAGGCGCGCAACCTGGTGGGCATCCTGGCCGCCATCACCGGCACTTCCCCGGCCGAGGTGCTGCGCCAGCATGAGGGCCAGGGCTTCGGCACCTTCAAGGGTGTGCTGACCGATGCGCTGGTGGCGCATCTTGGCCCGATCCAGTCTGAGATGCAGCGCCTGCTGGACGACCCGGCGGCGGTGGATGCCGAGCTGCGCAAGGGCGCCCGCAAGGCGGCGGAGATCGCCGAGCCGATCGTGACCAGGGCCGAGGAGCTGGTGGGCTTCCTGCCGCGGACCTTCGCTTCCTGAGGTTTTTTTCAGTTTGGCGTCCCGCCTCAGGCCAGAAGCGGGACTCCAACTGAAAAAAGTTTTTGGTTCTTTTTTCAAAAAGAACGCTTTATTTCCTCAAACTTCCCCGTTCGGCAGCAGCAGCGTGGCCGCTGCCTGGGCGGCGATGCCTTCGCCGCGCCCGGTGAAGCCCAGCTTCTCCGTGGTGGTGGCCTTCACCGAGACGCGCCCGACCGGCACGCCGAGCAGTTCGGCGATGCGCGCCCGCATGGCCTCGGCGTGGGGGGCGATTTTCGGCTTCTCGCAGATCAGCGTCACATCGGCATGGGTCAGGATGCCGCCGCGCGCCGCCACCCGGCCGGCGGCGTGGCGCAGGAAGGCGGTGCTGTCCGCGTCCTTCCACTGCATGTCGCTGGGCGGGAAGTGGCGCCCGATATCCCCTTCCGCCAGGGCGCCATAGATGGCGTCGCACAGGGCGTGCAGGCCGACATCGGCATCCGAATGCCCCTCCAGCCCCAGCGGATGGGGGATGGTGACGCCGCAGAGGATGAGCGGCCGCCCCTCCACCAGGCGGTGCACGTCGAAGCCGGTGCCCATGGCGGGCAGGTAGCGCGGCAGAAGGGCGGCCTCGGCGCGGGCCAGATCCTCGGGGTAGGTCACTTTCAGGTTGCTCTCCGATCCGGGCAGCAGCGCCACGGGAAGGCCGAGGGCCTCCAGCAGGGCGGCGTCGTCGGTGGCTTCTTCGCGCGCCCGGCGGTGCGCGTCCAGCAGCACGGGGTAGCGGAAGGCCTGCGGCGTCTGCGCCCGGTAGAGGCCGGCGCGCGGCACGGTGCGCAGGATATGGCCCGCTTCCCCGGCCTTCAGCGTGTCGCTCACCGGCTGGGCGGGGATGGCGCCGGGGGCTTCGGCCAGGGCGGCCAGCAGGGCGGGGATGGTGCCGCGCGGCAGGATGGGGCGGGCGCCGTCATGCACCAGCACGAGGTCTGGCGGGCGGGCGGCCAGAGCTTCCAGCCCGGCGCGGACGCTCTCCTGCCGGGTGGCGCCGCCGGGCACGGGGGGCAGGAGGGGCAGCCCCGCCAGCAGGGCGGCCACCGCCGCTTCCTCGCCGGGGGGTGTGACGGGCAGCAGCGCCTCTACCGCGCCATCGGCCAGGAGTGCCTCGGCCGCGTGGCGCAGCACGGGGCGGCCGAGCAGGGGGAGATATTGCTTCGGACGGCCGGCGCCGAAGCGGGTGCCGCGGCCGGCGGCCATCAACAGGGCGATCACACGCATGGCGCGGACCCTATCCGCCCGGGGGCTGAAATCCCAGGGTGTGAATCCTGGCCTGTGAATCCTGGCCTGTGAATCTCTGGTGCGGCGGCCCCGCGCCGGGTGCAGGGCAGCTTCTGCCGCGCTCCTGGGCGGATGCGCATGGACGGATGACAAATTTTTCCGTAGATTGCCCAAATCATGAGCATCGCCCCCAGCATCCCCCCGGCCGCCCCCTCGGCTGATGCCGTGCCGCGCCTGCGGCCGATCATGGTTGGACCGATCCGCATCGATGCGCCGGTGATCCTGGCGCCGATGTCGGGCGTGACCGACCTGCCCTTCCGCCGCCTGTGCCGGGAGCTTCAGGCGCCGATGGTGGTGAGCGAGATGATCGCCAGCCAGGCCATGGTGCGGGAGAACCGCCAGACGCTGAAGATGGCGGAGGTGGATGGCTTCGGCGGGCCGACCAGCGTGCAGCTGGCCGGCTGCGACCCGCAGGTGATGGCGGAGGCGGCGAAGCTGGCGGTGGACCACGGCGCGGCCATCGTGGACATCAATTTCGGCTGCCCGGTGAAGAAGGTGGCGCTGGGCCAGCAGGCCGGCAGCGCGCTGATGCGCGACGAGATCGGCGCCGCCCGCATCCTGGAGGCCGTGGTCAAGGCCGTGCCCAACCCGGTGACGCTGAAGATGCGCATGGGCTGGGACCACAACAGCCTGAACGCGCCGCGCCTCGCCAAGATCGCCGAGGAAAGCGGCATCCGGCTGGTCACCGTGCATGGCCGTACGCGGCAGATGTTCTATACCGGCACGGCGGACTGGGCCTTCGTGGCCCAGGTGAAGCAGGCCGTTTCCCTGCCCGTCATCGTCAATGGCGATATCCTGACGCCGCAGCACGCGGCCGAGGCGCTGCGCCAGTCCGGTGCCGATGGGGTGATGATCGGGCGTGGCTGCTATGGCCGCCCCTGGCTGCTGGCGCGCGTCGCCGCCTATCTCACCACGGGCGAGGAACTGCCGGAGCCGGACCTCGCCACGCAATACGCCATCCTGCTGCGCCATTACCGCGCCATGCTGGCGCACCACGGCGCCCATCCCGGCGTGCGGCTGGCCCGCAAGCATCTCGCCTGGTATTCCAAGGGCCTGCCCGGCTCGGCCGAGTTCCGCGTCCAGGTCAACCGGGCGGAGACGCCCGAGGCGGCGGAGGCGCTGCTGCACGAATTCTACACGCCCCTGATCGAGCAGGGCGTGGAGGCGGTGCGCGACGCCTTCCGCGACCATGACGACGCGGATGCCATGGCGGCATGAGCGGCTTTCTCGCTTCGCGCCGCGCCGCCGTCGCCGCCCCCCGAGCCCCGGAGGCCGCGCCGCGCATGCCCGACAGCCTTGCCCTGCTGGCCGCCCTGCCGGTGCCCGTGGTGGTGCTGGACCGGGAGAACCGCTTCCGCTTCGCCAACCCCGCCGCCGAGCAGTTCTTCCAGCTTTCCGCCAGCACCCTGGCGCAGCTCGGGCTGGTGGACCTGATCCCGGCCGATACCCGGCTGTTTTCGCTGGTCGATCAGGTGCGGGCGCAGGATGCCCCGGTCTCCGACCATGACCTGACGCTGGAGAGCCCGCGCCTGCACCGCAGCGGCGTCGCCGCCCATGGCGCGCCGCTGCCGGAGATGCCGGGCGCCGTGGTGCTGACGCTGCAGGATGGCAGCAAGGCGCAGAAGCTGGACCGCCAGCTGAATTTCCGCGGCGCGGCGCGTGGCGCCTCGGCCATGGCGGCGATGCTGGCGCATGAGGTGAAGAACCCGCTCTCCGGCATCCGTGGCGCGGCGCAGCTGCTGGAGCAGTCCGCCAGCGAGGCCGACCGCGAGCTCTGCACCCTGATCCAGGACGAGGCCGACCGCATCCGCAACCTCGTCGAGCGGATGGAGATGTTCTCCGAACGCCCGGTGGAGCGCGCCCCGGTCAATATCCACGAGGTGCTGGACCATGTCCGGCGCATCGCCAGCCGTGGCTTCGCCAGCCATCTGCGCATCGTGGAGGATTACGACCCCTCCCTGCCGCCGGTCCATGGCAACCGCGACCTGCTGGTGCAGATCCTGCTCAACCTGGTGAAGAACGCGGCGGAGGCGGTGGACCCCATCACCGGGGAGATCCACCTCTCCACCGCCTATCACCACGGGGTGCGCATCGCCATTCCCGGCTCGCGGGAGCGGGTGCACCTGCCGCTGCAGGTCAGCGTGCGCGACAATGGCCCGGGCATCCCGGAGGAGGTCGCCTCCACCCTGTGGGAGCCTTTCGTCACCACCAAGCGGGGCGGGCAGGGGCTTGGCCTCGCGCTGGTGGCCAAGCTGGTGGCCGACCAGGGCGCGCTGATCGAGTGCGATACCCGCCCCGGCCGCACCGTCTTCCGCCTTTCCCTGCCGATGACACCCCCCGACCTCACCGCCCCGCGCAAGACACGAGCCGAATGACCGATACCCGCACCATCCTCGTGGCCGATGACGATCGGGCCATCCGCACCGTGCTGTCCCAGGCGCTGGGCCGCGCCGGCTACACGGTGCGCGCCACCTCCTCCGCCGCCACGCTCTGGCGCTGGGTGGAGGAGGGCGCGGGCGATCTTGTCATCACCGATGTCGTCATGCCGGACGAGAACGGGCTGGACCTCGTGCCGCGCATCAAGCGCGTGCGGCCGGAGCTGCGCGTCGTCGTGATGTCGGCGCAGAGTACCTTCATGACGGCGGTGAAGGCGGCCCAGCGCGGCGCCTTCGAGTATCTGCCCAAGCCCTTCGACCTGAAGGAACTGCTGGCCGTCGTCGCCCGCGCGCTGACCGCCCCCGCCGTTCCCGTGCCGGAGGAGGATGACCACGAGGGCGAGCGCCTGCCGCTCGTCGGCCGCAGCGCAGCCATGCAGGAGATCTACCGCACCGTCGCGCGGCTGACGACCACCGACCTCACCGTGATGATCACGGGCGAGAGCGGCACGGGCAAGGAGCTGGTGGCGCGCGCCCTGCACGATTACGGCCGCCGCCGCACCGGCCCCTTCGTCGCCATCAACATGGCCGCCATCCCGCGTGAGCTGATCGAGAGCGAGCTGTTCGGCCATGAGCGGGGCGCCTTCACCGGCGCGCTGGCGCGCGGCGTCGGCCGTTTCGAGCAGGCGGCCGGCGGCACGCTCTTCCTCGACGAGATCGGCGACATGCCGCCCGAGGCGCAGACCCGCCTGCTGCGCGTGCTGCAGGAGGGGGAGTTCACCACCGTCGGCGGCCGCAACCCGATCAAGGCCAATGTGCGCATCGTCGCCGCCACCCATCGCGACCTGCGCCAGGCCATCCGCGGCGGCATGTTCCGCGAGGACCTGTTCTACCGGCTGAACGTGGTGCCCATCCGCCTGCCGCCGCTGCGCGAGCGGGCGGAGGATATCCCGCTGCTCGCCCGCCACTTCCTCGACCGCGCCAAGGCCTCCGGCCTGCCGGCCAAGCAGCTGGACCAGAGCGCGGTGGAGCGGCTGCGCCAGCACCCCTGGCCGGGCAATGCGCGCGAGCTGGAAAACCTGATGCGCCGCCTCGCCGCGCTCTACCCGCAGGAGGTGATCGGCGGCGACGCCGTCGCCAACGAGCTGGCCGAGGCCGAGCCGATGGCCGAGGCGGAGAACCGCGCCTCCGAGACGCTGGAGCAGGCGGTGGAGCGCCACCTTTCCACCTTCGTCGCCGCGCAGAAGGACGGGCTGCCGGTGCGCGACCTCTATGAGCGCGTGCTGGCCGAGGTGGAGCGGCCGCTGCTGCGCCTCGCCCTGGCGGCCACGCGCGGCAACCAGATCAAGGCGGCGGCCATGCTCGGCCTCAACCGCAACACGCTGCGCAAGAAGATCCGCGAACTGGACCTGCCGGTGGTCCGCGGGTTGTCGTGATCCGCGTGGCGCCGAGCCGGGGCGGCCCAGGCCGCCCCTCCTTCGCCCGGCGTGTGCTGGACCTGCTGCTCGGCCGCGCCATGACGCTGGGGCTGGCCGTCGGCGCGCTGCTGATGGGCCTAGCCACCTTCGTCGTGCTCTCCGGCGGCAGCCCCTTCGGCCCGACCAAGCCGGGGCAGGTGGTGGCCATCATGCTGGTGGGCGCCACCTTCCTGCTGCTGCTGATGGTCTCGCTCACCGCCCGCCTCGTCCGCATGTGGGCGGAGCGGCGGCGCGGCGCGGCGGCCTCGCGGCTGCATGTGCGCCTCGTCATGCTGTTCAGCGTGGTGGCGGTGGTGCCGGCGCTGCTGGTGGCGGTCTTCGCCGCCGTCTTCTTCAATCTCGGCATCCAGGCCTGGTTCAGCGACCGTGTGCGCGACACGCTCGAGGCCAGCCTCGTCGCCTCCCGCGCCTATCTGGACGAGCACCGCAACACCATCCGCGCCGATGCGCTGGCCATGGCGGCGGATCTCAACCGCGCCGGGCGGCTGCTGGATGAGAACCAGTTCGCCTTCGCCCAGATCCTGGCCACCCATACCGCGCTGCGCGGGCTGACCGATTCGGTGGTGTTCGAGCCGGTGCTGAACCGCGTGGTCAGCCATGCCGGGCTGACCACCGCCGCCGTGCTCGACCCGCTGCCCGCCTGGGCCATGGAGGTGGCGCGCGGCGGCGAGGTGGCCGTGCTGCCGGGCGAGAGCGAGGAGGGGCGCGTCCGCGCCCTGGTGGCGCTCGATATCGGCCCGGGGCTGATGCTGCTGATCGGCCGGCCGCTCGACCCCGGCGTGATCGAGCATATGCGCCGCACCGAACTGGCCTTCCAGCAATATGACCAGCTGGACCGCAACCGCTCCGGCCTGCAGATCACCTTCGTGATGATCTTCATCCTGGCGGCGCTGCTGGTGCTGATGGCGGCGGTGCTGATCGGCCTCGTCATCGCCAACCAGATCGCCCGGCCGCTCTCCCGCCTGATCGTGGCGGCGGAGCGGGTGCGCAGCGGCGACCTGACCGTGCGCGTGGCCGAGGGCGGGCCGGATGACGAGGTGGGCACCCTCTCGCGGGCCTTCAACCGCATGACCAACCAGCTCGCCGCCCAGCGCAGCGAGCTGATGGAAGCCTATCGCCAGATCGACGAGCGCCGCCGCTTCACCGAGACGGTGCTCTCCGGCGTCTCCGCCGGCGTCGTCGGCGTTGATGCGGAGGGGCGCGTCAACCTGCCCAACCGCCGCGCCAGCGAATTGCTCGGCCTCGACCTCGATGAGGCGCTGGGGCAGAAGCTGGAGGCGGTGGCCCCCGAATTCGCCCCCCTGCTGGCCCAGGCGCTTGCCCAGCCCCTGGCCCAGCCCGAGCGCACCCGCACGGCGGAAATCCGCATCGGCCCGGCCAGCGAACGGCGCACCCTGCTGGCCCAGATCGGCGCCGAGACGCAGAATGGCCGCGTCAACGGCTTCGTCCTCACCTTCGACGACATCACCGAGCTGCTCTCCGCCCAGCGCAAGGCGGCCTGGGCCGATGTCGCCCGCCGCATCGCGCATGAGATCAAGAACCCGCTGACGCCCATCCAGCTTTCGGCTGAGCGGCTGAAGCGCCGCTACCTGAAGCAGATCACCAACGACCCCGAGACCTTCGTGGCCTGCACCGACACCATCGTGCGGCAGGTGGGCGATATCGGGCGGATGGTGGATGAGTTCTCCGCCTTCGCCCGCATGCCGCAGCCGGTGATCCGCCCCGAGCCGCTCGACCAGGTGGCGCGCGAGGCGCTGGTGCTGCAGCAGAACGCCCACCACGCCATCCGCTTCGAGACGCGCATCCCGGAGGGCGTGCCGCGCACCCCCTGCGACCGCCGGCTGATCGGCCAGGCGCTGACCAACCTGCTGGCCAATGCCGCCGATGCCGTCGCCATGCGCATCCAGGCCGACGAGGCCGAGGGGCGCGCGCCGGTGCCGGGCCTCATCCTGCTCTCGGTTGAGCCGGGGGAGGAGACGGTCACGCTGGCGGTCGAGGATAATGGCCTCGGTCTGCCGCAGGGCGAGGAGCGGGAGCGCCTGACCGAGCCTTATGTGACGCATAAACCAAAAGGGACCGGCCTTGGTCTTGCCATTGTCAAGAAGATCATGGAGGACCACGGTGGCCGCCTGCTGCTGACCGAGAGGGAGGCGGCGGGGGGGCTTCCCGTGCCGGGGGCGCGGGCGGCCCTGGTGCTGCCGCGCCGCAGCGCGGCGGAGGCCAGCGGCCCGGAGATCGTGGGGAAGAGCACGGAGATGCAGCAGCATGGCGCATGATATCCTGATCGTCGATGACGAGCCGGACATCCGCGCGCTGATTGAAGGCATCCTCTCGGACGAGGGGTATGACACCCGCGTCGCGCAGAATTCGGACACGGCGCTGGCCGCCTTCCGCGCCCGCCGGCCCAGCCTCGTCATCCTGGATATCTGGCTGCAGAATTCGCGCCTGGATGGCCTCGGCATCCTGGAGGCGATGCAGCGCGACGATCCCTCGGTGCCGGTGGTGATGATCTCGGGCCATGGCACCATCGAGACGGCGGTGCAGGCCATCCAGCAGGGCGCCTACGACTTCATCGAGAAGCCCTTCAAGTCCGACCGGCTGCTGCTGATCGCCGAGCGGGCGCTGGAGGCGGCGCGGCTCAAGCGCGAGGTCAGCGAACTCAAGCTGCGCGCCGGGGCGGAGACGGAGCTGCTCGGCACCTCCCAGCTCATCAGCCAGCTGCGCGCGGCGATCGAGCGGGTGGCGCCCACCGGCTCGCGCGTGCTGATCTCCGGCCCCGCCGGGGCGGGCAAGGAGGTGGCGGCGCGCATGATCCATGCCCGCTCCCGCCGCGCCGGGGAGCCCTTCGTGGCGCTGAACTGCGCCACGCTGAACCCCGCCCGCTTCGAGGAAGAGCTGTTCGGCGTCGAGGCGGGGACGGACCCGCAGGCGGCGCCGCGCCGTGCCGGCGTGCTGGAGCGCGCCCATGGCGGCACGCTGCTGCTGGACGAGGTGGCGGATATGCCGCTGGAAACCCAGGGCAAGATCGTGCGCGCCCTGCAGGAACAGGGGTTCGAGCGGGTGGGCGGCGCCACGCGGGTGAAGGTGGATGTGCGCGTCATCGCCACCACCAACCGCGATCTGGCGGCGGAGATCGCCGCCGGGCGCTTCCGTGAGGATCTCTATTACCGCCTCGCCGTCGTGCCGCTGCGCGTGCCCGCGCTGCGCGAGCGGCGGGAGGATGTGCCCGTGCTCGCCCGCCACTTCATGGCGCGCTCCGCCGAGACATCCGGCGTGCCGGCGCGGGAGCTGTCAGAGGATGTGCTGGCGGCGATGCAGGCCTATGACTGGCCGGGCAATGTGCGCCAGCTGCGCAATCTGGTGGACTGGCTGCTGATCATGGCGCCGGGTGGGGCAGGGGAGCCGATCCGCCCCGAGATGCTGCCGCCCGAGGTCGGCTCCGCCGCCCCCGCCGCGCTGAAGCTCGACCGCTCCAGCGAGATCATGACCCTGCCGCTGCGCGAGGCGCGTGAATTGTTTGAGCGGCAATATCTGGAAGCACAATTGCTGCGCTTTGGCGGCAATATCAGCCGCACCGCCAATTTCGTCGGCATGGAGCGCAGCGCCCTGCACCGGAAGCTGAAGTTCCTCGGTGTGCAGGCAGAGGACCGGGCAGGATCAGCGTAAGCAGCGTTCTTTTTTGGAAAAAAGAACCAAAAAACTTTTTTCAGTTTCGTGTCCCGCTGTGCCGGGAGACGGCGGTAGCCTGGAAAAGTCTTTTTGCTTCTTTTTCTTCAGAAAAAGAAGATATTTTCCCTGATTTTGATCGCTGCCCTGGCTGAAAAGCCGGGCAGGGACTATTGCCGTCCTCCTGCATCGGCGCGAAGCTGCGCGCCCCGACTGGATCAACAGCGAAAGAGACCAGGGCATGTCCCGCATTGCCTATGTGAATGGCCGCTATGTCCCGCAGCGCGAGGCCAGCGTGAATATCGAGGACCGCGGCTATCAGTTCGGCGATGGCATCTATGAAGTGGTGCATCTCTACAATGGCCGCTTCATCGATGAGGATCTGCACCTGGACCGGCTGGAGCGTTCCCTGCGCGAGATCCGCCTGCCGATGCCGCTGACGCGCGCGGCCCTGTCGCATGTGTTGCAGGAGGTGGCGCGCAAGAACCGGGTGACCGAGGGCCTGCTCTACATGCAGGTGACGCGCGGCGTGGCGCGGCGCGACCATCCCTTCCCGGCGAAGCCGGTGCCGCCGGCCCTGGTGGTGACGGTCAAGCGTATCGCGCCTTACCCCGCCAGCATCGACAGCTGGGGCGGCAGCGCCATCACCCTGCCGGATCTGCGCTGGGCGCGGCGCGATATCAAAAGCGTGAACCTGCTGCCGAATGTGCTGGCCCGCCAGGCCGCGCGTGAGCAGGGCGCGACCGAGGCCATTCTCTATGAGGAAGGCACCGGCATCGTCACCGAGGGCGCGGCGACCAGCTTCTGGATCGTGGACGAGAAGGGTGCCATCCGCACCCGCGCCCTGTCCCACGCCATCCTGCCCGGCTGCACCCGCGGCGCGCTGATGGCGGAACTGCGCCAGCTTGGCATGGCCTGGGATGAGCGCGCCTTCACCCTGGATGAGCTGAAGCGGGCACGGGAAGCCTTCATCACCTCCGCCACCTCCTTCGTGAAGCCGATCCTGAAGATCGACGGCGTGGCGGTGGGGGATGGCAAGCCGGGGCCGGTGACGCGCCAGCTCTTCGAGATTTTTGCCCGCCATGTGAAGGGCGCGGCGAAGAACGCCGCATGATCGCGGTTCCGCTTCCGCCTGGCCTGCCCCGCCCCACAGCCATTCTGTGGGACTGGGACAACACGCTGGTCGATGCCTGGGCCGGGGTGCAGGCGGGGATGAATGCCGCGCTGCGCGCCTTCGGCCGGCCGGAATGGAGCCTGGAGCAGGTGCGGGCCCGCGCCCGCCTCTCGCTACGGGAATCCTTCCCGGCGCTGTTCGGCGCGGAATGGGAGCACGCGCGCGATCTGTTCTATGCCGAGGTCCGCGCCCGTCACCTGGAGTTCATCATGCCGCTGCCGGGCACCGTGGCGGCGTTGGAGCGTGGGGCGCTCTGGCCGATGGGCGTGGTTTCCAACAAGCAGGGTCCGATCCTGCGGGCGGAGGCCGCGCATCTGGGCTGGGCCGGGCATTTCGGCGTGCTGGTGGGGGCGGGGGATGCCGTGGCGGACAAACCCGCCGCCGCGCCTGTGCTGATGGCGCTGGAACGGCTGGGCGTGGCGCCAGGGCCGGCGGTCTGGTTCATCGGCGATACGGGGGTGGACATGCAGGCCGCCCGTGCCGCCGGGTGCAGCGCCGTGCTGCTGGGCGATGCCGCGCATGATGGCGGAATCGCCGCCCTGGCACCGGATGCGGTCTTCCCGGACGGCCATGTTCTCGCTGCGTGCCTGCACGGCCTTGCCAAGACCCCCCTGCCTGCGTGATCTTGCGGGCGAACCGGCGGGCAGCCCCGCACGCCGGGGCGTAGCCCCGCGTGAGCCGCAGCACCGACTGAACGGCCATGACAAGGTGGCTCGCCAAGAAGAAGAAGGACCGAGCCGATGGCCGCCGAGAAGTCCCAGAATGTTCAGGACGTGTTCCTGAACCATGTCCGCAAGAGCAAGACGCCGGTGACGATCTTCCTCGTCAATGGCGTCAAGCTCCAGGGCATCATCACCTGGTTTGACAATTTTTCCGTCCTGCTGCGTCGGGACGGTCACACCCAGCTGGTCTACAAGCACGCCATCAGCACCGTCATGCCGGGCGCGCCGATCATGCTGTTTGACGCCACGGCCGCCACGGCCGGGGCCGCCCAGGGCAATCCTGCCGGCGGCACCGTCACCGTGACGCGCGAGGGCACCATGACACTTCAGCGTGAGGTCAATCCTGTCGGCTCCTCCGACTGACAAAGTCACGGACCAGGGTGGCAAGCCCACCCTGGCCGCCGTGATCCTGCCCTATGAGCGGTCTTCGCGCCCGGGTGGCGCGGAGGGCGTCATTCCCTTCCCGGACCACCGTGGCGCCGCCAACCGCGCCGCCGAGGCCAAGCTGGCCGAGGCGGTGGGCCTGGCGGCTTCCATTGGCCTGACCATCGTCCACAGCGCGGTCTTCCCGCTGCGCGGGCGCCGGCCTTCCACCCTGCTGGGCGAAGGGCAGGTGGAGATGGCGCGCCTCGCCATCGAGGAAAACCAGATCGGCGTCGTGGTGGTGGATGCCGCCCTCTCGCCCGTGCAGCAGCGCAACCTGGAGCGCGAATGGCACTGCAAGGTGATCGACCGCACCGGGTTGATCCTGGAGATTTTCGGCGAGCGGGCCCGCACCAAGGAAGGCACGCTGCAGGTCGAGCTGGCGCATCTGGAATACCAGCGCACGCGCCTCGTGCGGTCCTGGACCCACCTGGAACGGCAGCGCGGCGGCTTCGGCTTCCTGGGCGGCCCGGGTGAAAGCCAGATCGAGATCGACCGCCGCCTGATCGGCGAGCGCATCGTCAAGCTGAAGCGCGAACTCGAGCAGGTGCGCCGCACCCGTGGCCTGCACCGGGCTGCGCGCACCCGCGTGCCGTTTCCGGTGGTGGCGCTGGTGGGCTATACCAATGCCGGCAAGTCCACCCTGTTCAACGCCCTGACCGGCGCCGGTGTCTACGCGCAGGACCAGCTTTTCGCCACGCTGGACCCGACCATGCGCGCCATCCGCCTGCCCAGCGGGCGGACCGTCATCCTCTCCGACACGGTGGGCTTCATCAGCGACCTGCCGACGCAGCTGATCGAGGCCTTCCGCGCGACGCTGGAGGAGGTGGCGGCGGCTGACATCATCCTGCATGTGCGGGATGTGGCGCACCCGGACACCACGGCCCAGCGCAACGACGTGGTTGGCGTGCTCACCGAGATGGCGGGCGGCGCCCATGCCACGCTGGACGAGAACTGGCCGGCCCGCACCATCGAGGTGCTGAACAAGGCCGATCTGCTGGGCGGCACGGCCGAGGTGCCGGGGGTGAATGATGCCGGCTCCGTCGCCGTCTCGGCGCTGACGGGGGAGGGGCTGGATGCGCTGCGCGCGGCCCTCGATGCCCGCATGGCGGCCGGGATGGAGGTGGCCGAATACAGCCTGCCACCCAGTGACGGTGCCCGTATCGCCTGGCTCTACCAGCATGGCGAGGTGCTCGCCCGCGAGGATGCCGAGGACGCGGTGCGCCTGACGGTGCGGCTGTCTCCCGCCAACCGCGCCCGCTTCGAACAGGCCTGACGGGGATATCCGATGCGCTTCACCCATGCCCAGGCGAGCGACCTCGCCGCCCTGCTGCGCGAGGCCGCCCGCGCCGAGATCCTGCCGCGCTTCCGGCGGCTCTCGGCCGAGGCCATCCGCAGCAAGTCCAGCCCGATGGATCTGGTGACCGATGCCGATGAGGCTGCGGAACGCCAGATCACCGCCGCCCTGCAGGCCCGCTTCCCGGGCTGCGTCGTGGTGGGGGAGGAAGCCTGTGCCGCGGATCCCTCCCTCCTGGGGCGGCTGGCGGGGGCGGATCTCGCCTTCGTGGTGGACCCGGTGGATGGCACGGCCAATTTCGCTGCCGGCGTGCCGCTTTTCGGCTGCATGGCCGCTGCCGTGGTGAAGGGCGAGGTGGTGGGCGCCTGGATTCATGATCCGCTGGGCGACGATACCGCCATCGCGCTGCGCGGGGAGGGGGCCTGGATCGAAACCCCCTCCGGCGAGCGGAGCGACCTGCGGGTGGCGGCGCCGGTGCCGGTTGAGCGGATGATCGGCGCCGTCTCCTGGACCTGGATGGCGGAGCCTCTGCGCAGCCAGGTCACCGCCCGGCTGCCACGGCTGGCGAGCGGTGTGCAGTTCCGCTGCGCTGCGCATGAGTATCGCCTGGTGGCCTCGGGCGGGGCGCATATCGTCATCTATAATAGGCTGATGCCCTGGGACCACCTGCCGGGCTGGCTGCTGCACCGGGAGGCGGGCGGCTATAGCGCGCGCTTCGATGGTAGCGAATATCAGCCCGAGCATACGGGGGGCGGATTGCTGGCGGCGCCGGACAGGGAAAGCTGGCAGGCGGCGCGCGAGGCGCTGCTCGCATAAGACAGAGAAGAAGGCTGGGGGGATGAGATCCCCCCAGACCCCGCTTTCAGAGTTAGGCTTTTTCGGCCCGCTTCACGGCCTGCCATTCGGCTTCCATCCGCTCCAGCCCAGCTTCCTGTGGCGTGAGGCCTTCCGCGGATAGCCGTGCTTCTACGGCTCCAAAGCGGCGTTCGAACTTCGCATTGGCGGCCCGCAGGCAGGCTTCCGGGTCGAGATCCAGCTTGCGCCCGAGGTTGGCCAGGACGAAGAGCATGTCGCCATACTCTTCCGCGATGGCCTCGCGCGAGCCAGTGTCCAGCTCAGCACGCAGTTCGGCGGTTTCCTCTGCCAGCTTATCCAGCACGCCGGCGGCATCCGGCCAGTCGAAGCCCACATGGGCCACGCGGCGGGTGATCTTGGCGGCGCGGGTCAGGGCTGGCAGGGCAACAGGAAGGCCAGCCAGGGTGCCGGTTTCAGCACGGGCGGCGCGTTCGGCCTGCTTCTGGGTTTCCCAGGCCTCGGTTTGGGTGGCGGCATCCCGCGCGGCAGCCTCGCCAAAGACATGCGGGTGGCGGCGGATCATCTTGTCCGAAATGCCCTGAGCAACAGCGGCGAAATCAAAGGCGCCGGCCTCGCTCGCCATTTGAGCGTGGTAGACGACCTGGAAGAGCAAATCGCCCAGTTCATCCTGAAGTGCGGGCATGTCCGCTTTGGCGATGGCATCGGCGACCTCATAGGCTTCCTCGATCGTGTAGGGCGCGATCGAGGCGAAGTCCTGCACACGGTCCCACGGGCAACCATCAGGGGCACGTAGTCGGGCCATGATCTCCAGCAGCCGGGTGAGGGTGCAAGCGGCGGCGGTCATGGTCAAAGCCCTTTATTTGAGTTGCGCTTAAGATAGCGCATAAGGAAGATTATGACAAATTTAAAAGAGTGAATGCAGGACCATGCCATCCCAGGCAGCCGTCACACCCTCAGGCAAATGAGCCCTCAGCCACGCCCAATCCATGTCCGGCCCCATATGGGTCAGAACGACACGGCGTGGCTTCAGCAGATCCCGCCATTCAAGAACCCGCTCCAGATGGGCATGAACACTGTGCGGACGGCGTTGGAAGCACCCCACGATCCAGGTTTCCACGCCCTTCAAAGCCTCAAGGCTTTCATCCGGCAGATGCACAACATCGGTGGAATAAGCGAAGCGCCCTATCCGCAGGCCCAAGGTATCCATCACCTTGTGGTCCTGGCGGAACAGCGTCACCGGAAGGCCGGCGATGTCCAGCGTATCCCCTGGCTCCACCGGATGTGGCGTCAATGCGGGCCGATAGAAGGCTGGCGCGGTCGGCTCACGGAAAACGTAGTCAAAGCGCGCCCTTAACTCAGCCAAGGTATCCGGCATGGCATGAACCGGAATGGCCGCGCCAATGGCCCGGTTCAAAGGACGGAATTCATCCAGGCCCATGATATGGTCGGCATGGCCATGCGTGACCAACAGCGCATCAACACGACCGATCCGACAGGCCAGGAGTTGGCGGCGCAGATCCGGCCCGGCATCGACCAGCAGACGGCGCCCATCCTCGGCCTCGATCAGGATCGAGGAACGCGTCCGGTTATTGCGTGGCTCGGCTGGATCACACAGGCCCCAATCACCGGCCCCATCCGGGCCACCCAGCATGGGCACGCCAGCCGAGCCACCGCAGCCCAGAATGGTTATTTTTAAGTTCAAAGCTTTAACGGGCTTTCTGGAATAGCCGAAAAAAATTCTCGGTGGTGATGCGAGCCAGTTCCTCCGGGCTCACCTGCTTCACTTCGGCCAAGACACGCGCCGTATGGGCGACATAGGAAGGCTCGTTGCGCTTTCCGCGGAACGGCACCGGCGCCAGGTAGGGCGAGTCAGTCTCCACCAGCAACCGCTCCATCGGCACATCGCGAGCGATGTCGCGGATTTCCTGGGATTTGGGGAATGTCAAGATGCCCGAAAGGGAGACATATCCTCCAAGATCAAGAGCTTCCTCGGCAAGCTTGCGTCCAGAACTGAAGCAGTGGAGGAGAAAGGGGAAGTCACCCCCCTGCCCCTTTTCTTCCTTGAGCAGCGCCAGAATATCCTCATCCGCATCGCGGGCGTGGATCACAAGCGGCAGCTGCGTGGCCTGGGCCGCGCGGATATGGCGGCGGAAGCCTTCCTGCTGCACCGCGCGCGGGGCCTTGTCGTAAAAATAGTCCAGCCCGCTCTCGCCGATGCCGATGATGCGCGGGTGCTGCGTGGCGGAGACGATCTCCTCCACCGTTGGCAGCGGAGCTTCGCCGACGCTTTGCGGATGGACGCCAACCGTGCCCCAGACCTGCGGGAAGCGCTCGGCCAGGGCTTTCACCGTCTCGGCCTGCGACATGCGCACGCCAATGGTCACCATCCGGCCCACCCCGGCCGCAGCAGCGCGGGCCAGGATGTCCTCGATCTCCGCCTCAGTAAAGTAGTCGAGGTGGCAGTGGCTGTCGACGAGCATCAGGCCTCGCCCTGGATCTTCTGGAAGAGCGGGCTGGGCGCCGGCAGGGCAATGCCGCCGGGCAGCGGCGTCGCCAGGGCATCCACCCCACGCGCCTCGGCTGGCACGCCGAGCTGGTCCAGCAGCTTCGCCATCGTCTCCGGCATGAAAGGCCAGAGCAGCGTGGCGAAGACACGCAGGGCATCATGCAGGGTGCGCAGCACCACCACCATGCGCTCCGGGTCGGTTTTCTTCAGCGCCCAGGGCTGTTCACGGGTGATGTACCCATTGGCCTCGCGGATGGAGGCGAAGAGCAGCGACAGAGCGGCATCGAATTTCTGCTCGTTCAGCAGCGCATCGACCTTGGCGGCCAGCCAGGCGGGGCTGCCTTCGGCATCACCATGGCCGGTGGCCGCCAGGAAGCCACGGTCCGCCTCCGCCTGGGCGGCGGCGGGCTCCGGCAACAGGCCGCCGCAATTGCGCTGGATCAGGCTGAGCGTGCGGTTGGCGAGGTTGCCCAGGGCATCCGCCAGTTCGCCATTCAGGCGGCCGATCAGGGCCTTGCGCTGGAAGTCGCCATCCTGACCGAAGGGCACCTCGCGCAGGAGGAAATAACGCACCGCGTCCAGGCCAAATTCCTCGACCAGCGCCAGCGGGTCGATGACATTGCCGAGGGACTTGGAGATCTTCTGCCCCTCATTCGTCCACCAGCCATGGGCGAAGACGCGCTTCGGCGTGGGCAGGCCGGCGGCCATCAGGAAGGCCGGCCAGAAAATCGCATGGAAGCGGACGATATCCTTGCCGACGAAATGGATATCCGCCGGCCAGAATTTCCAGGATTCTGCCTTTTCATCGGGATAGCCGAGGGCGGTGATGTAGTTTGTCAGCGCATCCAGCCAGACATACATCACATGGGCTTCGTCACCCGGCACCTTCACACCCCACTTGAAGGAGGTGCGGGAAATGGACAGGTCGCTCAGCCCGCTCCTGACGAAACTGATGACTTCGTTGCGACGCGAAACCGGTGCGATAAAGTCCGGATTTTCTTCATAAAATGTCAGAAGTCGATCCTGCCAGTTGGACAGGCGGAAGAAGTAGGAAGGCTCCCTCACCCACTCCACCGGCGCGCCGGTCGGGGCGAATTTCTGGCCGTCCTTCTCGGTGATCTCGTCCGGGCCATAGAAGGCCTCGTCGCGCACCGCGTACCAGCCCTCGTAATGGCCGAGATAGATCTCGCCCTTCTCCTCCAGCGTCTTCCACAGCGCGGCGCAGGCGGCCTTGTGGCGCTCCTCCGTGGTGCGGATGAAGGCATCGTTGGAATAGTTCATCCGGGCCGCGAGATCGCGGAAGGCATGGCTCACCGTATCGGTGAAGCTCTGCGGATCCATGCCGCGCGCCTCGGCGGCCTTCTCGACCTTCTGGCCGTGCTCGTCCGTGCCGGTGAGGAAGAAGACCTCATGCCCGGTCATGCGCTTCCACCGCGCGAGCACATCGGCCGCCAGCGAGGTGTAGGCGTGGCCGATATGCGGCTTGTCGTTCACGTAGTAGATGGGCGTCGTCAGGTAGAAGCGCCGCTCGCTCGTCATGCTCTTGGTCCTCAGCGCGAGGCCAGTTGCGAGAGTCCGCTCAGCACCGCCTGCTTGCGGTCCAGATTCAGGGTTTCGGTCTCGTCGGCCAGGCGGCCCAGGGTGTCCCACAGCGCCGCCCAATCGGCAAGCGGGCGGGTTGCGATGTAGCCCGGCGCCGGCTGCCCGCGGCCGGCAGCGCGGATGGCGCCACCCAGCTCCTGCCGCAGCAACGCGATGAAGGTGGTGAAGGCACTGCCGTCACGCCGCGATGCCAGGAAGTCGCCCAGCTCGTGCAGGGCGCGCGGCTCCGGGCGTGGCAGGCTGGCCAGAAAACCCTCCACCTGCTGCTGCAGGGCCAGCCCATCGCCCTCGGCCAGTTGCAGGGCGCGGCCCGGGGCGCCTCCGGCAATGCGTGCCAGGGTGGCGCGCTGCGCCTCCGGCATCTCGGGCAGCCAGTGCCCCAACACCCGCTCCATGGTCGGCTCCGGCAGCGGGAAAAGGTCAATGCGCCGGCAGCGGCTGCGGATGGTGGGCAGCAGCCGGTCCGGCGCCGCCGTGGTCAGCAGCAGCAGGGCGCGGGCGGGCGGCTCCTCCAGGGTTTTCAGCAGGGCGTTCTGGGCTTCGGCGTTCATCGCCTCGGCCTGTTCGACCACAATGATGCGCCACCCCCCTTCCGCCGCCGTCAGGCCGAGAAAGCGCGGCACCTGCCGCACCTCGTCCACACGGATGATCAGCTTCACCCCGCGCTCGCCGGCATTGGGGGCGAGGCTGCGCAGATCGGCATGGGCGCCGGCGGCGACACGGCGGAACACCGCATCCCCCGGCGGGAGAGAGAGGGGCGACGGCCCGGGCGGGCGCCCGGCCAGCAGCCAGCGGGCGAAGCGATAGGCCAGCGTCGCCTTGCCCACCCCGCGCGGCCCGGCCAGCAGCCAGGCATGGTGCAGCCGCCCCGCCCCCGCCGCCTCGGCCAGCGCGGCGGCGGCATGCTCATGGCCGAAAAGGTCGGGGTTGGCGCGGGCCTCGGGCGGGGTCACAGCGGTGCGCCCAGGCGGTCCCGCAGCACGGCCCCGGCGGCCTCGGCCAGGGCGGCGGGCGGCATTTTGGCATCCAGCACGGCGCAGCGCCCCGGCTCGGCCGTGGCGATGGACTGGAAGGCGGCGTGGACGCGGCTGTGGAAGGCCTCGCCCATCGCCTCGATGCGGTCCGGCGCGCCGCCACTGCGCGCCAGCGCGCGGGCCATGCCCTGCGCCGGCGGCAGGTCCAGCACCAGGGTGCAATCGGGTGCGAAACCCTCCAGCGCCACGGCGGCCAGCCCCTCCCACACCCGGCGTGGCAGGCCATGGCCGTGGCACTGATAGGCCAGGGTGGAATCGGCGAAGCGGTCGCACACCACCCAGATGCCGGCTTGCAGCGCCGGCAGGATGGTCTTGGCCAGATGCTCCCGCCGCGCCGCGAACATCAGCATGGCCTCGGCCACCGGGTCCCAGGCGATGCCCCCCGTCAGCAGCAGGCCGCGCAGCGCCTCCGCCCCCGGGGCGCCGCCCGGCTCGCGGGTGCGCAGCACCGGCAGCCCGGCCGCCGCCAGCCGTGCCGCCAGGGCGCGGGAGAGGGTGGTCTTCCCCGCCCCCTCCCCGCCTTCCAGCGTGATGAAGCGGCCGCGCGCGGGCGCCGCCATCTCAGCCCGAGACCAGCCGGCCGATCACCGCCGGAATGCGCGGGATCAGGCCCAGCTTCGGCACATCCGCCCCGGCATAGAGCGGCAGCTGCATCGGCGGCACGCCCTGGCCGGAGATGTCGAGCACCCCGACCTCCTGCCCCTTGGCGATCGGCGCCGGGATGGGGCCGTTGTAGCGTAGCTTCACCTGCAGGTTGCGCCGCCACTGCTTCGGCAGGGTCAGCACCAGGTCCTTGCCGCCCACCAGCGGCACCGTGGCCTGCTCGCCCAGATAGACCGGGGCGCTCTCCACCGTGTCGGCGGCGCGGAAGAGGACCACGCTCTCGAACTCGCGGAAGCCCCATTCGATCAGGCGTTCCGCCTCCTCGCCGCGCTGGCGCATGGAGGTCAGGCCGTTCACCACCAGGATCACCCGCCGGTCCCCACGCTTGACCGTGCCGACGAGGCCATAGCCCGCCGCCTCGGTATGCCCGGTCTTCAGCCCGTCCGCCCCCGGCACGCGGCCGAGCAGCGGGTTGCGATTCTCCTGCGTGATGCCGTTCCAGAGGAAGGAACGCTCGCTGTAGATCGGGAAGTATTGCGGGAAATCGGTGATCAGCCGGCGCGCCAGGATGCCGAGGTCGCGCGCCGTCATCTTGTGCTCGGGGTCGGGCCAGCCGGTCGCGTTGCGGAAGGTGCTGTCGTGCAGGCCGATCTTCTTGGCGTATTCGTTCAGCAGCTCGGCGAATTGCTGCTCGCTGCCGCTGATGCCCTCGGCCAGCACGATGCAGGCATCATTGCCGGAATGCACGATGACGCCGCGCGCCAGATTGTCGATCGAGATGGAACTGCCCAGCTCGACGAACATCTTGGAGCCGCCCATGCGCCAGGCGCGCTCGCTCACCGGCAGGGTCTGGTCCAGCCGCAGCCGCCCCTGCTTGAGCAGGTCGAAGACGACATACATCGTCATCAGCTTCGACATGGAGGAAGGCGGCATGCGCTCGTCCGCGTTCTTCTCCAGCAGCACGGCGCCGGTGTCGCAGTCGATCATGATCGCCTGCTGCGCGCTCGTGTCGAGCGGGCCAAGCGGGGTGGTGGCGGGGCTGCCGGAGGCGGTCGGCGCGGCCGGGGCGGGGCGTCCCGCGGGGCGGCGGGCCTGCGCCAGGACGGGGGCGGGCAGCGTGCCGGCGGCAAGCACCGCGGCGGCACCGCCCAGCAGGGCACGGCGAAGCGGCATCGCGGGAAATCTCCTGATTGGATCTAGTCGACCAGAATGCGGGCCTCGGATACGCCAGCGCGGCGCACCATCTCAAGCGCTGTATCCGCCTGGGAGACCTGCGGGAAGGGGCCCAGGCGGACACGATACTCCGGCCGGCGCGGCGGGCCGAAGCTTTCCACCCGCGCGCCGCCAATGCGCGCCGCCTGGCGCTGCGCATCGGACCAGTTGCTGAAGGTGCTGGCCTGCACATAGAGCCGGCCCGGCCGCGCCGGCCCCTGCCAGACCTGTTCCGGCAGGCGGTCCGGCACCGGGGAGGCGCCCGCCTCAGCGGCGGCGGAAAGGATGGCGGGGCCAGGGCGGGCCTGGCGCAGCTGGGTGGCGGCCTGGGCGCCGGGTGGGGGCGGCAGGGCCTCGGCCTCCAGCGCGCCGCGGGGCGCCGTGGCCACCGCCAGGGCGCGGTTCTCCGCCTGCGGCAGGCTGCCGGCCAGCTGGCGCGAGAGATCGGCCTCCACCGCCAGCGCGATCTGCGTGCCCCCGGACAGCGGCACCCCGAGCAACTCCGCCGCCCGCCGTGACAGGGCGAGCCCCCGGCCCGCCTGGGCCGGACCACGGTCATTCACCCGCACGCGGATTTCCCGGCCATTCTCCAGGTTGGTCACGCGCAGGATGGCGGGCAGCTGCAGCGTGCGGTGGGCGGCCACCAGGGCAGTGGGATCGTAGATCTCGCCATTGGCCGTGTTGCGCCCCGCCCGGCTGTCGGCGACCACGGCGGCAAGGCCCGTCTCCTGCAGGGCGAAATCCTCGCGCGGATAGTACCAGACGCCGCCCATCTCATAGGGTTCGCCCACACTGTAGCGGCTGGCACCGCTGCCGGGCGTGGCAGGAGGGCGATTGCAGGCCGTGGCGAGCAGCGGCAGCGCCAGCAGCGTGGCGTTCAGCAGGCGGCGGCGCATGGCGTCAGGCCACCCGGTCCGACAGCAGGCCGATCACCAGGGCGTAGTAGTCAGAGGGGTTGTAGCGGCGGATCACGTGGAAATTCGGGTAAATGACGAAGGCCTGTCCATTGGGGCCGCCGGGGAGCAGGATGGAGGCTTCCATCTCCAGCGGCGGCAGGGTTGAACCATTGGCGGCGGCCACCCCCAGTTCCAGCCATGCGCGCAGCGGACGCACCGTGGCGCGGCCGGCCTGGGCGGGGTCGAAACCCTCGGGCAGCAGCACCTCCCGCCCCCAGCGCTCTTCCTCCCGCCAGCCATTGCGGGCCATGTAGTTGGCGATGGAGCCCAGGGCATCAGCGCGGCTGTCCCAGATGTCGCGCCGGCCATCGCCATCGAAATCCACCGCCATGGCCTCAAAGCTGGTGGGCATGAATTGCGGCTGGCCCATGGCCCCGGCATGGCTGCCGCGCATCCGCTCCGGCGCCACATGCCCGGCCTGGAGGATGCGCAGCGCCGCCATCAGCTCGCGCCGGAAGAAGGCGCTGCGGCGGCCATCCCAGGCCAGCGTCGCCAGCGCCTCGACAGTGCGGAAATTGCCGGTGAAGCCGCCGTAATTGGTCTCCAGCCCCCAGATCGCCACGACAATGCGCGGGGAGACCTGGAAGCGCTCCGCCACCTGATCCAGCAGGGCGCGGTTATCGGCAAAAGCCTGCCGCCCGCGGTCCACCCGCTGCTGCGACAGGCGGCCATCGCGGTACTGTTCCCAGCTCAGGGTGAATTCGGCCTGGCGCCGGTCCAGCTCCAGCACCTTGTCGTTGGGCTTCAGGCTGGCCAGAGCGCGTTGCAGCAGCGCCGGGGAGACGCCGCCGCGCTGCGCCTCCGCCGCCACATCAGCCAGGAAACTCTCGAAGCTGATGCTGGCGGCACGCGCCGGGCCAGCCGCCAGGAGAGAGGCGGCCGTGATCTGGCCCAGCAGGAAGCGGCGGTTCAGCATGGCCGCAGAGGTGCCATGACCACCCCCTGCCCTGCAACCTCGGCCACGCCAGGAGGGTTCAGAAAAAAGTCATGTTCTTTTTTGAAAAAAAGAACCAAAAAAACTTTTTCAGTTTGGCGTCCCGCTGTGACGGGGGATGGCGGCAGCCTGAAAAAAGTCTTTTTGCTTCTTTTTCTCCAGAAAAAGAAGATATATCTAATTTTCTTTAAAATCGAAAAGAGACGCTGAGCGACCCGAAGCTCTGCACACCCTGCTGGCCATAAAATTCCTCGCTGCGCCAGACCTGGGTATAGGCGAAGCGCATGCCCCGCCAGAGCACGGCGACACCGGCCTGGAGGTCACCCACAAAGATGCGCTTGTCGACGCTTCGGCTGTCGCGCCAGCTGTTGCCGTCGAGGAAGATATCCCGCGCGACGGCACGCCCCTCCGCCCCGGCGAAGACATACCAGCCGAAATCCTGGCGCGGCTGGATCCAGTGCGAACCGGCCAGGGCGGGGCGGATGCGCGGCGGGCCGAAATCCGCCTCCAGCCCCTGCCCGATGCGGAACAGCCCGCCGGCGGCGCCATAGGCCTGCACATTGCCCAGGCTGGCGGCCAGCACGGGGATGGCTTCCACCTGCATTCCGGCCACCTCGCCCAGCGGCAGGCGCCATTTGCGTTCGAGGAGGGCGGTGACGGCAGGCTCGTCCTTCAACTGGGTCTTCCAGCCATTCACCTGATGGACGTTGATCAGGTCGTGGTAATTGTTCTGGACGAATTCGCCGAGCGCCGAGGGGCCGACGACGCCGAGTTGCAGTTCCGCCAGGGTGGAGGTCAGTTCCGTGCTGCGGTTCAGCGAGAGGGCGCCGTAGAGATAGGCGGCATAGGGGCGGTCGAGCCTGCTGGGCTGGGTCGTCTGGGTATCCTGGGGGGTGTAGAGGCTCTGGCCCAGGGCGGCGCCCCAGCGCAGGCTGCCGGGGCCCATCAGCCAGTCCAGCCGGTCGTTCATCCAGGCCAGGGGCCCCGGCAGGTCGGCCGAGGGCGAGCGCCAGGCGAACTGAAAGCCGTTGGTGTAGTAGCGGTCGCTGCCGCCGAACATGTCGTTCTCGATGGAGAAGGTGAAGGTGCCGCGCGGGTCGGGCGGCGGGGCACGGTCCTCGGCCAGGCTTTGCGGCAGCGGTGCGGAGGGGGTGATGTCCTGCGCCGCCGCCGGCAGGGCCTGGAGGCCCAGCAGGGCGCAGGAGAGAAACAGGGTGGCTCGGGCGCGCATGGCTCTTCCTTCTGGCGACGCGAGCGAGAACGCAGCCGCAGGGTGGAGGTTTTCAGGCTTCGGCAGGGCAGCAATATGGCAGCCCCCGGTGATGGTGGCCGCCGCGCCGCGCCGGTGATACAGGGGGCCGGCATGAGGACCATCCCCCCGTCCCGCCATCCGGGCGGGGCCGCCCGGGGCGCTGGCGAACCGGGCTGGCAGCCCCGCGGATCAGATGAGCACGGACAAGGATTTCGAGATTTTCCTGACCGCCCCGCCGGGGCTGGAGGCCGCGCTGTTCGCCGAGATCCGCGGCAAGGGCTTCCGGCAGCCGAAGCCTGTCCCCGGGGGTGTCACCCTGCGCGGCGGCTGGCCGGAGGTGTGGCGGGCCAATCTCTGGGTGCGCGGCGCCGGGCGGGTGCTGGCACGGCTCGACAGCTTCAGGGTCACCCATCTGGCGCAGCTCGACGCGCGGGCCCGCCATGTGCCCTGGGGCCATGTGCTGCGCCCGGATGTCTCCTTCCGGGTCGAGGCCACCTGTGCCGGCTCACGCATCTATCACAGCGGCGCGGCGGCGGAGCGGGTCGAGAAGGCCATCCGCGAGACGCTGGGCGCACCCGCCGCGCCGGATGGTGAGATCCTGGTGCGTGTCCGCATCGAGGACGATGTCTGCACCCTCAGCGTCGATACCTCGGGCGAGCCCCTGCACAAGCGCGGCTACAAGGAGGCGGTGAATGCCGCTCCGATGCGCGAGACCATGGCCGCGCTTTTTCTGCGCCAATGCGGCTATGACGGCCAGGAGCCGGTGCTGGACCCGATGTGCGGCTCGGGCACCTTCGTCATCGAGGCGGCGGAGATCGCGGCCCGGCTCAACCCTGGCCGTGCCCGGCCCTTCGCCTTCGAGAAGCTGGCGAGTTTCGATGCCGAGGCCTGGCAGCGCATGCGGGCGGTGAACAGCCGGCGGGAGCCGGCGGTGCGCTTCCACGGCAGCGACCGCGATGCCGGCGCCATCGCCATGAGCCGCGCCAATGCCGCGCGGGCGGGGGTGGAGGCTCTCACCGAATTCCGCCAGGGCACGGTCAGCGAGCTTCAGCCGCCCGAGGGGCCGCCCGGGCTGGTCATCGTCAACCCGCCTTATGGCACCCGCATCGGCGACAAGGGCAAGCTGGCCCCGCTTTACCGTGCTCTGGGGCAGGTGCTGGCCAGCCGCTTCTCCGGCTGGCGCGTGGGCCTGATCACCAGTGAACCGATGCTGGCCCGCGCCACGGCCCTGCCCTTCCTGCCCACGGAAGCGCCGGTGCCGCATGGCGGGCTGCGCGTCACGCTCTACCGCACCGCCGCCCTACCCTGAAGGCGCTTGCTCTTGAGAGGGGCTTCGCCCCTCTCAAACTCTCCCCACCAAAGGCCTGAGGCCTTTGGAAACCCATCAGGGAGCGCCCCTGATGGCGGTGCGGGGACCCTGTCCCCTGCCCAAGGGAAGATAAAGGGGGGAGTTTGAGGGGGCAAAGCCCTCTCAAGGCTTCTCAGGCATGGCGCCGGGCGCCGGCGACGCAGAGCACCACCACCCCGGTGGTGGCCAGCATCGTCCAGGGGATGGCCTCGCCCAGCAGCAGCGCGGCCAGGACCAGCCCGAGGAAGGGTTGCAGCAGCTGCAACTGCCCCACCCCGGCAATGCCGCCCAGCGCCAGGCCCCGATACCAGAAGATGAAGCCCACCAGCATGCTGAAGACGGAGACATAGCCAAAGCCGAGCCAGGCGGGGCCATGGATGCCCTGCCAGGAGGGCGGCAGCGTCACCAGGGCGAAAACCGCCATGGGGGGCAGGGCGAGCAGCAAAGCCCAGGAAATCACCTGCCAGCCACCGAGCCGGCGGGAAAGCACGGCGCCCTTGGCATAGCCGAGGCCGCAGAGCAGGACGGCCGCCACCATCAGCGCATCCCCCGCCAGGGCGCCGGGCGTGCCGTGCAGCAGGGCGAAGCCAGCCACCGCTGCCGCCCCCGCCCCGGAGAAGAGCCAGAAGGCCGGGCGTGGCCGCTCACCGCCCAGCAACACGCCAAAGGCCGCCGTGGCCAAGGGCAGCAGCCCGATGAAGACGATGGAGCGTGCCGCGCTGATATGCTGGAGCGCCAGCGCTGTCAGCAGAGGGAAACCGACCACCACGCCCAGGGCGATGACGGCCAGCGCCATCAGCTCCGCCCGCCCTGGCCGCGCCGGGCGCAGCGCGGCCAGCAGCAGGGCGGCCAGCAGCCCGGCCACCACGGCACGCCCCGCCGTCAGGAACAGGGGCGAGAAATCCGCCACGGCCAGGCGCGTCGCGGGCAGCGAGCCGCTGAAGATCACCACCCCCAGCAGGCCATGCAGCCAGCCCTCGGTTGAACGGTTCATCATTTTCTCCTCGGCGGCAGGTGTGGCGCCGCCGGGCTTCCCGGGCCAGGGACAGTTCCATACAATCCGGCCAGACTGTAGGGAGACATCGGGCCATACAGTTGGGGAAGGCGGGATGGCGGAAACACGCACGGCCGGGGTCATGGCGGCCATTCGCGCCCAGGTGGCCAGCCGCGCCCTGGCGCGCGGAGACCGCCTGCCCTCCATCCGCCGGCAGGCCGCCAGCATGGGGCTGTCTCCCTCCACCGTGGCCGAGGCCTATGACCGGCTGGTGGCGGAAGGGCTGATCCGCGCGCGGCCCGGCTCCGGCTTCTACGTGGCTGGCACGGCCCCGCCACCCCTGGCCCTGGCCGAAGCCGGCCCGCGGCGGAACCGGGCGGTGGACCCCTTCTGGGTCTCACGCCAGGGGCTGGAGGCGGAGGCCCATGTCCTGCGCCCCGGCTGCGGCTGGCTGCCGCCGGCATGGATGCCCCAGGCGGCGCTGCGCCGGGGCTTCCGCGCCCTGGCCCGCAGCAGCGATGCGGTGCTGGCCGATTACGGCCCGCCGCGCGGTGCCGCCGCGCTGCGCCGCCTGCTGGCCGCGCGCTTCGCCGAGGAAGGGCTGGACATCGCGCCGGACCACCTGCTGCTGGCCGCCTCCGGCACCCAGGCCATCGATCTGATCTGCCGCTTCCTGCTGCGCCCCGGTGACACGGTGCTGCTCGACGACCCCTGTTACTTCAATTTCCAGGCCCTGCTGCGCGCCCACCCGGTGCGCGTGCTGGGGGTGCCCTATACCCGCTCCGGCCCGGACCTCACCGCCTTCGCCACGCTGCTGCGGGAGGAAAGGCCGCGCCTCTATCTCACCAATGCGGCGCTGCACAACCCGACCGGCGCGACCCTCTCCGCCCAGGCCGCGCACCGCCTGCTGGCCCTGGCCGCCAGCCATGACCTGACCATCGTCGAGGACGACATCTTCGCCGATTTCGAGCCCGATCCCTCCCCGCGCCTCGCCGTGCTCGATGGGCTGAGCCGCGTCATACGGATCGGCAGCTTCTCCAAGACCCTCTCGGCCTCACTCCGCTGCGGCTATATCGCCGCCCGGCCGGACTGGATCGAAGGGCTGATCGATCTCCAGATTGCCACCGGCTTCGGCGGGCCCAGCCCCATCGCCACGGAGGTCATCGCCGGCATCCTCTCCGCGGGCGGCTACCGGCGGCACCTGGAGGCATTGCGCCACCGTCTCACCCGTGCCCGGCGCGAGACCGCCGGCCGGCTGGAGGCGCTGGGCATCCGGCCCTGGCTCTCGCCGCGTGGCGGTTTCTACCTCTGGTGCACCCTGCCGGAGGGGCAGGACGCCACGGCCCTGGCACAGGCCGCCATGGCGGAGCATGTCATGCTGGCGCCCGGCAATGCCTTCAGCCTCTCCGGCACCGCCGCGGGGTATCTGCGCTTCAACGTGGCCCAGTCCGCCGATCCCCGGCTCTTCGAGGTGCTGCGCCGGACACTGCGCGAGCCCCGGCGGCCCGGGCAGGAAGCGCCGGGCACAACCTAATTGGCGGGCTCAGCCGCCGGGCGCATCCCGTTGCGGGCCAGCAGCGTCTGGCTCGACTCGCGCAGCCGGGCCAGGGTCTTCTCCAGGTCCGGCCTGGGCAGGGCAGCCACCGGTTCCGGCCCCGGCGGGCACAGCGCCGGCCAGGACTGCGCCGCCACGCGGCACACCCCCAGGGCGCGCAAGCCGGCATGCCAGTTGATCTGCTCCGAGGTGCTGCCCCAGGCCCAGGACAGCATCAGCGCCACCACCAGCGGCTCGAAGGGCGAGCCGCTGCGGCACAGCGGCAGCGCATAGGTGCCACGCAGCGGCCAGGCCAGGCGCAGCCCCGCCGGCGTCAGCAGGTCCGCCGCCAGATGCGAGAGATAGCCCACCACCAGCGGCGCCGTGACCGCCAGCGGCACGTTCTGGCTGAACAGCAGCGCCGCGCAGCCCACCACCGCCAGCAGCGAATGCGTCACCCCGCGATGGCCGAACAGTGTGGCGCAGGCCGTGGAAACCGGGCGCAGCCGCTTGCCCAGCCAGGATTTCGGGTGGTCGATATCCGGCAGCAGCGCCCCGAAGACCGCCAGCCCCAGCAGGGCCGGATCCAGCGCGGGCAACCCCAGCCGCGGCGCCGCCACGAACCACGCGGCCGCCCCCAGCGCGATATGCGACCCCGCCATCATGGCCCTGTCTGCGTGTCCTGCGTGGTGTCGTCTCAAACTAGGAGTCAGGAATCGGCGCTACAAGCCTGATTTTAGAGATTTTCGTAAGAAAACCTTCGATTTTCAGGCAGATGTGGGGCGGGGATGAAAAGCGGCCCCATCCTGGGCTATGATGGCGGTGTGAACATGCTCACCCCGCCCCGCCCCCATCTCGAGATCGAGGTGGTGTTTGATCTGGTCTGCCCCTGGTGCTTCCTCGGCACACGGCGGCTGCGCCGCGCCCTCGCCCGGCGGCACGACCTCTCGGTGGATCTGCGCTGGCGGCCCTTCCTGCTCAACCCGGATCTCGGCTCCGCCGGCGTGCAGCGGCAGGACTACATGGCCCGCAAATTCGGTGGTGAGGAGCGCGCCCGCCGCCTGCACGCCACCATGACCGATCTCGGCCTCGCCGAGGGCATCGCCTTCCGCTTCGACCGCATCCACCGCATCCCGGCCTCGGTCGATGCCCACCGGCTGGTGCGGCTGGCGGCGCAGCACGGGCTGGCGGATGTCCTGGTGGATGCGCTCTTCACCGCGCATTTCTGCGAGGGCGCCGATCTCGGCAGCCAGGACACCCTCGCCACCATCGCCGCGCAGCACGGGCTGGAACGCCGCATCGCCCTGCGCTTCCTCGCCAGCGGGCTGGAGGCCGAGGCCGTCCATGCCGAGAATCTCCGCGCCCACCGTCTTGGCATCAATGGCGTGCCCTGCTTCGTCATGATGGGGCAGCATGGGCAGGGCGCCGGCCACGCCATCGCCGGGGCGCAGGAGCCGGAAGTCCTGGAACGCCTGATCGACGTGGCGCTGGCCGAGGCGGCGGAGTTTTAGGGAGCGAAGGGCAGCAAAAAGAGGCGGGGGAAAGCATTCCCCCGCGCCCCCTTCTTTTCTGCCAGGGCCGGGCGCCGCTGGCGCCCGGCAGCGGTCACGCGGCGCGGGACTGGCGGGCAACCTTCGACAAAGCCACCAGCATGTCCTTCGCGGATCGCACGCGGGTGGGCAGGTCCATCTCCCGCACCATCGCCAGCTTGTGGTCGGGGCGCAGCTTCACCAAGCCTTTCTGGGCCGTCACCCAGGCCACCAGCCCGCCAGGGTTGGCGAAGCGGTTCTGGCGGAAACTGGCCACGATGCCCTTCGGCCCGGCATCCAGCTTCTCCACACCGGCCTGCCGGCACAGCTGCTTGATGGAGACGACCTGGAGTAGGTTCTCCACCTCCGGGGGGAGCGGGCCGAAACGGTCGACCATCTCGGCGGCGATCGCCTCCACCTCCGCATCCCCGGCCAGCGCGCCGATGCGGCGATAAAGGCCCAGCCGCACCGGCAGGTCCGCCACATAAGCCTCGGGGATCAGCACCGGCAGGCCGAGATTGATCTGCGGCGTCCAGTCGCGGTCCCCGGCCTCGCCGCGCCGGCCCTGCCCGGCCTTCAGGTCGGCCACCGCCTCCTCCAGCATCTGCTGGTAAAGCTCGATGCCGACTTCGCGGATATGGCCGGACTGCTCATCGCCCAGCAGGTTGCCGGCACCGCGGATGTCGAGGTCGTGGCTCGCCAGCGTGAAGCCGGCACCGAGATTGTCCAGCGTCTGCATCACCGCCAGCCGCTTCTCGGCGGCGGCGGAAAGGCGCTGCGTCGCCGGCCAGGTGAGATAGGCATAGCCGCGCTGCTTGCCCCGCCCCACCCGCCCGCGCAGCTGGTAGAGCTGGGCCAGGCCGAACATGTCGGCGCGGTAGATGACCAGCGTGTTCACCGCCGGCATGTCCAGCCCGCTCTCGACGATGTTCGTCGCCAGCAGGATATCGAACTTGCCGTCGCCGAACTCGGTCATCACCCGCTCCAGCTCGGTGGGGGTGAGGCGGCCATGCGCCTGGACGACCCGCGCCTCCGGCACGATCTCGGCCAGCCGCGTGACCATCTTCGGCAGGTCCTCCAGCCGCGGCACGACGCAGAAGACCTGCCCGCCGCGGAAGCGCTCGCGCTGGATCGCCTCGCGGATCACCACCGTGTCGAAGGGCATGATGAAGGTGCGCACCGCCAGCCGGTCCACCGGCGGCGTGGCGATCACGCTCATCTCCCGCACGCCGGTCAGCGCCAGTTGCAGGGTGCGCGGGATGGGGGTCGCTGTCAGCGTCAGCACATGCACATCGGCCTTGAGCGACTTCAGCCGCTCCTTGTGCGCCACGCCGAAATGCTGCTCCTCATCGACGATGACGAGGCCAAGATCGGCGAACTCCACCCCCTTGGCGAGCAGCGCATGGGTGCCGACGACGATGTTGATGGTGCCATCGGCGAGGCCCGCCCGGACCTGCGCCGCTTCCTTCGCGGTGACCATGCGCGAAAGCTGTGCCACCTTGACCGGCAGCCCGGCGAAGCGGGCCGAGAAAGTGCGGAAATGCTGGCGGGAGAGCAGCGTGGTCGGCACCACCACAGCCACCTGCGCCCCCGTCATGGCGACGACGAAGGCGGCGCGCAGCGCCACCTCGGTCTTGCCGAAGCCGACATCGCCGCAGATCAGCCGGTCCATCGGCCGCCCGGCGGCCAGATCCTCCAGCACATCGCCGATGGCGCGCTGCTGGTCCTCCGTCTCGGCGAAGGGGAAGCGGGCGCAGAACTCGTCCCACGCCCCCTCGGGCGGGGCGATGAGCGGCGCCTCCTTCACCTGCCGCTCGGCGGCGAGGCGGATGAGATGCCCGGCCATGTCGGCGATGCGCTGCTTCGCCTTGGCCTTGCGGTTCTGCCAGGAGGTGCCGCCGAGCTTGTCCAGCGCCACGCCCGCGCTGTCGCTGCCGAAGCGCGAGAGCAGCTCGATATTCTCGACCGGCAGGAACAGCTTGTCGCCGCCCTCGTAGAGCAGCCGCAGGCAGTCATGCGGCGCGCCGGAGACGGCGATGGTCTCCAGCCCGTCATAACGGCCGATGCCGTGGTCCTGGTGGACGACGAGGTCGCCCTCCGCGATCTCCGTCGCATCGGCGATGAACTGGTCCGCCCGCTTACGGCGGCGCGGCGGGCGGGCGATGCGCTCGCCCAGCAGGTCCTGCTCGCTGGTCAGGGCGATGCCCGGCCCGGTGAAGCCGCGCTCCACGCCATAGATGGCGAGCGCCACCGTGCCAGCCGGCAGCCGGCGCGCCGCCGCCCAATCCTCCACCGCCTGGGCGGGGACGCGGTTTTCCCGCAGCAGATTGGCCAGCCGCTCCCGCGAGCCGCGCGTCCAGGCGGCGACCACGGGGCGCAGCCCGGCCTTGGCCTGGGCCTCCGCCTGCTCGCGATAGACGGCGAAGACATTCTCGCCCGCCGTCCGCGCCTCGACATAAAGGCGCCCGGGGCGGCCTCCAGCCTCGACGCCCTCTGTCCCCTCCGGCCTGGGAAAGGGGTTGAAGGCCAGCAGCGGGCCGGCCGCCAGCATCGCCTCCCAGTCCCGGCGGCTGAGATACAGGCGGCGCGGCGGCACGGGGCGGTAGGGCACCTCGCCCTCCCGCACCGGGCCGCGCCGGGCCTCATAGTGGTCCTCGATCATTTCGAGGCGGGCGGTCAGCGCCTCCTCCGCCTGGTGGTCCAGGCTGGCGGAGGCGCCGGGCATGTAGTCCAGCATCGTCGCCATGCCGTCATGGAACAGCGCGGCGTAATGCTCCATGCCGGGGTGGCGGCGCCCGGCGGAGATGGAGACATAGAGCGGATCCTCCGCCGCCGCCGTGCCGAAGAGGTCGCGGTAGCCGGCGCGGAAACGGGCGATCGAGGCCTCGTCCAGCAGCACCTCGCCCACCGGGCGCAGCCACAGCTCGGGCACCGTCGCGCCGCTGCGCTGGCTCTCGGTGCTGAAGCGGCGCAGCGTCTCGATCTCGTCGCCGAAGAAGTCGAGGCGCAGCGGCTCCGGCTCCCCGGCGGGGTAGAGGTCGAGGATGCCGCCGCGCACCGCGTATTCGCCCGGCTCCATCACCGTGGCGACACGGTTATAGCCATTGGCGTCGAGGAAGGCGGCCAGCTTCTCGGGCCGGATGCGCCCGCCGCGCTTCAGGTGCAGCGTCGCGCCCGCGAAGACCGCCGGCGGCGGCACGCGCTGGAGCATGGCGTTGACGGTGGTCAGCACGATGCGCGGCCGCGCGGCGGGCTCCAGCAGCCGGGCCAGGGTGGCCACGCGCTCCGCCACCAGCTCGGCATGCGGGGAGACACGGTCATAGGGCAGGCAGTCCCAGGCCGGGAAGCGCAGCACCTCGATATCCGGGCCGAAGAAGGCCAGCCCGTCCTGCATCCGCGCCATGCGGGCATCGTCGCGGCAGACATGCAGGACGAAGCCCTCGGCCTCCGCCCTGCGGCGCGTCAGCAACAGGGCATCGAAGCCTTCGGGCGCGCCGTGGACGGTGAGCTCGGTCATCCGCGCGGCATGGCCTCGCGCGCGCCCTCGGGCACGCCGGCGCCACGGCGCGAGCATTCCTCGGCCATGCGGGAGAGCATGGGGCTGGCCACCTCCGCCGGGATGGGGCGGCGGCCGGAGAGCCAGTCCGCCAGATCGACATCCAGCAGTTCCAGCACCGATTCCAGCTCGTCCAGCTCGCCCTCGGTGAAGGTGGCGATGTTGCGGTTGACGAAGCCGCCCACCATCAGGTCCGTCTCCTTGGTGCCGCGGTGGTTGGCGCGGAACAGGAGCCGCCGCCGGCGCGGGGAGAGTTCGGGGGAATTTTCGTCAGGGGAGGTTTGATCGGTCTGGGACATGTCGCGGCCTCTGGAGGCTGGCATATAGAGGCGGATGGGAATCGTGTCAGCCCGAGAGGCCGAAATGGATCGTGTGGCGCCGCTTTTCGCGCCGCTCGACAGCCTGCCCGCACCGGAGGAGAAGCGGAAGCGCCTTGCCGCCCTGGTCGGGGGCGGGCGGGTGATGGATCTGCTCTTCCACCTGCCCGAGCGCTACCAGGACCGCCGCAACACCCAGCCGCGTGAGGGCGAGGCCGCCACCCTGGCGGTGCGCGTGCTCGGCATCGCTCCGCCGGGCAGCCCGGTGCAGCCCTGGGCGGTGCGCTGCGACTCGGCCGAGGGTCCGGTGGACCTCATCTATTTCGGCCGCCGCTCCTGGCTCGGCCCCTGGCTCGGGCGGATCTACCCGGAGGGGGCGCCGCGCCGCGTCTCCGGCCGGATGAAGCGCTTCCGCGACCGCTGGCAGATGGAGGCGCCGGATTTCGTCGAGCCGCCCGATGTCATCCCCGACCTCCAGCCCATCTGGCCGCTGGCCAAGGGGTTGAGCCAGCGCGACCTCGGCCGGGCGATGGCCGAGGCCCTGGCCCTGCTGCCCGAGTTGCCGGAATGGCAGGACCCGCACCTGCTGGCGCGCCGCCGCTGGCCGGGCTTCGCCGCCGCGCTGCATGCCCTCCAGGCCCCGGAGGAGGCCCCGGAGGACGCCCCGCGCGACCGCCTCGCCTATGACGAATTGCTGGCCGGGCAGCTGGCCATCGGGCTGGTGCGGCGCAGCGTGCTGCAACGCCCCGGCCGCAGCCTGACCGGCGACAGTCGCCTGCGCGCCGCCGCCCTGCACGCCTTCGGCCACCCGCCCACCCCGGGGCAGGCCCGCGCCATCGCCGAGATCGATGCCGATCTCGCCGCGCCGCGCCGCATGCTGCGCCTGTTGCAGGGCGATGTCGGCGCCGGCAAGACGCTGGTGGCCGTCATGGCCATGCTGCGCGCGGTGGAGGGCGGCGCCCAGGCGGCGCTGATGGCCCCCACCGAGCTGCTCGCCCGCCAGCATCTCCGCACACTGGAGAAGCTGGCCGGCGCCGCCGGGGTGGCCTGCGCCCTGCTCGCCGGCTCGGTGAAGGGGAAGGAGCGCCGGCGTGTCCTGGCGGGGCTCGCGGATGGCACCATCCCCCTCGTCATCGGCACCCATGCGCTGATCGAGGAAGGGGTGGTCTTCCGCGATCTCGGCCTCGTGGTGGTGGATGAGCAGCACCGCTTCGGCGTCGCCCAGCGCCTGGCGCTGACCGAGAAGGGCACGACCGACGTGCTGGTGATGACCGCCACCCCCATCCCCCGCACCCTGCTGCTGACCCAGTGGGGCGAGATGGCGGTGAGCCGGCTGGAGGGCCTGCCCGCCGGGCGGCAGCCCATCATCACCCGCATCGTCAGCCGCGAGCGGCGGGAGGAGCTGGTGGCCCGGCTGCGCGCCGCCTTCGCCGAGGGGCACCGCGCCTATTGGGTGGTGCGCGCCGTCGAGGAAGGCGAGAAGCACGACAATGCCGCCGCCGAGACCACCTATGCCGAGCTGGCTGCCATTTTCGGGGGGAAGGTGCGCCTCGCCCATGGCGCGCAGAAGCTGGATGTGCGCGAGGCCGCCCTGGCCGATTTCGCCGCCGGCCGGGCGCAGCTGCTGGTCGCCACCACCGTGGTCGAGGTGGGCGTGGATGTGCCGGAGGCGACCATCATGATCATCGAGCAGGCGGAGCGCTTCGGCCTCGCCGCCCTGCACCAGCTGCGCGGGCGGGTAGGGCGGGGCAAGGCGCAGTCCTTCTGCCTGCTGCTGCCCTCGGCCGAGCTGAACGACTCGGAGCAGCGCCGCCTCGCCGTGCTGCGCGAGACGCAGGACGGCTTCGTCATCGCCGATGCCGACCTGGATTACCGCGGCGGCGGCGATGCGCTGGGGGTGCGGCAGGCCGGGCATATGGGCCGGCGGCTCGCCGACCCGCAGCGCCATGGCGGGCTGATCCGCATGGCCCACCAGGATGCCGCCCTGCTGCTGGAGAAGGACCCGGACCTCTCCGCCACTCCGCGCGGGCGGGCGGCGCGGCTCCTGCTGGCGCTGTTCGGGCATGACCTCACCCTGGCCCCGCTGGCCGCCGGCTGAACCGGCGGGGTGCCCTTCCGCCACGCGATGCCACGCTTCGATACAGGCCAAGGGGTTGCAATGGCCCCTGCCCCGATTAAACCCGGAGCACTTCGCTCCTTCAGGGGAATGCCCGCTTGCCCGCGCTGATCGAGATCGACCGCCTCACCAAGCGGTTCGGCGGCTTCACCGCCGTCGACGACGTGTCCTTCACCGTGGCCCGGGGCGAGGTGCTCGGCTTCCTCGGCCCGAACGGGGCGGGCAAATCCACCACCATGAAGATGCTGGCCGGCTTCATGACGCCGAGCGCCGGCACCGCCCGCATCTGCGGCGAGGATGTGGTGGACCGCCCCGTGGCCGCCAAGCGCAACCTCGGCTACCTGCCGGAGGGCGCGCCGACCTATCCGGAGATGACGGTCTCCGCCTTCCTGAGCTTCGTCGCGCGGGTGCGCGGCTTCCATGGCAGCGAGGCGGCGGACCGCGTGGCCCATGCCATGCGCCTCACCATGCTGGAGGGGGTGCGGCTGCAGCCGGTGGAAACCCTCTCGAAGGGCTTCAAGCGCCGTGTCGGCCTTGCGCAATCGTTGTTGCACGACCCGCCGGTTCTGGTGCTCGACGAGCCGACCGATGGCCTCGACCCCAACCAGAAGCACGAGGTGCGCCGCCTGATCGGCCAGATGGCGCCGCACAAGGCCATCATCATCTCCACCCATATCCTGGAAGAGGTCTCGGTCCTCTGCACCCGCGCCATCATCATCGCGCGCGGCAGGGTGCTGGCCGATGCCACCCCGGCTGATCTCGCCCGGCGCGGCCCCTCGCTGGAGGCTGTCTTCCGCGCCCTCACCCTGCCGAAGGACGCCGCCTGATGCGCCCCGCCCTCACCATCGCGCGGCGCGAGCTGGCCGGCTATTTCGCCACCCCCGTCGCCTGTGTCTTCATCGTCATCTTCCTGGTGATGTCCGGGGCGCTGACCTTTACGCTGGGCAATTTCTTCGGCCGCGGCACGGCGGATCTGCAGCCCTTCTTCGGCTTCGTCCCCTGGCTGTTCCTCTTCCTCGTCCCCGCCCTGACCATGCGGCTCTGGGCGGAGGAACGGCGCCTCGGCACCATCGAGCTGCTGCTGACCCTGCCGCTCACCCAGGGGCAGGCGGTGCTGGGCAAGTTCCTGGCGGCCTGGGCCTTCTGCGCCATCGCCCTGGCGCTGACCTTCCCGCTGGTGCTCACCGTCAACTATCTGGGCGAGCCGGATAATGGCGTCATCCTCACCGGCTATCTCGGCTGCCTGCTGGTGGCGGGGGCCTATCTGGCGGTGGGCGCGGCCATCTCGGCCCTGACCAAGAACCAGGTCATCGCCTTTGTCCTGGCCGTCGCGGTGTGCTTCCTCTTCGCCGCCGCCGGCAGCCCGGTGGTGACGGAGTTCCTCTCCGTCCGCCTGCCGCTGCTGGCGGAGATCGCCCGCGGCCTCTCGGTCACCGAGCGGCTGGGCGGCTTCGCGCGCGGCGTGGTGGCGCTGCGCGACCTCGTCTTCTTCGCCAGCTTCATCGGCTTCTGGCTCTTCGCCAATGCCGTGGCCGTTGACCATCGCAAGGCGGACTGAGCCATGAGCGACGCCACCCCCCTTCCCGCGCCGAAGCCCGCCTCCCGCCGCCTCGCCTATTCCCTGGGCGGGCTGGGGGCGGCGCTGGTGCTGGCGGTCTCGGCCAACCTGCTGGTGGACCGGGCCCTGCCGCGCCTGCGGCTCGACCTGACGCAGCAGCATCTCTACACCCTCTCCGACGGCACGCGGCAGGTGCTGACCGGGTTGCAGGACCCGATCACGCTGCGGCTCTACTATTCCAGCCGCCTCGGCAGCAGCATCCCGCTCTATGGCGCCTATGCCGACCGGGTGCGGGAGATGCTGCAGGAATACGCCGCTGTCTCCGAGGGCAGGATCCGCCTCGAATACCTCGACCCCGAGCCTTATTCGGACACCGAGGACCGGGCGATGGCCGCCGGCATCCAGGCCGTGCCGATTGACCAGTCCGGCGAGCAGGTCTATTTCGGCCTCGCCGGGCATAATCTGCTGGATGACGAGCGGGTGCTGCCCTTCCTCCAGCCGGAGCGCGAGCGCTTCCTGGAATACGACCTGACGCGGCTGGTCTATGAGCTGTCCAACCCGAAGCGCCCGGTGGTCGGGCTGCTCTCGGCCCTGCCGGTGAATGGCGACCCGCGGGCCATGATGATGCGCGTCCCCGGCGCCGGGCAGCCCTATGTCGTGGCCAACCAGCTGCGCCAGTTCTTCACCCTGCGCGAGGTGGCTGCCGATACGCCGGTGATCCCGGCCGATACGCAGGTGCTGATCATCGCCCAGCCGCAGGGCCTGCCGGAGACGACGCTCTACGCCATCGACCAGTTCGTCATGCGCGGCGGCAAGCTCTTCGTGATGACGGACCCGCACAGCGAGGGCCAGGCCAGCCGCCCCGGCCCGATGGGCCAGCCGCCGGCCGAGACCGCCTCCAGCCTGGACCGGCTGCTGAATGCCTGGGGCATCGAGACGCCGGCGGACAAGGTGGTGCTGGACCAGCGCGGGGCCTGGCGCGTGCGCGCCAATCCGCAGGACCGGCTCCAGGCGGTGGACTATCTCGCCTGGTTCAACGCCACGGGGGACTCCCTCAGCCATGGCGATGTGGCGACGGCGGACCTCCAGCAGGTCACCTTTGCCTCGGCCGGCCCCGTGCGGCGCCGGGAGGGCGCGGGCATCGAGTTCACGCCGCTGATCACCAGCAGCGACCGCGCCATGCTGGTGGATGCGGCGAAGGTGCGCAGCAACCCGAACCCGGCGCAGCTCCTGGCCGGCTTCAAGCCCGACGGGCAGCGCTATGTGCTGGTGGCGCGCGCCCGCGGCATCCTGCGCAGCGCCTTCCCCGACGGCCCGCCGCCGCCGCCCGAGGGCACCACGCGCCCGGCCGATTTCCCCGCCCATCTGGCGCAGAGCACGGGGCCGGCCAACCTCGTCATCGCCAATGATTCGGACCTGCTGGAGGACCGCTTCTGGGTCCAGGTGCAGGATTTCTTCGGCCAGCAGGTGGCCACGCCCTTCAGCGACAATGGCGCGCTGATCGCCAACCTGACGGACACGCTGGCCGGCGGCGATGCGCTGATCAGCCTGCGCTCGCGCGGGGAGTCGCTGCGCCCCTTCGGCGTGGTGGAGGAGATGCGGCGCGAGGCGGAGGCGCATTACCGCCAGACCGAGCAGGCGCTGACCCAGCGGCTGGAGGCCACTGAGCGCCGCCTGCGCCAGCTGCGCCAGGGGACCGCCGCGTCGGGCGAGCGCAATACCACCCAGAGCGTCATCACCCCCGACCAGCGCGCCGAGATCGACCGCGCGCGGGCCGAGATCGTCGCCACGCGCGGCCAGCTGCGCGCCGTGCAGCTGGAATTGCGGCGGGATATCGAGGGGCTGGAGCGCAGGCTGCGGATCCTTAACATCGCCCTGGTCCCGGCGCTGCTGACGGCCTTCGCCCTGGGGCTGGCGGTGCTGCGCAGCCGGCGCCGCGCCGCCGCCCGCGCCTGAGGAGGAAGAGGCCATGGAACGCCGGAGCCTGTTGATTCTGGGCGGGGCCGCGCTGGCCTCGGCCGCTGCCGTGCTCGCGCTGGGCCAGGGCGGCCCGGCGCCGCGCGACCCCGGCACCGCGCCGCTGATGTTCCAGAATCTCGCCGCCCGCCTCGCCGGGGCCATGCGCATCGAGGTGCGGCGGCACGAGGCCAGCCTGACCCTGCTGCGCCGGCCGGGCGATCTCTGGGTGCTGCCCGATACCGCCGGCTATCCGGTGCGGCAGGAGAAGGTGCGGGAAATCCTGGTCGGCCTGACCGAGCTGCGCCTGACCGAGCCGCGCACCACCAACCCGGAGAATTTCGAGCGGCTGGGGCTGGAGGAGATCGGCAAGCCTGGCTCCACCGCCTCGCTGCTGCGGGTGCTGGACGGGGCGGGGCAGCCGATCGCCGAATTGCTGGTGGGCCGGCGCCGTGTGCGGGTGCAGGGGAATGTGCCGGAGAGCGTCTATGTCCGCCGCCCCGGCGACAGCCAGACCTGGCTGGCCGAAGGCCGCCTGCCGCTGGAGGCGGATGCCCAGCTCTGGATCGACCGCGACATCGCCAATCTGCCGCGCGACCGGATGCTCTCCGCCAGCATCCGGCGGGAGGGCGAGGCGCCGCTGGAACTGCGCCGGGCCGATGGCGGGCCGGAGGGGCGGCTGGCCATCACCGAGCCGGCCGATACCCCCGCGCCCGAACCCGCCACCATCGACGCCATCGCCGGGGCCTTCGAATTCCTGACGCTGACTGACGTGCAGCGCGCGGCCGATGTGCCGGGTGATCTGCTGGGCACAGCGCGCTTCGGCTTCACCGATGGCCTCGCCATCACGGTGGCGCTGCGCCGGAAGGAGGCCGCGCTCTGGCTGCTGCTGAAGGCCGAGGGGGACAGCCCGGAGGCGGCGGCGCTGAATGGGCGCTGGCAGGGCTGGGCCTATCAGGTTCCCGAATGGCGCGAGAAGAGCCTGCTGCCCCGGCTGGAAGCCCTGAGGCCGGAACCCGCCGCCGCCCCAGCCCCCTCTCCTGCCCCCCCTCCTGCCCCCCCTCCTGCCCCCCCTCCTGCCCCCCCTCCTGCCCCCCCTCCTGCCCCTGGTCGCCCGTGAGCGCGCGGGACTACCCGGACCGCCCCTGGGTCGGGATTGGCCTGATCGCCTTCCGGGGGGAGGATGTGCTGCTGGTCCGCCGCGGCAAGCCCCCGCGCCAGGGGGAGTGGTCCATCCCCGGCGGGGCGCAGCATCTGGGCGAGACGGCCGAGGCCGCCGCGCGGCGTGAATTGCGCGAGGAGACGGGCATCGAGGTCGGCCCGCTGGCCCTGGCTGTGGTGGTGGATGCCCTGACCGAGGATGCGGCGGGCCGGGTGCGCTTCCACTACACCATCATCGACTTCGCCGGGCGCTGGCTGTCGGGCGAGCCGGTGGCCGGGGATGACGTCAGCGAGGCGCGCTGGTTCTCCCCCGGGGAGGTGGCCGGCCTCGGCCTCTGGCCCGAGGCACTGCGTGCCATCGCCGAGGGCCGCCGCCGCCTCGCCGAGCTCCCCTGAGGGCGGGGTCCGGGGTAGCCCTGCTACCCCGGCGGGGTCGCAGGGGCGGAGCCCCTGCTCTCCCTGTCACACGAAGAGCCGTTCCTTCTCCAGCCCCTGATAAAGATCGGCGACAAAGGCGCCATAACCATTGAAGAGCTTCGTCGGCACGCGCTCATCGCTGCCGAGGAGGCGCTCGGTGGCCTGGCTCCAGCGCGGATGCGGCACCTCGGGGTTCACATTGGCCCAGAAGCCGTATTCGCTGGATTGCAGCTTCTCCCAGAAGCTGACCGGCCGGGTCTCGGTGAAGCGGATGGTGGCGAGGGACTTGCCGCTCTTGAACCCGTATTTCCAGGGAAAGAGCACGCGCAGCGGCCCGCCATTCTGCGGCGGCAGCGGCTTGCCATAGAGGCCCACCGCCATGAAGCACATTTCATTCGCCGCCTCGGCGATGGTGCAGCCCTCGATATAGGGCCAGGGATACCAGCTCTGGCGCAGGCCGGGCATAATGGCGGGGTCGCGCAGCGTCTCGAACACGACGTATTTCGCGCTGGCCAGCGGGGCGGCGATTTTCAGCAGCTCGCTCATGGCGAAGCCGGTCCAGGGCACGGTCATGGCCCAGGCCTCGACGCAGCGGTGCCGCAGGACGCGCTCTTCCAGGCTGACGCGCTTCAGGAGGTCGTCCAGCCCGATTTCCTGCGGCTTCTCGACCAGCCCTTCCAGCTTGATGCTCCAGGGGCGAAGCGGCAGGCGCTGGGCGGTGGCGGCCACGCTCTTGCTGCTGCCGAACTCGTAGTAGTTGTTGTAGCTGGTGGCATCGCGCTCCGGGGTCAGGGCGCGTTCGGCGGGGTAGCGGGTGTTGCGCATCGCCGCCAGGCCGGAGGCGGGCGCCTGGGCCAGGGCCGGGGCGGCGAGGCCGCCGGCGATCAGCCCGGCCCCCAGCCCCATCGCCCGGCGCCGCCCCAGCACCAGATGCTCCGGCGTGGCGGCGGAGTCCGGCAATTCCCAGCCCCGGGGGATATGGATCGGCATGGTCTCGCTCTCCCTGCGCTGCAACGCATGTAGGGTGCCGCGCCGCCCATGCCAGGGTGCTGCCTCAGCGCGTGCTGCCTCAGCGACGGCTGGGCAGCAGGGCCAGGGGCGGCGTCCGCGCCGAAAGATCCACCCGGTAGAGGCGGTAGCGCTCTGCCTCGATGCCTTTCCGGCTGCGTGTGAGCCCGCCCTGCTCCACCGCGCTGGGCCAGAGCGGGGCCTCGCTGCGGCGCTCGCTGCGGACCAGCAGGCCCTGGCCGGCGGCCGGAGGGGCGTGGAGGTCGAACATGTCCCAGCGGTCGCCCAGCGCCACCACGGCGACACCGGGCGGCAGGTGCAGGGCCAGTTCACTGGCCAGGCCATATTCCTCGGCGGCGACGAAGGTGGCGCCCTGCTCGCGCCGGGCCTGCTCGACCCGGGCGGCGAAAGCGTCCCAGCCGCCCAGCCGGGCCAGGGTCGGGTCATGGCGGCGGGCGAGCGGCAGGGGGGCAAAGGCCGCCTGCGCAAGGGCGAGCACCGCCAGGGCGAGGCCCAACCCCATGCCGATGCGCCGCCAGGGCAGCCAGCGCCCCTGCAGATACGCCGCGGCGGCAAGGCAGGCGGTTGGGTAGAGGATGGCCGGCCAATTGCCCTGCACCCGGTTGCCGGTGGCCTGCCAGAGGAAGAGCAGCGCTGCGGGGACGGTCAGCGCCACGAGGAGCCCCGCAGTGGCATCCCGCCCGCGCCACCAGCGGCGGCAGGCCAGCGCCGTGCCCGCCACACAGAGCACGAAGATGACCGGTGTGGCGAGGCCCAGCTGCCCGCCCAGCAATTCCGCCAGATAGCGCAGCGCCGAGCCACCGCCGGAGGAGCCGGCGCGCCCGCCCTGCTTGGCGAAGCTGGCCCAGCCATGCGCGGCGTTCCACAGGATGACGGGGCTGAACACCAGCACCGCCAGCGCGCCGCCAGCCCAGAGATGCCAGCCCCGCAGCCAGCGGCGGGCGGTGGGTTCGGCCAGCAGCCAGAGCACCACCCCGCCGCCCAGCAGCACGGCGGTGTATTTGGAGAGCAGCGCCAGCCCCGCCAGCACGCCGAAGGCCAGCCACCAGCGGCCATCCTGGCTGGCCTGCAGCCGGGCCAGGGCCCAGAGCGCGGCGCACCAGAAGGCCAGCAGCGGCGTGTCCGGCGTCATCAGCACCGCGCCGGCGCCGAAGAACAGGGTGGCGTTGAGCAGCGCCGCCGCCCAGACCCCCGCCTTCCGGCCGGGATAGAGCGCCTCCCCCCCGCATGCCAGCAGCACCGAGGCGATGGCCACCCCGAGCGGGCCGAGCAGGCGCAGGCCCAGTGCCGTATCCCCCGCCAGGGCGCTGCCCGCGGCGGTCCATAGCGCCACCATCGGCGGGTGGTCGTAATAGCCGGGGGCCAGGGCACGCCCCCAGACCCAGTAATAGGCTTCATCCGGCGCCGGCGGCAGCCAGAAGGCGGCGAGCAGGCGCAGCAGCGTCAGCCCCGCCAGGGCCCAAAGCCAGGCGCCGGCCCAGGGCGCCGCAGCCCGGAAGCGGGGGAGCAGGCTCACCGGGCGCGCCAGACCAGGGTGGCGGAGACGGCATAGTTCCACACCACCGTCAGCAGCGCGCCGGCCGCGCCGGCCAGGCCCCAATTCGCCACGCCCTCGCGCAGCAGCAGCCCGGCCACGCCGACATTGGCGGCCACGCCCACGCCGCAGACGAGATAGAACAGCGCCAGCCCGCGCCACAGCGCGCCGCGCCTCAGGCGGACGTCATTGTAGGTGAGGCGGTTGTTGAGCCAGAAATTCACCGTCATGGCGGCGAAGCTGGCCAGCCATTGCGCACTGTGGAAGGCCAGCGGCCCCAGCACCACGGCGAGCACCGCCATGTGCACCAGGATGCCCAGCGCGCCGATCAGGGCGAAGGAGAGGAAGCGCAGCGGCAGCAGCCCGCCCGTGGCCTTGTCCACCAGCAGGGCGGCGAAATCGAGCAGCACGCGGGTATCCAGCTTGGATTCCCCGGCCTGCCGGGCGCGGAAGCTGTAGGGTAGTTCCACCACCCGCAGCTTCCGCCCGGCCGAGAGCAGGATGTCCAGCAGGATCTTGAAGCCGCGCCCGGTCAGGCGGGGGGCCACCTCCTCCAGCAGCGGGCGGGGCAGCATGAAGAAGCCGCTCATCGGGTCCGCCACCCGCACCGGCAGGAACAGCTGCGCCAGGGTGATGCCGCCATCGCTGATCTTCTGGCGCAGGGCGGAGAAGCCCTCGGTGGAGGCGCCGCCCTCGACATGGCGGCTGCCGATGGCCACCTCCCCCTCCCCGGCCTGGAGCGCCGCCAGCATGCGCGGCAGCAGCGTCTCGTCATGCTGGAGGTCGCCATCGATGACAGCGACATAAGGCGCGGAAGAGGCCAGCATGCCCTCGACACAGGCGGAGGAGAGGCCGCGCCGGCCGACGCGGCGGATACAGCGGATGCGGCTGTCGCGCGCCGCGATCGCCTTCGCCACGGCGGTGGTGCCGTCGGGGCTGTTGTCATCGACGAAGATCGCCTCCCAGGCGATTCCGTGCAGGGCCTCCTCCAGCCGCGCGACCATGGGCGCGACGTTCAGGGCCTCGTTGTAGCAGGGGATGACGACGGTCAGAATCGGCGGAGACATCGCCGCGTGCTTAGCGCCAGACCGCCCGGCGCACCAGCAACCGAACGCAACAGGCGGCACGGGATAGCCTCAACGGCATGCGCTCTTGAGAGGGGCTTCGCCCCTCTCAAACTCTCCCGACCAAAGGCCTGAGGCCTTTGGAAACCCATTTGTGGATGCCCCCTGCTGGCGGGTGCAGGGGACCCCGTCCCCTGCTGGGGGAGTTTGAGGGGGCAAAGCCCCCTCAAACCTGCAAGGGCCAGGAATTTCCAAACACTCTCTCAGCCGCGTGGCGCGGCGGCGGCGTCCGGGCGGCCATAGCTGCCGGTGTAGCGGCCCTCGGCGATGCTGCGCAGGGTGGCGGCCTCGTGCTCCTCCTGCCGCAGCGTCGCCTCCAGCAGGGCGGGGCCGGCCTCGGCGGGGAAGGCCACCACCCCGTCGCCATCCCCCACCACGATATCACCCGGCTGCACCACCATGCCGCCGATGCTCACCGGCACGTTGTATTCGCCGGGGCCGTTCTTGTAGGGGCCGGCATGGATCGCCCCGCGCGCGAAGCAGGGGAAGGTATCGCGCGCGAAGGCATCGGCATCGCGGATGGCACCATCGATGACGAAGCCCACGCAGCCCCGGCTCTGCGCCACGGCCTTCATGATCTCCCCCACCAGGGCGCGGCTGATGTCGCCGCCGCCATCGACCACCAGCACATCCCCCGGGCGCAGGATCTCCAGCGCCTGGTGGATCACCAGATTATCCCCCGGGCGGGTGCGCACGGTCAGCGCCGTGCCGGCAAGGGTGCCGCCGCGGTGGAAGGGGCGCAGCCCCACCGCGACGCTCAGCCGCGCCAGATTGTCGCTGATGTTGGCCACGGCACGGCCCCGGAAGGCCTCGACCAGCGCGGCATCGGCCTGGGGGGCAGAGGGCAGGCGCCGCGCGCCCGGCAGCACGGCGCTCACCGTGGCTGTCCCGCGACGGTGAGCAGAGGGAGGGAGAAGAGACACGGCATCGCACAGGCTTCCGGACAAGATGGGCCGCGGATGTTGCGCGCTCCGGCCGCTGCCGCAAAGCCCCCCTGCCCGCCTTCAGCCCTGGCCGCCTTCAACCCTGGCGTGGCGGCGGCGCGGGGGCGGGGCCGGCCTCGGGGCGGAAGGGAATGCCCTCATGCTCGCCAAAATCACTGGCCAGCGGCCAGGGATCGCGGAAGGAGAGCCAGAGGCGGACCATCAGCCGCCTGCGCTCCGGTTCGGGGAAATCCTCGAAGGCGGTGCGCGCATGGGCGGTGACATAATTGTTGCAGAACTGCATGTCCCCCGCCTCCAGCACCATGTCGAGGCGGAAATCCGGGTGTTCGGTGTAGTGCTTCATCAGTTCCAGCGCCTCGACCTCGGCCGGGCTGGCGGGCACGCCGCGCTTCCAGGCCAGTTCGATGGCGCGGCTGATGAAGCGGCAGCTCACCACCCCGTCGCGTTCGGAAAAGACCGGGATGCGCCGGGCGGAGACGCCATCGGCGCTATCCGCCGCCTCCCGCTCACCATAGTGGAAACCACGATAGAGCAGCGGCAGCAGGTCAGGCCGGGTGCGCAGGATTTCGTCATGGATGGCGGCGGTGCTGACGACGCTGCTTTCCCCGCCCTGTTTCGCGGCCCGGTGGCACAGCAGGCCCACGAGGTCGCAGCGGTCGGTGTGGAAGGTCAGATCGGCCTTGGTCTGGTAGCCGCGCGTATTGGCCATGGCATGGGTGCGGCCCTGGTCGAAGACATAGCCGAGCAATTCCCCATGCGCATTCTGTGAAACTGCCCGCCCGAGATGGGCGCCGAGGCCGAAGAAGATCACCTCCCGCTCGATCTCGCTGAAGCGGTCCACCGGCAGGCCGCGCAGGAGCAGGAAGCCCCGCCCGCCGCGTAGCCCGGCGAGCAGCCCGGCCAGGGTTTCCCCAAAATGCGGCAGGGGAAATTCCGCTCGGCCGATGGCGGAGGCTGCCCGGCCGGAGGCCTTGGCAACGGCGAGGGCTGCGGCGATGTCCTCGATATCCGCCGGGCTCAGGCGGTATTCCCAGTCCCGCGCGGCGGCGATGGCCGGGCCGCGCCAGGCGGCGGGGCCGCCAATCGGGCGGTGGGAAGAGAAGGCCTCATCCAGCGGCATGGCGAAATATCCTGTGGTTCAAAAAATTCATATGAATTTTTACGTGAATTATATTGACCCGCGCAAGCCGATACGCAATCCATCAAAGCATCCGAATATTCTCATTAATTCACAATATTTTTTCGTGTGAAAGCGCCGCCATGCCGCCTGCCCCGCTTCCGCCCTTCCCCCGCCGTTGCCTGCTCTCGGCCCTGGGCTGTGGCCTCGCGCTGGGCATGGCCGCGCCGCGCGTGGCACGCGCCGCCGCCTTCGGCTCCCGCCCGGTGACGCTGGTTGTCCCCTTCCCGCCCGGCGGCGGGGTGGACATCATCGCCCGCGCCCTGGCCGAGCGGCTGGCGCCCCTGCTGGGCACGCCGGTGCTGGTGGACAACCGCGCCGGTGGCTCGACCTCGATCGCCAGCGCCCTTGTCGCCCGCGCCGAGCCGGACGGGCACACGCTGCTGCTCGGCACACCGGCGCTGTCCATCAACCCGGTCTTCCAGCCTGCCCTGCCGCCGGGCGATCCGCGCCAGGCGCTGCTGCCTGTCGGGCGCGTGGCGACGCTGCCCTATGTTCTGGTGGCCGGCCCGTCCCTGCCGGTGGAGGATCTCGAAGGGCTGATCGCCTGGGCGAAGCGGCATCCGGGCCAGCTGACCCTCGCCAATTCGGGTGCCGTCACGGCGCCGCGCCTCGCCGGCGACCTGCTGGCCCAGCAGGCGGGCCTCGCGATCACCTCCGTGCCCTACAAGGGCGGCGCGGCGGCGGCGCTCGACATCACCAGCGGGCGGGTGCACGCCTCCTTCGCCCAGACGCTGGAGGCACTGCCGATGCTCAGGGGCGGGCAGGTGCGCGCCATCGCCGTCTCCGGCGCCACGCGCTCGCCCATCCTGCCCGGGGTGCCCGCGGTGGCCGAGCGGGTGCCGGGCTTCGAGGTGACAAGCTGGAACGGCCTCTACGCCCCCGCCGGTACGCCGGCCGGGGTGGTGCGGCGCCTCAATGACGCCCTCAACCGTGCCATCGCTGGGGAAGAGCTGCGCCGCCGCTTCGCCGAGGAGGGGGTGGAGTTCGTCGGCGGCACGCCGGAGGAACTGGCGCAGCAGCTGGAGCGCGAGATCACCAAGTGGACGCGGCTGCGCGAGAGCACCAATCTGGTGCTGGACTGAGGAGGAGACGCGCATGAGCAAGCAGCCGATGCGCCCGGTGCCGATGCGCCTTGGCCTGTTCCTGCAGGGAGCGGGCCACCACGTGGCGGGCTGGCGGCACCCGGAGGCGGAATCGGGCGGTGAGAACCTGCCCCTGCTCCGCCGCATCGCCGCCACCGCCGAGGCGGGAAAATTCGATCTCCTCTTCCTCGCCGACGGGCTGACGACGGGGGCGGATGCCCACCCCTCCACCATCGCGCGGATCGAGCCGCTGGTGCTGCTCTCGGCCCTGGCGATGGTGACGCGGCAGATCGGCCTCGCCGCCACCGCCTCGACGACCTACAGCGAGCCTTTCCACGTCGCGCGCGTCTTCGCCTCGCTTGACCATGTCTCGGGCGGGCGGGCGGCGTGGAATGCGGTGACCACCTCCTATGCCCGCTCGGCGGCGAATTTCTCGCGCGGCGAGCACCCGGCGCATGATGAGCGCTACGCGATCGCCGAGGAATTCCTCCAGGTGGTGCGCGGGCTGTGGGACAGCTTCGACGACGGCGCCATCATCCAGGACAAGGCCAGCGGGCATTTCATCCGCCCCGGCGCGCTGCGCACGCTCGACCATGCGGGGCGGTATTTCTCGGTGAAGGGGCCGCTCAACGTCTCGCGGCCGCCGCAGGGGCACCCCGTCGTCATCCAGGCGGGCTCCTCGGCGCCGGGGCAGCGGCTGGCGGCGCGCACGGCGGACATGGTCTTCACCGCGCAGCAGACGCTGGAGGAGGGCCGTGCCTTCACCCAGGGGCTGAAGCAGCAGGCCCGCGCCTTTGGCCGCGACCCGGACCACCTTCTGGTCCTGCCCGGTGTCTGCCCGGTGATCGGCGGCACGGAGGCCGAGGCCCGCGCCCTCTATGCCGAGCTTCAGGGCGGGATCGACCCGGCGGCGGCGATCCGCCTGCTGTCCGACCGGCTGGGGCACGACATCAGCGGCTTCGACCTCGATGGCCCCCTGCCCGACCTGCCGGAGAGCGACCAGCTCCAGAGCCGCGCCAGACTGCTGACCGACCTCGCCCGCACGCAGAATCTGACGCTGCGGGAGCTGTATTATCTGGTGGCCGGGGCGCGCGGGCACCGCATCGTCTGGGGCAGGCCCGAGCAGATCGCCGATGCGCTGGAAAGCTGGTTCCGGGCCGGGGCGGCGGATGGCTTCAACATCATGCCGCCCTTCTTCCCGACGCAGTTCGAGCGCTTCGTCGAGGATGTGCTGCCCATCCTGCGCCGGCGCGGCCTGGCCAGGACAGACTATGACGGGCCGACGCTGCGCGAGAATCTGGGCCTGCCGCGGCCGGCGAATGCCTTCTCCCGGCAGGCGGCGGCCGAATAGGCCCGCCGCCCCGGAGAGGGGCGCGCCCGCCGGCGGTGGGGGACCGCCGGCGGGAGCACGGCCTCAGGGCTTGCGCACCTCGGCATAGGAGTTGTCATTCGCCATGGTGGCGAGGCGCACCCCCTCCACTCCCTTGCGGCAGGCGGCGGTGGTGGTGCCCTGGAGCAGGAAGGCGAAGGGGCTGGCCTGCATATGGTCGCGCTGGAGCGCCTCGTAGAGAGCGAGGCGGCGGGTGCCGTCCGTCTCCGCCAGGGCGGCCAGGGAGCGCTCCGTCATCGCCGCATCCTGCCAGTTGTTGCGCCAGGCCAGGGTGCGGGCGCGCGCCTCCGGCCCGTTATCGGCATTGACGCAGAAGGCTTCCGCATTGGTGTTCGGGTCGAAATAATCCGCCCCCCAGGCGGTGAGCGCCATCTCGTGCTGGCGGGAGCGCGTCTTGGTCAGCACCTGCCGGTTCTCGCCGGGCAGCATCCGCAGCCGGATGCCGATGGCGGCGAGGTCCGCCTGCAGCGCCTGGGCGATGTCCGGGTAGGGCTGGGCGTTGTAGTGATCCAGCGTGATCTCGAAGCCATCGGCCAGCCCGGCCTCGGCCAGCAGGGCGCGCGCCCGGGCGGGATCCTTGCGGAAGGTCGTTTCCGTCACGGCGCCGGGAAAACCGCGCGGCAGGAAGCTCTGGTGCACCTGGTGCGTCAGCGCCGCGAGATTGGCCTGGATCGACTCATAATCGATGGCCCATTTGATCGCCTGCCGCACCGCCACCTTGGACAAGGCGGGATGCGCCACGTTCATCTGCAGCAGCATCAGCGTGGCATTCTGCCGGCGCAGCAGCTCGAAGCCGGGCTGGCCCTGGAGTGCCTTGATCTGCTCGGTGGTGAGGTTGCGCGCGATGTCCACATCCCCCGTGCGCAGCATCAGCAGCTGGGTCGAGGGATCGACGACATGGCGCAGGATGATGCGGCGGATGCCCCCCGCCCCGCGCTGCGGCGTGGCCTCCAGGATGGCGCTCTCGCTCGGCTTCCAGCTGCGCAGCGCCCAGGGGCCGGAGCCCGCCGAATTCTGCCGCAGCCAGCCATTGCCAAGATCATCCCCCTGGGCATGGGCCAGCAGCGCCGCCTTCTCGACAATGCTGCCGACATTGGCGGAGAGGCAATAGAGCAGGAAGGCCGGGGAATGCTGCCCCACCGGCTCCACCTCCAGGGTGCGGGCATCGCGGGCGCGCAGGCGCGCCGCCGCATTCTCCCGCGTGAAGCCGAACTGGGTGAGGATGAAGGCCGGGGCCTTGTTCATCGTCACGGCGCGCGCCAGGGAGAAGGCGGCATCCTCCGCCGTCACCGGGGCGCCGGAGGCGAAGCGGGCATCCGCCCGCAGGGTGAAGCGCAGCCCGCCGCCCGGCATCACCTCCCAGCGCTCGGCGAGGTCGCCCAGCAATTCCTCCGGCCGCTCGGGATGCGGCCGCACCAGCCGCTGATACATGTTGTTGGCGATCTCGCCCGCCACCGCCTCGAAGCTTTCATGCGGGTCGAGGCTGGTGACGTTGTCGAGCTGCTGCGCCACGACCAGCACGCTCTTCGGCGTCTCGGCATAGGCCGCGCGCCAGGAATTGTAGCTGAAGAAGGCGGCGGCCGAGCTGGCCCCCAGCAGGAAGGAACGGCGATCCATGGCGGAGAACGGGCCTTTCGAGGCAGGAAGCCGCAAGGCGCGCCACGGGGGCGGCGGGGCGTGCCTTGCCATCGGGCCAGGATTAGGCGGCGCGGGCGCCGCTGGCCAGGGCCCTTCTCTTCCCTCCCCGTCCTCTCCTTCCTGCCCCCTCCTTCCCCCCGCTGCCTCTCAGCCGGGGGAGGACGCCACGGCGAAGCCGGCCAGCCGGGCATAGCCCTGCGCCACCTCCGCCACCTCGCGCGGGTCGATCACATCCTCCAGCCGCGTGAAGCCCGCCGGGGCGCGTTCGGCCAGCAGGTCGATCACCCGTTCCGGCCCGCCGGTGCGGTTGGAGCGGATGATGGCCGCCGTGGCCGGCAGGCGCTCCGCCTCGTAGCGCGCCAGGGCCTCGGGCGCCGGGTGGCGCTCCAGCAGGTCAGCCAGGCAGCGCGCATCCAGGATGGCCTGGGAGGCGCCATTGGAACCCACCGGATACATCGCATGCGCCGCGTCGCCGAGCAGGGTGACGCGCCCCTGGGTCCAGAAGGGCAGCGGGTCGCGGTCGCACATCGGATACTCAAAAATATCCGGCGTGGCGCGGATCAGCGCCTCCACCGCGATGAAGGGCAGGTTCAGGCGGCCGGCGAAGGCCGCGAAATCCTCGTAGCGCCCGCGGCGGGACCAGCTTTCGCGCGCCGGCAGAGGGGCGCCGGGTTCTGCGGTGCGGGCATAGATCACCCAGTTGGTCAGCCGCGTCTCCGGCGTCAGCCCCGGCGCGATGGGGTAGAGCACGAGCTTGGCCACCCCATCCCCCGCCACCACCATGGCATCCCCGCCCTCGAAGGCGGGCCACTCCACCGCGCCGCGCCACATCTGGATGCCGTTCCAGCGGATGCCAGGGTCCTGCGGATGCAGCAGGGCACGCAGCGCCGAATGGATGCCATCGGCGCCGACCAGCACGTCCCCGCGCTCCAGGCTTTCCGTGCCATCGGCGGCGGTGAGGCGGACGGTCACAGCCTCGCCCTCCTGCGTGACGGCGGTGAGGCGCTGGCCGGGCCGGATCGCCTCCCTGCCCAGGCGCCGCGCGGCCTCCTCCCACAGCATCGCCTGCAAGCGGCCGCGATGGATGGAGAATTGCGGCACATCGTGCCCGCCATGCATCCCGCGCGGCTCGGACCAGATGGTCTGGCCAAGATGGTTGGCATAGGTCAGCCGGCGGGTGCGGATGCCGATGGCATCCAGCTGCGGCAGCAGACCCAGCGCCGCCAGTTCGCGGATGCAGTGCGGCAGGGCGTTGATGCCGACGCCAAGCGGCCGCACCTCGGCCGCGGCCTCGAAGAGAGCGCAGCCGATGCCGCGCTGGTGCAGCATCAGGGCCAGGGTCAGGCCGCCAATGCCTCCCCCGGCGATCAGGACACGCATGGTCACATCTCCCTGGCAGGCAGGATGGCCTCACCGGAAAAACGGGCTCGGAACACGGGGGAAGGCAGGCGGGACAACCGGGCGGGAGGCCACGCCCGGCATGCCCCCCCCCGGCCCAGGCTGGCGGCCCAGGCTGGCGGCCCAGGCCTGGCGGCCCAGGCTGGCAGCTCAGGCCGGCGGCGGCAGGAAGTGGATATTGTGCTCGGCGGCGACGCGCACGACCTCGGCCGGGTCGGCCAGGTTGTGCAGGCGCGTGAACAGCGTGTAGAGCTGCCGCGACGGCGCCACCCAGAACAGGGCGCGCACCGGCAGGGCGGAGCGGTTGAAGATGCCGTGCTGCGAGCCCATCGGCATGCGGATCAGGTCCCCCGCCTTCGCCTTGGCCTCCGAGCCGTTCAGCCAGATGTCGAACTCGCCCTCCAGCACGCGGATGAACTCGTCCTGGTCCGGATGCGCATGCGGCGGCACGAAGGTGCCGGGGGGGAAGAGCGTGTCGAAGGCGAAGGAATGCTCGGTATGCTGCACCGGCTTGTAGGTCTGGCCCAGGATGTTCCAGACCACCCCGCCAATGCCTTCCCCGGCGGGGGTAATGCCCGCGTCATTGACCGGTATCGTCATCGCGTTGTCTCCCTTGTCTCACACATGCAGATAGGCCTCGCGCAGTTCCGGCGCGGCAGCGAGCGCGGCGCTCGTGCCCGACCAGACGTCGCGGCCCTTCTCGATCACCACGGCGCGGTCCGCGAGGCGGAGCACCGCGCCGAGATTCTTGTCCACCAGCAGGATGGACAGCCCCTCCCGCTTCAGCGTGGCGAGGACGGACCAGATCTCCGCCCGGATCACCGGGGCCAGCCCTTCCGTTGCCTCATCCAGCACCAGCAGGTGGGGGTTGGTCATCAGCGCGCGGCCGATGGCCAGCATCTGCTGCTCGCCGCCCGAGAGGCGGCTGCCGAGGTTGCGTCGCCGCTCGCGCAGGCGGGGGAACAACGCATAGACCTCCGCCAGTGACCAGCGCGCCCCGGCCCGCAGCGCCGCCGTGGCGACGAGGTTTTCCTCCACCGTCAGCGTCGGGAAGATCTGCCGCCCCTCCGGCACCAGGCCAATGCCGAGCTGCGCCACCTGGTGCGGCTTCATCCCCGCGAGGTCATGACCGCGGAAGCGGCGCCCCCCGCCCCGGCTGGGCAGCAGCCCGAGCAGGGCGCGCAGACTCGTCGTCTTGCCCATGCCGTTGCGGCCAAGCAGCGCCAGGACTTCGCCCTGGGCGACAGCGAGAGAAAAACCGTGCAGCACCATTGTCTCGCCATAGCCGGCGCGCAGGCTGTCGATCTCCAGCATCATGCCAGCTCGTCCTCGCCGAGATAGGCGGCGCGCACCTCGGGATGGGCACGGATCTCCTCCGGCGTGCCGCTGGCGATGAGCTGACCATAGACCAGCACGGAAATGCGGTCCGCCAGGGCGAAGACGGCCTGCATGTCGTGCTCGACCAGCAGGATGGCGTAATCGCCGCGCAGGGCGCGCAGCAGCGCGACGAGGCGCGCCGTCTCCTCCGGCCCGGCCCCGGCCAATGGCTCGTCCAGCAGCAGCAGGCTGGGGGCGGAGGCGAGCGCGATAGCCAGTTCCAGCTGCCGCTTCTCGCCATGCGAGAGCGTGCCCGCCACCGCCCCGGCGCGATGGCCGAGGCCGACGCGTTCCAGCGCCGCGCGGGCGGGGGCGTTCAGTGCCTCCTCCGCCTCGGCGCGGCGGAAGAAGCGGAAAGAGGAGCCGCTGCGCGCCTGCACCGCCAGCGCCACATTGGCCAGGGCGGTAAAGCCGGGGATGATGCAGGTGATCTGGAAGCTGCGCGCCAAGCCGAGCCGCGCCCGCGCCGGCAGGTCCAGCGCCGTCACATCCTGGCCGCGGAACAGCACCTGCCCGGCATCAGGGCGCAGCGTGCCGCTGATCTGGTGGATCAGCGTCGTCTTGCCCGCGCCATTGGGGCCGATCACCGCATGGATCTCGCCCGGTGCCACCGCCAGCGAGACGCCGCGCGTCACCGCCAGGGCGCCGAAGCTCTTGCTCAGGCCGCGCAGTTCGAGGAGGGGCGCCATCACCGTGCCCTCCGGTCCAGAGTCTGGACAAGCTTCTGGGCGAGCAGCGCCGGCAGCCCCGCCAGCCCGCCGCGCAGGAAGATCACCGCCAGGATCAGCAGCGGGCCGAAGAGCAGCCGCCAGTGGTCCCAGAGATGGGAGAGCACCTCCTCCGCCAGCACCAGTGCCAGGGCACCGAGCAGGGCGCCATGCAGATGCCCCACCCCGCCCAGGATCACCATGAACAGGAGGTCCGCCGAACGCGGCCAGGAGAGTATCGCCGGAGAGACGAATTCCATGGCATTCGCCATCAGCGCCCCGGCCAGCCCGGCCAGCGCCCCGGCGATGGTCATGGCCACAAGGCGATACGGGTAAGGGGACAGGCCGAGCGCGCGCACCCGCATCGGCTCTTCCTTCGCCGCGCGCAGCACCCGGCCGAAGCGGCTCTCCAGCAGCATGGAGCAGAACAGCCAGGTGGCGGCGGCCAGCCCCAGGCAGAGGTAATGGAAGGGCAGCCGCCCCTCCAGCAGCCGCGCGCCCAGGAATTCCGTGCGGCCATAGAGGGTATAGCCATCATCCCCGCCCAGGGCGGAGAGCGAGGAGGTGGCGAAATAGACCATCTGCCCGAAGGCCAGGGTGATCATGATGAAATGCACGCCCCCTGTGCGCAGCGAGACAAGGCCCGTCAGCAGCGCATAAAGGGCAGCCGCCAGGATGGCGGCGGGGAAGACGACGGCGCCCTCCGTGATGCCAAGCAGGTCGAGCGTGGCCACGGCATAGGCGCCGATGCCGAGTGCCGCCGCATGGCCCAGGCTGGCCAGCCCCGCGCCGCCGACCAGCAGCGAGAGGCTGGTGGCAGCGATGCCCAGGATCATCGCCCGTGCCAGCAGCCCGAGCGAGAAGCCATCCTGCACGCCGAGCACCGGCACCAGGGCCAGCGCCAGCAGCAGGGCGAGCGGCAGCGCCTGCCGGCGCAGCAGGGCGGTCATGCCCGCACGCCCCCGAACAGGCCGGCCGGGCGGAAGGCGAGGATGCCCGCCATCAGCAGATAGACCAGCATGGAGGCCAGCGCCGCCCCCGCCTGCCGCGCCGGGGCGGCATCAAGCACCAGCCGCAGCAAGTCCGGCAGCATGGCCTTGCCCAGCGTATCGACCAGCCCGACCAGCAAAGCCGCCAGGAAAGCGCCCCGGATGGAGCCGATGCCACCGATGACGATGACGACGAAGGCGAGGATCAGCACCGTATCCCCCATTCGCGGCACCACGGCGAAGACCGGCCCGGCCAGCGCGCCGCCAAAGCCCGCCAGCATCGCCCCGAAGCCAAAGACGATGGTGAAGAGGCGGCGGATATCGACGCCAAGCGCCGAGACCATCGGCGCATTGCTCGCCCCGGCGCGCACCAGCATGCCCATGCGCGTGCGCTCCACCAGCAGCCACAGCAGCAGCCCCACCCCCAGCCCGGCGCCGATGATGACCAGCCGGTAGACCGGGTAGAGCAGCCCCGGCATCAGCACGATGCTGCCCAGCCCCTCTGGCTGCGGCACCGGCAGCGGCGCGCTGCCCCAGAGGGCGCGCACCGCCTCGTCCAGGAAGAGGATGACGCCGAAGGTGGCCAGCACCTGGCTCAGATGGTCACGGTCATAGAGATGGCGGAAGACGAGGAATTCCAGCAGCAGCCCCGCCGCCAGCGAGAGTGGCAGCGCCAGCAGCAGGCCGAGCCAGAAGCTGCCCGTCCAGATGCCGAGCGAGGCGGCGAGATAGGCGCCCAGCATGTACTGCACGCCATGCGCCAGGTTGATGAAGTGCATGACGCCGAAGACCAGCGTCAGCCCGGCGGCCACCAGGAAAAGCAGCACGCCGAGTTGCACGCCATTCAGCAGCTGGACCAGGAAGAGGCCGGACATCACCCGCGGAACCGGCATTCGCCGGCATAGGGATCGGTGTCGTTCTCCAGCACCTTGCGCACCGTTGCCGTGGCGAATTTCCCGTCCGGACGCTTCACCACCTTGCAGAGCCAGAAATCCTGCACCGGATAGTGGTTGCGGCCGAAGGCGAAGCGCCCGCGCAGGGAGGGGAAATCCGCCTTTTCCAGCGCGGCGCGCAGGGCGGGCTTGTCGCTGGTGCGGCCACCCGTGGCCTTCAGGGCGGAGTCGATCAGCAGCGCGGCGTCATAGGATTGCGCGGCGTAATTGCCGGGGACGTAGTTATAGGCCGCTTCGAAATCACGCACGAAACGCTGGCTGGCCTCGCCCGGGAAGTCCGGCGCCCAGGTGGCGGCGGTGAAGAAGCCCAGCGCCGCATCCTGCTGTGCCGGCAGCGTCGCCTCGTCCACCGTGAAGGTGGAGAGGAAGGGGATATTGGCCAGCCCCGCCTGCCGGTATTGCCGCACCAGATTCACCCCGAGCCCGCCGGGCATGAAGGTGAAGATGGCATCCGGCTTCAACGCCGCGATGCGCGCCACCTCGGCCGAGAAGTCGAGCTGGTTGAGCGGGACATAGACCTCGTCCACCACCTCGCCCTTGAAGCGGCTCTTGAAGCCGTTCACGGCGTCCTTGCCCGCCTGGTAGTTGGGAACGAGGATGAAGACGCGCTTGTAGCCCTCCTCCTGCGCCACCTGCCCCATGGTCGCGTGCGGCTGGTCGTTCTGGTAGGCGGTGGTGAACATGAAGGGGTTGCAGCCGCGCCCGGCATAGGTCGAAGGCCCGGCATTGGTGGTGATCAGGACGGTCTCGCTCTCCGTCACCGGGCGGAAGATCGCCTGGAGCATGTTGCTGAACACCACGCCAACGACGAAATCCACCTTGTCCCGCTCCAGCGCGGCGCGGATCTTCGTCAGGGCCACATCGGGCTTCAGCTCGTCATCGAGCACCAGGGTCTCGACGGGGCGGCCGCCGAGCCTGCCTTCCAGGTGCTTCACACCGGTCAGCCAGCCATCGCGCAGCTGGTTGCCGAGGCTGGCGGCCGGCCCGGACAGGGTGCCGAGAAAGGCAACCTTGACCGGGGCGTTCTGCGCCAGGGCGGGGCGCGCCAGCCCACCGAGCAGCGGCAGGGCGGCGGCACCGAGGACGGTTCGTCTGAGCATGCGTGAAGTCCCTCTCCGTTGCCGCATTGGGCCGGTGGGGCAGGCAGGCCGGCAAGGGCCTTCCGCCATGCCGGCGCAATTTGTTGCGGAAACCGGACAGGGCGCCGCCCACCCGCCGCCGGCGGATAGGGCTGGCCATGGCGTGCCACTTGCATAAGCTGTGCGGAATAAAAGACACGACGCATGGACGAGGCCCCGCACGATGGCGACGCCCCTGGCGAGCACGCTTGCCCCCGCGCCCCTGCTGCGCGCCTGGCGCTATTTCGAATCGCACGACCTGGACGAGACGCGGGAGCGCATCACGCGCGTCCTGGCGCCCCACCACCTGCTGCCGCAGGGCGTGGCGCAGGATGGCGTTTCCCGCATGAGCTTCGTCCGCATGGCCGGGCTGGGCTTCGGGGCGCTGCGCTACGGGGGCGCCATGGGGGTGCGGGTGCCCGAAATGGCGGGCTATCACCTCCTCATCCTCTGCCCGCGGGGGAGTGGCGTCGTGCGGCTGCGCGGCGGTGACGAGATCCGCCTGGATGAGCGCCACGGTTTCGCCTGCGCCCCCGGCCAGAGCTTCGAGGCCAGCTTCTCCGCCGATTGCGAGCAGTTCTTTGTCCGCCTCGATCGTGCGGCCCTGGCGCGCCACCATGGCGAGGGCACCCTGGCCCTGGCGCCGCAGATCGACCTGGCACGCCCGGCCCTGGCCCCTGCCCTCGGCCTGCTGCGCCTGCTGATGCAGGAGGAGGGACTGGCGGAACTGGCCCGCGACCAGCCACGTATCGGGGCGGAGTATGAGCAACTGCTCATCAGCCTGTTGCTGGCCGGCCTGCCTCGCCGCGCGGTGGAGGCCCCCCCGGCCCGTGGAGCCGCACCGGCCATGGTGGTGCGGGCGGAACGCTTCATCCACGCCCATGCCACGGAAGAACTCGACCTCCAGCGCATCGCCACCGCCGCGGGCGTGCCGGTGCGGACCCTGCTGGAGGGCTTCGCGCGTTTCCGGGAAACCAGCCCCATCCGCTATCTGCGGCAGGTGCGGCTGGACATGGCGCGGGAGAAACTCCGGTGCGGCGAGGGAGGCAGTGTGGCCGAGGTGGCCGCTGCCTGCGGCTTCGGCCATCCCGGGCGCTTCAGCCAGGAATACCGGGCACGGTTTGGCGAGATGCCCTCGCAGACCAGAAGGGTCTAATCTTCTTTTTCTGAAGAAAAAGAAGCAAAAAGACTCTTTCAGTTTGGCGCCCCACGGCCTGAGGCGGGACACCAAACTGAGAAAAGTTTTTTGGTTCTTTTTTACAAAAAAGAACCCTTTCTTGTTTTTACATCATTCCCGGCTTCTGGATCGGCGAGCCATCCACCAGTCGCTCATAGCGGAAGGGCGTCGGGTCGACGATCGGCGCGCGGCCGAGGATGAGATCGGCCGCCAGATGCCCGGCGCCGGGCCCGATGCCGAAGCCATGGCCACTATAGCCGGTGGAGAGGAACAGCCCCGGCATCGCCTGCACCGAAGAGATGACGGGCACGGCGTCCGGCGTGGAGTCGATCCAGCCGCCCCACAGCTTCCCCCGCTTCACGCCCTGGAGGGCCGGGAAGGAGATGCCAAGCTGGCGCAACGCCGGGGCGACGATGCTCTCCTTCGGCGTCGGGTCGAGGATGCGCATGTCATCAGCCTCGAAGATGGTGGGCCGGTCCATGCGCCAGGGGCGCATCAACGCCTGCGGCCCCCGGAAGAACGACTCGCCGATGGCAAAGCGCACCATCTTCCGGCGCGCCACCAGGGTGGGCCAGAATTTGAGCGCGTAGCGGATGCCCTGCGGCGTGATCTCGATATCGCCGCGGTTGCTGGCGGCGATGATGTAGCTGCCATCCTCGCGCCGGCCGATGGTGATTTCCGGCGTGTAGAGGCCGCCCGGTGTCACTTCCGCCGCCGGCTCCGTGGCGAAGACGGTGGAGCGGATGCTGGATTGCGGCAGGTCGATGCCATGGCGCTTGAGGAAGAGCGAGGACCAGGCGCCACCGGCCAGCAGCACCGAGCCCGCGCGGACGGTGCCGCGCTCGGTGATGACACCGGCGATGCGCCCACCCTGGATATCCAGCCCGCGCACCGCGCAGCGCTGATGCAGCGTGGCGCCCAGGGCGCGCGCCGCCCCGGCGATGGCGGGGGCCGCCCGGCTCGGCGTTGCCATGCCATCATTCGGGGAATGCACGCCGCCGATCCACTGATCCGCGCCGCTATGGCCCGGGGTCATGGCGCGGGCCTCCTCGGCCGTCAGCAGGCGGCTATGGACCTGGTAGGCGCGGGCCATATCCAGCCATGTGCGCCAGTTCTCCATGTCCTGCCGGCTGCTGGTGGCATAGATCAGCCCGGTGCGGCGGAAGCCGACATCGATGCCCGCCTCGGCTGGCAGGCTCTCCCACAGCGCCATGCTCTTCAGCATCAGCGGGATTTCACGCTCGTCACGGTTCTGCACGCGGCACCAGCCCCAGTTGCGGCTGGATTGCTCCCCGGCGATCACGCCCTTTTCCAGCACCGCGACACGCTGCCCGGCCTTGGCGAGGAAATAGGCGGCCGTGACCCCGGCGATGCCGCCACCGATGATGGCGACATCCACCTCCTGCGGCAGGGTGGCGTCGTCGGCGACGGGCTCGGCAAGCAACGGCATTCGAATGGCTTCCCTTGATCGGCGTAACGGTTTGGTGCGCCAGAGGCAGGACTCTAACGGGGCCTGGAGGGGCAGCAAATGCCAGCCGGGTCACGGGCCGAAAAAGATTTTGCCGTATCGCCCGCCCGCCGCGGCGGGATGTGTGTTTTCTGCGCGCCCTGCCCTCTTTCTGTGCCCTCGCGGGATGCAGGATGGGTTATTGAGAATGATTATCAATAGCGATAATCTCCGCCTCGTGCCGCAGGGAAAGGAAAGCCGCCATGGAGATGACCCACCGGAATGCCGCCACCGCGCCAGCTCCTGGGGCCGACGGGGACCAGCCCAACCTCTGCGCGGCGCTTTCGCCGCTGGAGGGCGCCCTGCTGTGGAGCATGCGCGCCTGGGCGATCGGGCTGAGCCGGGGCATCGCCACGGGCCAGGAAATCGCCGCCCTCTATGCCGATCTCGGCATTCCGGAGGGCGCCGCCGTGCTGGACGCGATGATGCTGGCCCTCAACCAGGGCGCCACGCGGATGATCGACGTCAACTGCGTCTGTCATCCCAACCTCAGCGCCGATGAGCTTGACCTCGTCGATCTGCTCGCCCTGCAGCAGGAGGGGCGGCAGGAGGATGCGGTGGCCGTGCTGCTGGGGATGGCGGCGCCGCGCGATGCGCTGGCCATCGCGCAGCATGCGGGGATGCTGGTGGCGCTGCTGCACCAGGCGGGGCTGCACCTGCCGCGCGGTTCGGCGGCGCTGCGCCGGCATGGCTTCCGCGCGCTGCGGGCCTGGGAAGGTCCGGCGCCCTCCACCTGCCTCCACTGAGAGGGGGCGGGAGATGGCTGAGGGGGCAAGGCCCCCTCAGACCAGCGTCATCAACCAGCGCCTTCAAGCCGCCGCTCAGGCGGCCATGACCCAATGGCCCTGGGTGACTTCCTGCATCACCGCGCCGGGCGGCGGCGGCACGATCTCGTAGGCAATGCGCTGGCGCTGCAACTCGCGGTCCGGGTCCGGGATCGGCGCGGCGGAGAGCAGGGCGCGGGTATAGGGGTGGCGCGGATCGCCGAAGACCTGCGCCGTCGGCCCCATTTCCACGATCCGTCCGCGCAGCATGACGGCGACGCGGTGGCAGAGATAGCGCACCATGCCGAGGTCATGAGCGATGAACAGATAAGCCATGCCCATCTGCTCCTGCAGATCCAGGAAGAGATTGATGATCTGCGCCTGGATCGAGACATCGAGGGCGGTGATCGGCTCATCCGCCACGATCAGCTTCGGCCCCAGCGCGATGGCGCGGGCTATGCCGATGCGCTGGCGCTGGCCGCCCGAGAACTGGTGCGGGAAGCGGTCCATGAAGCGCGGGTCGAGGCCAACCTGGGTGAAGAGCGCGGCCACGCGGTCCCGCTGCTCGCCCTTGCCGGCGACGAGGCCATGGGTGCGCAGCGGCTCCCCCACGCTTTCCCCCACCCGCATGCGCGGGTTGAGCGAGGAGTAAGGGTCCTGGAACACCACCTGCATGCGTCGCCGCACCGCGGCGAGGCCGGCGCCGCCGAGGCGGGTGATGTCCTGCCCCTCGAAGCGGATGCTGCCGGCGCTGGGATCGTCGAGCCGCAGCACCATGCGGCCCGTGGTGCTCTTGCCCGAGCCGGACTCGCCGACAAGGCCGAGCGTCTCGCCGGCCTGGATGTCGAAGGCGACATTGTCCACCGCGCGCATCACCTGCACCGGCTGGCCGAAGAGGCCGCGCCGTGTCACGAAATCCCGCGTCAGGCCCTCGACCGCGAGGAGGGGTGTCCCGGTGCTGCTCATGCTGCCTTCTCCTTCGCCGCGCGCAGGTCATACCAGGCGGCGACCATGTGGCCGGGCGCCCCGCCGGGGGCCTGCACCAGCGGCGGGACCTCCTGCTGGCAGCGCTCGGTGGCCCAGGGGTTGCGGGGGGCGAAAGGGTCGCCCTTGGGGGTCTGGAAGAGATCGGGCGGCTGGCCGCCGATCTGCAGCAGGCGTGGCCGCCGCCCTTCGGCATCCGGCTCCGGCGCCTGCCCGTGATCCGGCAGGGAGCGCAGCAGGCCCCAGGTATAGGCGCTGCGCGTATCGTGGAAGACGGCGCGGGTCGGGCCGCGCTCCTGGATGCGCCCGCCATACATGACCTGCACGGTATCGGCGATGCCGGCGACCACGCCCATGTCGTGGGTGATCCAGATCATCGCCATGCCCAGGCGCTTCTTGAGGTCGCGCATCAGTTCCAGCACCTGGGCCTGGACGGTGACGTCGAGGGCCGTGGTCGGCTCATCGGCGATCAGCAGCTTCGGCTCGCAGGCGATGCCGATGGCGATCATCACCCGCTGCCGCATGCCGCCGGAGAATTCATGCGGGTATTGCGTGACGCGCCGGTGCGGCTCGGGGATGCCGACGAGGTCGAGCAGCTCCACGGCGCGGCGCAGCGCGGCAGCGCGGCTCATGCGGCGGTGGCAGACCAGGGCCTCGACGATCTGCGTGCTGACGCGCAGCACGGGGTTCAGCGCGGTCATCGGGTCCTGGAAGATGATGCCGATCTCCGCGCCACGGATGGCGCGCAGTTCCGGCTCGGACATGGCCAGGAGGTCGCGCCCCCGGAAGAGCGCGCGGCCGCCGGCGATGCGCCCCGGCGGCCGCGGGATCAGCCCGAGCAGGCTCAGCACATGCACGCTCTTGCCGCTGCCGCTTTCGCCCACGACGCCCAGGGTCTCGCCCTCCTCCAGGCTGTAGGTGACCCCGTTGACGGCATGGACCGTGCCTTCGCCGGTATCGAAGCGGACGGTGAGGTCCTGGATGTCGAGAAGGGGCATGCGGCGCTCCGATAAATCGCGAATGATTCTTAATATCAATTTTGAGGTGCCTGCAAGCCACATGGCCCAGCGGCATGGCCCCGGGGCCAGGCTTGGCCTGCGCCTCTTGCCGTCGGGTTTCATAAAGTGATAATAAGTATCAATATCAGTCAGCCGCAGCGCAGGTGCCGGTTTGCCCGACCACAGCCCCCTTGAGCTGTATCTGCGGCATCAGCCGCGGCTGCTCGACTATGCCGCCGCCCTGACCGGGGATCGCAGCAGCGCGGAGGATGTGCTGCAGGACGCCTATTTCCGCCTGCCGGCCGAGGCCAGCACGGCGGAGATCCGCCGCCCCCTCGCCTATCTCTTCCGCATCGTGCGCAACCTGGTCTGGGACCGGGGGCGGCGGCATCTGGCCGACCAGCGCCACCGCGAGCAGCCCGAGGACTGGTTGCACCCCGCCCCGCCCCCCACGCCGGAGGAGGAGGCCGCCCTGCGCCAGAGCCTGCGGCATCTGGCTGCGCATCTCGCGGAATTGCCCGAACAAAGCCGCATCGCGCTCGAAATGCACCGCTTTGGCGGTTATCGGCTGGAGGAGATCGCCGCCCGCCTCGGCGTGTCGGTGCCGACGGCCCATCGCCTTGTGAAGGATGCCCTCTTGCGTCTTGCCGCCGCCCTGCCGGATGCCGCGCCATGACCGGCCCCGCCGCAGACCCGGCGCTGGAAGAGGCACTGGACTGGCTGCTGCGCCTGCGCGAGGCCCCGCATGATGCGGGCCTGCGCCGGGCTCATGCGGCGTGGCTGGCCGCTGCCCCCGCCCATGCCGCCGCCTGGACACGGGCGGCCCACCTCTGGCACGGCCTCGGCGCCGTGGGGCCCCAGCAGCAAAGCCTGCCGCACGCCCGGCAGCCGGCCCGTGCGGTGGCTCCGGTGGCCCTGGCCCGCCGCGCGCTCTGGCCGGCCCTGGCCGCCGGCATCGCCCTGCCCCTGCTCGCCCCCGGTCTGCGGCGGGCGTGGCAGGCCGATCTCAGCACCGGCACCGGCGAACAGCGCAACGCCACTCTGCCGGATGGCAGCCGGATCGCCCTGGCGCCACGCAGCGCGCTGCGGCTGGATTTCGGGCCGGAGCGGCGGTTGCTGGAGGTGCTGGAGGGCGGCGCCTTCCTGGAAGCCGCCACCGCCCCGGCACAACCCCTGCTGGTGCTGGCCCAGGGCACGCGGCTGCGCGTGCCGGGGGCGGATGTCGACCTGCAACTGCTCGGCGGCGGCTTTCAGGTCGCGGTGCAGCGCGGGCAGGTCACGCTGGAGGATGACCGGCCTTCCCCGGCCCTGCGCCAGGAACTCGCGGCGGGGGAGAGCCTCCGGCTCGCGCCCGGGGCCTGCAGCTGGCAGCGCGGGCGGCAGGCCCCGGCCAGCATCGCCACCTGGCGCGATGGCCCGCTCTTCCTGCAGGATACCAGCCTGTCCGACGCCATCGACCTGATCGGGCGCTATCATCACGGCTGGGTGCTGCTGCGGGATGCGACCCTGGGGCAGCGCCGCCTCACCGGGTTGTATGATCCGCGCGAGCCTGAGCGGGCGCTGCGGGCCATGGTGGCGCCGGTGGGGGGTATGGTGCGGCGGCTCTCGCCACTGCTCTATCTGGTCGAGGCCGCCTGAGCATGGCCCCGGCCAATTTTTTCATACGGCCCGTTTTTCATCACGAATGCGGAATTTCTGAAAAACCCGCCGCATGGCCTCGTCTGACACCCTGACTGCGAGTGCGTCGCAATGCCTTCCATGCGACGGCGCCGCAATGGCTGTCACGACAAGGACCGACCCCCTCCATGCCCCATCCCCGGATCGGCCGCCTGGCCTGGCTGCTGGCCAGCACCGCCCTCGCCCTGCTCGCGCCCGCCCCGGCCTCGCCCGGCGCCCGGGCGCAGCAGCCGCCCGCCACCGCCGCGGCGGAAGCGCTCGACTTCGCCATTGCCCCGCAACCCCTGGCCTCGGCGCTGGCGCTGTTCGGGCGGCAGGCGGGGTGGCAGTTCTCGGCTGAGGCCAGCCTGCTCGAAGGGCGCGCCTCGCCGGGGGTGACGGGGCGGATGAGCCGCGCGGCCGCGCTGCACCGCCTGCTCGCCGGCACCGGCCTTGCCGCCCGTGGGGGAGAGAGCGGGGTGGTGATGCTACAGCCCCTGCCCGCCCCCCCTGCCTCCTCCGCCGAGACCACCCTGCCCGAGGTCAGCGTGGCCGCCGCCACGCCACGCGCCACCGATCCCGTCCAGGGCTATCTCGCCACGCTCGGCGCCTCCGCCATGCGCGGAGACACGCCGCTGGTGGAAACGCCGCAATCCCTCTCCGTCGTCCCGCGCGACCAGATGCGCGACACGGCCAGTTCCAGCCTCAGCGATGCGCTGGCCTATACGCCGGGCGTCACCTCGCAATCCTCCACCTTCAGCCGGGCGGTGGATGACTTCATGATCCGCGGCTTCAACGTCGCCGATGCCTATAGCGGCATGATGCGCGACGGGCTGCGCCTCGCCCCCAATGTCTATGCCATGGCGCAGGAGCCTTACGGGCTGGAGCGCATCGAGGTGGTGCGCGGCGCGGCCTCGGTGCTCTATGGCCAGCTCGCCCCCGGCGGCCTCGTCAACAGCCTCAGCAAGCGGCCGACCGAGGCGCCCTTCAGCGAGGTCAATCTCAGCGCCGGCAGCCAGGGCCGCGCCCAGGTCTCAGGTGACACCAGTGGCCGCCTCAACGAGGATGGCACCCTGCTCTACCGGCTGACCGGCCTGTGGCGCGATGGCCAGAACTGGGTGGACCATGTGCGGGATGACCGCGTCTATATCGCCCCCGCCATCACCTGGAAGCCGGATGCCGAGACGGCGCTGACGCTGCTCGCCAGCTACCAGCGCACCTCGACGCAATTCGCACCGCCCATGCCCTATGCCGTGCTCAGCGCCGGCACCATGCCGCGGGACCGCTTCATCGGCGAGCCGGGCTTCGACAAGTTCGAGGTCGAGGCCTATAGCCTCGGCTACACGCTGGAGCGCCGCCTGAGCGATGCGGTCACCTGGCGCAGCAGCGCGCGCGGCTTCTCCTCCACCGGGGCGTGGGACTACCTCACCTATGGCAGCCTCGCGGCCAATGGCCGCCTCAGCCGTGGCGTGAGCGTGCGCGATGAACAGTCCAGCAGCATCACCCTCGACAATTCGCTGGAGACGCGCTTCGCCACCGGCCCGGTCCAGCATACGCTGCTCGCCGGCATCGATTATTTCCATGCCCTCTACAGCTCGCACCGCTACCAGGGCAGCGCCACCAGCCTGAGTATCTACGACCCCGTCTATGGCAGCACCCCCGTGGTGAACCGCAGCGTCGACCGGGGCTCGCGCACCACGGGCGAGCAATATGGCGCCTATCTCCAGGACCAGGCGCGGATCGACCGGCTCGTGCTCTCCCTCGGCCTGCGCTATGACGAGGCCAACCGCCTGACGCATGTCTACCGCAGCGGCAGCGACGTGAAGCAGAATGACAGCGCGGTGACGAGCCGCGCCGGCGCCGTCTATCTCTTCGACAGCGGCTTCGCGCCCTATGTGAGCTTCAGCCAGTCCTTCGCCCAGGTCATCGCGGTGGATGCCAATGGCAATCCGCTCGATCCCTCGCACAGCACGCAATACGAGGCGGGGCTGCGCTACCAGCCGCCAGGGACGGAGCTGCTCTTCTCCTCCGCCGTCTATGAGCTGACCCAGACCAATGCGCTGACGACGGATGCCGCCGGCAACAGCCTGCAATACGGCAAGGTGCGTTCGCGCGGGCTGGAGCTGGAGGCGCGCGGGCAGTTCGGGCCGCTCGGGCTGGTGGCGAGCTATGCCTATACCGATGCCCGCATCCGCAAGAGCGCGCTGCCGGAGGAGGTGGGCCAGCGCGTCGGCCTCATGCCACTCAACACCGCCGCGCTCTGGGCCACCTACAGGATGGACCGCCTCGGCGCGCAGGGTCTGACGCTGGGTGGCGGCCTGCGGTATTTCGGCGAGGACAATATCCCCGGCTATAGCGGCGATGTGCCGGCCTATACGCTGGTCAACGCCATGGCGCGCTATGAACTCGGCGACCTGCTGCCGCAGCTGCCGGGCGCCGCGCTCTCTCTCAATGTCGCCAACCTGACGGGCGAGAAGTATTTCACCTGCTCGGGCACCAGCACGGGCTGCCGCTATGGCGCGCCGCGCAGCTGGCTCGCCACGCTCAGCTACCGCTGGTGAGGCGCCTCCGGGTGAGGCCGGGACAGACGAACCTGCGGCGCAGGAAGCTCCTGCGGGCGGCAGCCCTGGCGCTGCCAGCCCTGGGTGCAGGAAGCGGGATGGCGTGGGCGGCGGCCCCGCCCCGGCTGGTGGCGCTCGACCTGCTGCATGCGGAGTGCCTGCTCACCCTGGAGCTGCGCCCGGCGGCGCTGGCCAATCTGCCGCTCTACCGGCGGCTGGTGGCGGAGCCCGCCCCTCCCGCCGGCCTGCCCGATCTTGGCCCGGCGCAGGAGCCGAACCTGGAATTCCTGGCCGCACTGGCGCCGGATGCCATCCTGGCCCCCTCCGGGCTGCGCGCCTCACTGGCGCGCCTCGGGCAGGTGGCGCCGGTGCTCTGGCTGCCCACCCTCGCGCCGGAGGGCGATGCCACTGGCCTCGCCACCCTGCTGCTGCGCCGCATCGCCGCCCTGGCGGGACGGGAGGCCGAGGCAGCGGCCGAGGAAGCCCGCTTCGCCGCCGCCCTGGCCTCAGCACGGGCGCGCCTCGCCCCCTGCGCCGGGCGGCCGGTTTTTCTGGCCAGGCTGCTGGAGGATGGCCGCAACATCGCCCTGTTCGGTGGCAACAGTATGCTGGGCCATGTCCTGCAGGCGCTCGGGCTGCGCAATGCCTGGCCAGGGCGCGGCAATGCCGCGGGTGTGGCCGTGGCAGGGCTGGAGAGCCTCTTCGCCATGCCGGAAGCCTGGCTGGTGCATTTCGACCGCGGGGCCGAGACGGGGCGCGCCCTGGCCCGCCTCGCCGAGGGCGCGCTCTGGCCTCACCTGCCGGCGCTGCTGGCCAGGAGGGTGCTGGCCCTGCCGGTGGTCTATCCGAATGGCGGCCTCGTCTCGGCCCGCCGCTTCGCCGGGGCACTGGCGGAGGCTCTGCCCCGCGCCGTGGGGGAGAGCCCGCATGGCTGAACGGCGCCTGCCCCTGGCCCGGCCGCTCCCCGGCCCGTCATTCCCCGACCTGTCACTCCTGGGTCTGTCACTCCTGGGCCTGCCCGTGCTGCTGGCGCTGCTGCTGGCGCTGCCGCAGGCCCTCTCCCTCCTCGGTCGCGCCGGGCAGGGCGATGCCCTGGCGGGGCTGCTGTTCTGGCAGGCGGCGCTGCCACGCCTCGCCATGGCGCTGCTGGCAGGGGCGGTGCTCGGCCTCGCCGGGGCAGTGTTCCAGCAGGTGCTGCGCAACCCTCTGGCCGAGCCGGGCACGCTGGGCCTTTTCGCCGGGGCGCGCTTCGCGCTGGTGGGGGCGACGCTCTGGGCGCCGGGGCTGCTGGCCTTCGGCCCCTGGCCGGTCGCGCTCGGCGGCGGGGCGATGGCGGTCGGTCTGGTGCTGCTGCTGGCGCGGCGGCAGGGCTTCGCCCCGCTGGCGGTGATTCTCGCCGGGCTGGTCGTCACCCTCGCGCTGGAGGCGGCCAACAAGGCCCTGCTCTTGGTGCAGTTCGAGGCCCTTCTGGAACTCAGCGCCACCCAGGCCGGGCTGCTGGCGCAAAATGGCTGGCGCGGGGTGGCGCGGCTCGGGCTGCCGGTGCTGGCGCTGCTGCCGCTGGTGGCCCTGCTGCCACGGCCGCTGGCGCTGCTGGAACTGGGGGCGGAGGGGGCACGCTCCGCCGGCCTTTCTCCCGCGCGGCTGCGCCTCGTCGGGTTGCTCCTGGCCATGCTGCTGGCGGGGCTGGTGACGGCGGAACTCGGTGCCCTGGGGGGCATTGGCCTGATCGCCCCGGCCCTGGCCCGGATGGCCGGAGCGCGGCGCCCAGGGCAGCGCCTGAGCTGGAGCGCGCTGGCCGGCGCCGGGCTGCTGGCGCTGACGGATCAGGGCCTGCTCGCCCTGCTTGGCCCTTCCGCGCCCGCCGGCAGTCTGGCGACGCTGCTGGGCACGCCGCTGCTGCTCTGGCTCGTGGCGCGGCAGCGGGCGGCGGGTGCCGCGCCGCAACCGGCGGCCCCCGCCGAGG
>NZ_JANFNY010000089.1 GCF_024437745.1 Roseomonas sp. GC11 | reverse complement strand
GGGGCTGGCCCGCGTCGCCCGCCATGGCGTGGCCGAGGCCGCCGCCGGCTGGCCCGCCCGCTTCGCCCGCATGCGCGGCGTGCCGCCCTGGCGCGTCGCGCTGCGCGTCGTGGCCCGCCCGGCCCTGCTGCCGGTGGCCGCCTATCTGCCGCTGCTGGCCATGCAGGTGGTGGAGGGCTTCCTGGCCACGGAACTGCTCTTCAACCTCGATGGCATCGGCCTGCTGCTGCTGCGCGCCCTGCTGGCGCGGGATATTCCCGTCGTCGCCGGGCTGGGGCTGACCTTCGCCCTGCTGCTGGCGCTGGCCACCCTGCTGGCCGAGCTTCTTCTCCGGCTGCTCGATCCGCGCCTGCGCGCCGCCGCCCGGCAAGAGGCCGCATGAGCCACCGCCCCGGCCATGCCCACCGGCCCATCCCCTGGCTCGGCCTCGCTCTGGCGCTGCTGCTGGGCGGCACCGCCCTCGCCGGCCCCGCCCTGCTGGCGGTGGACCCGCTGGAGCAGGACCTCCTGGCCGCCGGCGCCCCGCCCGGCGCCGAATGGTGGCTCGGCACCGATGCGCTGGGCCGCAGCATCCTCGCCCGCACCGTGGCGGCGGCACCGCTTTCCCTCGGCCTCGCCCTGGCGGCCAGCGCCGCCTCCGGCCTGCTCGGCCTGCTCGCGGGGCTGGCCGCCGCCGCGCTGCACGGCCTGCCGCGCCGCCTGCTGCTCGGCCTCGCCACCACCATCTATGCCTGCCCCGCTTTGCTGCTGGTGCTGCTGGCGGCCGAGCTGCTCGGCGGCGGCGCCGGCACCGTGCTGGCCGGGCTGGTGCTGACGCGCTGGCCCGCCTTCGCCCAGCTCTGCGAGCCCCTCGCCCGCGCCGCCCTCGCCGCCCCCCAGGCCGAGGCCAGCCTGCTGCTCGGCTTCGGTCCTGCCTACCGGCTGCGCCGCCACGCCGCCCCGGCCCTGGCCCGGCCGCTCCTCTCCCTCGCCGCGCTGCAACTGGGGGGCAACCTGCTGACCGTCTCCTCCCTTGGCTTCCTCGGCATCGGCCTGCTGCCGCCGCGCCCGGAATGGGGCGGCATGATCGCCGAGGCCCTGCCCTACCTCCAGGACTCGCCGCATATGCTGGCCGCCCCCGCCGCCGCCATCTTCCTCGCCACCTGGTGTGCCACCCTGCTCGGCGAGGCCCTGGCCGGCGAGCCGCCCCGCGCCCCCGTCGGAGAGGAGGCATGAGCGCCTTCCCCACCACCGGGCTTCCCACCACCGGGCTTCCCACCACCGGGCTTCCCACCACCGGGCTGCGGCTGGAGGGCTTCAGCCTCGCCCATGACGGCAAGCCCCTGCTGCGCGACATCAGCCTCGCCGTGCGGCCGGGGGAAAGCCTCTGCCTGATCGGCGCCTCCGGCGGCGGCAAGAGCCTGATCGCCGCCGCCATCATGGGGCTGCTGCCGGCCTGCATGGCGGCCAGCGGCTGGGTCCGCCTCGGCGGCCACACCATCCCGGCGGCGGACCAGCGCGCCCTGCGCCGCCTCTGGCACCACCAGACCTGCCTGCTGCCGCAGGAGCCGGGCGCCGCCCTGGCGCCGCTGCTGCCGGCGCTCGGGCAACTCCGCCTCGCCCCGCCGCGCGCATCCCTGGGCAATGAGAGGAAAGAGCGGGAGGGGAAAGGCTGGGAAGGGAAAGGCTGGGGCAAGGCGGCGGCCCTGTCCTGGCTGGCCCGCTTCGGGCTGGACGCCGCCGCCGCCCGCCGCCTGCCCTTCCAGCTTTCGGGCGGCATGGCCCAGCGCCTGCTCGCCGCCCTCGCCCTGCCCGCCGCCGCCCCCATCCTGCTGGCCGACGAGCCGACCAAGGGCCTGGACGACGCCCGGCGGGATGAGCTTCTCGCCCTGCTCGCCGCGCTGCGCGGCCAGGGGCGGGCGCTGCTGATCATCACCCACGACCTCGCCGTGCCGCGCGCCCTGGGCGGCGGCCTCGCCGTGCTGGAGGAAGGGCGCATCGCCGAGGCGGGGGAGGCCGCCACCCTGCTCGCCGCGCCAGCCTCCGCCTTCGCCCGCGCCTGCGTCGCCGCCGAGCCGCGCCACTGGCCGCCCCGCCCCCCCGCCACCCCCGGCGCCGAGATCGCCCGCGCCGAGGGCCTCGCGCTGCGGCGGGGCGGGCGGCATCTCGCCGGGCCGCTCGACCTCGCCCTGCGCGGCGGCACCCTCACCGCCCTGCTCGGGCCGAGCGGCGCCGGCAAGACCACGCTGGGGGATACCCTGCTCGGCCTCGCGCCGCCGGCCGCCGGGCGGCTCTCCTGGCTCGGCCAGGGGCTGGACCGGCGCACCCGCGCCACCCTCCGCCCGCGCTTCCAGAAGCTGCACCAGGACCCCACCGCCGTCTTCCCCGCCGGGCGGCCGATCGGCCACAGCCTGCGCGACCTCGCCCGCCTGCGGCCGGACAGCGCCAGCCGCCTGCCGGGGCTGCTGGAGCGGCTGGGGGTCGCGCCCGCCCTGCTGGAGAGAGCGCCGGACGCCATCAGCGGTGGGGAGGCGCAGCGCCTCGCCCTGGCGCGGGTGCTCTCGCTGCGGCCCGCCCTGCTCGTCGCCGATGAGCCGTGTTCGCGGCTCGATCCGCCGACGCGGCGCGAAACCCTCGGGCTGCTGCGCGGGCTGGCCGACCAGGACGGGCTGGCGGTGCTGCTCGTCACCCATGAGGGGGAGGCGGCGGCGAAGCTGGCGGATCACTGCGTCAGGATGGGGGGAGAACGGGAAGAAAGGCAGGAGGGGCTCCGCCCCTCCTGACCTCCCCGCCGGGGGAACTGAGTTCCCCCGGACCCCCGCATCCGTTTCAGGGCTTTCGGGGACCGGTGCCGGGGCTTAGTGAAAGGAGGCCATCGGGAGATCCGCCTTGTCCCTGCCGCCCCGCACCCGCGCCGAAGCCCTCGCCGCCACCCTCGCGGAACGGATCGTCGGCGGCACCCTGCGGCCGGGGCAGCGGCTCGATGAACAGGCCCTCGCCGACGAGGCCGGCGTCTCCCGCACCCCGGTGCGCGAGGCGCTGCGGCAACTCACCGCCACGGGGCTCGTGGAACTGCGGCCGCATCGCGGCGCCGTCGTCGCCTGCCCGGCGCCCGAGCGCCTGCGCGGCGCCTTCGAGCTGCTCGCCGAGCTGGAAGCCCTCTGCGCCCGCTGGTCCGCCCTGCGCATGACAGCGCGCGAGCGCGCCACCCTGGAAGCCCTCCACCACGCCATGGCCCCGATGGTGCGCGCCGGCGACCGCGCCGCCTACCGCGAGGCCAACCGCCGCTTCCACGCCCTGCTCTACGAGGGCGCGCACAACCCCCACCTCGCCGAGGTCGCCCTGGCCACCCACCGCCAGCTCGCCCCCTTCCGCGGCGCCCAGTTCGAGGCCCCGGAGCGCCTCGCCCGCTCCCATGCCGAGCATGCGGTGGTCGTCGCCGCCCTGCTGCGCGCCGAGGCCGGCCCCGCCGCCGAGGCCATGCGCCACCATATCCTCTCCAGCGGTGCCTCCTGGGAGAGCGTCGCCAGCCGTCCCGCCGCCGCCATCCCGGCCTGATGCACAAATTTTGCGCTCTTTTTGTCGAGATGCATACAATCAGCCCGTTCCTCGCCGCCTGAGAAAGGGTTCGAAAACGGGAACGGAGTCTTGAGAGGGGCTTTGCCCCTCTCAAACCTGCGCGGCAGTGCCGCGCAGCCACCAAAGGCCTGAGGCCTTTGGAAACCCAACGGAAGGAGGGTGCAGGGGGCCCTGCCCCCTGCTGGGGGTGAGGGGGCAAAGCCCCCTCAAGCCACGGGCGGCCTGCCCTGCTCGTTGCGCGGCAAAAACCGTGGCACGCCGTTTGCTCAGTCTCCGCCAGCCCCGCCAGCCCGGAGGGGGCAGCACCGCGGGGCCTGTGCATGGAGCCGTCCACCCTCTCCTTTCCCGGTGACCTCGCCGGCTACCGCCGCCTCTACGCGGCGGGCGAAAACCCGGCCCGGCTGCTGCGGGCCCTGCGCCGCCACCTCGCCGCCTGCGACGACCCCGGCATTTTCCTGCATGTCGCCGACGAGGCCACCCTCGAAAAAAGCCTGACGGCGCTGGACCCGGCACAGCGCGGCAGCCTGCCGCTCTGGGGCATTCCCTTCGCGGTGAAGGACAATATCGACGTGGCCGGCATGCCGACCACCGCCGCCTGCCCCGCCTTCACCCAGGCCCCCACCCGCCATGCCGGGGCGGTGCGGAAGCTGGTCGAGGCCGGCGCCATCCCCATCGGCAAGACCAATCTCGACCAGTTCGCCACCGGCCTCGTCGGCGTCCGCACCCCCTACCCGGTGCCGCGCAACCCGCGCGCGCCGGGGCGGGTGCCAGGCGGCTCCTCCTCCGGCTCCGCCGTCGCCGTGGCGCGCGGGCTGGTGCCCTTCGCCCTCGGCACCGACACCGCCGGCTCCGGCCGCGTCCCCGCCGGGCTGTGCGGCCTCACCGGGCTGAAGCCCACGCCGGGCGCCGTCTCCAGCCGGGGCGTCATCCCCGCCTGCCGCTCGCTCGACTGCGTCTCCATCTTCACCCAGGGCGTCGCCGAGGCGTGGGAAGTCTTCGCCGCCATGGCCGGGCCGGATGCGGAAGACCCCTGGTCGCGCGACATCCCCACCGGCGCGCCCGCCGCCACCCGCCCGGCCCGCCGCCTCGGCATCCCCGACGAGGCCAGCCGCCCGCGCTTCGACCCCGCCGCGGAAGCCGCCTGGGACGCCGCGCTGGCGCGCCTCAGCGGCCTGGGGCTGGAACTCGTGCCGCTCTCCTTCGCGCCCTTCTTTGAAACCGCCGCCCTGCTCTATGAAGGCGCCTGGGTGGCCGAGCGCCTCGCCTCGCTCGAATCTTTCTTTCAGTCTGCCCCGGCAGAGGCGGTGCTGCCGGTGACGCGCGGCATCATCGAGGCCAATGGCCGCCGCCACAGCGCCGCCGATGCCTTCCGCGCCCTGCACCGGCTGGAAGAACTGCGCCTTGCCACCCGCCCCATCTGGCAGGTGGTGGACGCCCTGGCCGTGCCCACCGCCCCCCTCTTCCCGACGCTGGAAGACCTCGCGGCGGACCCGATCACGCCCAATGCGCGGCTCGGCACCTTCACCAACTTCGTCAACCTGCTGGGCCTCGCCGCCCTGGCCGTGCCGGGGCCGGCGCGCCCGGATGGCCTGCCCGCCGGCGCCACCTTCATCGGCCCCGGCGGCGGCGATGCCGCCCTGGCCGCCCTCGGCCTGCGCTTCGAGGCCGCGGCATGAGCGGCGCGATGGAACAGGGCGGCATGGAGATCGTCGTCGTCGGCGCGCATATGTCCGGCCTGCCGCTGAACGGGGAATTGCTGGCGCTGAATGCCCGCTTCCTGCGCGCCGCGCGCACGCGGGACTGCTACCGCCTCTACCGCCTGCGCGGCGGCCCGCCCTTCCGCCCCGGCCTGCTGCGCGTCGCACCCGGCGCGGGGCACGCCATCGCCGTCGAGGTCTGGTCCGTGCCGCTGCCCTGCATCGGCGCGCTGCTGGCCGCCATCCCCGCGCCGCTCGGCCTCGGCACGCTGCTGCTGGAGGATGGCACCGCGCCCAAGGGCTTCCTCGCCGAGGCCGAGGGCGTGCGCGATGCCGAGGATATTTCTTTCAGTGGCGGCTGGCGCGCCTGGCTCGCCAGCCAGGGCACGGCCCTCGCCTGATGCGCCGCCCCGCCCCTTCCCCCCTTTCCTCCGCTGCACCCGACGGGAGAACGCCCATGCAACGCCGCGCCTTCCTGGCCGCCACGGCCAGCGCCCTCGCCGCCCCCGCCCTGCGCGCCTCCCCGGCCGCCGCGCAGTCGGCCAGCCGCGCCGAGACCCTGCTGCTGGTGCAGGAATACGGCCCGAACAGCCTGGACATGCAGGGCATCGGCGCCTCCCAGCCGGTGAACGGCGTGGCGCTGAACTGCTATGATCGTTTGCTGGGCTACAAAAAAGTCCCGCTGCCCGATGGCGGCGGCAGCACCTTCACCCTGCACGAACTGGAGCCGGAACTGGCCGAGAGCTGGCAGGAAGCCAGCGATGGCATGAGCGTCACTTTCAAGCTGCGCGACGCCAAGTTCCATTCCGGCCGGCCGGTGACGGCGAAGGACGTGAAGTGGTCGCTCGACCGCGCCGTCTCCATCGGCGGCTTCGCCACCACCCAGATGGCCGCCGGCAGCATGGAGAAGCCGGAACAGTTCGTCGCGCTGGACGACAGGACCTTCCGCATCGACTTCATCCGCCGCGACAAGCTGCTGATGCCCAATCTCGGTGTCACCATCCCCTATGTGATCGACAGCGAGACGGCCATCCGCAACTCCGGCGGCGACCCCTGGGCGAAGGAGTGGCTGAAGAACAACGTCGCCGGCTCCGGCGCCTTCAAGGTGGAAAGCTGGAAGCCGGGCACCGAGACCATCTATGTCCGCAACGAGGAATGGTGGGGCCAGAAGCCGCAGCTGCGCCGCATCATCACGCGCGACATCCCCTCGCCCTCCACCCGCCGCGCCCTGCTGGAGCGTGGCGATGCCGATGTCTCCGCCCTGCTGCCGCCCAAGGATTTCTCCGACCTCGCCGCCGCCGGCAAGGTGAAGGTGGTGGGCGTGCCGGTGCCGAACGGCATCTGGTACTGCGCCATGAACAGCGCGACCGGCCCCTTCACCGATGCCCGGCTGCGCCAGGCCGTCGCCTGGGCCATGCCGTATGAGAAGATCATGCAGGCCGCGCTCTATGGCCGCGGCGTCGGCATGTGGGGCGCCGAGGGCGGGCCGAGCACCGCCTGGCCGCAGCCCTTCCCCTACACCACCAACATCGAGAAGGCGCGCGCCCTGGTGCAGCAGGTGGCGCCGGGCGGCATCACCACCTCCGTCCTCTTCGATGCCGGGCAGGCCACGGTGGCCGAGCCGATCGCCGTGCTGGTGAAGGAGGCCCTCGCCCCGCTCGGCATCACGGTGGAGCTGAACAAGGTGCCCGGCGCCAATTTCCGCGGCGAGCTGGCGAAGAAGACGGCGCCCATGGTGATCAACCGCTTCGCCGGCTGGCTGGACTGGCCGGACTACTATTTCTTCTGGAACTTCCACGGCAGCAACTCGGTCTTCAACGTCGCCTCCTACCAGAACCCGGCGATGGACAGGCTGATCGACGCCGCCCGCTTCACTGGCGACAGGGCGGAATACGAGGCGGCGGTGAAGGGCTTCGTCGCCATGGCGCAGCAGGAGGTGCCGGTGCTGCCGCTGGCCCAGCCGCTGCACGACATGGCGATGCAGAAGAATATCGGCGGCTACCAGTTCTGGCCCTGCCGCGAGCCTGACTTCCGCGCCTTCACCAAGGGCTGAGGGGGCAGGCCGATGCTGCGCACCGCGCTGACACGGCTGGGCACGGCACTGCCCAGCCTGGCGGGGGTGATCATCGTCACCTTCCTGCTCACCCGCGTGCTGCCCGGCGACCCGGCGATCTATTTCGCCGGGCCCGTGGCCTCGCCGGAGGCGATCGCCGCCATCCGCGCGCAGCTCGGCCTGGATCAGCCGCTCTGGGCGCAGTTCGCCAGCTACATCGCCGCCCTGGTGAAGGGGGATCTCGGCGTGTCGCTGACCACCGGCCAGCCGGTCGCGGCGGAAATCGCCGCGCGCCTGCCGGCCTCGGCCGAGCTGACGCTGCTCGGCCTCTTCCTCGCCGTGGCGGTGGCCGTGCCGCTCGGCATCCTCGCCGCCCTGCGGCAGGGCTCGTGGATCGACCATGCCTGCCGCCTGCTGACCACGGCGGGCGTCTCGCTGCCGGTCTTCTTCACCGGGCTGCTGGCGGTCTATGTCTTCTACTACCTGCTCGGCTGGTCGCCCGCGCCGCTCGGCCGGCTGGACAGCTTCCTCAGCGAGCCGCCCGCGCGCACCGGTTTTCTCCTCGTGGACAGCCTTCTCGCGGGGGATATGGAAGTCTTCCACGCGGCGCTGGCGCAGATCCTCCTGCCGGCGGCGACGCTCGGCCTCTTCGCCCTCGCGCCGCTGGCGCGCATGACGCGAGCGGCCATGCTCGCCGCCCTCTCCGCCGAGTTCATCCGCACCGCGCGGGCGAGCGGCCTCGGCGCGCGCAGCGTCGTCCTCACCTACGCCTTCCGCAACGCCATGCTGCCGGTGCTGACGACGCTCGGCATGGTCTTCTCCTTCCTGCTCGGCGCCAATGTGCTGGTGGAGAAGGTCTTCGCCTGGCCCGGCATCGGCTCCTACGCGGTGGAGGCGCTGATCGCCTCCGACTTCGCGCCGGTGCAGGGCTTCGTCCTGACCATGGCGATCCTCTACATCCTGCTGAACCTGGCGATCGACCTGCTCTACGGGCTGATCGACCCCCGCATGCGCAAGGTGGCGTGATGGCCGAGACCCCAGCCCTGCCCGCCGAGGCCCCCTCCCCCCTCGCCGCCCTGCTGCGCCACGCGCGGCATGTGGTGGCGGGCAATCCGGTCACGGCGCTCGCCTTCCTGCTCTTCCTGCTGCTGCTGCTCTGCGCCGTGCTCGGCCCCGTGCTGGCACCGCATGACCCGCTGGCCAGCGACACCACCCGCGCCCTCGCCGCCCCCTCCGCCCGCCACCCCTTCGGCACGGATCACCTGGGGCGCGACATCCTCTCGCGCGTCGTCGTCGCCGCGCGGCTCGATATGGGCATCGCCATTTTCTCCGTCGCGCTGGTCTTCCTGCTCGGCGGCCTCGCCGGCGTCGCCGCCGGTTTCTTCGGCGGCTGGACGGACCGCATCGTCGGCCGGCTGGCCGATACCATCATGGCCTTCCCGCTCTTCGTGCTGGCCATGGGCATCGTCGCCGCCCTCGGCAACACGGTGACGAACATCGTCATCGCGACCGCCATCGTCAATTTCCCGCTCTATGCGCGCATCGCCCGCGCCGAGGCGGCGGTGCGGCGCGAGGCCGGCTATGTCCAGGCCGCGCGCCTCACCGGCAATGGCGAGATCCGCGTGCTGCTCACCACCATCCTGCCCAACATCCTGCCCATCATGGCGGTGCAGATGTCGCTCACCATGGGCTATGCCATCCTCAACGCGGCGGGCCTTTCCTTCATCGGCCTCGGCGTCAAGCCGCCGACGCCGGAATGGGGGATCATGGTGGCGGAAGGCGCCTCCTACATCGTCTCCGGCGAATGGTGGGTGGCGCTCTTCCCCGGCCTCGCCCTCATGCTCGCCGTCTTCACCTTCAACCTGCTCGGCGATGGGCTGCGTGACATCGTCGACCCGCAGCGCCGGAGCTGAACCCATGGACAGCCCCCCCATGGACACCCCCCCCATGGACACCCCCCCCATGGACACCCCCCATGTCCCGCTGCTCGACGTGCAGGACCTGACCGTCGAATTCGCCACGCGGCGCGGCCCGGTGCGCGCGGTGCGCCGCGTCTCCCTCTCCATCGCGCGGGGCGAGACGCTCGGCGTGGTGGGGGAGAGCGGCTCGGGCAAATCCGTCACCTCCTACGCGGTGATGCGCATCCTCGACCGCGCCGGGCGCATCGCGGAAGGCTCCATCGCCTTCTCCGGCGTGCCACTGCGCGAGCTGGGCGAGGGCGAGATGCAGGATATCCGCGGGCGGGAGATCTCGATGATCTTCCAGAACCCGCGCGCCGCGTTGAACCCGATCCGCACCGTCGGCCGGCAGATCGCCGATGTGCTGCTGCGCCATGGCCAGGCGACACGCGCCAATGCCCGCGCCAAGGCGATCGAGGCGCTGGAACAGGTGCGCATCGCCCGCGCCGCCGAGCGCTATGACGCCTATCCCTTCGAGCTTTCGGGCGGCATGTGTCAGCGCATCGTCATCGCCCTGGCGCTGGCCTGCCGCCCGCGCCTGCTGATCGCCGACGAGCCGACCACCGGCCTCGACGTGACGACGCAGAAGGCGGTGATGGACCTCGTCTCCGAGCTGACGCGCGCGCGCGGCATGTCCACCCTGCTCATCACCCATGATCTCGGCCTCGCCGCCGCCTATTGCGACCGCGTGGTGGTGATGCAGCAGGGGGAGGTGGTGGAAAGCGCCGCTTCCCACAGCATTTTCCGCGCGCCGCAGCACGCCTATACCCGCCGCCTGATGCGCGCCACGCCGCGCCCCGGCGCCCGCCTGCGCGACCTGCTGCCCGAGGGCGGCGCCGTGCCCGAGCCGGTGGCCACGGCCCCCGCCGCCGCGCCCGATGCGCCGCCGCTGCTCGAAGTCTCCAGCCTGGTGAAGGAATATCCGCGTGCTGGCGCCGCCGGCCTGCTCACCCGCTGGCTGAAGCGCGGCGCGCCGCCCGCGCCCTTCCGCGCCGTCGATGGCATCAGCTTCACCATCCGGCGCGGCGAGAGCCTCGGCCTCGTCGGTGAGTCCGGCTGTGGCAAATCCACCACCTCGATGATGCTGATGCGCCTGCTGGACCCGAGTTCCGGCAGCATCCGTTTCCTGGGGCAGGAGATCGGCGCCATGCCGGCGCGCGGCTTCGCCGCCTCACCGCTGCGCCGGCGCATCCAGATGGTGTTCCAGGACCCGACGGACAGCCTCAACCCGCGCCTGACCGCCGCCCGCGCCATCGCCGACCCCATTCTCCGCATGGGCGAGGCGCGCGGCGCCGCGCTGCGCGCGCGCATCGACGAACTGGCCGATCTCGTTGGCCTGCCGCGCGCCCTGCTGCACCGCTTCCCGCACCAGCTTTCCGGCGGGCAGAAGGCGCGCGTCGGCATCGCCCGCGCCATCGCGCTGAACCCGGATCTCGTCATCCTCGACGAGCCCACCGCGGCGCTGGATGTCTCCGTCCAGGCCGTGGTGCTGAACCTGCTCCAGGACCTGAAGCTGCGCCTGGGCATGAGCTATCTCTTCGTCAGCCACGACCTGCATGTCGTGCGCCTGCTCTGCGACCGCGTCATCGTCATGCGCCAGGGGCGCATCGTCGAGGAGGGCAGCGCCGAACAGGTGCTGGAAGCCCCGCGCGCCGACTACACGCGCGAACTCATCGCCGCCATCCCGCATCCACCCATTTAATTTCTTCTTTTTCTGAAGAAAAAGAAGCAAAAAGACTTTTTTAGGCTGCCGCCGTCTCCCAGCGCAGCGGGACGCTCAACAGAAAAAAGTTTTTTGGTTCTTTTTTTTCAAAAAAGAACATTCTCTTTTCTTGTTCCGCGAAAGGCCCCCGCCATGACCGAGCCCCTTCCCCCCGTGACTGAAGAGGAGGCGCGCGCGGCCGTTGCCCTGGCCGCGCGGCTGGCGGGCGTGCCGCTGCGCGAGGAGTGGCAGGCGGCGGCGGCCACCAGCTATCTGGCGACCGTCGCGGCGGCGCGGCTGGTGCTTGATTTCCCGCTGGAGGACGAGGCCGAATACGCCCCGGTCTTCCGCCCGGTCTTCCGCGCGTGAGCGGCGCACCGCTTTCGGCCACGGCCATCGTCGCGGCGCTGCGCGCGGGGCGGCTTTCCGCGCGGGCGGTGGTGGAGGATTCGCTCGGCCGCATCCGCGCGCAGGATGCCACCATCAACGCCTTCACCGATGTCGTCGCAGAGCGCGCCCTGGCCCGCGCCGATGCGCTGGACGCGGCCCGCGCGCGCGGCGAGGAAACCGGCCCGCTCTCGGGCGTTCCTTTCGCCGTCAAGAATCTGTTCGACATCGCGGGCCTGCCGACCCGCGCCGGCTCCCTGATCAACCGCGGCCGCGCCCCCGCCGCGCGCGATGGCTTCCTGGTGCGGCGGCTGGAGGCGGCGGGGGCCGTGCTGCTCGGCGGGCTGAACATGGGCGAATACGCCTATGACTTCACCGGCGAGAACGCGCATGACGGCCCCTCCCGCAACCCGCGCGACATCGCGCATATGGCGGGCGGCTCCTCGGGCGGCTCGGGCGCGGCGGTGGCCGCGGGCATGGTGCCGCTGGCGCTCGGCTCGGACACCAATGGCTCCATCCGCGTGCCCTCCTCGCTCTGCGGGTTGTTCGGGCTGAAGCCGACCTATGGCCGCCTCAGCCGCGAGGGCAGCTTTCCCTTCGTCTCCTCGCTCGACCATCTGGGGCCGATGGCGGGCAGCGTGGCCGACCTCGCCCTCTCCTATGACGCGATGCAAGGCCCGGACGCGGAAGACCCGATGCAGGCACCGCGCCCCATCGAGCCCACCCTGCCAGAACTGGAGAAGGGCCTTGGCGGCCTGCGCATCGCCGTGGCGGGCGGGCATTTCGCGCGCGGGGGGGAGCCGGTGGCGCAGCAGGCCGTGGCGCTGGCGGCCCAAGCCCTCGGCGCCAGCCGCGTGGTGGACATCCCGGAGGCCGCGCGGGCGCGTGCCGCCGCCTATGTCATCACCGCCGCCGAGGGCGCGGCGCTGCATGCGGAGCGCCTGCGCGCCCGCCCGCAGGATTTCGACCCCGATGTGCGGGACCGGCTGATCGGCGGCCTGGCCATCCCGGCGGGCTGGGTGGCGCGGGCGCAGCGTTTCCGCCGCTGGTATCAGGCGCGGGTGATGGCGCTGTTCCAGGAGGTGGAGCTGATCCTGGCCCCCGCCACCCCGGCGCGCGCCCCGCTGCTCGGCCAGAAGACGCTGGTGCTGGAGGGGCAGACCGTGCCGCTGCGGCCCAATCTCGGCATTTACACCCAGCCGGTTTCCTTCATCGGCCTGCCTGTCGTTGCCGTGCCGCTCTGGCCGGATGCGGGGCTGCCGATTGGCGTGCAGATCATCGCCCCGCCCTGGCGGGAGGATCTGGCCCTGCGCGCCGCGCGGGCGCTGGAGCGCGATGGCGTCGCCCGCTGCGGCGTCTTCCAGGCCGGGTGACCCAGCCGGATTGACAGGCCCGGCGGCGGGCGGCACCACGCCGGGCATGCTGACGCTGCGACGGCACGATGCCCGCCTCACCCTCTCGCCGCTCGGGGCGGAAATGCGCTCCTGGCGGGCGGCGGGGCGGGAATGGCTGTGGCCCGGCGATGCCCGGTGGTGGGCGCGCAGCGCCCCGGTGCTCTTCCCGATCGTCGGCTGGGCGCGGGACGGGGTGATCCGCCACGGCGCCCACAGCTACCCGATGGGCGTGCATGGCTTCGCCGCCGCGCGGCGCTTCCGCCTCGCCGGGCAGGGCGAGTCCTGGGCGCGCCTCGTGCTGGAGGATGACGCGGAAAGCCGCGCCGCTTTTCCCTTCGCCTTCCGGCTGGGGGTGGAATACCGGCTTTCCGCGCGCGGCGTGGCGGTGGCCCTCCGCATCGCCAATCCGGGGGTGGAGGCGCTGCCCTATGCGGTGGGGCTGCATCCCGGCTTCCTCTGGGACCCGGCGGCCGAGGGCCATGCGGCCCTGTTCAGCCGGGAGGAGGTGCCGGAGGTGCCGGTCATCGCGCCGGGCGGGCTGTTCTCGGCGCGCCGCCGCGCGGTGCCGCTGCGCGAACGCCGCCTGCCGCTCAGCGGCGCCCTGCTGGCCGAGGAAGCCCTCTGTTTCCTGAACCTGCGCAGCCGCGTGCTGCGCTTCGCCAATGCCGGCCGCGGCATGATCGAGATGCGGCTGTGGAACTTCCCGCACCTCGCCCTGTGGTCGCCGGCGGGGGCGCCCTTCCTCTGCCTGGAGGCCTGGACGGGGCATGGCGACCCGGAAGGGTTTACCGGTAAATTGGCGGACAAGCCCTCGATGCGCTGGCTGCCCCCCGGCGGGCGGGCCTGGCACCGCGTGGCCTTCCGCCTGCACCCCGCCGGCCCGGGCTTGCCGGCGGGCTGAGCGCCGCCATTTCCCTGCCACGCATCGCTGTTTCCGGAGTTGCCGCATGTCCTCCCTGCCCGCCGTGCCCCCTGCCGCTTCCTGGCTGGGCGGCGCGGGCCTGCTGCCCTTCCTCACCCTGGCGGTGGCCAGCCTGATGCCGGGCGAGAGCGGCGCCCTGGCCGCCACGGCGCTGCTGGCCTATGGCGCCGCCATCCTCTCCTTCCTGGGCGGCATCCGCTGGGGTCTGGCCATGGCCCGCGCCGAGAGCGGGGCGCTCTGGGCGGAATTGTCCCTCTCCGTCCTGCCGTCGCTGCTGGCCTGGGTGGCGCTGCTGCTGCCGCGCCCGGCGGGGCTGCTGCTGCTGGCCGTGAGCCTCGCGGGGCAATGGCTGCTGGACAGCCGCACCACCCTGGCGCCGGGCTGGTATCCCCGCCTGCGCCTGCCGCTCTCGCTCGGCGCCATCGCGGCGCTGCTGGTGGGATATTGGTTTTCTTGAGATTCTTCTTTTTCTAAAGAAAAAGAAGCAAAAAGATTTTTTCAGGCTGCCGCCGTCTCCCGGCACAGCGGGACGCCAGACTGAAAAAGTTTTTTGGTTCTTTTTTTCAAAAAAGAACGCTCTTTTCTGAAAAATCCCTCATCTGGCCAGCCTGGGCGGGCGCATGTTACGTCCTGCGCTCCCCATTCCAGGCAGGCCCAGACCATGCCCCTTTCCCGTCGTGCGATTCTGCTGTCCGGTGTTGCCCTCTCGCTCGCGCCGCAGGCACGGGCGCAGGCCCAGGCCGCGCCCCGGCTGCGCCTGCGCCTGCTGGAAACGACGGACCTGCACGTCAACGTCTATCCCTATGACTATTACCGGGACCGGACGGATGACACGGTGGGCCTCGCCCGCACCGCCACGCTGATCGCCGCCGCCCGCGCCGAGGCGCCCAACAGCCTGCTCTTCGACAATGGCGACGTCATCCAGGGCAGCCCGCTCGGCGACTACATGGCCTATGCGCACGGCATGAAGCCCGGCGATGTCCACCCCATCATCGCCGCCATGAACGGGCTGGATTATCTCTGCGGCACGCTGGGCAACCACGAATTCAACTATGGGCTGGACTACCTCGCCGCCGCGCTGGGCGGGCAGAACTTCCCCAGCGTCTGCGCCAATGCGCTGAAGCCGGATGGCACGCCGCTCGTCCCCCCCACCCGAATCTTCACGCGCGAGATGGTGGACGAGGCCGGGCAGCGCCACAGCCTGCGCATCGGCGTCATCGGCTTCGTGCCGCCACAGATCATGCAGTGGGATCAGGCGAACCTCGCCGGCAAGCTCACCACCACCGACATCGTCGAGGCCGCGCGCCAGCACCTGCCGAAGCTGCGGGCGGAATCCGATGTGGTGGTGGCGCTCTGCCATTCCGGCATCGCCGGCGGCGCGGCGCAGAAGGGGGCGGAGAACGCGGCCCTCTACCTCGCCGAGGTGCCGGGCATCGATGCCATCCTGACCGGGCATCAGCACCTCGTCTTCCCCGGCAACGACTTCGCCAATATCCCCGGCGTGGACGCGAAGCGCGGCACGCTGCACGGCGTGCCGGCGGTGATGGCGGGCTTCTGGGGCAGCCATCTCGGCATCATCGACCTGGTGCTGGAGCGCCAGGGCCAGGCCTGGAAGGTGGCGGACTTCGCCACCGAGGCCCGCCCCATCTATGAGCGCCTGCCGGACCGCCGCATCCTGGCCAGGGCCGAGAGCAGCGCCGCCGTGCTCGCCGCCGCGCGCACCGAGCACGAGGCGACGCTGGCCTATGTCCGCCAGCCGGTGGGCGAGACGCGCGGGCCGATCACCAGCTACTGGGCCACGGTGTCGGATGACCCCTCGGTGCAGATCGTCAGCAATGCGCAGCTCTGGTATGTGCAGGGGCTGGTGAAGGGCACGCCGCTGGCGGGCCTGCCGCTGCTCTCCGCCGCGGCGCCCTTCAAGGCGGGCGGTCGCGGCGGGCCGGACTACTACACCGATGTGAAGCCGGGGCCGCTGGCCATCAAGGATGTCGCGGATATCTACCTCTATCCGAACACCCTGCGCGTGGTGAAGGTGACGGGGGCGCAGCTGCGGGAGTGGCTGGAGCGTTCGGCGGGGCTGTTCAACCGCATCGATCCGGCCTCGGCGGAGGAGCAGCCGCTCATCAACACCCGTTTCCCCTCCTACAATTTCGACGTGGTGGATGGGGTGACCTACCGCATCGACGTCACCCAGCCCGCGCGCTACGACCTGGATGGCAAGCTGGTGGAACCAGGGGCGCGGCGCATCACCGATCTGGCCTATCAGGGCAAGGCGGTGGAGGAGGCGCAGGAATTCCTCATCGCCACCAACAATTACCGCGCCGGCGGCGGTGGCAATTTCCCCGGGGCCGACGGCAAGACCATCGTGCTGGAAGCGCCGGATCTCAACCGGGATGTCGTGCTGCGCTACATCGTCGAGCAGAAGGCCATCGACCCGGCGGCGGATGGCAACTGGTCGCTCGCGCCCTGGCCGGCCTCGGCCGTGGTCAGCATCGTCAACGGGCCGGGCGCGGCGAAGTTCCAGCCCATCGGGGTGAAGGCCAGCGAGATCGGCAGCGCGCCGGATGGTTTTCTCAGATACCGGCTCAGCCACGGGTAAGCGAGCAGCCGGAAAAAATCCGGGGCGCTGCCCCGGGCCCCGCTGGGGGGACAGGGTCCCCCCAGACCCCGCCTTCAGGGGGCAGAATTGGGGGGCAGGGCGGCGACACAGGCCAGGAAAGCCTCGCCCACATGCGCCGCCGGGGGCACGGAAAAGGCGAGGTCCAACTGGGGGGAACGGAACTCGCCGCCGGCCAGCGTGGCATGCACGAGGTCCAGGCCACCATGCTTGCGCTGCCGCGACAGGCCAAAGGCCCGCTGCGCCACCGGTAATCCCGTCAGCGACCAGGTGCCGGCAGGGCCGGAAAACACGATCTCGGCGGACCGGGAAGCATTGAGCTGCGGGCCCGCGCCATCGAACCGCCCCATGGCCAGGGCCACCGTCGCCGGACGCACCGCGAACTGCACCTTGGCGGCGCGCGCACTGGCGACCAGGACGCAAACCCCATCGGCGACGCGGGCCTCCCAATCGCTCTCCGGCGGGGGCGGCGCGGCAGCCGGAGCCGCGTGGCCAGCCTCGCCGGCACCGCCACAGGCCGCGAGGAAAACAGCCGCCAGGACAGACCCGAAGACACGCATGCCACCCCACAACCCGGCTCTCATGCGGGCATTCTAGGCGGCCAGGGCGCAGGGGCCAAGGAACCGCGGACGCCCCGCCAGCCTGCGGCCCCTCAAGACGCGGATCAGCGGGGCGGGGATGCCGGCCTTTCCGCCATCCTGCTCTGGCGCGGCGTCCTGTCTCTCCGGGCCTTGATGGGCTTGAGCCGTTCCATCCGTGGCGCGGGACCAAAGGGGCGCGTCACCTCGATCTCCATCTCGCGCGAAATCCAGCCCATCCGGCGGCATTGGGCGCGGCGGGGCGTGCCGGGCACGGCATCCCAGCTGTAGAATTCACCGCCCGCCTGAAACTCCCGCCAGCCATGCCGGCGGGTCGAGAGGATGCGCGGGCCGTAGCCGGGCTTCCGGTTGCCCCAATCCGAGAAGGAGCAGGCGATATGCCACGGGCCATCGGCAGATTCCTGCGTCAGGATCACGGCATCCGTCGGCGCATTGCCTCTCTGCCATTGGAGCACCATGAAAATCTCTGGCAGGCCGTCCTGATTCAGATCGAATTCCAGATAATCGAGCCAGAGGCTCGAGTCGAAATTGGTGGGTCTCAAGCCGTGCTCATCCCGCAGGCCCAGGCGATCACCATCGTAATTCTCGGCCATTAACGATACCATGCTGTCGCCACTCTGACGCAGCGCATGCAGCGCGGCGGCGATCCGGGGCGGAAAGCGGGACCATCCGTGAGTCTTGCCCCCGGCCAGGGCGGGCGGGCCGGTCCGCTGGCACGTCCCGGCGCCCGGCGCGTCAGGCGGCGCGCGGAATTCGTAGCGCCCTTCCGAGGTTTCAAAGCCCCGCCAGCCCCCCTCCCCCGCCGGCAGCAGATTCAGCCCGCCACCCGCCATGCCGCGATCGGTGATCAGGCAGCCGAGGCTCCAACTCTCACGGTTAGGGTTCAGGATCATGACGGCGCCATGCAGGGCCGGGCCGGGGCCAAGCTCCGGCCAGTCAAACAGCAGGATGGCATCCGGCTGGCCATCGCCGTTCAGGTCGTGCAGTTGATAGAGCAGATGGCGGGTGGGCTCGAAATTGCGGGGCGGCGCGCCCTCATGGTCGAGGCCGATATGGTCGCCATCCAGGTTGTGCCGGAAGGTTTCGGCCAGCGGGGTGTCGATCTGGCGGAAGCTCTCCAGCGCACTGCTGGCCCAGCCATTGAACGTCTGCAAGGTGGTGAACACGCTGGCGGCCCAGGCCGGGGCCGCCAGCAGCAGGAAGGCCAGCAGCACCGCGTGCAGGGGCAGACCGGCCCGCACCAGACCTTGCGCGGGCCACGGGATGACAGGGCGAGACATGGCACGCTCCTCCGGCACCCGCGCGGGGCAGGCGCCCAAACGGGGGCCGATATCCTGCGGTCCGCGCGCCGCAGACTTCAAGGCGCATGGCGCCGGCCGGCGCGTCAGGCCCGCGTGGCGATCAGGCGGCGCGTCGCCTCCACGGCGGCCTCGCGGAAGCGGGCCGCCGGCACGCCATGGGTGCGGGCCAGGATATGCACCTCGCAGGGGGCGCTGCTCCAGCTATGCGCCAGGGCGATCAGCAGGGCCAGCAGCACCAGCGGGTCCCAGCCGGGGTCCACCATCCCCTCCGCCTGGGCGCGGCGGATTTTTTCCAGTTTGGCGGCATAGGAGCGCCAGCGCGGATGCTCGGGCGTCACCGCCGCCTGGCAATTCCCCTCCAGCGCGGACCAGGCGGCGATGCGGTGCAACTCCGGCCGCGCCTGGAAGAAGTCGAACAGCCGGCCGACATAGCCCGGCAGATCCGCCGGCTCCATCGGCACCGCCTGGGCGATCTCCTCCATCAGCCGCGCCTTGATGCCCTCCAGCAGGGCCTGCTTGTCCTCGAAATGGGCGTAGAGGCGCTCCTTGCTGGTGCGCGCCTCCGATGCAATCCGGTTGATCCGCGCACCCGCGATCCCGTAGCGTGCGAACTCCTGGCGGGCCGCTTCCAGAATACGCTCGCGGGTGGATTCGTCCTGGGCTGACATGGCGCCGGGTTCCTGGGCTCCGGATTCCTGGGGAGGGTGCACCCAAACCATCCTGTTTGACACAGATGCACGCGCCAGGATAAAACCAAACTGTTCGGTCTGGCCCCTGCCGTTGCGCCTCATTCTACGACCTGGGCCCCGCCAGGGACAGGCCCGCACCTTTTTTCCTGCCCGCTCTTTTTTTCCTGACGGCCCGCATGGCCCGCCCGCCATGCCGCCGCCTTCCGACCGACCTCGCCCCTGAAGGACGGACCCCATGGAACTCACCATCAACGGCACGCCCCGCACGATCGAGGCCGAGCCGGATACCCCCCTGCTCTGGGTGCTCCGCGACGAGCTGGGCATGACCGGCACCAAATATGGCTGCGGCGCGGCCCAGTGCGGCGCCTGCACCGTGCTGGTGGACGGCCAGCCCACGCGCTCCTGCGTCACCCCGGTGGAGAGCATCGCCGGCCTGCCCATCACCACCATCGAGGCGGTGCAGCAGGACCCGGTCGGCAAGAAGGTCGTCGAGGCCTGGGTGGCGAACCAGGTGCCGCAATGCGGCTACTGCCAGTCCGGCCAGGTGATGGCGGCCACCGCCCTGCTGAAGCAGACCCCGCAGCCGACGGAGGAGGAGATCGCCGCCGCCATGGTCAATCTCTGCCGCTGCGGCACCTACAACGCCATCGCCGCCGCCGTGCGGCAGGCCGCCCAGGGCTGAGGAGGACACGGACCATGGATGGCATGAGCCCCGCTTTCTTCCCCCCCACCGCGCTGCCGGAAGGGCAGCCGGAAGGGCAGCCCCTCAACCTCTCCCGCCGCGGCATGCTCGGCGCCGCGCTGGGCGCGCTGGTGCTGGGCGTCGCCCTGCCC
>NZ_JANFNY010000088.1 GCF_024437745.1 Roseomonas sp. GC11 | reverse complement strand
GTGAAAACCTGATTGTCGCTGCTCTCCACCATGCCCAGAACATGGGAACAGCATTCAAGCTCTAACAGGCCTTAATCTACAGCCACCCTGAAGCCATTCCCGCGCCAGGACCCCGCCGGCTCCAGGCTGCCACGATAATGGCAGCAGGCCTTTTCCTGCCCGCTGGAGAAACAGCCGCCGCGCAGCACGCGGCGCTGATCCGGCGCGGCCTCCGGGGCCTCGCGCCCGTCGGCGGGCGTGTAGGGATAGGGGAAGGAGGGGCGGGCCATGTCGCTGCCCCAGAGCGTCGAACACCATTCCCAGACATGCCCGGCCATGTCCTCGCAGCCGAAGGGTGAGCGCCCGGCGGGGAAGAGGCCGACGGCACAGGTCTCGTTCAGCCCGGCTTCCTCGGCATTGGCGGCATCGTCGCGCCAGCCGAGACCCCAGGGATAGACCACCACCGGCGCCTCGGCGCGGGTGCCACGGGCGGCATACTCCCACTCGGCCTCGGTCGGCAGGCGGACGCGCTCGGTGGGGCCGATGCGGCCTTCCATGCGCCAGACAGGGGTGATCCAGGCGCAGAAGGCGCGGGCATCGTGCCAGGAAAGGTCCGTGGCCGGGGCATTGGCGCGCTCCGGGGCGTGCCCGGTGGGGGAGAGCCAGGGCCGCCCCGTGGCGGCGATGAAACGGGCATAGAGCGCGTTCGTCACCGGGTAGCGGCCCATGCGGAAGCCGCCCACCAGCACCCGGTGCGGCGGCACGGAATTGGCGTGGGTGACGGAGCCGATGCAGCATTCCCCGGCCGGCACCAGCACGAGATCGGCGAGGTCGCGCGGGTCGCCCAGCCGCGCCAGATGCCGCCCCGCCGCCACACGGGCGGGCAGGGGCAGGCGGTTGCCGGCCACCGCCGCGCACAGCGCCGCCACCAGCCCGGGCAGGGGCGTGCCCGGAAGCAGTTCGGCGGCCAGCACGGCGCCCTGTGGCCCGGCCCCCTCCAGCAGCGCCTGGGCGAGGGGCTCCACCGCCTGCCCGGCTTCCCGCAGGCGCTGGGCCAGCAGGCGCAGCACGCCTTCCCAGCGCGCCGGCTCGGCACGGTAGAGCGCGGCCAGCTTCGCGGGCGGCCAGCGATGCACGGCCCGCGCCGCCAGATGCTCCCGCAGGAAGCCCTCCGCCAGGGCCGTGGCCAGGGCAGAGGGCATGGCAGCAGGCGGTGTGGCCTGGCCTTGCAACAGGGCCGTGGCGGCCTCGGCGGCGGCCTCGATGGCCTTGGCGGGGGCGCGGCGCGCCAGCCAGTTCTCCACCAGCGCCGTCGCGGAGGGCGCGCTCTCCCCCATCTCCCGCGCCAGGGCGAAAAGGCCGGGATGGCCCAGCAAAGGGTCTTCCGCCAGGGCGGCGCCCCCCCCGGCGCGCTGGGCGCGCAGCAGGGGCAGGAAGGCAAAGCGCCGCAGCCCGGGCGGCAGAGGCCAGCCGGCGCAGAGGCTTTCCTCGCCCAGCAGCAGCAGGCGGCAGCCGGGCGGCAGGGCGGTGGCCAGCGCCGCCAGCCGGGCCGGGCCATCCTCGCCCCAGGCCTCGATGCCATCGAGGATCAGCAGCACATCGCCGGCGGGCAGGCCGGCCAGCGGATCGGCCGTGAGATCGGCGGCGATGTCGCGCAGCACGGCGCGCGGCACGGGCCCGCTCCAGGCTTCCTCCGCCACGGTGCCGCGCTCATTGCGCGGCACGGGGCGGCGCAGCCCGGCGGGATCCTCCGGCAGATGCGCCAGGAGGTGGCGGGCGAAGCGTGTCTTTCCCCCGCCGCGCGGGGCCAGCAGCAGCAGGCGCGGCGTCTCCGCCACCATCTCCAGCGCGGGGACATATTCCGCCTCGACCGGGCCGGCGGGCGCGCGGCGCAGGCCCTTGGCCGCCTTGTCCTCCAGCGTGTAGCGCAGCAGGGGCGGGCAATAGGGCGCGGGCATCATCGGAACAGCGCCGCCACATCCGGGTTGTGGAAACGCTGGATCTCGATGGCGTAGCCCGCCGGGTCCTCGAAGAAGAAATGTTCGCAATAGGTGCCGCGCAGGATCTCCGAGAGGCCCGCGGCGCCCGCCGCGCGCAGCCGCGCGTGCCAGCCCGCCACATCCTCGGCGACGATGGTGAGCAGCACGGCACTCTTCGGCTGGTGGCGCAGATGGCCGCGGTTGCCATCGACGATGCCGAAATAGCTGTTGGGCGCGATGCGGTAGATGCGCGCCAGGCCCTGGTCGAGCACCAGCTCGAAGCCCAGCACCTGCTCATAGAAAGGGGCGACGGCGTGGATATCGTCGTAATAGAAGAAGGTGATGCCGTAATCGCGGGTCATGATGGGGTCGGGCTCCGGAAGGTCGGTCAGGGCAGCAGGCGCAGGACGCCCTTGTGGTCGAGTGTCATCGGCGCCGCGCCAGGGCGGTGCGCCAGCACCTCGATCGGGTGGAAGAGGTAGAGCCAGGGCGGATTGTGGTTCAGCCGGGCGAGGCAGCTTCCATAGGCGGCCTCGCGCGCCTCCGGCGCCACGGCGGCATTGGCGGCCAGGATCATCTCTTCCAGCTCGGCATCGTCATGGCCCTGCCACCAGATGCCGCGCACGGCGCTCGAGATCTTGTCGTTCAGCACGCGATAGGTGCTGTGCGGCGAGGAATCGAAAATGGCCATGTCGCCCATCTGCTTGCGGCCGATCTCGCGGGCATATTCCGGGCGGTCGGGCTGGTGCTCGATGCGGGCGGCGATGCCGATGGCGGCGAGGTCGTCGCGCACCCGCGCGCTCACCTCCAGCGCTTTCTCCGGCATATGGTCGGGGCTGCGGATGAGGATCTCACCGCTTACGCCGGCCTTGTCGAAGAGGGCGCGGGCGCGGGCGGGGTCATAGGGCAGCGGCGCCACCCCGGCGGCGCGGTGGCCGAGATGGAAGGGGCTGACGATGGTGGCCGCCGGCACGCCGAGGCCGTGGAAGACCTCCGCGATGATGCGCGGCACATTGACGGCGTGGTTGACGGCCAGCCGCGCCTCGCGGCTGGCGAAGGGGCCGCTGGCGCAGTTGAGGTAGTACATGACGGAGAGCGTGTTCACCGCCTGCTGCCACGACAGGGCGGGGTCGCGGGTGATGCGGTGCTCGATGCGCTCCAGGTTCAGCGCGGCATCGGCGCGGCCGGCGCGCAGCCTCTCCAGCCGCGCCTCGGCGCCGCGCTCCTCCACCGCCACCAGCCGGGCGGGGGCGGGGAGATCGGCCACGCGCTCCAGCACCGCGCGCTGCCGCGGCGCGAATTCCACCACGCGGTAAGGCCCGGTGCCGAGCGTCGCATGGCCATCGGGCGCGCGGCGGCAGGGATAGAACTCGGAAAAGATATCGAGGATGTCGGCGATCGGCGCGGGGTTGCGCAGGGCGAGGCAGCCCGCGCTTTCCGCCACCATCTCCGCCCGCGCCAGATAGCGGGCATAGGACCATTTCATGCCGAAGGTATCGACGGCGCCGAGCAGGCCGGTGATGAAGTCCAGCACATCGGCGGCGGTGCAGGCGCGGCCATCATGGAAGGTGGCGCCCTCGCGCAGGAAGAAGCGCCAGCTGCGGCCCGCCGCGTCATGCTCCCAGCGGGCGAAGAGGCCGGGGCGGGCCTGGCCCTCCTCCCAGCGCAGCAGCGGCTCGAAGACGAGGTTCTTCAGCGTCAGCACGCTGGTGTCGTCGGTCACGCGGTCAGGCGGCAGGAAGTCCACCTTCTCCAGCGCCAGGGTCAGCTCGGTCATGCGGGGGGCCTTCAGCGGGCGTTGCGGCGGCGCGGGTTGAACCATTCGGCCAGCGCATCGCCGATCAGGTTGAAGGACAGCACGGCGAGCAGGATGGCGAGGCCGGGCGCCAGCACCACCCAGGGCGCGCCGCGCAGATAGGCGAGGTTGGCCGAGACATCGGCGCCCCATTCCGGCCAGGGCGGCTGCGCGCCGAGGCCGAGGAAGCCGAGGCTGGCCGTCTGCAGGATGGCGCTGCCCAGGGCCAGCGAGGCCTGCACCAGCAGCGGCCCGATGCCGTTGCGCAGGATGTAGCGCAGCAGCAGGCGCGGCGGCCGCACGCCGAGGGCGATGGCGGCCTCCACATAGGGCCGCGCCGCGATGCTCTGCGCCTGGGCACGCGCCACGCGGGCGAATTGCGGCGCCAGGGTGATGGAGACGGCCAGCATGGCATTGCCCAGGCTGGGGCCGAAAGCGGCGGCCAGGGCGATGGCGAGCACCAGCGCGGGGAAGGAGAGCATGGCGTCCACCACGCGCATCATCACGAGATCGGCCCAGCCGCCGGCATAGCCCGCCAGCAGGCCGAAGGGCACGCCGGCGCAGAAGGCCAGCGCGACGACGCCGAGGCCGATGGCCAGCGTCGCCTGCCCGCCATGCAACAGGCGGGCCAGCACATCGCGGCCGAAATAATCCGTGCCCAGCCAGTGCGCCGCGCCGGGCGGGGCGAGCTTGGCCTGGATGTCGATGGCGATGGGCGAGGGCAGGGGCCAGAGGAGGGACCAGAGCGGCGCCAGCCCGACGGCGAGCAGGATCAGCAGCAGCAGCGCCGCGCCGATCGCCGCCAGCGGATTGCGCCGCAGGAAGGACAGCAGGCCGCGCATCAGCGCATCCCCCGCCGCAGCCGCGGATCCAGCCAGGCGGAGAGCAGATCGACCAGCAGCGCGGTGAGCAGGAAGATCAGCGCGAAGACCAGCGTGGTGCCCTGGATCACCGGATAGTCGCGGTTGCGGATGGCATCGAACATGTAGCGGCCGATGCCGGGCCAGGCGAAGACCGTCTCCGTCAGCACCGCGCCGCCCAGCATCTCGGCGAATTTCAGCCCGACAATGGTGAGCGCCGGCAGCAGCGCGTTGCGCAGCGCGTGGCGGAACACCACGGCACCCTCGCGCAGCCCCTTGGCGCGGGCGGTGCGGACGAAATCATCGCCCAGCACTTCCAGCATGGCATTGCGCACGAAGCGGCCGAGCGTCGCCGCCAGGAAAGCCGCCAGCACGGTGGTGGGCAGCAGCAGATGCAGGAAGGCATCCAGCGCCGCCTCGCCATCGCCCTCCAGCAGCGCGTCGAGGATGGCGAAGCCCGTCACCGGCTCGGTCAGGAAGAAGGGACTGGCGCGGCCCGAGACGGGCAGCCAGCCGAGCCAGACGCCGAACACCAGTTGCAGCAGCAGCGCGAAGAGGAAGGCCGGCATGGAGACCCCGGCCAGCGACACCACACGCACCGCGTGGTCGAAGCCGCTGTTCGCCCGCACCGCCGACCAGACGCCGATGGGAATGCCCGCCAGCAGCGCCAGCAGCAGCGCCAGTAGCGAGAGTTCCAGCGTGGCCGGCAGGCGCAGCAGGATTTCCTCCAGCACCGGCGCGCCGGATTTGAGCGAGCGGCCAAGATCGCCCTGCGCCAGACCGCCGAGATAGGCGGTGAATTGCAGCAGCGGCGCTTCGTCGAGGTGAAGCTGCGCGCGCAGCGCCGCGATCTGCGCGCTGGTGGCGCCGGGGCCCAGCAGGGTGGTGGCCGGGTCCCCGGGAATCAGGCGCGAGAGGGTGAAGACGATGACCAGCACCAGCGCCAGCACCGGCAGCAGCGCGGCGAGGCGCCAGGCGAGGTAGCGCGCCATGGCGCCTCAGCGCGCCTCCTTCCAGACGGACCAGTATTCGCTGAGCGGCGGCGCGCTGTTGACGACGAGGCCTTTCACATTGGCCCGCTTGAAGACGATGATCTTGTTGCTGAACAGATAGGCGGCGGGCACGCGCGCCGCCAGCTCGCGCTGCACCTGCTGGTAGAGGGCGCGGCGCTGCTCGAAATCCACCGTCGTCTGCGCCTTCAGGATCAGCGCGTCCAGCTCCGCATCGGGCGGCATGCGGAAGCTCATCGCCGTGTTGGCGAGGCTGGAGAGATAGCCGATGGTGATATGCGCGTCCGGGTCGTTGTACCAGGGCTGGCGGCCATCCAGCGCGATATCGAACCGGCCCGCCACATGCAGCGCGCGCAGGGCCGGGAATTCCGTCTGCTCCACCGTGGCCTTGATGCCGATGGCGGCGAGATTGGCCTGAATGAAGGTGGCGACGCTGCCCCACAGGCTGCCCTGGAAGGAATAGAGCTTGAAGGAGAGCGAGCCCGGCGCGTGCCCGGCCTCGGCCAGCAGGGCGCGGGCGCGGGCGGGGTCGTAGTTCGGCGCCATCTCGCGCATCGCCGGCTCGAAGGCCCAGCTGTTGCTGGTGAGCGGGCCATAGACGCGCTCCGCCGTGCCGCCCAGCACGCCGTTGATCAGCCCGTCATAATCGATGGCATGGGCAATGGCGCGGCGCACGCGGATGTCGTGCACCGGGCTGTCCGGATTGTTGTTGTTGAATTCCAGCTGGCGGATGATCTGGCTGGAGACCTCGATCACCTCGATCGCCGGATTGGCGCGGAAGGCCTTGATGTCCTCGACGGGGAGGGAGGTCAGCTGGCCATTCTGCTGGCAGATGTCGACGCCGCCATTCTCCAGCTCCAGCCGCCGCGTCGAGGCATCGGGGATGACGCGGTAGAGGATGCGCTGCAGCTTCGGCGCGCCGCGGAAATACTCCGTGTTGGCGTCGAGCACGATGTTGGTGTCCGCCGCCCGGCTGCGGAAGCGGAACGGCCCCGTGCCGACCGGCGCGGCGCCGAAGCCATCGCCCAGCTTGCGCACCGCCGCGGGGCTGACGATCCCGGCCTGCGGCTGCGCCAGCAGCGAGAGGAAGACCGGCATCGGCTCGCTGAGCGAGATGCGCAGCTCCAGCGGCCCCAGCACCGTGATCTCGCGGATCAGGCCGAAGCTCGCCTTCATGTAGGAATTCAGCTCCCGCGTGCGCTCCAGCGAGAACTTCACCGCCTCGGCATCGAGCTTCGTGCCGTCGTGGAAGGTGACGTTGGGGCGCAGGACGAAGGTGAAGTCCCGCCCATCCGGCGAGATGCTCCAGGAGGTGGCCAGCCGCCCCTCCAGCGCCTTGAACGCGGGCGGCGTCCAGGCGACCAGCGTGTCGAAGATGTTGAGGATGATCTCGCTGCCCACCGGCTCGGCGCGGTTGGCGGCGGGTTCCAGCCCCACCGGGTCGGAGGAGACGGCCACCACCAGGGTGCGGGCCTGGCGGTCCGATTGCGCCAGGGCGCCACGGCCGGCCAGGGCGGTGCCCAGCATCAGCGCTGTGGCCATTCGTCGGGACAGGACCATCGTGGCTTCCCTTTCTCGCGCGGGCGGCAGAGCGTTTTATGATATTCCACGAAATATGTCAGTCTGAAGGCGCAGGTCAATCGCTTTCCTGGCCCGCCCCGCCGGGAAAGGCCTTGGCAAAACCCCCGCGCCGTCCAAGCTCTCCGCCATGATCCTCTCCCGCCGCCTGCTCCTCGCCGCGCCACTGCTGCCGCTGGCCGCGCGGGCGCAGGCCGAAACCACCCTGCGCCTGCGCGGCATCATCGCCGCCGCCAGTGACGGCAGCCTCAGCCTGGTGCTGGCGCCCGATGCCGCCATCTCCAGCCGCCGCCGCGTCGCCCTCTCGGAGATCCGGCCGGGCGACTATCTCGGCATCACCGCCGAACCGGGGCCGGAGGACAGGCTGCGCGCCGTGGAGGTGGTGATCTTCCCCGAGGCCATGCGCGGCGTCGGCGAGGGGCACCGGCCCTTCGACCTCACCCCCTCCAGCACCATGACCAATGCCACCGTGGAGTCAGCCGTGATGGCGGCGGAAGGGCGCGTCCTCACCATGGCCTTCGGCGGGCGGCAATTGCCCATCGAGGTGCCGCCCGGCGCCTCCGTGGTCACGCCGGTGCCCGCGGCGCGGGAGGATCTGAAGCCCGGCGCCCAGGTGCTCATCACCGCGCAACGCGATGCCCAGGGCCAGCTGACCGCCCGGCGCATCACCGTCAGCAAGGATGGGGTGATGCTGCCAATGTGAGAAAGATTTTACATAACGAAACTTGGGCGTCTTTTTGAAGCAAAGGAGAAAGCGTTCTTTTTTGAAAAAAAGAACCAAAAAACTTTTCCAGTCTGGCGTCCCGCCTGGACGGGAGACGGCGGCAGCCTGAAAAAAATCCTCGGGCGCGTGGGCTGCGCCCGAGGGCTCCGCCAAGGCTCAGGCCAGGGCGGCGTCGAAGCCATCCGGCACCACCCCGCGCGGGCGGGCAGCGGCATAAGGGCCACGGGCCAGGAAGCGGCCGGAGCCAGGCGCGGCCAGCACCTCCCCCCCGCGCGCGGCGATCTCGCCACGGCGGATCGTCACCTCGGGCCAGCCCTTCACCGCCATGCCCTCCCACGGGGTGTAGTCGATGGCGTGGTGCAGCCCGGCATTGGTGATGGTCCTCTCCGCATCCGGGTTCCACAGCACGAGGTCGGCATCCGCCCCCGGCGCCAGCGTGCCCTTGCGCCCGCCAAGGCCGAACAGCGCCGCCGCATTGGCCGAGGAAAGGCGGACAAAGGTGGGCAGGTCGATCCGCCCCTTCGACACGCCCTCGGAGAACAGCACGGGCAGCCGCGTCTCGATGCCCGGCACGCCATTGGGGATGGCGTTGAAGGCCGGGGTGCCATCCGGCCGCTGCACCGCCGCACCCGTGCCATAGGCGCTGCCGCCCGCCACCCGCTTCTGCGTGGCGAAGGAAAAGCCGCAATGGTCGGAGCTGACGATATCCAGCGTGCCATCCTGGATGCGGCGCCAGATGCGCGCATTCTCCCCCTTCTCGCGCAGCGCGGGGGAGCAGACGGCCTTGGCCCCCGCGAAATCCGGCCCCGTCAGGTCGGCATGGCTCAGGGTGAAGTATTGCGGGCAGGTCTCCCCCCACACCTTCACGCCGCGCGCCCGGGCCCGCGCGATCTCCGCCGCCGCCGCCTCGCAGGAGACATGGAAGACCTGGATGGGCTGGTCCACCAGCTCAGCCAGGGCGATGGCGCGGTGGGTGGCCTCGCGCTCGACCACCGGCGGGCGGGACCAGGCGTGCTGCAGCGGATCGGACAGCCCGGCCTTCAGCAGCGCCTGGATGCGCCAGCCGATGGCATCGAAATTCTCGCAATGGACGGTGACGAAGGCGCCATGCCGCTTGGCCACCGCCAGCACCTCCAGGAACTGCGCATCGGTCAGGCGCAGCGGGTCATAGGTCAGGAAGACCTTCAGGCTGCGCACGCCGCTGGCGATGAGGGCGGGAACCTCGTGCTCCAGCACCTCCGGCGTCGGGTCGGTGATGATCTGGTGGAAGGAGTAATCGGCGCGGGAGGCGGCGGCGCGCGCCGCGTAGCCGGGGGCGGAGGCGGCCAGGGAATGGCCCTTCCACTGCGGCAGGAAGCAGATGAAGGAGGTGGTGCCCCCCGCCAGCGCCGCCGCCGAGCCGCTGGCGAAGCTCTCCTCATGCACGGCGCCGTCGGGGCTGATCTCCTCCAGGTGGCAATGCGGGTCGATGCCGCCGGGGGTGACGATCATGCCCTTGGCGGAGACCTCCTCCGCCCCGCGCCCGAGGCCATGGCCCAGCGCCGCGATCCGCCCGCCGCGGATGCCGATATCCGCCTCGAACACCTCGGCCGCGCTGGCCAGGGTACCGCCACGCACCACCAGGTCGAACTCGGGAGCCGCCATCGTCTCTCTGCCTCTGTCTCTGTGCCGGATTTCACCGCGCCGGCTTCGCGGGCCGGGCGCACACCCGGCGCAGCTTCGGCCACAAAGCCGGCCCTGCCAAGCAGGCGGGGCGAAAAGGGACAAAAGCGCCCGCCCCCCTGGCTTCCGCACGTCGCGTTAGAGTTTCAGTTATCTTTCCCCGATAAAAATTTAGCGACTGATAGCAACCTGGAACCAGAATGCCCGCCACCCGGGAGGAACTCCGCCTCGCTGCGCTGCGCCAGCTGAACCTGCTGGACACCCCGCCCAGCGAGGCCTTCGACCGCATCACCCGCATGGCCGCGCATCTGTTCCAGCTGCCGATCGCCGCGGTATCGCTGACCGACCAGGACAGGCAATGGTTCAAATCCCGTTTCGGCGTGGATCATGACCATATCCCGCGCCACAAGGCCCCCTGCGCCCAGGTGGCGGAAAGCGGCATGGCGCTGGTTGTGCCGGACCTTCTGCAGGACAGCTTCTACCGCGACAGCCACCTCGCCCGGAACGGCATCCGCTTCTACGCCGGCACCCCCCTGATAACGCGGGAGGGCTATTGCCTGGGGGCCATGTGCGTCCTCGGCACCAGCCCGCGCGCGGCCACGGCGGAGGAAATGAATTCCCTGCACGACCTCGCCGCCATGGTCATGGCGCAGGTCGAGCTGCAGCACGCCGCCGGGCGCATCGACCCGATCAGCGGCCTGCCCAACCGCAACCAGTTCGAGGAGGATCTGGCCGACCTCGCGCGCGAGCATCCGGACAACCCGCCCCGCGTCGCCATGCTGGTCGACCTGCTGGGGCCGGAACAGGCGGGCAATGCGCTGCGCGTCCTCGGCACCTCCTACCTGGATGAAATGGTCAGCCGCGTCGTCGCCGCCCTGCGTGAGGGCATGGCGCCGGGGGAGCGGGCCTATCAGGCCTCGCCCACCCAGTATGTCGTGCTGGGCCCGGCCGCGCTGCATGACGAGGCGGAGGCCACCGCCTGGCTGCGCCTGCAGCTGGACCGCATGTCCACCCGGGTGGAGGCGCATTTCCTCGATTCCCTGGTGGTGGGCATCGCCCCCTTCCACATCGGCCAGACCAGCGCGCGCGACATCCTGCGCATGGCCTATTGCGCCGCCCACGCCGCCCGCGCCCAGGGCCGCCGCTTCGGCTTCTACTCGGCCGAGGATGACGAGGCCCACCGCCGCCGCTTCCGCCTGATGCAGGACTTCGCCCTGGCGCTCCGCGAGCAGGGCCAGCTGCGCCTCGTCTACCAGCCGCGCATGGACATCGCCACGCGCAGCTGCCTGGGCGCCGAGGCCCTGCTGCGCTGGCGCCACCCCATCCTGGGCGAGATCTCGCCGGGCGAGTTCATCCCGATCATCGAGCGCACGGCCCTGGCCCTGCCGCTCACCACCTGGGTGCTGGACCAGGCCATGCGTCAGCGCGCCGCCTGGCAGCGCGCCGGCCTCGCGCCGCAGATCTCCGTCAACGTCTCCGCCGCCAATCTGCGCGAGCGCGACTTCGCCACCCGCGTCCGCGCCTGCCTCGACCGGCATGACCTGCCGGTGGATGCCGTGGAACTGGAAATCACCGAGAGCGCGGTGATGGAGGATGCCGCCCAGGCGCTGACCCTGCTGCGCTCCCTCTCCGATGACGGCATCCGCCTCGCCATCGATGATTTCGGCACGGGCTACAGCAGCCTCTCCTACCTCCAGCGCATCCCGGCCCAGGTGGTGAAGGTGGATCGCGCCTTCCTGCGCGACATCGGCAGCGACAGCAGCCGCCGCGCCCTGGTGGAGGCCATCGTCACCCTCTCCCACCGCCTCGGCTATGCCGTGGTGGCGGAAGGCGTGGAAACGCCCCAGGTGCTCGACATGCTGGCCGAACTCGGCTGTGACGAGGCCCAGGGCTATCTCTTCGCCCCGCCCCTGCCGGCGGAGGAATTCGAGGCCTGGTATCGCCGCCATGGCGGCATGAGCCAGCCGCCGCCGGAAGCCTCCGGCCGCTGGCGGGGCCGGCATGGCGGCGAGGCCCGGCCCGATGCCGGCCTTGCCTGAGCCCTGGCCAGATCTTGGCCCGCGGCGGGCTCTGGCGGGCGAGCAGGGCGGCCTGACGCCGACATGCTTGACGCTGGCCTGCTTGACGCTGGCCTGACGGGCGGCTTTTGACAGGGGCCAGGGCGCCGGCGCGCCTCACCCCGCGCAAAAGCTGGAATCCCCGATGCCTGCCCGTGCTAGACTGCCCCGCATGAACGTCGCCTTCCACAAGCCGATGAGCTTGCAGGATTTCCTGGCCTGGGAAAGCGGGCAGGCCCTGCGCCATGAATTCGACGGCACCGCCCCGGTGGCCATGACCGGCGGCACCGCCGCCCATGCCGCCCTGCAACGCAACCTCGCCATCGCCATTGGCGGGCGGCTGCGCGGCCAGCCCTGCCGCTTCTTCGGCAGCGATCTCAAGGTGGAAGTGGCCGGCAGCATCCGCTACCCGGATGGCTTCGTCGTCTGTGGCCCGGTGGACCCGCGCAGCACCCTGCTGCGCGAGCCCGTGGTGGTCTTCGAGGTGCTGAGCACCAGCACCGCCGGCACCGACCGCATCACCAAGAACCACGAATACGCCGCCACACCCTCCATCCGCCGCTATGTCATGCTGGAGCAGGACCGCGTGGCGGCCACCATCTTCGCCCGCGCCGGGGAAGACTGGGTCGGCCATGTGCTGCGCGCCGATGCCGTGCTGGACATGCCCGAGATCGGCCTCTCTCTCCCCCTCGCCGAGCTGTATGAGGGCCTCGACCCCCTGCCCGACCCGGAAGATTGAACGGGCGGCCCATTTCGCGCCCGCGCGGCAGTGCCGCGCAGCCACCAAAGTCCTGAGGCCTTTGGAAACCCATCTGAAGGCGGGTGCAGGGGACACTGTCCCCTGCTGGGGGTGTTTGAGGGGGCAAGGCCCCCTCAATCCACCGCCATGGCTTCCAGCACCCTCTCAGCCACGGCCGAGGCGGCGCGGCTCCACGGCCGGGGGAATCCGCGCCTCCACCGCATAGCGCCCGGCATTGGGCGAAGCCGCGTGCCAGGCCGCGACTTCCCCCACCGTCGCCACCCAACAGGAGGGCTCGGCGGTGACGCGGGCCAGCAGCGTCTCCAGCATCCGCAGCCGCTGCGCCCGGCCGGAGATCCAGTCATGCACCGTCAGCATCATCATCTGGCCGAGGCGGTGCAGCACCTCCCATTCCTCCAGCCAGCCCTCCAGCACCGGGCCGGAGGGCCAGGGCGCGCCCCGGTCCGCCGGCAGGGCGGAGAATTTGAAGAAAATGGCGTCGTCCAGCGCCCATTGCACCGGCACTTCCACCACCCCATCCACCTCATAGGGGTGATCGAAGCCCATCAGGGAACTGTCCCACAGGCCATGCCGCCGCAGCTCCGCCAGCATATGCGGCGTCATCTCCCAGGCGGGGGAGCGGAACAGCCGCGGCGCCTGCCCCGTCTGGTGGCGGAACAGGTCCAGGGAGGCCTCCAGCGCGGCGGTGAACTCGGCATCGCTGCTCTGCGCCACGATCTCGTGGAACCAGCCATGCAGGCCGATCTCATGCCCACGCGCCAGCAGGGCGGGCAGAAGGTCCGGATTCGCCTCGGCCACCGCGCCAGGGACGAAAAAGCTGCCCCGCACGCCGAAGCGATCGAGCAGGTCCAGCATGCGCGGCAGGCCCTGGCGCAGGCCGAAATGGCGGATCTCCAGCTGCCCCAGCAGCCGCGCATCGCCGGGCTGGCGCTGCGTCCACAGATAGGGCGCGTCGGAATCCACATCGACGCTGAAGCAGAAGGCGCTGCGCCGGCCCTCCGGCCAGAGATAGTCCGGCCGGGGGGTGAAGGGCGGCACGCTCACAGCGCCGACTTCTTGTCCTGGTAGACCGCCAGCGTGCCGATGGAATTGCCACCATCGACGCTGAGCGTCGCACCCGTCACATAGGCGGCGGCGCTGCTGGCCAGGTAGAGCAGGGCATTGCCGATATCCTCGGCCGAGGTGCCGCGCCCCAGCGGAATATTCGCCGTGGTCGCGGCCACATGCGCCGCCGTCAGCGGGCTGGCGCTGCTGCCGGGGGCGAAGCCCGGCTCCAGCGCGTTCACCCGGATGCCGTATTCCGCCAGCTCCAGCGCGAAGCCCTTGGTCAGCCGGTCCAGCGCCGTCTTGGAAACGCAGTAGGGCACCACCGAGCGCCGCATCTTCCGCGCCGCGCCGGAGGAGATGTTGATGATGTTGCCCTTCACCCCCTGGTCCACCATCTGCCGCGCCAGCGCCCGCGTCAGCAGGAAGGGCGCGCGCAGGTTGATGCCCATGACGCGGTCCCACTCCGCCGCGTCGATATCCAGCAGGAAGCCGCTGGGATAGACGCCGGCATTGTTCACCAGCACATCCGCCGCCCCCCAGCGCGCACCGACCGCCTCGGCCAGCGCCGTGATCGAGGCGGCATCGCCAAGATCGGCCACCTGGGTGAAGCCGCCCTCCCCCAGATCGGTCGCGGCGGCCAGCTCGGCCAGGGCGGCGGCATGGCCATCCGTCAGGCAGAGCCGCGCCCCCGCCCCGGCGAAACTCGCCACGATCCAGCGGCCGATCACGCCGCAGGCCCCCGTCACCACCACCCGCTTGCCGCGCAGATCCTGGGCGAAATCCATGGCCGATGAGTCCTGAAAGAGGTTGAGACACGGATCAGCTATCCGAGACTCACCCCCAGGAAAAGCAGCCCTGCAGATTTGCCTGTGACCAAACCCTTCCCGGTCCGTTATGGTGCTGCGGCGCAGCATAGTCACCCGCGTTCCGCAGAAAGGCTTTTCCCTTGGCTGATATCCTGCATGGGCTCGACGAACTGATCCGCCTGCGCCAGCGCTGGACCCGTATGATGACCGGGACGCAAGCGCAGGCCGATACCACCCCCCCGCCGCACCTGGACGAGGTAGAGGGCTTTGGCACCAATCCGGGCCAGCTTCGCCTCCTCGCCCATGTGCCGGATAACCTGCACCCGGGCGCACCGCTGGTGGTGGCACTGCACGGCTGCACCCAGGACGCGGCAGGCTATGACCTGGGCTGCGGCTGGTCCACCATGGCCGATGAACTCGGCTTCGCCCTGCTGCTGCCCGAGCAGCGGCGGGAGAACAACCCCAACCTCTGCTTCAACTGGTTCGACCCGGAGCACACCACCCGCGACAGCGGCGAGGTCCTCTCCATCCGCCAGGGCGTGGGCTGGATGCTGCGGCAATACGGGCTGGACGGGCGGCGCGTCTTCGTCACCGGCCTCTCCGCCGGCGGCGCGATGACGGCGGCGCTGCTCGCCACCTATCCGGAGGTCTTCGCCGCCGGGGCCATCCTCTCCGGCCTGCCCTACGGGGCCGCGCGCAGCGTGCCGCAGGCGCTGGAAGCCATGTTCCAGCCCGCCCCCCGCCCGGCGGAGGAACGGGCCGCGGCGGTGCGCACCGCCTCCCGCCATGCCGGCCCCTGGCCCCGCCTCGCCATCTGGCAGGGCGAGGCGGATGAAACCGTGCGGCCCGAGAACGCCACCGAGCTGCTGAAGCAGTGGCTTCCCCTGCACGGCCTGGACCCGGAGCGGCCGGACGAGGTGGCCGAGGAGCCGGACTTCATCCGCCGCCGCTGGCGCGATCGGGCCGGGCGCATCGCCGTGGAGGCGCATCAGCTGCCCAGCCTGGCGCATGGCGTGCCGCTCGACACCCGCCGGCTGGGCCAGGCGGGGCCGCATCTGCTCGATGTCGGCCTGTCCTCCACCCATGCCATCCTCGATTTCTGGGGCATGGAGGGCCGCCGCGACCGCGCTTTCGAGGTCGATGGCAAGGGGCAGGCCCGCGAGGTCTCGCCCTGGCGGCTCGACCCCTCCCACCTGCTCGACCGCGCGTTGCGGGCGGCGGGATTTAGAAAATAATCAATGGGCTGAGAGATGTTTCTCTTTTCAGAGAAAAGTGAAACACCTCACCACAAACATTTGAAACTGAAAGAAAACCGGGGTGGCAGGGCCACCCCGGACCCCGCCTTCCGTCAGACCCCGGCCAGGGCCTTCTTCGCCACCTGCACATACAGCGCGGCGCCGTAGGGAATGGCCTCGTCATTGAAGTTGTAATGCGGGTTGTGGGCCGAGGCGCCAGGGCCATTGCCGACATGGATATAGGCGCCCGGCACCTTCTCCAGCATGAAGGAGAAATCCTCCGAACCCATCACCGGCTCGCGGTTGCGGTTCACCTGCGGCTCACCCACCAGCTCCGCCGCCGCATCGGCGATCACCGTGGAGGCCGCCGGGTCATTGATGGTGGGGGCGAAGATCAGGCGGAAATCCACCTCGGCCGTCGCGCCGAAACCCGCCGCCACGCCCTGGGCGATGCGCTTCAGCCCCTCCTCGATCTGCCGCGCCACTTCCTTGCTGAAGAAGCGCGCCGTGCCGGAGAGCACCGCCGTCTGCGGGATGACGTTGTAGGCGTCGCCGCCCGTCACCTTCGTCACGCTCACCACCGCCGTCTCGCGCGGGGAGATGTTGCGGGAGACGATGGATTGCAGCGCCGTGGCGATGTGGCAGGCCGTCAGCACCGGGTCGATGCTGGCCTCCGGCCGCGCGCCATGCGAGCCCTGCCCCGTCACCGTGATGTCGAAGAAGGCGCCACCCGCCATGAACGGCCCGCTGCCGATGGCGTAAAGCCCGACATCCAGCCCCGTCGCATTGTGCATGCCAAACAGCGCATCGCAGGGGAAGCGCTCCAGCAGCCCGTCCTCCAGCATGGCCAGGGCACCGCCCACGCCTTCCTCGCCCGGCTGGAAGATCAGGTTCACCGTGCCCTCGAAATCGCGCGTCTCCGCGAGGCAGCGCGCGGCGCCGAGCAGCATGGCGGTGTGCCCGTCATGCCCGCAGGCATGCATCTTCCCCGGCACGGTGGAGGCATAGGGCAGGCCGGTCATCTCCTGCATCGGCAGGGCGTCCATATCGGCGCGCAGGCCGATGGCGCGGTTGCCGGGGCGGCCCCGCACCACGCCCACCACGCCGGTGCGGCCAATGCCGCGATGCACCTCAATGCCCCAGCTTTCCAGCTTCTCCGCCACGATGGCGGCGGTGCGGTGCTCCTCCAGCCCCAGCTCGGGATGGGCATGCAGGTCCTGGCGCAGCGCCGTCAGCTCGGCATGATAGCGGCGGATATGGTCGAGGGCAGACATCGGTGTATCCATCATCCAATAAAAATTTTTCAGCTTGGCGTCCCGCCTCAGGCCTGAGGCGGGACGCCAACGGAAAGAAGTTTTTTGGTTCTTTTTTTTCAAAAAAGAACTCTTAAAAGAATTTCTTCAGGCCCGCTTCACGCCCCAGAACACGAACAGCCCGTCCGGCACATGGGCCAGGCTGCGGCGATAGGCGGTCTTGTAGAGATATTGCCCGGTGGGGACGAAGGGCACCTCCTGCATCGCCACCTTCTGGATCTCGGCGCAGAGTTTCTGCTGCGTCTCCACATCCGGGGCATCCAGCCAGGCGTCGCGCAGGGTCTCGATGGCGGGGATGTCGGGCCAGCCGAAGAAGGCCTTTTCGCCATTGCAGCGCAGGACCTGGGTGACGGCGGGGTTGATCATGTCCAGCCCGGCCCAGGTCGTGTTGAACATGTTCCACCCCCCCTGCTCCGGCGGCGCCTTGCTGGCCCGGCGCTGCACCAGCGTGCCCCAGTCGGACACCGCCGGCTCCACATTCATCCCCAGGCGGCGCAGCGTGTCCAGGCACACCTCGCCGATCGCGGCCAGGGCGGCCTGGTCGGTCGGGATCATCAGCACGACCTTTTCGCCCTTATAGCCGGCCTCGACGAGGGCCTTTTTCAGCACTTCCATGCCGCGGCGCTGGGTGATGGGGCCCAGATCGGCGGTGCTGGCCATCGGCGTGCCCGGGGTGAAGATGCCCACCCCCGTCCGCCGCAGCGCAGGGTCTGTCCCGGCGGCGGCGATCATGCAATCCTCCTGCGACATCGCCTCCATCACCACCCGGCGCACCGCCGCCTTGTCGAAGGGCGCGTAGAGGTGGTTGAAGATGCCGGTGCCCAGCGTGCCGAGGGGCGTGGCCAGCATGGTGGCGATGTTGCGGTTGCGCTCCAGCACCGGCAGCAGGTCGTTGGGCGGGTTCTCCCACCAATCCACCTCGCCATTGCCGATGGCGGAGGCGGCGGTGCCGGGGTCGGGCATCACATGCCATTCCACCCGGTCGAAATTCACGATCTTCGGCCCCGCGCCCCAGGAGGGGGTGCCGCCCTCGCGCGGCCTGTAGCCGGCGAATTTCTCATAGACCACGCGCGCGCCCACGACGCGCTCATCCGCCTTCCAGCGGAAGGGGCCGGAGCCGATGATCTCGGGGATCGGCCGCGTCGCCTCCGTCATCGCCAGACGCTCGGGCATGACGAAGAGGGCGGAGGGGCCGACCTTCGACAGCGCGTCGAGCATGGCGCCATAGGGGCGCTTCAGCCGGATGACGAAGCTGCGGTCATCGGGCGCCGTCATCTCCGCCAGGCGGGCGAGCAGCCCCTGGCCCAGCGGGTCGCGCTGCGCCCAGCGGCGGATGGAGGCGATGCAGTCCCGCCCCCGCACCGGCTCGCCATCATGGAAGACGAGGCCCTCGCGCAGGCGGAAGGTCCAGCGCAGCCCGCCCTCCTCCACCACATGGCCCTCGACCATCTGCGGCTGCGGCCGGAGGTTGGAGTCGAGCGAATAGAGCTGGTCCCAGATCATCAGCCCGTGGGTGCGGGTGATATAGGCCGTGGTCATCACCGGGTCGGTGACGGTGAGGTCCGCCTGGGGGACGTATTTCAGCACGCGGGCGCCGGCCGGCTGCGCCAGGGCGGGGCTGGCGAGCGGATGGGCCAGGGCGGCGGCGGCACTGCCGGCCAGGAAGGAACGGCGAAGCATCGTGAAAGCCTGTCTCCTCGGGAGGAACCAGGACTGGCGCGGGGCGTCTGCGCGCCCTGTGGCACCTAGGAAACACGCCAGGAAAGCAGACCGCAAGGCCCCTCCCCCCCCCTTTGAACGCGCCATGCCACCCGGCACACTGGTGCCCATGCCCGACCACGCCACCGAAACCGCCTCTTCCCCCGGCGCTCCTCCCGCCCCCCCACCTGGCACCCCCCTGGCCCTCCAGGCCGGGCGGCCGCGCATCGCCGTCATCGGCACCTCGAACAGCGTCGCCGCCGGTGGCTGGGCCAGGGTGGTGCAGCAGGCGGTGGAGGTGGTGGAGGCCAGCAACCTCTCCCTCGGCTTCTGCTCCTCCGACCTTTTCGCCTTCCGGCGGGAGGCGATGGATTTCGCCGCGCTCGATCTCTGCCTGGTGGACTTCGCCTGCAATGACGGCACGCTGCTGGCCAGCCACTCCCACGCCCAGCGGCAGGTGGAGGCGGCCCTGCGCGCCATGGTCTCCGAGACGACGCGGCAGGGCTGCCTGCCGGTGCTGATGATCCTGCCGGTCAACAGCTTCCGCCCCGATGGCGGGCGCATCGCCGCGCTCTACCGCGCCGTGGCGGAGAAATTCGCCCTGCCCTTCTTCGACGGCTACGCCTTCCTGAACCGCCTCTGCGCCACGCCGGAGATGGAGGGGGTGGCGCTGTTCAAGGACAATATGCACCTGGACAACCCGGTCTCGGTGCAGCTCGGGCGGATGGTGGTGGAATTGCTGCCCGGGCTGGCGGCGCGGCGTGACCTGGCGGCCCCGCTGCGGCGCAGCACCGGTTTCCGCTACCGCTATTTCCCGGCCGGCCCGGCGATCCGCCGCGGCTTCACCCGCCTGCGGCGCGAGACGGCGCTGATCGGCGTGGACCTCGTCGAGATCCAAAGCGAGACGGCGGCCGATTTCCGCCTCCCCAACGGCTATGAGGCGACGGGGCTGGTGGCCGATTTCGGCCATAGCCACACGCTGCTGACCGCCAGCGGCACGCGCAGCGTGCGGCTGCATGTCGCCTCCAAGCATGATGGCGCGCCGCCGGAAAAGATGGTGCTGGGCATCTGGCCGATGCCGCGTCCGGTGCCGGAGATGGGCGGCTTCATCCGCCTCACCATCGGGCGCGGCCGCAACTGGGATGTGACCACCGACCACTCCGTGAAGCCGGTGGGGGAGGAGGAGGCCCCCCGCCTCGCCCTGGCCGGGCTGGTGGCGCGGGAACGCCAGGCGGAGCTGCCCTGGCGCGCCCTGCTGCCCGGCGCGCTCGACCTCTGCGCCCTGGTGCCGGAGGCGCGCTTCGCCATGGCGCGGGCGGCGCTGCGCGGCGGGCGCTGACCCCCCCTCGACAAGCGCCCCGCCCCCTGGCTTGCTGCGCCCGCCCCACTGGAGAGCCTCGCATGGACCAGGACACTTATTTCTATGACCCGCGCCAGGGCCACGGCCTGCCGCATGACCCCTTCAAGGCCATCCTGGCGCCGCGGCCGATCGGCTGGATCAGCAGCACCGACGCGGCGGGGCGGGTGAACCTCGCCCCCTACAGCTTCTTCAGCGCGCTGCACAGCAATCCGCCGATCCTCGGCTTCGCCAGCGAGGGCCGCAAGGACAGCCTGCGCAACATCGAGGAGACGGGGGAATTCGTCTGCAACTTCGTCTCCCGCGATCTGGCGGAGGCGATGAACGAAACCTGCGCCCCCCTGCCGCAGGGCGAGAACGAGATGATCCGCGCCGGGCTGGAGCCCGCGCCCTCCACCCGCGTCCGCCCCCCGCGCGTGGCGCGCGCCCCGGCGGCGCTGGAGTGCAAGCTGGTGCAGCTGGTGCAGCTGCGCGATGTGGAGGGCGGCGCCCTGCCCGGCTGGCTGATGATCGGGCAGGTGGTCGGCGTGCATATCCGCCGCGAATTCCTCAAGGACGGGTATTTCGACACCGCCGCCGCGCGGCCCGTGGCGCGCTGCGGCTATCGTGGCGACTATGCCGAGGTCACCGCGCTGTTCGAGATGCTGCGGCCGCAGGCGTGATTCGCTTTCCGGGATTAAGGCCTGTTAGAGCTTGATCCAGTCTGCGGTGGCTGCGAGGCAGAGGATGCCGAGGAATGATCGGGCGGTCTT
>NZ_JANFNY010000087.1 GCF_024437745.1 Roseomonas sp. GC11 | reverse complement strand
GGGGAAGGAATTCCCCCGGACCCCCTTCTTTTTCTGTCAGGGCCGGATGCCGCTGGCATCCGGCGGGCCGTGGGGAGAGCGTGGATGAGCGAGAGCCGGCGCCGGATCGATCTGCCCATCATCATCTTCGCTTTTGAGCGGGCGCCTTATCTGCGCCGATTCTGCGAATCGCTGAAGGCGCAGCAGGGGGTGGAGATCGACGAGACGCGCATCTTCCTGCTCCAGGATGGCGCCGTCTCGCGCAAATCCGGGGTGCGCTACGCGGAGGATGCGGCGCTCGCCGCCAGCGTCGCCGCCTTCCGGGAGGTGTTCCCGCGCGGGCAGGTGGTGCAGAGCCCGGAGAATCTCGGCATCAGCGGCAATATCCGGCGCGGCGAGCGGCTGGCCTTCGAGGCGCTCGATGCCAGCATGGCCTATTTCTTCGAGGACGACCTCGAACTGGGCCCCGTCTACCTGCTGATGATGGAGCGGCTGCGCGAGGCCCTCGCGCCCTTCCCGCAGGTGGCCTATTTCGCCGCCTATGGCGACCACCGGCTGGAACCGCGGCCGGACCGGCTGCGCCTCGTGCCGCTGGACCACCACTGGGGCTTCGCCCTGCGGCGCGATGCCTGGCGGCGCATCAGCGAATGGCTCGCCCCCTACCACGCCCTCATCGGCCGCAACGACTACCCGCACCGCAACCATCTCGGCGTCTTCCGCTGGATGGCGCAGTTCGACATGGCGATCGACAAATCCTCGCAGGATGCGGTGAAGGCCCTGGCCGCGGCGCAGCTCGGCCTGGCGCGGGTGATGGTCGATGCCTGCTTCGCCCGCTACATCGGCGAGCGCGGGGCCTCCTTCAGCACCGCCCGCTTCCAGGCCCTGGGCTATGACCGCATGACGCCCCGCCAGCAGGCCGACCTGCCGCTGGGGCCGGTGACGGAGAAGCAGATCAGCCGGCTGCTGCTGGAGCAGCAGCAGCATTTCCGCAGCTTCCGCGCCGAGGCCTTCGACGACTTCCTGGCGCGCTACAGCGCCCGCCACTGGGACCCGGACCGCCTGCTGACGCGCGAGGACATCAGCGCCCTCTACCGCCTCCTGCTCGACCGCGCGCCGGAAGAGGCCGTCTATGAGCGCAATCTTGGCAGCAACAGCGTGCTGGCGATGCGCCGGGGCATCCTGGCCAGCACCGAATTCCGCAGCCGCCCCTTCCTCTGAAGGCGGGTTCTTCCTGAAGGTGGGGTCCCCAAAGGAAATGGGGGGTGGCCCTGCCACCCCGGCGGGGGTCAGGGGGCGGCGCCCCCTGCCGCCACCACCAGCCGGGCGAGCCTTTCGAACTCGCCGATGGTGAGCGTCTCCGCCCGCCTTGTCCCCTCGATCCCCGCCTGTTCCAGCAGCGCCTCGGGCTGGCCGAGCGGCTTGAGGCTGGAGCGCAGCATCTTGCGGCGCTGGCCGAAGGCGGCGGCGGTGACGCGCTCCAGCGCCGCCATCAGCACGGGATCGAACGGCCCCGGCTTCGGCACCAGGTGCACGATGGCCGACCACACCTTGGGCGGCGGCGAGAAGGCGCCGGGCGGCAGGCGCAGCGTCATGCGGCAGTCGCAGCGCCACTGCGACAGCACGGCGAGCCGCCCGTAATGCTCCGTATCGGGGGCGGCGGTGATGCGCTCCGCCACCTCCTGCTGGAACATCAGGGTCATGCTCTCGAACAGTTCGGCGCGGTGCAGCCAGCCGAGCAGCAGCGGCGTGCCGACATTGTAGGGCAGGTTGGCGACGATGCGGCGCGGCGCCGGCAGCAGGCTTTCCGCATCCACCTTCAGCGCATCGCCCTCGATGACGCGCAGCCGGCCGGGATAGGCGGCGGCCACCTCCTCCAGCGCGGCGATGGCGCGGCGGTCCAGCTCGACGGCGACGACCTGCTCCGCCGGGCTGTCCAGCAGGGCGCGGGTCAGGCCGCCGGGGCCGGGGCCGACCTCCAGCACATGCCGCCCCTCCAGCGGCGCGGCGATGGAGGCGATGCGGGCGCAGAGCGTGGCATCCAGCAGGAAGTGCTGGCCAAGCGCCTTGCGTGCGGCCAGCCCGTGCCGGCGGATGGTCTCCGCCAGCGGGGGCAGGGGCGGGGGAAGGGGCGTGGAAATGGCGCCCTCAGCCACGCATGTCGATCTGCGCGCGGCGGCGCAGGTCGCGCTGGAGCTGGCGCGAGGTCAGCTCGATGCGGTCGCGCAGGATCTGCAGCCGCGCCTGGTCCGGCGTCAGCTCGGCGAGGTTGCGCGTCTCGCGCGTGCAGACGGCGAGCACCAGCACGCCCTCGGGCGTGATCAGGGGCTGGCTGGCCTTGTTCGGCGTCAGGCCGGAGACGATGGCGCGCAGCGGCGGCGGCTGCATCTGCTCGAGCGGCAGCGGACCGCCGGGATCGGCCGGGCGGGTGGAGCCGCGCGCCGCCGCCTCCACCGCCGGGCAGGCCTGGCCCTGGAGGGCGCGGGCGCGCTCCAGCGCCTGGATCTGCTGCTGCGTCGGGTTCTGCGGGTCGAGCGCGCTGGTGAACTGGAAGAAGGCCTGGCGCAGCGTCACCAGGGTGGCGAGGTCGCGCCCCGTCTCGCGCTTCTGGCGCAGGGCGACGATCTGGAAGCCGCCGGGCACGCGCTGCGGGTTGGCGATGGCGCCGGGCGGCATCTGCTGGATCAGCCGGGCCACGCCGGGGTCGAACTCCTCCGGCCGCACCCAGCCCATGTCACCGCCCTGCAGCGCCGTCTGGCTCTGGCTGAACTGGGTGGCGGCGGCGGGGAAGGGCACGCCGCGGCGCAGCTGGCCCACCACATCCTCGACGAAGCGGCGCACCTCCGGCTCGGCCGCCGGGTCGTCCACCGGGATGAAGATCTCGGAGACGAGGTATTCCGGCTGGCCGGTGCGCGCCTTGTGGGCGGCGACCGCCTCGGCCACCTCGGCCGGGCTGACCTGCGCCTGCTGGCCGAGCTGGCTGCGCACCAGCCGCGACCAGCCGATCTGGTTGCGGATCTGGTCGAACAGCGCGCGCGGGGCGATGCCGGTGGCGCGCAGCTGCCCCACCAGGGCGCCGGCGGGCAGGCCGTTGCGGGCCTCGATCTCCTTCACCGCCTCGGCCACGTCCTCATCGGGGACGGGGATGCCGCGGCGCTGCACCTCCTGCATGCGCAGCCGCTCATCCACCAGCAGCCGGGTGACCTGCGGGCGCAGCCGCTCCACCACATCCGGCGCCGGGCCCATGCCGGCATTGAGCGCGAAGAGGCGGGCGCGGCCGGCGACCTCGCCGGCGGTGACGATGTCGCCATTCACCACGGCGACGATGCTGTTGGTCTGGCCGCTCCCCTGGCCCCCCCCTTGGCTCCCCCCCTGGCTCCCCGGCTGCGGCGCGGCGGCGCCGCCCGGCAGGGCGGGGGCCGCGGCGCGCCCGGCGGGCTGCGCCTGGGCCGGCCCCGCGCCCATCAGGGAGGCGCCCATCAGCGAGGCGGCCATCAGCGGCGCGGCCAAGGGCGGCAAGGCCAGGAGCGTGGGCAGGAAGGCCGCCAAAGCGCGGGTGGACGCGCGGGAGGTCGCGGGGGAGGTGAGGGCGCGGGCACGTCGCATGGCGGTTTTCCTAGGCCGGGCGGGCCGTCTCCGCCAGCCCCTTCCTCGCGGGGCCGGGCGGCGGCGGCCGGTCGATCAGATCGCGCGGAAGCCGAAATCGCCGATCGTCTTGAAGGAGACGCGGAACAGCAGCGCCGTCGAGGAGGGGTAGTAGTTCGAGGAGGAGCTGGGGTCCGCGTAGATCTTGCTGAAGCGGGTGTCGAAGATCAGGCACTCATCCTCATAGGTGAGGTTGACGCCGGTGGAGACGGGGCGGCCCGACTCCAGGTCGTAGCGGCCATAGGTGCCGGAGCGCCAGTAGCGCCCGAGCTGGGCCTGCACATTGCCCGAGACCTCGCGCCGCTCCGTCGTCGAGATCAGCGAGGAGGTGGAGGGGATGGTGTAGAGGTAGCCCACGCCGAAGGAGACGGGGCTGACCGAGATCTGCGCCCGCGCCTCCACCATGCGGGCGGAGAAATCGTCCTTGTCGAAGCGCCCGCGCGTCGTCAGGTCCAGCCAGGGCACGGGGGAGAGGCTGACGCGGCCCACCCAGTCGGAGGAACGCCCCTCCAGCCCCGAGCCGGCCTCGAAGACGCTTTCGCTGTCCGCCCGGAAGGAGCGGCCGAGCAGCCCCTCCAGCTGGCCGCCATTGGGGAACATCCAGGCGCTGCGGAAGGCGGTGTCGACGCGGCTGCCGCCCTCCTGCCGGTCCCGCCCGGGGAAGCGGTTCAGCGAGAACAGGTTGGCGTCACTGAACTCGAAGTCGATGCTGTCCTCATTGGCGATCAGCGATTGCCGGCCCATCGCCGGGCCGGTGACGAACTGCACCCGCGGCTCGATCAGCTGGGTGCCATAGTCGCCGGCGCTGCGCGCCATCGGCAGGCGCCAGTCGAGCGCCATGCGGATATTGGCGTCCACGTCGTTGTAGCTGCTGCTGCTGGCGTAGTTGGGCGCCATGCTGAGATCATCGGCGGAGCGGCCGATCAGGTCGCCCTGCGCGCGCAGCGTCCAGACATCGCCCCAGCGGTCGATCTTCGGCAGCTCATAAGTGAAGCGGGTGGCCAGGCGCCGGGTGTCGGTGCCCTTGTCGCGGTAGAGCGCGAAGGCGCTGGCATCTGTCGTCAGGTAGCCGCCGAAGCGGTCACGGCCGACGGCGTGGTCGGCGAAGAGGTTCGGCAGAACGACCGGCGTCTGGCTGACATCGTCATTGACCGAGAGGCCCTGATAGGCGCGGCCATCGATGCGGACATAGCTCTCGCTGCCCCAGAAGCCTTCCAGATAGGCGTCGGAGGAGAGTTCGCGCGGGGCGGGGTAGCGCCAGGCCCGCAGATAGGCCTGGCTGCTGGCGCGGTTCAGGTTGAAGCCGGTGCGCCAGTGCTCGTCCAGGGCGAAGACGCCCTTGCTGTAGATGTGGCCGCCGAGGCCGTCCTCGCTCGCCGCGCCGCCGCGCTCGCCGAGCGAGCCGCTGGCCTGGATCTCGCCCGAGTTGAAGCGGCGCCGGTAGATCGCGCCCAGCGCCGGGTCCTGCTTGGTCGAGAAGGTCGGCGTCAGCGTCAGTTCCTGGCTCGGGTCGATCGCCCAGTAATAGGGCGTCTCGACGAAGCCGCCGAGGAAGCTGGAACTGCCCAGGGTTGGCGTCAGGAAGCCTGACTGCCGCGGCACCGAGGGGTCGGGGTGCGAGAGATAGGGCGTGTAGAAGACCGGGAAGCCATCGACCAGCAGCGAGGCATCGTGGTAGCGCAGCCGCTTCTCGGCCTGGTCCTGCGTCGCCAGCCGGGCGCGCAGCTGCCAGAGCGGCGGCGCCTGCGGATCATCGGCGCAGAGGTCGCAGGCGGAATAGAGCACCCGCGTCATGTCGAGGATGCTGCCATCGGTGCGCCGGGCGCCATTGGCCACCAGCTTGCCATTCTGGGCCAGCCGGGCCTTCAGCCCCTCCACCACCCCGTCGCGCAGATTGGCCGACAGCTCGGCGCGGTCGGCGAAGAGCACCTGGCCATCAGGCTGGAGGAGCTGGACATTCCCCTCGGCCACGGCAATCCCGGTGTTGCGGTCATAGGTGAAGCGGTCGGCGCGCAGGATGCGCTCATTCTGCCAGGCCTCCACCGCGCCGCGGGCGATGACCAGGTTCTTCTCCTGGTCATACTCCACCTCCTCGGCGGTGAAGGTGACCGGGGCGTTGCCGTCCTGCCGCGCCCCACCGGCAGGCGCCGGGCCGCCCTGGTTCTGCGCCAAGGCCACCCCGGCGGAAAGACCCAGGGGGGAAAGATCCAGGGCGGAAAGGCTCAGAACGGCCGCGCTGCCCAGCAGCAGCCAGCGCCAGCCGGGGCGGGGCCGCCCAGCCATGTCATTCCTCATGCCATTCCTTTTGCCTGCCGGGCGGCCTCCGGCATCGCGCATGGCTCGATCCATGCCGCCTTCCTTACCCGCTTCGGGGCAGCACGGCGAGAGCCTTGACCATCACCCGTGCTCCAACCCGGCGGGATCCGCCCTTCCCAGACCCGGACTGAAAGAAAACCTGGGAGGGCTCCGCCCTCCCAGACCCGGGTCGTTGTCGCTGGGAGGGCTCCGCCCTCCCAGACCCTCCGGCCGGGGGGACAGGGTCCCCCCGGACCCCGCCATCAGAAAGCACCCTGGCGTCCCCCCCCCTTGGTCGCTCCCCTGGGCCGGAGCGCCCCGGCCAAGTGCCGCGCCCCCCGTCCCGGCCCTGACCGGCAGCTGAAAAAATTAGCCGTCTTCGAGGTAGAGGAGGAGGGTCAGGGCCAGGAGGAGGCCAGCCACCGAAGGCGCCCAGGCGGCCAGCGCCACCGGCAGCGTGCCCGCCTGGCCGAATTCCTCGGCCACCTTGTCGAGCAGGAACAGCGAGAAACCGGCGGCGATGCCAAGGCCCAGCATCCGCCCAACGCCGCCGCGCCGCGCATGGCGCATGGAGAAGCCGGCGGCCAGCAGCGCCATCGCCGCGCAGAGCAGCGGCAGCGAGAGCAGGGAGTGGAAGGTCAGCCGGTGCCGCACGGCGGAGAAGCCGGCGCTTTCCAGCACCGCGATGAAGCCCGGCAGCGCCCAGAAGGAGAGGGTGTCCGGGCTGGCGAAGGTTTCCTCGATGCGGTCGGCCGTCAGGCTGGTGGGCATGCGCAGCGCGGCGGGGGCGGAGGGCAGGCGGTCCCGCCCGAAGGTCACCGCCTCTTCCAGCGTCCAGGCGCCCGGCTCCAGCCGCGCCCGCGGCGCCTCGACGCGGGAGAGCGGCCGGTCATTGCTGGAGAGCCGCCACAGCGAGGCATTGCGCAGGGTGAAGCCCTGCGGCGTCACCTCCGGCGTGCCGGCCAGGATGGCGACGCCACCCGGCTCGATCCCGTCATCCGCCTGGCGCAGCCAGAGCTTGCCCCCGGCCAGGGAGGACAGGCCGGTGGCATTGCGGAGATAGGTGGCATCCATCCGCTCCGCCCGCGCCAGCATGGCGGCGGAGAGCGGCGAGACCACGGTGATGGCCAGCATCCCCATGCAGAGCGCGACGATGGCGGGGCCGAGCAGGAAGCTCCAGGCGGAGATGCCGGCGGCGCGCGCCACCACCAGCTCCGAGGCGCGGGAGAGCCGCCAGAAGGCGATGATGCCGCCCAGCAGCACGGCGAAGGGCAGGATCTGCAGCACCACATAGGGCAGCCGCAGCGCGGCGATGCTGGAGACCAGGGCGAAGGTGGCCTCCGGCCGGGTGGCGGCGCGGCGCAGCAGCTCGATGAAGTCGAACAGCGCGACCAGCGAGGCCAGCGCCGCCGTCATCGCCAGCGCCATGCCGGCGAAACGCCGCGCGATATAGGCGGAGAGGGTGAAGGAAAAGGCCACGACGCTCAGCCCTCCAGGTCACGGGCGGGCGGGGCGGGGCGGCGGCGCGGCCAGCCCGGCAGGCCCGAGAGCACCCAGGCCGAAGCCAGGGCCGGGCCCAGCGCATGCAGCCAGATCAAGGGGATATAGCGGTTGTGCCGCGCCGCCAGATTGCCCCCTGAGAGGCCGAGCGCCAGCAGCACCACCACCAGCCCGACGCCGATCGCCGCCGGCCGCCAGTCCCCATGCCGGCGGAAGCCGCTGGAGAGCGCCACCGCCAGCCCCACCATCGCCATCGACAGCGCGGTGAAGGGGGAGGCGAGGCGCTGGTGCCCTTCCGCGCGGAATTTGCGGATGTCACGCTCCGGCAGGTTTTCCGCCGGGTCCGGGTCCAGCAATTCGGAGACGAAGCGTTCCCGCGAGTCGCGGTTGCGCGCCACATCGGCCTGGGTGCGGGAGGAGGTGGCGAGGTCCACGCTGTTCTCGGCGAAGGAGAGCACGGAGAGCCGCGCCGGGCGGCCCTCGGCCGCCGGTTCCAGCTGCTGGCGCTGGCCGTTCAGCAGCAGCACGCGCGGGCCGGAGGGGGTGGAGAGCAGCCGCCCCTCCTCGGCCATGATGGTCACCGGGTTGCCCGGCTCGCGCAGGTCGTGCACCAGGATGCCGCGCAGCGTGCCATCCGATTCGCGCCGCCGGGCATAGACGGTGAGGTCATCGCCCAGGCTGGAGAAGACGCCCTCCTGCAGCAGGATGGCGGCCATCTCGTTGCGGATCTCGAACTGCCAGCTGCGGAAGGCGGCGTGGCTGACCGGCACCAGCCAGGTCTGCAGCGCCATGCAGAGCGCCGTGGCCAGGGTGGCGACGAACAGCGCCGGCCGCGCCAGCTGCCAGTCCGACAGGCCGGCGGCGCGCATCACCACCAGCTCGCGGTCGCCATTCAGCCGCACATAGCTGAACAGCGTGACGACGAAGGTGGTGATCGGCAGGATCACCGCGAAGAAGCTGGGCAGGAGCAGCCCCGTCAGCTCGATGAAGACCGCGAAGGACAGCCCGCGGTCCAGCACCAGCTCGATGAAGCGCAGGCTTTGCGTCAGCCAGACCAGGGCCGCGAGGCCAATCGTCACGGCCAGGAGCGTGATGCCAAGCTGGCGGAACAGGTAGCGGTCGAGACGTGTCATGCGGGCGGGGGCCACCTCTGCGCGGGCCAGGACAGGCCGGGAGCATGTAGGCCGGGCGCCGCCGGGCGCCAAGCGCCGACGGGTCCGGGAAGAAAATGCAGAAAAAGAATGTTCTTTTTTGAAAAAAAAGAACCAAAAAACTTTTTTCAGTGCAGCGCCCCGCCGTGTCGGGAGACGGCGGCAGCCTGAAAGAAAGTCTTTTTGCTTCTTTTTCTTCAGAAAAAGAAGAATTTACCTATAGAATAAACCCTGCATCACCTCGGCCGGCACGATGCGCGTCCGCGTGCCGCTGGCGGCATCCTCGCGGTGGCTGATGAGGCCGAGCAGGCAGGGGTCCGCGGCATCGAGCACGGCACCGCCGGATTCGCCGGGCTCCAGCGGCAGGGCGAGCTCGGCATAGCCGCCATGGGCCGGGTCGGCCTCGCGCATCAGCCCGGCGATGCGGGCGGTGGCGTCGCGCCGGGCGGTGAGCAGGCGCACCGCCTGCCCCGGCACGGGCCCGCTGGCGCAGAGGGAGAGGGCGGGCAGTCCGGGCGGTTCCGGGGCGCGCAGCAGCGCGGCATCCGCCCCGCCCAGATAGAAGGTGCCGAGCCCGGCGCGCAGATCGGCCTGGCCCTGGCGCACCACCTGGGCGGCCAGTTCCCCACCGCCGAGGCGCAGGACCAGATGGCCGGTGGCCGGGCAGCGGCGCAGCAGGGACTGGGTGCCATCCACCAGATGCGCGGCGGTGACGAAATAGCCCCCGCCCAGATGGATGGCGCTGCCGGTGGCGGTGCAGCCCGGCGTGCCGGCGCGCAGCGTGGCGAGGAAGGGCGCGGCGCCCGGCAGCGGCGGGGTGGGCGGCAGGGCGGCGCTGGGCGGGGACGGCGCGGTGGCGCAGGCGCCGAGCAGCAGCACCGCCACCAGGGCCAGAACCCCTCTAGCCAGAACCCCCCTGGCCAGAACCTTCCTAGCCAGAACCTCCCTAGCCACGGGGCGCGGCGGCGCGGGCCAGTCGGTCGCGGATGGCGGCGCCCAGCCCTTCCTCCGGGATGGGCATGGCGGCGATGCCGGAGAGGCCGAGGCGCTGCCCCTCCGCATCCAGCCAGCGCAGCCCGGCGAAGAGCCGGGCGGCGGCCTCCACCGTATCCCCCGATTCGCTGAGCTGCCAGAGGGCGCCGGCCCCTGGCAGGGCGGGGCCGAAGGCCAGCAGCGCCTCGCCCGGCGCCACGGCGGTGGCGTCCAGCCGCACCGGCAGGGCCGGGGCATAATGCGAGCTCAGCATGCCCGGCGCCGGGCGGGCGGCATCCTCGGCGCTGGCGGGGGCGGGGCGGCCGAGCGGGCCGATGAGGGCCGCCAGCGCCGCCTCCGGCACGCCGCCGGGGCGCAGCAGCAGCGGCACGGGGCCGGTGAGGTCCACCACCGTGCTCTCCACCCCCACGGCGCAGGGCCCGCCATCGAGCACGGCGGCGATGCGCCCGGCCAGACCCTCCATCACATGCGCCGCCGTGGTGGGGGAGACGGCGCCGGAGCGGTTGGCGGAGGGCGCCACCACCGGCACCCCGGCCTCCCGCAGCAGCGCCTGGGCCAGCGGGTGGGCTGGCACGCGCACGGCCAGGCTGGGCAGCCCGGCGGTGGCCAGCTCGGCGATGGCGCAGCCCGGCGCGCGCGGCAGCACCAGCGTCAGCGGGCCGGGCCAGAAGGCCGCCGCCAGGGCGCGGGCGCGGCCATCGGCCAGCACCTCGGCGAAGGCCGTGTCCGCATCGGGGAAATGGCTGATCAGCGGGTTGAAATGCGGCCGCCCCTTGGCGGCGAAAATGCCCGCCACCGCCGCCGCGTCCCGCGCCGCGCCGCCCAGGCCATAGACCGTCTCGGTGGGGAAGGCGACCAGCTGGCCCGCCCGCAGCAGCGCCGCCGCGCGCGCCACCGGGGCCATGCCCCCGCCGGCGGGGAGGAGTTCCGTCACGCCTGCGCTCACGCGGCGCCCTGGCAGAGGAAGGGCGGGTTCTCCCAGCCCGGCTTGCCATAGCCGATCGGGCTGCCATCGAAGCGGGCGACGCGGCCGCCGGCCGCCACCAGCACCGCCTCCGGCGCCGCCGTGTCCCATTCCATGGTGCGGCCGAAGCGGGGATAGACATCCGCCACGCCCTCGGCCAGCCGGCAGAACTTCACCGCCGAGCCGATCTGGATGATGCTCTGCACCTTCTTGCCCTTCAGGAAGGCGGGCAGCTTCGGGTCGTCCTTGTAGTGGCGGCTGGCCATGACCACGAGGCCCTCCTCCGGCACGCGCCGGGCCTGGATGGGGCGGATATTGCCCGCGCCGTCCTCCTTCCAGGCGCCCATGCCGACAATGCCGGTGAAGACCTCCGACGCGGCCGGAATGGCCACGGCGCCGAGCTTCGCCACGCCCTTCTCGACGAGGCCGATATTCACCGTGAACTCAGCCCGGCCAGCGGCGAATTCGCGCGTGCCGTCCAGCGGGTCCACCAGCCAGTAGCGCGGCGTGGCCGTCAGCTCGGCGCCGCCGGAGACCTCCTCCTCCGCCACCACGGGGATGTCCGGCGTGGCCTCCCGCAGCCCCTCGACGATGATGGCCTCCGCCAGGCGGTCGGCCGCCGTCACGGGGCTCATGTCGTCCTTGTGCTCGACGGCGAAGCCGGCGGCGCGCACGGTCAGGATGGCGTCGGACGCGTGGCGCGCCAGACGCGAGGCCAGGGCAAGGAGTTCTGCGTCGGTCATGTCGGGGGAAGGGTGTAGCACCAGAGCGTCAACAAGACAGAAGCCGGGGGGAAGGAATTCCCCCCGGACCCCCTATCTTTTTTCTTTCGGGGCCGCCCGCCGCTGGCGGGCGGCGGCTCTTGCAACCTGACGCGGGCGTGACAGGCTCCGCACAGCACCAGCAAAAACGCACGGGACATGCCATGACCGACTTCCTCTTCGTCAAAGCCACCCTGCCCAAGGCCGGCGCCCTGGTGCTGCCGCTGGCCGAGGGCTTCAGCCTCTCCGGCCTCGCGGCGGAGGCGGATGCCGCCTGCCAGGGCGCCATCGCGCGCGGGCTGGAGGCCGCCGGCTTCAAGGGGAAGAAGGGGCAGAGCTGCACCCTCTGGGCGCCGGGGGCGCATCTGTCGCGCGTCGTCGCCATCGGTCTGGGGGCGGCGGCGGAGGCCGCGGCGGTGGAGGCGGCGGGCGGCGCGCTCTGGCCGCTGGTGAGCGCCGAGCCGGAGGCGGTGGTGGACGCCGCCGCGCTGGAGGCGCCGCTGGTGGCCACCCTGGCCTTCGGCGCCCGGCTGCGTGGCTACCGCTTCGACAAATACCGCACGCGCGAGGCGGCGGAGGACAAGCCGAAGCTCGTGCGCCTCGCCTTCGCCACCACCGCGCCGGAGGCGGCGAAGGCCGCCTGGCAGCCGCTTTCCGCCATCGCCGATGGCGTCTTCCTGACGCGCGACCTCGTCAGCGAGCCGCCCAATGTGCTGACCCCGGCCGAGATGGCCGAGCGCTGCAAGGGGCTGGAGAAGCTCGGCGTGCAGGTGGAGATCCTGGGGCCGAAGGAGATGCGCAAGCTGGGCTTCGGCGCGCTGCTCGGCGTGGCGCAGGGCAGCGCGCAGGAGCCGCGCATGGTGGTGATGCGCTGGAAGGGCGCGCCGCAGGGCAGCACGGCGGCGCCGGTCGCCTTCATCGGCAAGGGCGTGACCTTCGACACCGGCGGCATCTCCATCAAGCCCGCCGGCGGCATGGAGGACATGAAGTGGGACATGGCCGGCGCCGGCACGGTGATCGGGCTGATGGCCGCCCTGGCCGGGCGCAAGGCGAAGGTCGATGCCGTCGGGCTGGTCGGGCTGGTCGAGAACATGCCCTCCGGCACCGCGCAGCGCCCGGGCGATGTCGTCACCACCTATTCCGGCCAGACGGTGGAGGTGATCAACACCGACGCGGAGGGCCGCCTCGTCCTGGCCGATGTGCTGTGGTACGCGCGGGAACGCTTCCAGCCGCGCTTCATGGTGGATCTGGCGACGCTGACGGGGGCCATCATCATCGCCCTCGGCCATGAGCATGCCGGCCTCTTCGCCAATGACGACGCGCTCTCGCAGCAGCTCACCGCCGCCGGCGCCGCGGTGGGGGAGAAGCTGTGGCGGATGCCGCTCGGCGATGCCTATGACAAGCAGATCAAGTCCGACATCGCCGATATGAAGAATGTGGGCGGGCGGCCGGGCGGCTCGATCACCGCCGCGCAATTCCTCCAGCGCTTCATCGACACGAAGGAAGGCCATACCCCCTGGGCACATCTGGACATCGCCGGCACCGCCTGGGCCACCAAGGACTCGGCCACGGTGCCGAAGGGCGCCACCGCCTTCGGCGTGCGCCTGCTCGACCGCCTCGTGGCCGATCACTACGAGGGATGAGGTGTTCGCCAGGGGCCAGAGGTGGGGTTGAGGGGGCTTTGCCCCCTCAAACTCCCCCAGCAGGGGGCAGGGCCCCCTGCACCCGCCTTCAGAAAGGGTTTCCAAAGGCCTCAGGCCTTTGGCGGGGAGAGTTTGAGAGGGGCAGAGCCCCTCTCAAGAGCGGCCCCCACCCATGATGCGCCTGCGCCTGCGCGACCGGCTGGGCCGCAAATCCGCCCGCCGCTTCCGCATCCGCCCCGTCTTCGCCGGCGCCCTGCGGCGCGAGGCCGATTCCCTGCTGGTGCCCGGCCTGCCGGACTGGGAGGCCGCCGGGCGCCGTGCCGCCGATGCCCTGCCCGAGGGGGTGGCGGATCTCGTGGTGGAGGGCACCGCGCTCGCCCCGGCGGATGCCGTCGCCCTGGCCACCGGGCTGGCGATGCGCCTGCCGCTCACGGCGCGGCTCGACCTCTGGCATGAGGAGGCGGCGGCGCTGGTGCCGCTGTGGGACCGCGCCTGGGCGGTGCTCCAGGGCGCTGCCTTCGCCCGCGGCCTGGTGGAGGCCCCGGCCAATCTCCTCACCCCGCGCGATTTCGCGCAGCGGCTGGAGGGGCTGGAGCGCCACGGCATCGCCGTGCAGGTGCTGGGGCGCAGGCGGTTGGCGGCGGCGGGCTTTGGCGGCCTGCTGGCGGTGGGGCAGGGCTCGGCCAACCCGCCGCGCCTCGTGGTGCTGCGCTGGGCCGGGCGGATCGCCGCGCCGCCGGTTGTCTTCGTCGGCAAGGGCGTGACCTTCGACACGGGCGGCCTCTCCCTCAAGCCCGCCGCCGGGATGGCGGCGATGCGCGCCGACATGGCCGGGGCCGCCGCCTGTGCCGGGGCGATGCTGGCGCTGGCGCTGCGCGACAGCCCCGCCCCCGCCGCCGCCGTGCTGCCGCTGGCGGAGAACGCCATCGGCGCCGCCGCCTACCGCCCCGGCGATGTGCTGACCCTGCTCTCCGGCCGCACGGTGGAGGTGGTGGACACCGATGCCGAGGGCCGGCTGATCCTGGCCGATGCTCTGCATTATGCCGTGCGCGCCTTCCGCCCGGCGGCGGTGGTGGATGTGGCGACGCTGACGGGCGCCGCCATCACCGCGCTCGGCCACCACCGCGCCGCGCTGTTCGGCACGGATGCGCCGCTTCTGGCGGCGGTGGCGGCGGCGGGGGAGGCGGTGGGGGAACCCGTCTGGCCGCTGCCCATCGCCGCCTCGCACCGTGCCGACCTCGCCAGCGCCATCGCCGACCTCAGGCAATGCGCCAGCGGGCGGGGCCAGCCCGATGCCTGCCACGCCGCCGCCTTCCTGCGCGAGGCGCTGGGCGAGGCGCCGCCGCCCTGGGCGCATCTGGACATGGCCGGCCTCGCCACCCGCCCAGAGGGGGAAGGAGAGGGGCGCCCCGGCGCCACCGGCTTCGGCGTGCGGCTGCTGGACCGGCTGGTGGCCAGCCGCTTCGAGGAGGCCCACCGCGCGTGAGGGGCGCGCCGCTCTTTCGTCCGCTGGAAGAGGTCTGGTATCGCACTGGCGCGGTGGAGGCGGGCAGCCGGCCCTTCCGGGTGCAGGACCCGGATGGCGATCTGCCGCGATTCTTCGAGTCGCTGGGCGAGCGCCCGCTGGCGGCGCCAGATGAGGCGGGATGATGAGCGAGATCGGCTTTTACCACCTGACGCGGACCCCGATGGAGGCGGCGCTGCCCAAGCTGCTGGGCCGGGTGCTCTCGGGCGGTGGGCGGGCGGTGGTGAAGCTGGGGGACCCGGCGCGGCTGGCCAGCCTGGATGCCTCGCTCTGGCTCTGCCCGGAGCCGGACTGGTTGCCGCATGGTTCGGCCTCCACCGGCGGCCATGCCCCGCTGCAACCCATCTGGCTGACGCTGGAGGATGAGGCGCCGAATGGCGCGCGCTTCCTCTTCCTGGTGGATGGCGCCGACAGCGCGCAGCTGGGCGCCTTCGACCGGGTGTTTGACCTGTTCGACGGCCAGGACGAGGCGGCGGTGGTGGCGGCGCGCGGCCGCTGGTCGGCGGCGCGGGCGGCGGGCCATGTGCTGACCTACTGGCAGCAGGGCGCGCGCGGCTGGGAGCGGAAGGCGGGCACCGAGAAGCCGGCAGACTAACTGAAGGCGGGGAAACTCAAGGCGGGGAAACTCAAGGCGGGGTCTGGGGGGACCCTGTCCCCCCAGCCTTATTCTTTTTTGTTTTCTCTTGCCTAAACGGCCTGCCGGGCCGGCGGCTCGGGGATATCGAGCGGGGTATCGCTGGCCGGGGTGGCGGCTTCCGGCATGGCCTCGATGGCGGCGATGGCGGCCTGCCCCAGCCGGATGCGGCATTGCAGCCCCTCCGCCGACCACAGGAAGGTGGCGCCGCCGCCGAGCTGGTGCCGCGCCAGCGTGTGGATCAGCCGGAAGCCGAAGCCGTGCCGCCCTGGCTCGCCGGAGATGGCGGGGCCGCCGCTCTCGCGCCAGTCGATCAGCAGGCCGCCCTGGGGCGCCGCGGCCCAGCGCAGTTCCACCACGCCACCGGCGCGGGAGAGGGCGCCATGCTTGGCGGCATTGGTGGACAGCTCGTGCAGGATCATCTCCACCGGCTGCACGCTGCCCGGGGAGAGGCGCACCTGCGGCCCCTGCCACACCAGCTTGGGCGAGCCGTCATGCGTGTCATAGGTGGCGAGTTCGCGGCGGACGACGGCCTCCAGCTCCGCCCCGGCCCAGCCCTGGCCGGCCAGCAGGTCATGCGCGCGGGCCATGGCGCAGAGCCGCCCGTCGAGATTGGCGACGAACTGGGCCGGCGGCACGTCGCGCGGCGTCAGCAGCAGGAGGGAGCGCACCACGGCCATGATGTTCTTGGCGCGGTGGTCCACCTCGCGGGCGAGCAGGGTGGCGCGCTCCTCGGCCATGCGCTGCTCCGTGCTGTCCAGCAGCACGCCGTCCCACACCACCGAGCCATCGGGCAGGGGGTGGACGCTGGCCATGGTGCGCAGCCAGAGGCGGCGGCCATCGGCGGCCACCACATCGCCCTCCAGATAGACCGGCGTCAGGGTGGTGGCGGAGTGGTGCAGGGCGGCCTCGGCGCGCTCGCGCGTCTCGCGCGTCAGGCTGCGCTGGAGGGAGTGCTTGGGGGAGCTGCCGCTCGGCTCGCCGAGCAGGGTGTTCACGCCCTCGCTCATATAGGTGAAGGCCATCTGCCCGTCCGGCGTGCGCACCACGCGGTAGATGGCGCCGGGCAGGTTGGCGGCGATGTCGGAGAGGCGGCGTTCCGCCTCGCGCTCGGCCAGGGCGCGGGCCAGCATCTGCTGCGCCGCCTGGCCACGCCGCGTCTTCTGCGCCAGCACCAGCACCAGCATCAGGGTGAGCATCAGCGAGAGGCCCATGGCCAGGGTCAGGCGCGAGGGCTGGGGCAGCCACTCGGGCACCCCGCCCTCGGCCTCCACCGCCATCTGCCAGCCGGTCAGCAGGCCGCTGGCCTGGGGCGCGGTGGTGGTGCCGGGGTTGCGCTCCACCCAGAGGTCCGGCGTGGTGCCGCGCTGCGCCAGCAGGGTGCCATGGGCATCGCTCAGCCGCAGGGTGAGGCCGGCGGGCAGGGCCGGCTCGCGCAGCAGCTGCTCCAGCATCGGCAGCGGCAGGGCGAGGCTCAGCACGCCGCCGCCGAGCGAGACGGGAAGCGGGGCATGCAGCATCAGGTGGGCGGGCAGGCCATTCGCCGCCGCGTGCGGCAGGCCGGCCTGCATGCGCTGGAAATTCTCCGCCCGCGCCTCGCCCGCCATGTCACGCGGCCAGGGCATGCCGCCGGGCAGGATGGTGTGGGACCAGGTGATGCCTTCCACATCCCGGCGCTGCACCGCCAGCCAGCCGCGCTGGCGCAGCAGCTCCTCCAGCAGGGCGGGGCCTTTCGGCGCCTTGTCCTTGCCGGCGGTGGCGGGGCTGGGCGCCTCCAGGGCCAGCAGGGCCATGTCCATCTCGCGGCCCAGCCGGCTCTCCACCCATTGCAGCGCATTGACGGCGGAGAGCCGGACCATGGCCTGGGTCAGGTCCCGCTCCCGGTCCACGCTGGAGCCGCGGAGCAGCATGAGGCCCAGCAGCGCCAGCAGCGTGCCGAGGATCAGCGAAAAGGGAGGCAGGCGGCGGGAGGCCATGGGGTGCGGCGTCCTGAAGCGATCACGAAAAGTTTATAAACCTTTACGCGAGCCGGCTCCACCTGATTTTCAATCAGAGCGGCTTTCTTGCGGGACAGCCGAGGCAAGATGGATGGGTTGAGAAACGTTTTTGGAAGAGTGTTCTTTTTTAGAAAAAAGAACCAAAAAACCTTTTTCAGGCTGCCGCCATCTCCCGGCGCAGCGGGACGCTAAGCTGAAAAAAGTCTTTTTGCTTCTTTTTCTTCAGAAAAAGAAGTGTCCAGGAATCAAAGCTGGGCTTCCAGCGGCAGCACCCGGATGAGGCGCGCCAGCAGGCGGCGCGTCCAGGGCGCGGCGGGCTCCTGGTGGGTGGTGCCGGTCTCGTCCGTCCAGGCCAGGCGGCGCAGCCGGCCCAGGCTGAGGCGATAGGAGCGGCGCGGGTCGGTCAGCCGCGCCGCCTCGCGCGCCAGTTGCGCGCCCAGCTCCGGCTGCCGGGCGAAGGCGCCCATCTCGGTGTTCAGGTTGGCCGAGCGCGGGTCGAGGTTGAAGGAGCCGACGAACACGGCCTCCCCATCCACCAGGATGGCCTTGGTGTGCAGGCTGGCCCCGCGCGAGCCAAAGACGCCGCTGCCATGCGCGCCGCTGCGCTTCAGCTCGTGCAGCGCCACCCCGAAGCGCAGCAGGTGGCGGCGGTAGCGCGCATAGCCGCTATGGACGGCCACCACATCGGTCGCGGCGAGGGAATTGGTGATGACCGTCACCGCCACGCCGCGCCGGCACAATTGCCCGATCAGCCGCAACCCGTCCCGGCCGGGGACGAAATAGGGGGAGATCAGCACCGCCTCGCGCCGGGCCTCCCGCAGCATGGCTTCGATGGCGGGGGCGATGCCGCCGGCCAGGCCGCGCCGCGCGCCGCGCCACACCATGCGCCCCTGGGCCTTGGCGGGGGGGTCGGCCAGGACGCGCACCGCGCCGCGGGCGGGCAGCAGGGCGCGGCGCTGCGGCGCGGCCCCGGCGCCATGTCTGGCCGCGCCGTGTCTGGCCTCGCCGCGTCCGGCCAGGGCGCGCAGATAGGGCCGCGCCTTCTCCGACTCGGGCATGGCGTCCAGCTCGGCCCGGAACAGGGCGAGGTCGGCGGCGCAGAGCGCGGCGGTCTGGCGGAACAGCGCGGCCGGGCGCACCAGGCTGCTCGCCCAATAGGCGTCGAAGGCATCCTGCGCCTGCCGCGCCGCCGCGCCGGTGATCAGCAGGTCGAGGTCGCGGAAGTTGAAATCGCCCGAGGCATCGAAATAGGCATCGGCGATGTTGCGCCCGCCCACCAGGGCGATGCGGCCATCCGCCACCCAGCACTTGTTGTGCATGCGGTGGTTGAGGTGCCAGCCGCCGAGCGCGAATTCCAGCGCCATCCCGGCCTGCCCCAGCCAGCGCAGCCGCGCCGCGTTGAACAGCCGCACCTCGATGCGCGGATGGGCGGCGAGCAGGGTGATGCGCCGCTCCACCCCCAGCGCGTAGCTGTCATCCAGCAGCAGGCGGACGCGCACGCCACGGTCGGCGGCGGCCAGCACCTCGCGCGCCAGCAGCCCGCCGGTGATGTCGTCGGACCAGCGGTAATATTGCAGGTCCAGGCTGCGCCCGGCGGCGCGGGCGGCGGTGGCGCGCAGCAGGAAGGCTTCCAGCCCGTCCTCCAGCAGGGCGAGCCCCGTCTCCGCCCCCTCCGGCAGGGCGGCGGCCCAGGCATCGGCCAGCGAGGCGGGCGGCGGCGCGGCGGCCAGAATCGGCGCCATGGGCGCCAGGGGGAGGGCCGCCGCGCCGGGGGTCATGCGGCGGCCGCCACGCCCGGCAGCCCGGCCACGGCCGGGGCCAGGCTCAGCCGCGCCTTCAGCGGCAGGTGGTCGGAGGCGATGCGGGCCAGCGGGGTGTCATGCACGGTCACATCCCGCACAACGCCCTGCGGCCAGCCCAGGATGCGGTCCAGCGCGAAAACCGGCAGCCGCGCCGGGAAGCTGGCCGGGCCAAAGCCCGCCGGGCCGAACATCGGCTCCAGCGCGCGCAGGGAGGAGCGGCGGCCCGGGCGCCATTCATTCAGGTCGCCCATCATCACGGTGGGCATGGCCGGGCCGGCGGCGATGGCCTCCAGGATGGCGGCGCCCTGCCGCGCCCGGCTCTGCCGCAGCAGGCCGAAATGCGCCGCCACCACGCGCAGCCGCCCGGCGGGCAGTTCCATCTCGACGATCACCGCGCCGCGCGGCTCCGCCCCCGGCAGGGCGAGGCGCTGGATGGACAGCGCCGTCCCCCGCCGCACCAGCAGCGCGTTGCCGTGCCAGCCATGCCCGTCCGGCAGGCGGGAAACCGGCAGCAGCGTCAGCCCGATGTCGCGCAGCGCCTCGGTGTCCAGCAGGCCGACACGGCGGCCGAAGCGGCGGTCCGCCTCCTGCACCGCCAGCAGGTCCGGCGCGATCTCGGCGATCACGCGGGCAATGCGCGCGGGGTCGAAGCGCCGGTCCAGGCCCACGCATTTGTGGACGTTGTAGGAGGCGATGGTCAGCGGCGCGGTGCTGGCCGGGTCAGGCGGGATGGCGGGCAGGGCGGGAATGCCATGCGCCTGCCGCAGCCCGGCCAGCCCATCCGGCAAGGGGGGAGTCATGCCTGCGAAATCCTCCTCCGGCGCCACGCCCGGGCGGGCGGTGCGCCAGGGGGAAGTTAGGAAAGACAGCAGGGGTTTCCAAGCGCGGCGCGAGGGGTGGGGCATGGGCGGGGGGCCTGGAACGGGAAGAAAGATAAAAAAAGGCCGGGGGAAGGAATTCCCCCGGACCCCCTGCTTTTTTCTTTCAGTTGGTTGCGGAAGGCTGAAGGCGGGCGCTCACAGGCCAAGCAGGGAACGCGCGAAGTCCCGCGCCTCGAAGGGGCGCAGATCCGCCGCCTTCTCGCCCACGCCCACGGCATGCACCGGCAGGCCGAATTCCTGCGCCAGCGCCACCACGATGCCGCCCTTGGCCGAGCCATCCAGCTTCGTCACCACCAGGCCCGAGACCTGCACCATCTCGGCGAAGACCTTGCACTGCTGCGTGGCGTTCTGGCCCGTCGTCGCATCCAGCACCAGCAGGACGGAGTGCGGCGCGCTCTCGTCGATGCGCTGGAGGACGCGCACGACCTTGCGCAGCTCCTCCATCAGCGCGGCCTTGTTGTGCAGGCGCCCGGCGGTGTCCACCAGCAGGATCTCGGTGCCATCGGCCTGGGCGGATTTCAGCGCGTCATAGGCCAGCCCCGCCGCATCCGCGCCCGGCTTGACCGGCGTGTGGACATGGCAGCCCGTGCGGTCGCCCCAGATCTGCAACTGCTCCACCGCGGCGGCGCGGAAGGTGTCGCCGGCGACGAAGGCCACCTTCTTGCCCTGCTCGCGGAACTGCTGGCCCAGCTTGGCGATGGTCGTCGTCTTGCCGGTGCCGTTGACGCCCACCACCAGCACCACATGCGGGCGCCGCGCCTCGTCGATCACCAGCGGGCGCGCCACCGGCTCCAGGATGGCGGCGATCTCGCCGGCCAGCGCCTCGCGCACCTCCTCGCCCGTCACCTCCTTGCCGAAGCGGCTGCGGCGGAACTGCTGGACGATGCGCTGCGACGCCGCCACGCCAAGATCGGCGGTGATCAGCGCCTCCTCCAGCTCCTCCAGCGCGGCCTCGTCCAGCTTGCGCCGGGTGAAGAGGCCGGTCAGCCCCTCCGTCAGCCGCGCGGTGGAGCGCGACAGCCCCGCCCGCAGGCGGCTGAAGAAACCCCCGCGCTCCTCCGGCTCGGTGGCGGGCGCCACGGGCTGCGGCTGCGGCGCGGCGGCGGGCTGCCAGACCGGGGCGGCGGCCGGCACCACCACCGGGGCAGGCTCCACCGGGGCGGGTTCCGGCGTGGGGGGGGGAGGCTCGGGGGCGGCCTCGGGCTGCCAGGCGGAGGC
>NZ_JANFNY010000086.1 GCF_024437745.1 Roseomonas sp. GC11 | reverse complement strand
ACGCGGGGTGGAGCAGCCCGGTAGCTCGTCAGGCTCATAACCTGAAGGTCACAGGTTCAAATCCTGTCCCCGCATCCAAAAATCAAAAGCAAACACCCAAAAGCGCCCAGCTCACACGCTCGGCGCTTTTTTGTGCGTTGCGATGCCGTTATAGACATGCCCGCCAATCCAGGGACATTCCATGACAGGCAGCATCGCCATCATCGGCACCGGTTACGTTGCCGATCTCTATATGCGCAGCCTGAGCGCCTTCCCGCAGATCCGCCTCGTCGCCGCCTATGATATCGACGCGGCCCGGCTCGCCGCCTTTTCCGCCCATTGGCAGGCGCCCGCCGTCCCTTCGCTGGAGGCCCTGTTCCAGGCGAAGCCTGACCTCATCCTCAACCTGACCAATCCCCACGCGCATTACGGCGTCAGCCGTGCCTGCCTGGAGGCCGGCTTTCCCGTCTATTCGGAAAAGCCCCTGGCCACCCGCCTGGAGGATGCCGAGGCCCTGCACGCCCTGGCGCGGGAGAAGGGGCTGTCTCTCGCCTCCGCCCCGTGCAGCCTGCTCGGTGAATCCGCGCAGACCGCCTGGCTGGCCCTGCGGCAGGGTGCCATCGGCACGCCGCGCCTCGCCTATGCCGAGCTGGATGACGGCTTCATCACCCAGGCGCCCTATCGCCATTGGATCAGCGAGTCCGGCGCCCCCTGGCCGGCGCAGGACGAATTTGCCACCGGCTGCACCCTGGAGCATGCCGGCTATTACCTCACCTGGCTGATGGCCATGTTTGGCCCCGTGCGGCAGGTGGCCGCCGCCTCCGCCCATACCTCCGGCATCCCGCTGGAAAATGGCGGCCCGCCCGCGCCGGATTATTCCTGCGCCACCCTGTTCTTCGAGGGCGGCATGGTCGCGCGCCTCACCTGCAGCATCATCGCCCGGCACGACCACCAGATCCGCATCTTCGGCGATACCGGCACGCTGGAACTCGGCGAGTGCTGGGATAATGACGCCCCGGTGCGCATCCGCCCGCGCTTCACCCTGCGCCGCCGCCTGATCGAAAGCCCGCTGCGCCGCCGCTTCCGCCTGAAGGGCCCGACCCACCCGAAGGTCACCCGCCGCGGCGCCGCCACCATGAACTTCATGCTCGGCCCGGCGGAAGTGCTGGAGGCCCAGGCCGGCAATCGCCGCCCGCGCCTGGATGCCGATTTCGCCCTGCATCTCACCGAGGTCACCCTGGCCATCCAGGAGGCGGCCGACCGCGGCGTCTCCGTCCCGGTGAAGAGCCGCTTCACCCCGCCCGAGCCGATGCCCTGGGCCGCCGCATGAGCCCGCGCCCGATCGGCTTCGGCATCATCGGCACGGGCGGCATGGCGGCACGCATGGCCGCCACGCTGCGCGGCCTGCCGAGGGTCTCGCTGCTCGGCGTGGCCTCAGGCAGTGGCCGCGCCGCCGGCTTCGCCGCCGCCCATGGCATCCCCTCGGCGCAGGACAGCCTGGAGGGGCTGCTGGCCCTGCCGGGGCTGGAGGCCGTCTATATCGGCCATGCCAATGCCGGCCATGCCGCCGCCATCCGCGCCGCCGCCGCCGCCGGCAAGGCCATCCTCTGCGAGAAGCCCTTCGCCCTGAACACCGCCGAGGGCGCCGCCGCCCTCGCCGCGGTGGAGGCCGCCGGGGTGCTGTTCATGGAGGCGCTGGCGCCGCCCTTCCTGCCCGCCTATCGCCGCCTGGCCGGGCAGGCCGCCGCGCTGGAAGGCCCGCTGCATCTGGAGGCCAGCTTCGGCGCGCCGGAGGACCCCGCCCTGCGCCCGGGCCTCTTCGCCCCCGGTGCCGGGGCGCTGCGCGACCGGGGCATTTATCTCCTGGCCCTGGCGCGGCAGCTGCTCGGGCCGGTCGAGTCGCTCCAGGCCGTGCTGCGCCGGGGGGAGGGGGGTGTGGACACCCATGCCGCCCTGCTGCTGCGCCATGCCGGCGGGCATAGCGCGCATCTCACTGCCTCGCTCGAGGCGCTGCTGCCCAATGCGGTGACGCTGGGCGCGCGGAGCGGCCTGCTGCGCCTGGGCGGCCATGTCATGCTGCCCGAGTCGCTGTACCACCGTGCCGCGCCGCCGCCCTCCCGCCAGGGCGCCGAGGCCCCCGGCACCGGCCTGAAGGCCCGCCTGCGCCGCTCCCCCTGGCTGCGCCGCCTGCGCGCCGCCCTGCCGCAGGAGCGCGCCGAGGCCCTGCCCTGGGGCGAGGATCCCTATCAGTGGGAGGCCGCGCATTTCTGCGACCTGCTCCGCCAGGGCGCCCGCCGCAGTCCCGTGCTGCCGCCGGAATTCTCGCGGGAGGTGTTGGGGTTGATCGAGGAAGCAGAAAAAAACAGCGTTCTTTTTTGAAAAAAAGAACCAAAAAACTTTTTCAGTTTGGCGGCCCGCTGTGCCGGGAGACGGCGGCAGCCTGAAAAAAGTCTTTTTCTTCAGAAAAAGAAGATGGCCTTAATAAAAAATACAACACCCTCCGTGTCCGGAACAAAACCCGCGACAAGCCGCCTTCGCTGATGCAGCATGCGGCGCCATGCCCCGTTTCACCGAAGCCGAGCTGATCGCCCTGGTCGCCTCCGCCCGTTCCTCGGCGCGGGGGGACCCGTTTGCCAACCCCGCGCTGTCGGTCGCCCTGGCGCTCAGCCGCAAGCTGGATGAGGGGGAGGCCAGCCATGCCGACCTCGCCGGCCTGCTGCGCCAGCTCGGCCGCGCCGCCTTTCTCGACAAGGCGAAGCGGCTGGCCCAGGGGGTGGGGGGCAGCCTGGGGCTGACCGGCTCGGATGCCGCGATGGCGGCGCTGGCCACGCGCATCGCCCGGCCGGACCCGGATGACAGCCCCTTGCCCCTGGCCGCCTTCCGCACCGCCTGCGAGCGGCCGCGCGCCGCCGCCGTCTTCACCGCGCATCCCACCTTCAGCCTGCCGCGCGAATCCAGCCAGGCCCTGGCGCGGGCCGCCGGCGGCATCGCCGTGCCCGACCCGCTGCCGCTCCGCCCCACCGCCCCCACGCTGGAAGAGGAATTCGAGCAGGCGGCCCAGGCCATCCTGCACGGGCGGGATGCGCTGGACCGGCTCGCCGCCGCCTTCCTCGGCACCGCCCGCGCCATCTGGCCGGACCGCTGGACGGTGCTGGACCCGCGCCCCGTCATCCTCGCCTCCTGGGTGGGGTATGACACGGATGGCCGCACCGATATCGGCTGGCAGGACACGCTGCGCCTGCGGCTGCGGATGAAGCGGCTGCAACTGCAACGGCTGGCCGGGCAATTGGCCGCCCTGCCGGAGCCCTGCACCGAGGCCCTGCGCGCGCGGGTGGCCGAGGCGCTGGCGGCGCTGGGCGAGCAGATCGCCGCCTGCCCGCCGCCCGGCCCCGTCGCCGCGGCGGCGGCCCAGGGCTTCGCCCGCACCCTGGTCGGGCTGCGCGAGGCCGCGCTGGTCACGCCGCAGCCGCTGCTCGACCTCTTCCCCGCCGCCATCGCCGCCGCGCCGGAGGAGCAGACGCGCCTGGCCCTCTGCGTCGCGCGGGCGGGGCTGGTGGCGCATGGGCTCTCCCTGGCGCATACCCATGTGCGGCTGAACGCCACGCAGCTGCACAACGCCGCGCGCCTGCGCTTCCCGCATCTGGGCAGCGGGCCGGAGGACCCGGCGCGCCGCCGCGCCCTCTTCGCCGCCATCAACGCCGCGCTGGAGGATGCCCGGGCCGAGCCGGTGGACCTCGGCGGGCTGATGGCCGAGCAGGCCTCGGCCGCCCGGCTGATGATGACGGTGGCCGAGATCGCCAAGCATATCGACGCCAGCCAGCCCGTCCGCTTCCTCGTGGCGGAGACGGAGAGCGGCTACACCCTGCTCGCCGCCCTGCTGCTGGCGCGCCTCGCCGGGGTGGAGGACAAGGTCGAGATCTCCCCCCTCTTCGAGACGGCGGAGGCGCTGGAGCGCCGCGGCGAGCGCGTGGTGGAGGAGGCGCTGCGCAGCCCGCACTGGCGCGCCTATCTCCAGCGCGTCGGCCGGCTCTGCCTGCAATTCGGCTATTCCGACTCGGGCCGCTATGTCGGGCAGGTGGCGGCGACGCATCTGATCGAGCGGCTGAAGCTGCGCATCGTCGATCTCCTCGCCCGCCACGGGCTGACGGGGCTGGAGGTGGTGCTGTTCGACACCCATGGCGAGGGCCTCGGGCGTGGCGGCCATCCGGACGGGCTGGCGGCGCGGCTGGATTACCTGGACCCGCCGGCGGTGCGCGCCGTCTTCGCCGCGCGCGGCATTCCGGTGCGGGTGGAAACCTCCTTCCAGGGGGGCGATGGCTACCTGATCTTCGGCACGGCGCCGCTGGCGCAGGCGGCGGTGGCCCGCATCGCCACCCATGCCTTCGCCCCCCTGCCGCAGGGCGAGCCGGACCCGGTCTATGTCGAGGGCGGCTTCGCCTCCGACCTTTTCGCCGGGGCCCGGGCCGCCTTTGGCGGTCTGGTGGAGGACCCGGGCTATGCCGCGCTGCTCGGCGCCTTCGGCACGGCGCTGCTGGACCGCACCGGCAGCCGCCCCGCCAACCGGCAGAGCGATTCCGGCGGCCCCGTCACCATCCGCCACCCGCGCGAACTGCGCGCCATCCCCAACAACGCGGTGCTGCAGCAGATGGGCTTCCTGGCCAATCTGATGCACGGCCTCGGCCAGGGCGCGCTCCAGGAGGGCGAGACCTTCGCCGAGCTGCTGGAGGGCAGCCCGCGCTTCGCCAATGCCCTGGCCTTCGCCCGTGCCGGGCTGGCGCTGTCGGATGCCGATGTGCTGCGCGGCTATGTCGCCAGCCTGGACCCCGGCACCTGGCTGGACCGCGCGGCGCAGACGCGCCGCCCTGGCCGTGCCGCCGCGCTGGTGGCGGTGTCCCAGGCGCTGGAGGAGCTCGGCCTGGGCGACCCCGCCCGCGCTGTCTTCCGCCGCCTGAAGGCCGATGACCTCGCCCTGCGCGCCGCCTGGCCCGGCCAGGCTCCGCGCATGAGCGACCGCCTCTTCGCCCTGCACGCGCTGCGGCTCTGTCTGATTCACCGCATCTGGCTGGTGGCGGTGGCCGTGCCGGATTTCTCACCGCGCCATGGCGTGACGCGGGACGGGCTTGTCCGGCGCCTGCTGCGGCTCGATGTGGAGGGGGCGGTGGCGCTGCTGGCCCAGGTCTTTCCGGCGCAGGAGCCGCCCGAGGCCGCGCTGGACTTCGCCGAGCCGCCCGCGCCGCGCCATGGCGGCTATGGCCGCGAGCATGAGGAGATCGTCCAGCCCCTGCGGGAAATGTTCGCGCTGGTGCGGGAGGTCTCGGCGGTGGTGTCGCTGGAATGCGGCGCCTTTGGTTGATTTTCTTTCAGGCTGCCGCCGTCTCCCGGCATAGCGGGACGCCAAACTGATAAAAAGTTTTTGGTTCTTTTTTCAAAAAGAACACTCTGCCTTTTTCTCTTTCCTGGCGGGGTGCTGAAAAAAACAGAGGAACCCGACGCATGGACCTGCAGGTGAGTGGCTCGCTGATCGTGCTGTTGGTGCTGGTGGGGCTGGCGATCCTGACGGCCCTGAAAGGCATCCGCACCGTGCCGCAGGGGCAGGCCTGGACGGTGGAGCGCTTCGGCGCCTTCACGCATATCCTGCAACCGGGCCTGAACTTCATCATCCCGTATATCGACAGCATCGGGCACAGGATGAATGTGCAGGAGACGGTGCTGGACATCCCGGAACAGGCCGTCATCACGCGGGACAATGCCAATGTCATGGTCGATGGCATTGTCTATTACCGTGTCATGGAGCCGGCCCAGGCGGCCTATCAGGTGCAGAACCTGAAGCAGGCGCTGACGGCGCTGGCCATGACCAATATCCGCGCCATCATCGGCGAGATGGACCTGGATTCGGCGCTGTCCTCGCGCGACAAGATCAACACCCACCTGCTGGGCGTGCTGGATGGCGCGACCGATCCCTGGGGGGTGAAGGTGACGCGGGTGGAGCTCCGCAAGATCGAGCCGCCGGCCAATCTGGTGGCGGCGATGAACACGCAGATGACGGCGGAGCGCGAGCGGCGCGCCATGGTCGCCCGTGCCCAGGGCGAGCGCGAGGCCGCGATTGCCCGCGCCGAGGGCGAGAAGGCGGCGCAGGTGCTGGAGGCCGAGGGCCGGCTGGAAGCCGCCCGGCGCGATGCCGAGGCGCGCGAGCGGCTGGCCCAGGCGGAGGCGGAGGCCACCCGCGCCGTCGCCGCCGCCGCGCGCGATGGCGGGGAGGCCGCGCTCGGCTATTTCATTGCGGAGAACTACATCAAGGCGTTCGGCCAGATGGCGGCCAACCCGGCCGCGAAGCTGGTGGTGGTGCCGGTGGAGGCTTCGGCCATGGCGGGTGGCATCACCGGGGCGCTGGAGCTGTTCCGCCATGCGCCGGGGGCCGGGGGGGCGGCCGGGGTGGCTGCTGGACCCCGTCGGGGCGGCTCGGTGCCTGAGGCGGGGCGCGTGTGATGCCGCTCTGGTCGCTCTGGATGGTGCTGGGGCTGCTGGGGCTGGGGGCGGAGCTTGTGGTCCCTGGCGTCTTCCTGGTCTGGGCCGGGGCGGCCGCGCTGGGCACCGGGCTGCTGGTGGCCGCGGTGGAGCCGAGCCTGCCGGCGGCGCTGGTGGTGTTCGTCGGGCTGCTGGCGGCGGGCATCGCGGTGTCGCTGAAGGCGATGCGCCCGGCGGTGACGCGGCGCGGGCTGAACACCCCGGCCTCTGGCCTGGTGGGCCGGCATGGCGTCTGGCTGGGCGCGGGCCGCGCCCGCGTGGGGGATTCCGACTGGCCCGCGCGGCTGGAGGGCCGGGCCGACCCTGGCCAGGATGTGCGCGTCCTGGCGGTGGAGGGCATGACCCTGCTGGTCCGGCCCGACTGAAGGCGGGGTGCGGGGGGATCCCATCCCCCCGCTTTTCTTTCTGTTTTTTACCGTGAGGGTGGCAGGGCCGCCCCCGCCACCGCCCCGAGCACCCGCTCCGGCGTGGCGGGCAGATCGAGCTTTCGCCCGCCCAGCGCGTCGCGCAGGGCGTTCCACACGGCGGTGGCGAGCAGCAGGGGCGGCTCGCCCACGGCCTTGGAGCGGAAGATGGTGTTCACCCGCGCCGGGGCATCTTCCAGCAGCCGCAGGTTCAGCACCGGCGGCATCTCGCGCGAGCCGGGGATCTTGTAGGTGGAGGGGCCGAGGGTGCGGAGTTTTCCTTCTGTGTCCCACCACAATTCCTCGCAGGTGAGCCAGCCGAGGCCCTGGAGGAAGGCGCCCTCGATCTGCCCGCGGTCGATGGCCGGGTTGAGGCTGCGGCCGCAATCCTGCACGAGGTCGGCGCGCAGCACGCGGTGTTCTCCGGTCAGGGTATCCACCAGCACATCGGCGATGGCGGCGCCGTAGGAGAAATAGAAGAAGGGCCGCCCGCGCATGGCCACGGGGTCCCAGTGGATCTCTGGCGTCTTGTAGTAGCCGGTGGCGGAGAGGCTGACGCGCTCCGCCCAGCAGAGCTGGGCCAGTTCGCCGAATTCCATGCTGTGGTTGCCGGCGGTGACGCGCCCCTGGGCGAAGGTGATCTCCTCCGGCGCGGCGCCCCAGCGGCGTGCGGCGACCTCCGCCATGCGGGCGCGGATCGTGCTGGCGGCGGCATGGGCGGCCCAGCCATTCAGGTCGCTGCCGGTGCTGGCGGCGGTGGGGGAGGTGTTGGGCACCTCGGCGGTGGAGGTGCCGGTGATGCGGATGCGCTCCACCTCGACGCCGAAGACCTCGGCCACCACCTGGGCCACCTTGATGAACAGGCCCTGGCCCATCTCGGTGCCGCCATGGTTCAGGCGGATGGAGCCATCGGTATAGACATGCACCAGGGCGCCGGCCTGGTTCATCGCCATGATGCCGAAGGAAATGCCGAAGGCCAGGACGAAGCCGCCCAGGCCGCGCCGCAGCGTCGGGTGGCTGGCGTTGAAGGCGTCGATCTCGGCGCGGCGGGCCTCCCAGCCGGCTTCCTGCTTCGCCTCCGCCCAGACGCGGCGGATGAGGTCGCCTTCCAGCGCCTGGCCATAGGGTGTCTCTGCCCCGTTCGGCCCGCCCGCGAAGTTCCTTTCCCGGACTTCATCGACGCTGAGCCCCGTGGCGCGGGCCACACTGAAAAAAACATCCTCCATCAGCAGCGCGCCCTGTGGCCCGCCGAAGCCGCGGAAGGCGGTGTTGCTGACGGTGTTGGTCTTGCAGGCGAGGCCGGTGACGCGCAGCGCCGGCACGTCATAGGCGTTCAGCGCGTGGGTGATGGCGCGGAAGAGGACGCCTCCGGAGAGGTCCAGGCTGTGCCCGCCATCGGCGGCCATCAGCGCGTCCAGCGCCAGGATGCGGCCGGTGGCGTCGCAGCCGGCGCGCCAGCGGTAGAGGAAGGGGTGGCGCTTGCCGGTGGCGGCCATGTCCACCTTGCGGGAGAGGCGCAGCTTCACCGGCCGCCCGGTGGCGCGTGCCGCCAGCGCGGCGGCGGCGGCCACCCAGGAGGCGTTGCTTTCCTTGCCGCCGAAGCCGCCGCCCATGCGCCGGCACTGCACGGTGACGCGGGCATAGTCGCAGCCCAGCACGCGGGCGGCGATGTGCTGCACCTCCGTCGGGTGCTGGGTGGAGGAATGCAGCGTGACCTCGCCATCCTCGCCGGGGATGGCCAGGGCGATCTGCCCTTCCAGATAGAAATGCTCCTGCCCGCCGCAGCGGAATTCTTCTTGCAGTTGGATGGGGGACTGGGCCAGGGCGGTGTCCCAGTCGCCGCGCGCGATCACCTGGGGCGGCATCAGCAGCGCCCCGGCTTCCAGCGCCGCCTCGATGGAGAGCAGGGGCGGCAGCGGCGTGATCTCCGGCCGCAGCGCGGCGGCGCCGGCCAGGGCGGCATCGCGCGTGGTGGCCACCACCAGGGCCAGGGGCTGGCCCCAGTGTTCTACGTGTTCCTCGGCGAAGAGCCGTTCAGCCGCCTTGCCACTCGGGGAAATATCGTTGCGCCCCGGAATGTCGCGCGGGCCGAGCACGGCCACCACCCCGGCCACCGCCCGCGCCGGGGCTGGGTCGAGCGGCGCGAGCACGCCATGCGCCACGGGGGAGAGCACCAGTGCCGCATGCAGCGTGCCGGGCGGCACCGGCAGGTCGTCGGTGAAGCGGGCCTCGCCGGTGGCGTGGCGCAGGGCGCTGTCCTGCCGCAGCGCGGCGCCCATGCCGCTGCGGCTGGCCAGGGAGGAGGCCGGGATGTCGCTCATGCCTGCACCTCCAGCGCGAGATCGGGGCGCGTGGCGCGCCAGAACAGCCGCATCAGCAGCCCCTGCGCCCCGCGCAGGCGATAGGCGGCACTGCCGCGGCTGTCGGAGAGCGGCGAGAAATCCTCCGCCAGGGCGGCGGCGGCGCGGGCGAAGTTTGGTTCGGTCAGGTCCGCGCCGGCCAGGGCGGCCTCCGCCCGGGGCGCCCGCGCGGCGGTGGCGGCCATGCCGCCAAAAGCCAGCCGCGCCTCGGTGATCCGCGCCCCCTCCCGCCGCAGCAGGAAGGCGGCGGAGACGGTGGAAATATCCTGGTCGTGCCGTTTCGACAGCTTCTCGCAGGCCAGCAGCGCCCCGGCCGGCGGGCGCGGCAGCAGGATGGCGGTGATGATCTCGTCCGGCGCCAGGGCATTGCGGCGATAGCCGGTGAGGAAATCCTCCACCGGCAGGCGGCGCGGGCCGCGCGCGGCGGAGGCTATTTCTATCCGCGCGCCCAGCGCCAGCAGCGGCGGCAGCGCATCGCCGATCGGCGAGGCCGTGCCGAGATTGCCGCCCAGCGTGCCCAGCCCGCGAATCTGCCGCGAGCCGAGCCGCCGCAGCAGCGCGGCGAAAGGCGCGAACTCCGGCATCGTGTCCAGCTGCCGCAGCAGCGCGCCATAGGGCAGGGCCGCGCCGATCCGCAGCCCCTCCGGCGCCGCCTCCACCGCCCGCAGCGCCGCCACGGCGCCGAGGCTCAGGATGCGCCCCGGCCTTTCGCGATGCTCGGAGACGCGCAGGCCAAGATCCGTCCCCCCCGCCAGCAGCCAGGCATCGGGATAGGCGGCGCGCAGCGCCAGGGCTTCCGGCAGAGTCACCGGGGCGTGGAAGACCTGCCCCGGCACGGTGAATTCCGCCGCTGCCGTGGCCGCGGGCAGCGTGGCGGGGGGCGGCGTTTCCTCCTCTGGCAGCGACTCGAAGACCGCGAGAATCGGCCGATAGCCGGTGCAGCGGCAGAGATTGCCCGCCAGCGCCTCATGCGCCGCGCCGCCCTCCCGCGCATGCGCCCAGGCGGACATCACGAGGCCCGGGGTGCAGAAGCCGCACTGCGTCGCATCGCCCTCCGCCATCGCCCGCTGCACCGGGTGCGGCGCGCCGCCCTGGCACAGCCCCTCCACCGTGCGCAGCACCCGGCCATGCATCTGCCCCAGCAGCGCCAGGCAGGCATTCACCGGGGTGCGGTGGCCCCCCGCCTCCTCCAGCACCACGGTGCAGGCGCCGCAATCGCCCTCGGCGCAGCCCTCCTTGGTGCCGCTCAGCCCCGCCCCCAGCGGCGCCGGGGCGCGCAGCCAGTCCAGCAGGGTCATGCCGGGCGGCGTCTCCGCCGGCAGGGTCAGGGCGTCCCCGTTCAGGGTGAAGGCGATGCGGGCTGTCATGCCAGGATCGAAGCAAAACCAGGGCCAGAGGGGGAGGGGGCAAAACACCGCGCCGCTTTGCGCTGGCCCCGGTGAGGTTCCTGGCTTCTACTGCGGCCATGGTCAGGCCGCGCTTCACCCTCCACCCCGCCCGCCGCGCCGAGGATCTGCGGGCGGTGGCCGATCTCTTCCGGCGCTATGCCGCGTCCCTGCCGGTCGATCTCGGCTACCAGGATTTCGCGGCGGAGTTGGAGGGGTTGCCGGGGCGCTATGCCCCGCCCGGCGGCACCCTGCTGCTGGCGCGCGGCGGCGCCCGCCAGCCCCTCGGCTGCGTCGCCCTGCGCCCGATGGAGGAACCGGGCTGCGCGGAAATGAAGCGGCTCTTCCTGCTGCCGGAGGCGCGCGGCCTGGGGCTCGGCGCCGCCCTGGCCCAGGCGGCCATCGCCGCCGCCCGCCAGATCGGGTACCGCGAAATCCGGCTGGACACCCTGCCCGGCATGGCCGAGGCGCTGGGCCTCTATGCCCGGCTCGGCTTCCAGCCCATCCCGCCCTATTACGCGCCGACACCCCCCGGCACCGTGTTCCTGCGCCTGACGCTGTAGCGCCCCGCCTCACCACAGGACGGCGGCAGCCTGAAAAAAGTTCTTTTTTGGAAAAAAGAACCAAAAAACTTTTTTCAGATGCGTGCCCCCCCGCACCACAGGACGGCGCCAGCCCGAAAGGAAGCGCGCCGCGCCCCTGCCGCGTCCCGCCTCACCACGGGACGGCGGCAGCCTGAAAGAAAAGCAGCCTGAAAGAAAATTGATGTGGTTCAAGGTTGAGGGGGAGGTGGGGGGCGTATGTCGGGGGCATGACGCCCCAGACCTTCGCCCGCTACGCCGCCGCCGCCCTGCCCCGCTACACCTCCTATCCCACCGCGCCGCATTTCGCGCCGATGGGGGAGGGCGAGTACCGCGCCTGGCTCTCCGGCATCACGCCGGAGGAGGCGCTGTCGCTCTATGTCCATATCCCCTTCTGCCAGAGCCTGTGCTGGTATTGCGGCTGCCACACGGCGGTGACGCATATGCCCTCCCGCCTCGCCCGCTACACGGAGGGGCTGCTGGCCGAGGCCGCGCTGCTGGCCGGGGCCCTGCCGGCGCATGGCGGCGTCTCGGCGCTGCATCTCGGCGGCGGCACGCCCTCGGCCATCGGGGCGGAAGGGCTGGCCCGGCTGCTGGCCGCCCTGCGCGCGCGCTTCCCCTTCCGTGACAATGCCGAACTGGCGGTGGAACTCGACCCGCGCGTGCTGACGCCGGAAATCGCCGAGGCCCTGGCCGGCGGCGGCATCAACCGCGCCAGCCTCGGCGTGCAGGATATCGACCCGCAGGTGCAGGCGCGCATCGGCCGTATCCAGCCCGCGGGGCAGGTGGAGCAGGCGGTGGCCCTGCTGCGCGCGCGCGGCATCGGCGCCATCAACCTCGATCTCATGTACGGGCTGCCCGGGCAGTGCGTGGCGGAGGCCGAGGCCAGCGCCCGCTTCGCCGCCGCGCTGGGGGCGGACCGCGTGGCGGTCTTCGGCTATGCCCATGTGCCGTGGATGAAGCCGGCGCAGAACGCCATCGACGCCAGCCTGCTGCCCGATGCGGAGGAAAGGCTGGCCCAGGCCGAGGCCGCCGCCGCCGTGCTGGAGGCCGCGGGCTATCTGCGCATCGGCCTCGACCACTTCGCCCGGCCGGGGGACAGCATGGCCCTGGCCGCCCGCGCCGGCACGCTGCGCCGCAACTTCCAGGGCTATACGACGGATACGGCGCCGGTGCTGCTGGGGCTCGGCGCCTCCTCCATCGGGCGGCTGCCGGCGGGCTTCGCGCAGAACATCGCCGATGAGCGCGGCTGGCTGGCCGAGGTGCAGGCCGGCCGCCTGCCCATCGCCCGCGGCCGCGCCCTGAGCGGGGAGGACCGCCTGCGCGGCAGCCTGATCGAGCGGCTGATGTGCGACCTCGCCCTGCCGCTGGCCGAGGTGCCGGCGGCGGTGCTGGAGGCGGCGCGCCCGCGCCTCGCCCCGCTGCTGGCGGATGGCGTCCTGGCCGAGCGCGCGGGGCGGCTGGAAGTGGCCGAGCGCCGCTTCCTGCGCCACGCGGCGGCGGCCTTCGATGCCTATCTGGGCCAGGGGCCTGGCCGCCACAGCCGCGCCGTGTGAGCGCCCATCCTCGGGGTGGGGCCTCGGGGTGGGGTGCGTTGCGGCGCGGCACGCCCTATCATACCGGCTGGAGAGTGACCGGAGCCGGACGGGGACCATGGCCGAGATGCTGCGCGCGGCGGAGCGCGACCGACTGATCGTCTACCTGGAGCAGATGCTGCTGCGGGATGTGACGCTGGGCGGCGCGGTGCGGCCGGCCCTGCGCCCCACCCCCGCCAGTGCCGTCCTGCCCGGCGCCCCACCCGGCGCCCCACCCGACGCGGCTGCCTGCCGCACCGAGGACGCGGCGGTGGCGGCCGAGCTGCTGTCCCTGCCGGCGCTGCGCCCGCGCTGGGCCACCCTGGCCGATGGGCTGACGGACCTGCTGCTGGCCCAGGGCGAGACCGCCGTGCTGCTGGCCCATGCCGCCCCGGCCTCCTGCGCGATTCTCTCGGCCGATCCGCGCGCCCTGCACATCGTCACCGCCACGCATGAATTCCGCGGCGACCTCTCGCGCGGGCTGCTGTGGCAGGTGGCGCATGGCCGCCCGGAGCATGGCCTGCACCACACCGGCCACCTCGTCCAGTTCCAGATCGGCTTCGACCGCTTCACCCTGGATGTGGAGGACGCCATCACCGACCAGGGCGTGCTGCCGCAGCCCGATGGCGCCCTGCTCTTCCATGAGAGCACGCTGAAGGTGAAGACCGGCCTGCTGGTGAAGCGCGAGCGCGTGGTGGCCCGGCTGCGCTATGAATACCGCATCATCGCCGGGGATCCGCGCCTGCACATGGCGGTGACGCTGCGGGCCGAGCCGGGCATCCGCCTGCGCCGCGTGCGGCTGGCCACGGCGGTGGACGGGCTGTCCACCGATGTTCCGCGCCCCTTCTCGCATCTGGCCCTGGGTTCGGCGGGGGGCGGTGGCCTCCTGCCTGCCGCCCTGCCCGCTGATGGCGCGCCGCTGCTGCGCGAGGGGCCGGCCAGCTTCGTCTCCCTGGTCGAGGAGGCCCCGGCCGAGGCCGCCCTTGGCCTGCACCTCGCCCCCGCCGCGCCGGGCGCGGTGGTCGGGCTGCGGCTGGAGCAGCGGGAGGGGCGGCCGCACTGGCTGCTGCTGCGCCATGGCACGGACAGCCTGCCCGCCGGTGGCAGCCTGGAGGTGCGCGAGGCCCGCCTGCTCACCCTCGGCACCCTGGCCGGGGAGCCCGCCACCTATGCCGCGCTGCTGCGCGATGGCGCGCTGGCCGGGCGTGGCCCCGGCCTCTGCCCCGATCCCGGCGTGGTGCTCCACGCCCTGGCCACGCAGATCCGCCACGACGCCGCCGGTGCCTATGAGGCGCCCCTGCCCCCCGGCCGCCGCGAGGCCCTGCTCGCCTGGTGCCGCCGCCATCTGGACGCCCTCTTCGCCCGGCTGGGGGAAGGCACGCCGGAAGGGCCGCGCCCCGGCCGCCTGCCGCTGCGCAGCCTGGCCTTCACCCTGCTCGCCCTCGACGCGCTGCACCATGCGACGGGGGAGGAAGGCTTCCTCCTCCGGCTGCGCGCCGGCCTCGCCCTGCTGCTGGCGCAGCAGAACCCGGCGGCGGAGGGCGGCGCCTTCGCCCTGCCCGGCCGGCCGCCCCTGCTGGCGGACCACGCCGCGGCCCTGCTCGCCCTGGCCGTGCTGGCGCCGCGCCGGCTGGAGCCGCGCCTGGAGCCCGCCCTGCGCCAGGGCCTCGCCGCCCTCCAGCAGCGCCGCATGATGGCGCGGGTGGAGGGGGAGGAATTCCCCCTGGAGACCCCGCTGGTGCGCGCCCCCACCCCTGAGGGCGGCTGGGTGGAGGATGGCGCCCTCACCACCCTGGCCCTCGGGCTGATGATGCGCGCCCTCCAGGCGGTGCGCGCCGCCGGGGAGGCGGGGGCTGTCACCCTCGCCCCGGCCGAGATGCAGCACGCCCAGGCCCTGCTCGATGCCGGCTTCCAGATGCTGCGCCGCCGGGTGCGGGAGCGCGGGCAGGCGCTGGAGATCCTGGCCGGCGCCTTCGCCGGGGAGGGCAGCGCGGAGGCGCAGCTGGCCGTCCTGCTGGGGCTGACCGCGCCCGAGGTGCCGCCGCTGCGCCAGGCCGCCGCGCCTGCCGCCGCCCCGGCTTCGGCCTGAGATGGGGAGGGGCTGTGGTCTTGAGGGGGCTTTGCCCCCTCAAACACCCCCAGCAGGGGACGGGGTCCCCTGCACCCGCCATCAGGGGGAACCCATGGATGGGTTTCCAAAGGCCTCAGGCCTTTGGTGGGGAGAGTTTGAGAGGGGCGAAGCCCCTCTCAAGACGGCCGGTCCTCTTCTCAAACGCTGTTTGCGGGCCGCGCTGCCCCTGCTGCTGCTGGCCGCCTGCGCCGCGCCGCCGCCGCCGCCGGCCGCCGCCCCGGCTCCGCCGCTCTCCTACCCCGCCAGCGCGCGGGAGCGGATGCTGCGCATCGCCCTGGAGGAATGGGCGGAATGGGGGCGGATCACCCTGGCCGCCGGCGAGCACCGCCCTTCCCCCCAGCCCGCCCCGGAGGGGGAGCTGGAAAACTTCCCCCGCGTCCTGGCCTATTGGCGCGCCGTGCCGGAAGGGGCGGAGCCGATCCGCCGCAACCGCGCCCGCTACGCCGCCGCCCTGGCTTCGCCCGGCATACCGGAGGGGCTGTGGAGCGAACCCGCCTGGTCCGCCGCCTTCATCAGCTATGTGATGCGCGGGGCGGGGGTGGATCAGCGGGAATTCCCTTCCTCCGCCGCCCATGCCTTCTATCTCGACGGGCTGCTGGCCGATGCCCGCGCCTTCCCGGACGCCGCGCCCTTCCTGCCGCATGAGGTGGCGGATTATGCGCCGCAGCCGGGGGATCTCGTCTGCGCCGACCGCTCCCCCCGCCCGCTGCGCTCCTGGACGGAGCGCCCGGCCGAGGCCGGGCAGTTCCGCCCCATGCATTGCGACATCGTGGTCCGCACCCTGCCCGGCGAGGTGCAGGCGGTGGGCGGCAATGTGGCCGATGCCGTCACCCTCTCCCGTTTCGCGGCCGATGGGGCGGGGCGGCTGTTGCCGCGCGGCCCCGGCGCGCCGGCATGGTTCGCCGTGTTCGAGAACCGCCTGGGGCGCCTGCCCCCCTGGACCTGGAGGCCCGCCTCGTGACCGACCTGTTCGAGCCGCTGACGCTGCGCGGCGTCACCTTCCGCAACCGCATTGGCGTGGCGCCGATGTGCCAGTATTCCGCCAACCCCGATGGCCGGCCGACGCCCTGGCACCTGGCGCATCTGCACGCCCGCGCCATCGGCGGCGCCGGGCTGGTGATCGCCGAGGCCACCGCCATCCGCCCGGAGGGGCGCATCACCCCGCAGGATCTCGGCCTGTGGGAGGCGGCGCAGGAGCCGGGCCATGCCATGCTGGCCCAGGCCATCGCCAGTGCCGGGGCGGTGCCGGGCATCCAGATCGCCCATGCCGGGCGCAAGGCCAGCGCGGCGCAGCCCTGGGTCGGCGGCCTCGCCCGCGAGCATGGCTGGCAGCCGGTGGCGCCGAGCGCCCTGGCCTACCCCAACATGCATGAGCCGGCGGCGCTGGATGAGGCCGGCATCGCCGATGTCATCGCCGGCTTCGCCGAGGCCGCGCGGCGGGCGGTGGCGGTGGGCTACCGCTTCATCGAGCTCCACGCCGCCCATGGCTACCTGCTGCACCAGTTCCTCTCGCCGCTGAGCAACCAGCGCAATGACGGCTGGGGCGGCGATTTCGCCGGCCGCACCCGCATCGTGCGCGAGGCGGTGGCGGCGGTGCGCGCCGCCATCCCCGACGACGTCGTGCTGGGCATCCGCTTCTCCCACACCGATTGGGCGGAGGGCGGCTGGACCACGGAGGAGACGGTGGAACTCGCCCGGCAGGTGAAGGCGCTGGGCGTCGATCTGGCGGATGTCTCCTCCGGCGGGCTGGTGGCGCACCAGAAGATCCCGCTCGGGCCGGGCTACCAGGTGCCGGGGGCGGCGGCGGTGCGCGCCGGGGCCGGGCTGCCGGTGGCGGCGGTCGGGCTGATCACCGAGCCGCGGCAGGCGCAGGAGGTGCTGGAGGCCGGCCAGGCCGACATGGTCCTGCTGGCCCGTGCCACGCTGCGCGACCCCTACTGGCCGCTGCACGCCGCCGCCGCTCTGGGCCGGATGGAGGCCGTGCGCGTGCCGCCGCAGTATGACCGCGCCTGGGGCGCCCTGGGCCGCTCGGCCGGCCTGGATGCGCCGGTGGCGGCGCCGCTCCCCGCGCTTTAATGTGGGCTCCTGAGAGGGGCTTTGCCCCTCTCAGCCTCTCCCCACCAAAGGCCTGAGGCCTTTGGAAACCCTTTCTGAAGGCGGGTGCAGGGGACCCTGTCCCCTGCTGGGGGTTGAGGGGGCAAAGCCCCCTCAAGGCCACCCGCGAGCCCTGGAAGAACAATGGCCCGGATTCCCGTCACCGCGCGGCTGAGCATCGACGAGGCCGAACTGGATGAAAGCTTCGCCCGTGCCTCCGGTGCCGGCGGGCAGAACATCCAGAAGGTGGAGACGATGGTTCAGCTCCGCTTCGATGCGCGCAACTCGCCGAGCCTGCCCGAGCCGGTGCGCGAGCGCCTGCTGGCCCTGGCCGGGCACCGCGCCACCGCGGCGGGGGAGGTGGTGATCACCGCCCAGCAGTTCCGCACCCAGGCCCGCAACCGCGAGGATGCGCTGGAACGCCTGCTGGAGCTGATCCGCGCCGCCGCCGCGCCGCCGCCACCCAAGCGGCGCGCCACCAAGCCCACCCTGGGGTCGAAGAAGCGGCGCCTGGAAGGCAAGACCCGGCGCGGCGAGGTGAAGAAGATGCGCGGCAAGCCGGTGGGGGATTGAGGGGCCAACCGATCAAAAAACGGGGGCTCTGCCCCCCCCCCGGCCCCGGAGGGGCCAACATATAAAAAACGGGGGCTCTGCCCCCGTGCCCCCGCCGGGGTGGCAGGGCCACCCCGGACCCCGCCTTCAGGGGGCGGGGCCGAGAATGTCTTCCACGGAGCCATCCGCCACAATGCGGCCCTGCTCCATCTTGATGACCCGCGTGCACCAGCGCCGCACCACCGCCATGTCATGCGTGGCGATCACCAGAATGTCCGCCCCCGTCACCAGCCGCGCCAGGCGCGCCTCGGCCTTCGCCATGAAGTCGGCATCACCGGCCAGGAACCACTCATCCATCAGCAGGATGTGCGGCGCCATCGCCGTCGCCAGCGCGAAGGACAGGCGCACCTGCATGCCGGCGGAATAGCCCCGCGTCGGCATGTCCAGGAACTCGCCGAGGCCGGAAAAGGCGGCGGCATCCTCCTCCAGCGTGGCGATCTGCGCCTCGTCCATGCCCCGATAGAGGCCGCGCAGGCGGATATTCTCCCGCCCCGTGCTGTCGGAATCGATGCCCGCGCCAGGGTCGATCAGCGAGCCGACCTCGCCCACCACCTCCAGCGTGCCGGCCACCGGCTCGAAAATCCCGGCCAGGGTGCGCAACAGCGTCGTCTTGCCCGCGCCATTGGTGCCGACCAGCGCCACCCGCTCCCCGCGCCGGATGTCGAAGCTGAGATCCTGCAGGGCGGAGACGACGACGCGGTTCGACTCGTCCGTCTTGAGGCGGATGGCCGCCTTGGCCAGCAGCCGCTTCTTCAGGCTGCGCGCGGCCAGGTGGTAGAGCGGGAACTCAATGCGGAGCCCGCGGGCGGTGATGCTGGCCACGATCTCAGACCCAGAAGGCGACGCGGTTGCGGAAACGGATGAAGAAAGCCAGCGCCACCGCCGCCAGCGCCGCGCTGTAGCCCAGCGCCGCCAGCCAGACCAGCAGGCTGCCGCCCCCCTCGACCAGCGGGCCGCGCACCAGCTCCAGCATGGTGTAGAAGGGGTTGAGCGGCAGCCACTTCGCCTTCTCCCCCAGCAGCTCCGGCTTCCAGATGACCGGGGTGAGGAAGAAGGCCATCTGCATCACATTGGCCACGATCTGCCCGATATCGCGGAAGCGGGCGCAGAGCATGCCAAGGAACAGCGCCGTGGCCACGGCGTTCACGCCCAGGATGGCGAGGCCGGGCAGGGCCAGCAGCCCCGCCGCCCCCGGCCAGTGCCCGACCAGCGCGAAGACGATGAGGATCAGCGGCACGCTGTGCGCCACGTTCAGCGCGTTGCGGAAGACGCAGCGCAGGGCGTGGGTGGTCAGCGGCAGGCGGAGCTGGCGGATCACCCCCTCGACGCTGGTCATGCAGGTGGTGGCATCGGCCACCATGGCGGCCAGCGCGTTCCACACGATCAGGCTGGTGACGAGGTGCGGCAGATAGGTGGCGAGGTCCATCCGGAAGAGCTGCGAATAGAGCAGCCCCAGCCCGCCCACCATGGCGGCGGTGGAGAGCGTCACCCAGAAAGGCCCGATGACCGAGCCGCGATAGCGGTTGCGCAGGTCCAGCTGGGCCAGGGCCCAGGCCAGCCGCCAGCCGGTGAGGCCGCCGGTGAGGTCGGCCATGGCACGGCCGTGCCGGTCCGGCTGGCTCGCGTCGATGCGATAGGTGGGAAGGGCCGCGTGCTGCATGGGCGCGGCTCATACACCGGGAAGCATTCCCCCCGCCAGGGAGTGTCCGCTGATGGCGGGTGCAGGGGCACCTTGCCCCCTGCCGGGGGAGTTTGAGGGGGGGAGTTTGAGGGGGGGAGTTTGAGGGGGGGAGTTTGAGGGGGCAAAGCCCCCTCAACCGCCAGAGGCTTCCCGGCCGCCCTTTACTTCATGCCGCCATAGGCGCCGCCATAGCTGGCCGGCGGGGCATAGGCGGCCGGGGGCGGCCCACCGGCGGCGCGCGAGATGCGGGTGCGGTCGCCGCGGCTGATCACCACGCGGTCATTCACCTGCAGCCCTTCCTCATTGGTCTGGACCACGGAGATGTCACCGCCGCGATCCTCGCGGATGAAGAACTCGACGGCATTGGCGGTGCTGACGCCGCGGCCGATGGCATTGCCGGCCAGGCCGCCGATCACCGCGCCGCCCAGGCCCGCCAGCGCGTTGGAGCGCCAGTCGCCGCCGATGAAGCTGCCGGCCACGCCACCGGCCACGGCGCCGGCGGCGGTGCCCACGGCGGCGCCGCTTTCATTCTGCACCGTCACCGGCCGCATGCCGACGATGGTGCCATAGGAGACGGAGGCCGCCCGGCCCAGCGCCGCCGCGCTGTAGGTCGTGCCGGTCTGCTGCGGCGCGCAGGCCGCCACGGCGCCGCCCAGCAGCAACAGGGCGAGGCCGGCGCGGAGACCGGAGGAGAGGCGAGAAGGCGCGGGCATGGCGGAGTCCCTCTGTGTCACATCACCGGGCGGCCCCGGACTGGCCGGGGGCCCTGTTCCAACCTAACGCGCCGCGCCGTAACGGCCCAGCCCCGCCCCCCCCCCGCGGGCCTTGCGGAGGGGCGGGGGGCACGGGGCGGGTGCGCGCGGCGGGGCCGGCGGGGCCGCCGCCCGCCGGAGGGGCCGCCGGCCGAGTCGCCCTGGCCAGGCGGGCCACCCGGATGGCGCTGGCCCGCGGAGTCCCACCCCAAGGGATGGGGGCGCCGGGGCGGTTTCGCCAGGGGGGGGGGCGGGGGGAAGCGGTGCCGCGCAGGATTGGCTTGCGCCAATCCGCTGTTTCCTTTAGCGGTTTAGCCGCAGATGTTCTGTTGAAACCTCAACCTGGGGTCTGCCCCGGATTCGTGGCGTGGGGGCGCCGCCGATCCAGCACAGGGACAGTCCGCGGGCCAACGGAGAACAGGGGATGACTCCGTTCCAGAAGGGCCGGATGGCGCCGGGGGGGCGCCTCCGGATGGCGGCCACCCTGTCCATGGTGGCGCTGCTCGCTGCCTGTGGCAGCAGCCAGCAGGCGAGGGTTTCGCCCTCCGCCGCGGCCGAGGCCGCCGCATGGCCACAGCCCGCCAGCTATGATCCGCCCGGGCCGTCCAGCGACCCCTGGGGGCCCTACATCAAGGAAGCCTCGCGCCGTTTTGACGTGCCCGAGCGCTGGATCCGCGAGGTCATGCGCCAGGAGAGCGGCGGCCGCGTCACCGCGCGCAGCCCCGTCGGCGCCATGGGCCTGATGCAGGTGATGCCGGGCACCTATTCCGAGCTGCGCGGCCGCTACGGGCTGGGGGAAGACCCCTACCACCCGTGGAACAGCATCATGGCCGGCACCGCCTATGTGCGGGAGATGTATGAGCTGTATGGCAGCCCCGGCTTCCTGGCCGCCTATAACGCGGGCCCGCGCCGGCTGGAGGACTACCTCTGGAACGGCAAGGGCCTGCCGAGCGAGACGCGCAACTATGTCGCCCGCATCGGCCCGCGCATCGTCGATGCGCATCCGAGCCGCCGCGCCGCGCCGGAAGTCTATGCGGCGGCGGACATCCCGCTGAACATCCCGCCCGGCCCGCGCCGGGGCGATGCCGCCACCATGCTGGCGCTGCGCGAGCAGCGCAACGCCGTGGACCCCGGCGTGCGCGTCGCCAGCCTGCCGCCCGGCCCGGTGGTGCGCATGGAGCCCATCCCGGATGGCTCCACCTATGCCGCCAGCGAGGCGCCCCCCGGGGTTGCGGCTCCGGTGCAGGTGGCCAGCCTCGACCCCGGCGCCGGCAGCAGCGTGGTGCGGATGGAGCCCATCCCCGATGGCTCCACCTATGCCGCGCCCGTGGCCGCGGCGCGCGCGCCCGGGGCCAGCCTGCCGGTGCCGCCGCCCGCCGCGCCGGCGCCTTCGCTGCTGGCCTCGGCC
>NZ_JANFNY010000085.1 GCF_024437745.1 Roseomonas sp. GC11 | reverse complement strand
GGCCCCGGCGAGGCGCCGCGCCGCCACCGCCGCCACCGCCGCCGCCTCGGGCAGCAGCGCCTCGGTCAGCAGCACATCGCCCTGGCCGGCCAGGGCCGCGGCGGCCAGCGGCGCGGCATCGCCCACCAGCGCCACCGGGCCGGCGGGCCGGGGCAGGGCGTCCAGCGCACAGGGCAGCGGCGGCGCCTCCGCCGCCCAGGCCCCGGGCGCCAGGCGCTCCAGCAGCACGCGGCCGCGCTTCGTGTCCGTCACCGACCACACCGCGCGCGTGGCGCGGATCTCCTCCGGCAGGGCGGCGGCCAGGGCCTCGCCCGTGGTCACGCCGATGGCGGGGCAGCCGGCGGCCAGCGCCACGCCCTGCGCCAGGGCCAGCGCCGCGCGCAGCCCGGTGAAGCCGCCCGGCCCCACCACCGCCGCCACCGCGTCCAGTTCCACCGCGCGCAACCCGGCCTCCGCCAGCACGCGCGCCACCATCGGCGGCAGGGCCACGGCCTGGCCACGCGCGCCTTCCGCCAGGGCGGAGGCGGCGATCCGCCCCTCCACCCACACCGCCGCCGAGGCCCGCGCCAGCGCGCCATCCAATGCCAGGATTCGCATGCGGCGCTGCATAGGGCAGAACGCGCGCCAACGGAACAAGCGCCGCCACCCCCGCGACGCCAGCCCGCGCGGATGGCAGGATGGCGGCCATGCTCCTCCCCGTGACCGAAGCCGATGGCTTCCTCCTCGACCTGCGCTATGCCACGGCCGACAACCTGACCGGCGCGCCCATCTACACCCGCCCCCGCGCCCTGCTGCTGCCCCTGGCGCGGGAGCGCCTCTTCCGCGCCCGCGACGCCGCCGCGCGGCTCGGCCTGCGCTTCCGCCTCTTCGACGCCTACCGCCCGGTGGAGGCGCAATGGGCGCTGTGGCACGCGGTGGAGGACAAGCGCTTCGTCTCCGACCCGCGCGCCGGCGGGCTGCACCCGCGCGGCGCCGCCGTGGACCTCACCCTGAACGACATCGCCAGCGGCCAGGACCTGCCCATGGGCACCGGATTCGACGCCACCCTGGCCGAAAGCGCCCATGGCCATGCCGGGGTGCCCGTGGAGGACCAGCGCAACCGCGCCCTGCTCCTCGGCCTGATGGTCGCGGCCGGGTGGGAACCCTATCTGCTGGAGTGGTGGCACTACCACCTGCCGGAAGCCCGGCAATTCCCGCCACTCAACGCCTCGGCCGTGCCGGAGGGGCCCATGTGAGAAGCAGAGTTTCAGAAAAAAATGTTCTTTTTTGTAAAAAAGAACCAAAAAACTTTTTCCAGTTCAGCGTCCCGCCTGGACGGGAGACGGCGGCAGCCTGAAAAAAATCTTTTTGCTTCTTTTTCTTTAGAAAAAGAAGGTTCTTAAAATAAAACCAAACCACATTGCCTTTGCCGCAGCACGGACCCAGATGCACCTCATGAAGCGCCGTTCCCTGATGGCCGCCGGCCTCGCCCTTCTTCCCCTGCCCGCTTTTCCCCGGCCCGCCCTGGCCCAGGCCACGGCGCAGCAGGACCTGCTGCGCCGGGCGGAAGCCTATCTGAACAGCATCACCACCCTGCGGGCGCGCTTCCTCCAGATCGCGCAGAACGGCGCGGCGGCGGAGGGCACCGCCTTCATCGCCCGCCCCGGCCGCATGCGCTTCGACTATGACCCGCCGGAGCCGCTGCTGCTGATCGCCTCGGACGGGCAGTTCCTCTATTACGACCGCGAATTGCGCCAGCCGAGCATCGTCCCCGTCTCCTCCACGCCGCTGGCCTTCCTGCTGCGGGAGCGCATCAGCTTCGGCGGCGATATCGAGGTGCTGGGGGTGGAGCGGCAGGGCGGCCTGGCCGGCATCACCGTGCGGCGGAAGGACGCCCCCTCCGAGGGGCAGCTGACGCTGATCTTCTCGGAAAACCCGATGGAACTGCGGCAATGGGTGGTGGTGGATGGCCAGGGGCGGCAGACCCGCGTCACCCTCACCGCCGTGGAGACGGGCATGACCCTGCCACGCCGCCTCTTCACCTTCAACGACCCGGGCTTCTTCGAGAATGAGGGGCGGCGCTGAGGGCTGCCCCCTTGAGGGCTGCCGGAAAAACATCCCTCCCGTCACAGCCATGCGGGAATAATGCCTTGATTGCGCCGCAAGGGGGCGCGACGTTTCGCTCATGCGTCCCCTGATCGGCATTCCCTGCTGCATGAAGGCCTTCGGCGCCTTCGCCATGCCCAACCATGCGGTCTCCGACCACTACATCAAGGTGGTGCTGGGTCCGATCGGCGGAATCCCCATCCTGATCCCCGCCGCCGGGGAAGAGGTGGTGCAGGCCATCCTGCCCCGGCTGGACGGGCTGATGCTCACCGGCAGCCGCTCCAACGTGCAGCCCGGCCTCTATGCCGGCCCGCCGCACCTGGAAGGCACGCCGGAGGACCCGGCGCGCGATGCCACCACCCTGCCGCTGATCCGCGCCGCGCTGGAGCGTGGCCTGCCGCTCTTCGCCATCTGCCGCGGCTTCCAGGAGCTAAACGTGGCGCTGGGCGGCACGCTGGACCAGCGGGTGCAGGACCTGCCGGGGCGGCTCGACCATTCCACCCCGGTGGACCAGGCCCTGGGCAAGGTCCGCACCGGCAAAGCCCATGCCGTGCGCGTGCTGCCCGATGCCGTGCTGGCGCGCTGCTGGCAGGGCCTGCCCTGGCAGCCGGCGGCGGTGCCGGTGAATTCCCTGCACAACCAGGCCGTCAGCCGCCCCGCCGCGCGGCTGGTGCCCGAGGCCTGGGCGCCGGATGGCACGGTCGAGGCCGGGCATGTGCGCGAGTCGCCGGGCTTCGCCCTCGGCGTGCAGTGGCACCCGGAATATGACTGGGCGGAGGACGCCCTCTCCCGCCGGCTGTTCGAGGCCTTCGGCGACGCGGCGCGCGACTGGGCGGCCCGCCGCACCACTGCGCCAGCGCTTGCGGCGGAATAGCCACACCCCGACTGGATTTTTTTTGATCAAACGTTTTTGAGTTGCGCCGGAAAATGCTTATCTTTTCGGCGGAAGGTGCCATGTTGCACCCCGGTGGCCCGGTTCCCCGCCGGCTCACCCGACCATTCCGAACAGGAATGATACCCCCCAGGCGCCCGGTCTCCCCCCAGACCGGGCGCCATTTCTTTGGCCGGGATCTTTGGCCGGGGGGCCTTTCCAGGGCGGGGCCGGCCGCCCGGGCCTTCTCCTGCCCGCTCCCTCATGACCACCCCTCATGACCCTGGCCGGGAAAGCGGGTAAGCAGCGGATATGCCCAAGCTCCGCCTGCTCACCTGGAACATCAATTCCGTCCGCCTCCGCCTGCCGCTGCTGGCCCAGGTGGTGCGGGACCTCGCGCCGGATGTGGTCTGCCTGCAGGAGACCAAATGCCCGGACGAGCTGTTCCCGCATGAGGGGGTCGCCGCCCTTGGCTTCCCCTACCGCGCGGTGCGGGGGATGAAGGGCTATAACGGCACGGCGATTCTCTCCCGCCTGCCCTTCGCCCCGCGCGGGGGGGACCCGGACTGGTGCGGCAAGGGGGATTGCCGGCATCTCGGCGTCGATCTCGACGTGCCGGGCGGGCTGGAGCTGCATGATTTCTACGTCCCCGCCGGCGGCGACATCGCCGACCGCGAGGCCAACCCGAAATTCGCCCACAAGCTGGACTTCATCGCCGAGGCCACCGCCTGGAACGCCGCGCGCGGCCCCGCCCGCCGCGCCGTGATGGTGGGCGACCTCAACATCGCCCCGCTGGAATGCGATGTGTGGAGCCACAAGCAGCTGCTCGATGTCGTCTCCCACACCCCGGTGGAGGTGGAGGCGCTCACCGGCTGGCAGCGCGCGGGGGCCTGGCATGACGCCATCCGCCACTTCGTGCCGCCGCCGGAGAAGGTCTACACGTGGTGGTCCTACCGGGCGCGGGACTGGCAGGCGGCGGATCGCGGCCGGCGGCTGGACCATGTCTGGGTCAGCCAGGATCTCGCCGGCGCGCTGCGCGGCCATGTCATCCACAAGCCTGCACGCGGCTGGACGCAGGCCAGCGACCATGTTCCCGTGGCGATTGATCTGGACCTGTAAATTTCACCGCTTCGTGATGAAGAGCGCGTGAAGAGGCGGCGGCGGGCGGAGGACTTTCGCGCCCGCGCCGGTATTCTGCCCGGGCAGCCTGGAGCAGGCACGGCGCGCGGCGGCACATCGCCATGGCTGCGCTGCGCCGCAACATCCGGCATGATGGCCCCACACAGCCGCAAGGACCACGCAATGGCTCGTTTCCTCGTCACCGGCGGAGCCGGCTATGTCGGCAGCCATGTCGTGCTTGCCCTGGTCGAGCGGGGGGACGAGGTCGTGGTGCTGGATGACCTGCGCCAGGGCCACCGCGCCGCGGTGCCCGCCGGGACGGAGCTGGTGGTGGCCGACCTCGCCAACCGCGCCCGCCTGGCCGAGGTCTTCGCCGGCTGGAAGTTCGACGGCGTGCTGCACTTCGCCGCCCTCTCCCTGGTGGGGGAGAGCATGCGCGACCCGCTGCGCTACCTCTCGGAGAACCTGAACAACACCATCAACGTCGCCGATGCGGCGGTGAAGGCCGGCTGCCTGCGCTTCGTGCTCTCCTCCACCGCCGCGCTCTTCGGCTTCCCCGAGCGCGTGCCGATCGACGAGACGGCGACGCTGCTGCCCGCCTCGGCCTATGGCGAGTCGAAGCTGATGGCGGAGCGCGCGCTGGACTGGGCCGGGCGGGTGCACGGGCTGCGCTCGGCCGCGCTGCGCTACTTCAACGCGGCCGGCGCCGATCCGGGCGGCCGCCTGGGCGAGGACCACGACCCGGAAACCCACCTCATCCCGCTGGCCATCAACGCCGCCCTCGGCCTCGGGCCGGAGCTGACGGTCTTCGGCACCGACTACCCGACGCCGGATGGCACCTGCATCCGCGACTATGTGCATGTGATGGACCTCGCCGATGCCCATCTGCGGGTGATGGACAAGCTCTGCGCCGGCGGCCCCAGCGTGCGCTACAATGTCGGCAATGGCAGCGGCTACTCGGTGCGGCAGGTGATCGACACGGTCGAGCGCGTCACCGGGCTGAAGGTGCCGCACCGCATCGGCCCGCGCCGCCCCGGGGACCCGGCCGTGCTCGTCGCCTCCAATGCCCGCCTGCGCGCGGAAACCGGCTGGGCCCCGCGCTACCCGGAACTGGACGATATCGTCCGCACCGCCCATGCCTGGCGCGCCGCCCATCCGCAGGGCTATGGCGACCGCGGCGCCGCCGCCCAGGCGGCGTAACCGCCAGGAAAACCGGGGCGAAAGAAAGACCGGGGGAACTGAGTTCCCCCGGGCCCCCTCCTGCCGTTTCGGCGCCTCCCGAAACCACGCCCCCCCACACGACCGCGGCAGCCCGAAAAAAAAGACTTGGCAAGGGGGGGAGTGAGCGCACTTGTGCTGGGGTTAAAACAGCATCGGTGTGCGTGGAAACGGCATGAACCTTCCCCTGTCCACCCCTGCCCTGCGGGCGCAGCGCGCCCATGTCGTGGTCATCGGCGCCGGGCCGGGCGGGCTCGCCGCGGCCATGCTGCTGGCCGCGCGCGGCGCGCGCGTCACGCTGCTGGAGAAGGATGGCGTCGTCGGCGGCCGCAGCCGCAGCCTGACGACACCGGAGGGCTACCGCTTCGATCTCGGGCCGACCTTCTTCCTGTATCCGCGCATCCTGGAAGAAATCTTCGCCAGCTGCGGCGCCGATCTGCGGCGGGAAGTCGAGTTGCGGCGGCTGGACCCGCAATACCGCCTGGTCTTCGGCGGCGGCGCCGGGCCGGTGCTGGATGCCACCCCGGATCTGGAGCGCATGGCGGCGGAGGTGGCCAAGCTCGACCCCGCCGATGCCCGCGCCCTGCGCGGCTTCATGGAGCAGAACCGCGCCAAGCTGGCGGCCTTCCGCCCGGTGCTGGAGCGCGGCTTCACCTCAGCGGCCGACCTCTTCGCGCCGGACATGCTGAAGGCGCTGCCGCATCTGCGCCCGCACCTCTCGGTGGATCAGGAACTGCGCCGCCACTTCCGCGACCCGCGCACCCGGCTGCTCTTCTCCTTCCAGACGAAATACCTGGGGATGAGCCCGTTCCGCTGCCCCAGCCTCTTCACCATCCTCTCCTTCCTGGAATACGAGCACGGGGTGTTCCACCCCATGGGCGGCTGCGGCGCCGTGGCCACCGCCATGGCGCGGGTGGCGGAGCGGCTGGGCGTCGAGATCCGGCTGAACACGCCGGTGGAGCGCATCGCCTTCGAGGGCCGCCGCGCCACGGGGGTGGAGGCGGGCGGGCGCCGCATCGCCGCCGATGCGGTGGTGATGAACGCCGATTTCGCCCAGGCCGCGCCGCAGCTGATCCCCGATTCGCTGCGCCGCCGCTGGTCGGACCGGCGCATCGCCGCGGCGCGCTATTCCTGCTCCACCTTCATGCTCTATCTCGGGGTGGAGGGGCGCTTCCCGCAGCTGGCCCACCACACCATCCTCCTGGCCGAGGACTATCAGCGCAACCTGGCCGAGATCGAGGCCGGGATGGCCCCGGCCGAGCCCTCGCTCTACCTGCACAACCCGGTGAACACCGACCCCTCGATGGCGCCGGAGGAGCATTCCAGCCTCTACCTGCTGGTGCCGGTGGGCAATCTGCGCGGGACGACGGACTGGCGCGCCAAGGCCGCCGAATTCCGCGCCCTGGCGCTGCGGCGCCTCGCCGCCCTCGGCCTGCCGGAGATCGAGTCGCGCATCCGCTATGAGCGGATGGTCACGCCGCTGGAGTGGCGGGACGAGTTCGCGGTGGGCTTCGGCGCCACCTTCAACCTGGCGCATGACCTGCGGCAGATGCTGCATTTCCGCCCCGGCAACCGCTTCGGCGACACGGAAGGCGTCTATCTGGTGGGCGGCGGCACGCATCCGGGCAGCGGCCTGCCGGTGATCTATGAAGGCGCGCGCATCAGCGCCAATCTGCTGGCGCGCGACCTGGGGCTGGGGGGCATCCCCACCACCCTGCCGGTGGCCCGCGACAACACGGGGGCCGAGGGGGAGATGGTGGCCGAGGGGGAGAGAGTGGCATGAGCGGCTCGCATGTGGTGGTGATCGGCGGGGGGCTGGGCGGGCTCTCGGCGGCGGCGGTGGCGGCGGCGCGCGGCCACCGCGTCACCCTGCTGGACAAGAACCCCTGGCTCGGCGGCAAGGCGGCGGTGCTGAACCTGCCCGCCGGCGCATCCCCGGGTGCTGCGGGCGCCAATGCCGGCTTCCGCTTCGACATGGGCCCCACCATCCTGACCATGCCGCGCGTGCTGCGCCGCATCTTCGCCGAGGCGGGGCGGGATCTGGAGCAGGCCCTGCCCCTCATCCGCCTCGACCCGCAATGGCGCTGCTTCTTCGAGGATGGCAGCCGCATCGACCTGATGCAGGACGTGCCCGCCATGGCCGAGGCGATGGACCGCTTCGCCCCCGGCAATGGCGCCGGCTACCGCCGCTTCCAGGAGGTGGCGACGCATCTGCACGAGGTCTCGGAAAAATTCTTCTTCTGGAAATCCGTGGAGGGCATTGGCGACACGCTGGACTGGAAGGCCAATTTCCAGCCCGGCACCCTGCGCGACGTGATGGCGCTGCGCATGGGGCAGAGCGTCGCCAGGGTGATCCGCGGCCATGTGCCGGATGCCCGGCTGGCGCAGATGCTGGACCATTACTGCCAGTATGTCGGCTCCTCGCCCTATCTCGCCCCGGCGGTGCTCTGCGGCATCGGCGACATGCAGGCGAGCGAGGGGGTGTGGTATCCGCGGGGCGGCACCCGCGCCGTGGCCGAGGCGCTGGCCAGCCTGGCCGCCAGCCTCGGCGCCGATCTCCGCCCCAGCAGCGAGGTGACGGGGCTGGAGATCGAGAACGGCGCCGTCCGCGCCGTGCGGGTGGGGGGGGAGCGCATCGCCTGCGATGCCGTCATCTCCAACATGGACGCCATCCGCACCTATGGCGAGCTGGTGGGCGGCGCCCCCGCCCGCCGCTACAGCCGGGCGAAGCACGAGCCGGCCTGTTCCGGCGTGGTGCTCTATCTCGGCCTCAACCGGCGCTACGAGCATCTGGCGCATCACGACTTCGTCTTCTCGCGCGATGCGGAGGAGGAGTTCGACGCCATCTACCGCAAGGGCATCCCGGCGCCGGACCCCACCGCCTACCTCGCCGCCCCCGCCGCCACCGACCCCAGCGTGGCCCCGGAAGGGGGGGAGGCGCTCTATGTGCTGGTGCACACGCCGCATCTGCGCCCCGGCCAGGACTGGAAGCAGATGCTGCCCGCCTATCGCCGCACCATCCTGGACAAGCTGAAGCGCACCGCCGGGCTGGAGGATATCGAGGAGCGCATCGTGGTCGAGCAGGCGCTGACGCCGCAGGACATCCATGAGCGCTACAAGGTGCTGGACGGCGCCATCTACGGCCTGGCCAGCCACGGGCTGTGGACGGGCGCCTTCAAGCCCGGCAACCGCTCCCGCGCCGTGCGCGGCCTGTATCTGGCGGGCGGCGCGGCGCATCCGGGGCCGGGCATGCCCATGGTCATGATGTCCGGCTGGATCGCCGCCGACGCCATGCACCAGGATGCGGCCTGAGGACGCGCCAGGGGGCGCTGCCCCCTGGACCCCCGCCGGGGTGGCGCGGCCACCCCGGACCCCGCGATCGGATGGCGGGGTCCGGGGGGACCCTGTCCCCCCGGCGGGGTCCCAAAAGGAAACAGATGGGGGCGGAGCCCCTGGCCTCCCCTGACCATGCAGGACCCTCTTTCCACCTATTCCCCCCGCCACATGGCCTTTTTCGAGGCGATGTTCGCGGGCTTCGCGCGGCGCCACATGCGGGCGCTGCGCCTCGCCGCCTGGGGCGCCCCGGCGGCGCCGCCCGGCCCGCTGGTCGTCTATGCCAACCATCCGTCCTGGTGGGATGGCGTGGCCTTCATGCTGCTCTCGCGCCGCCTCTTCCCCGGCCGGCGCATGGTCATCCCGATGGAGGCGGCGGCGCTGGCGCGCTACGGCTTCATGCGCCGCCTCGGCGTCTTCGGGGTGGAGCGGGAGAGTGCGCGCGGCGCGGTCACCTTCCTGCGCGTGGCGGAGGGCGTGCTGGCCCAGGGCGAGATGCTGTGGATGAACGCCCCCGGCCGCTTCGCCGATGCGCGGGAACGCCCGGTGCCCATCGCCCCGGGCCTCACCCGCCTGCCGGAACTGGCGGAGGGCGCCACCTTCCTCCCCCTCGCCCTGGAATATCCCTTCTGGAGCGAGCGCAAGGCGGAGATGCTGGCCGCCTTCGGCCCGCCCTTGCCAGGGGCGGCATTGCGCGCCATGCCTCGGGGGGAGCGCGAGGCCGCGCTCGCCACCGCGCTCGCCGCCACGATGGACCGGCTGGCGGTGGATGCCATCGCCCGCGACCCGGCACGCTTCCGGGTGCTGGAGCAGGGAAGGGAGGGCATGGGCGGCATCTACGACCTGTGGCGGCGGGGCCGCGCGGCGCTCACCGGGCGCCGCTTCGACCCCCGCCACGAACACCGCCCGCCGCCCCCTTCCCCCGGAGGCCCGCCCGCCCCATGAGCCTCCCGCTCTCCCTGCTCTCGCTGGCGCTCGCTGCCTTCCCCTGGGCCATGGCGCTGCCCAACCTGGCGCGGCAGCGCCGCCCGCAGGAGGGGACGCCAGGCGGGCCGCCCCCGGCCACGCTGGTCTCCATCCTCATCCCGGCGCGGGACGAGGCGGCCAACATCACCCCCTGCCTGCGCGCCGCCCTGGCCAGCACGGGCGTGGCGGTCGAGGTGCTGGTGATGGATGACGGCAGCCGCGACGACACCCCGGCCCAGGTGCGCGCCCTGGCGGCGGAGGATGAGCGGGTGCGGCTGCTGCTCGCCCCGCCGCTGCCGCCGGGCTGGACGGGCAAGGTGCATGCCTGCGCCCGGCTGGCCGAGGCGGCGCTGGGGACGCATTTTCTCTTCCTCGATGCCGATGTCCGCCTCGCCCCCGGCGCCGCCGCCGCCCTGGCGGCCGAGGCCGAGGCGCGCGGCCTCGCTTTGGTCAGCGCCGTGCCGCGCCAGATCCTCGGCGGGCTGGGGGAGGCGCTGACGGTGCCGGTGATCAACCTGCTGATGCTGGGCTACCTGCCCGGCGGCGGCCGGGCGGAGAGCGCGCGGCCGGAGATGGCCGCCGCCTGCGGGCAATTGCTGTTGGCCGAGGCCGGCGCCTACCGCGCCGCCGGCGGCCATGCCGCGGCGCCGGGCATCCTGCATGATGGGCTGGCCCTGGCGCGCCGCCTGCGCGCCGCCGGGCACCGGACGGAGGTGGTGGATGGCACCGCCCTCGCCACCTGCCGGATGTATGACGGGCTGGCCCCGGCCTGGGCAGGCTTCGCCAAGAATGCGCGGGAGGGCATGGCGACGCCGCGCGGCCTGCCGGTGTGGACGCTGCTGCTGGGCGGCGGGCACCTGCTGCCCTGGCTGGCGCTGGGCCTCGCCCTGCCCCCCCTCCTGGCGGCCACCCCGGGAGAGGGCGGCGGGCTGTGGGCGGCGATCCTGGCGGTGCTGCTCTCGCTCGGCCTGCGCGCCGCCATCACGGCGCGGGTGGGCGAGCCCTGGTGGAGCGTGCCGCTGCACCCCTTCGCCATCGCCGTGGCCCTCGCCATCCAGTGGCAGGCGCTGCTGACCCGCCGCCCGCCCGCCTGGAAGGGCCGCGCCTATGGCCCCGGTTCCGTCACCGGCCCCGATCCTGCCCCGGAAACCTCCGCCCGATGAGCGACGTGCCCGCCAATCCCCGCCTCGGTGAGCCCCGGCTGGAGGAAGCCCGGCTGGAGAAACCCCGGCTGGAGGAAACCCGGCCGGAGGAACCCGACCCGGCCGCCTGCATCCTCGCCGGCCCGCCCAGCCGGGGGCCGGACTCGGAAAACTTCCCTGTCGCCTCCTGGCTGATCGCGCCCGCGCTGCGGCGGCGGGTGCTGGCCTTCTACCATTTCGTCCGCGCCGCCGATGACATCGCCGATGCCCCGCACCTCGCCCCCGGCGAGCGGCTGGCGCGGCTCGATGCCCTGGCCGCCGCGCTGGAGGACCCGCGCACCCCCCTCCCCGTCGCCCGCGCGCTCCAGGAGGCGGGGGACGGGCTGGCCGAGGCGCGCATCATGCTCGATGCCTTCCGCCAGGATGCGGAACTGTCCCGCCTGCCGGACTGGGCGGCGCTGCTGGATTACTGCGGGCGCTCCGCCGTGCCGGTGGGGCGGCTGCTGCTGCGCCTGCATGGCGAGGTGGACGCCACCGCGCAGGAAGGGGCGGACGCGCTCTGCACCGCGCTCCAGATCCTCAACCACCTCCAGGACATGGGCGAGGATCTGCGGCGGCTGGACCGGCTCTATGTGCCGCGGGACTGGATGGCGCTGGCCGGTGGCGAGGCGCGCTTCCTGGCCGACCCCGAGGCGCGCGCCCCCGTGCTGGCGGCGATGCTGGACCGGGTGGAGGAAATGCTGGACCGCGCCGCCGCCCTGCCCCACCGCGTGCTCTCCACCCGGCTGGGGCTGGAGGCGGCGGTGACCTGGGCGCTCGCCCGCCGCCTGCTGGCGCGGCTGCGCGCGGCGGACCCGCTGGAGGGGCGCGTGGCGCTCGGCCGGGCGGATTTCGCCGCCGCCCTGCTGGCCGCACCCGGCCTGCGGCGCGGGGGCAGGCCAGGGAGCGGTAGCCCAGGGAGCGGCAGTCCAGGGAGCGGCAGCCTGGATGCCAGGCTGGTGCGCGCCCGGGTGCGCCGCGCCCGCTCCTCCTTCGCCAGCGGCATGGCGGCCACGCGCGGCCCGGCGCGGCGGGCCATGTATGCCGTCTATGCCTTCTGCCGCGCGGTGGACGACATCGCCGACGGCACCCTGCCCGAGGCCGAGCAGCGCGCCGCCCTGGCCGCCTGGCGCCGCAAGCTGGAGGTGCCGGACTGCCCGCTCTCCCGCGAGCTGGCCTGGGCGCGGGCCGAGTTCACCCTGCCCCTGGCCGAATGCCGCGCCATGATCGACGGCATGGAGGCCGATGCCGGGCCGCACCGCCGCATCGCCACGCAGGCGGAGCTGGATCTCTACTGCCGGCAGGTGGCCGGCAGTGTCGGCGCGCTGGCGGTGCGCATCTTCGGCGCGGCGGAGGCGGAGCCCTTCGGCCTCGCCCTCGGCCATGCCTTCCAGCTGGTGAACGTGCTGCGCGACATCGATGAGGATGCGGCGCGGGACCGGCTCTACCTGCCGGCCGATGCGCTGGCGGCGGCGGGCATTCCGCCGGGCGGGGCGCGGGCGATGGTGGCGCATCCCGGCCTTTCCACCGTGGCCCAGGCCCTGGCGCTGCGCGCCCGCGCCGCCTTCGCCACGGCCGAGGCGCTGATGCCCGAGCACCACCGCCGCGCCCTGCGCCCGGCGCGGCTGATGCTGCTCGGCTACCGCGCGCTGCTGGAGGAGATGATCGGCCAGGGCTTCCTGCCGCCGCGCCAGCGCCCGCGGCTGGGGCGGTGGCGCAAGCTTGGCCTGCTGCTGGAGGGCTGGCGGCCGTGATGGCGGCAGCGCCCAACGCGACCCTGCCCGGCGCCACCCTGCCCGCCTCCACCCTTCACGTGGTGGGCGCGGGGGTGGCGGGGCTGGCGGCGGCGCTGCTGGCGAGCCGCCCCGGCGGCAGGGCGGCGCGCTGCGTGGTGCTGCACGAGGCCAGCCCGGCCGCTGGCGGCCGCGCCCGCGCCCTGCCCGATGGCACGGACAATGGCACCCATGCGCTGCTCGGCGCCAATCCGGCGGCGCTCGGCTTCCTGGCCGAGATCGGCGCGCGCGAAGCCTGGGTGGAGCCGGAGGGCGAGACCCTGCCGGTGCACGACCTCGCCGGGGGTGGGCTGCGGCGGGTGGCGCTCTCGCCCGCCGGCTGGCGCGATCCGGCGCGGCGGCCGCCCGGGCTGGGGGCGGGCGGGCTGCTGGCGCTGCTGCGCGCCGCCCTGCCGGGGCGCCATTCCACGGTGGCCGAGGCCTTCGCCCGCCACCCCGCCCTGCTCCGCCATTTCGTCGAGCCGCTGACGCTGGCCGCGCTGAACACCGCGCCGGAGGAGGCCGGGCTGCGCCGCCTCGGCGCCGTGCTGCGGCGCATGGCGCGGCCGGGGGGATGCCGGCTCTATGTGGCGCGGCGCGGCCTGGGGCCGGACCTCGTGCACCCGGCGCTGGAGACGCTGGCGCGGCGCGGCGTCGTCTTCCGCCCCGGGCGGCGGCTGCGGGAGCTGGAGCGGGCGGGCGGGCGGGCCACGGCGCTGGGCTTCGGCGGCACGCCCCTGCCGCTGGGGGAGGCGGACCGCGTCATCCTCGCCCTGCCGCCCTGGGAGGCGGCGCGGCTGCTGCCGGGGCTGCGCGTGCCGGCGCTGCACCGGCCCATCCTGAACCTGCATTTCGAGCACGCCACGGGGGCGGGGCCACGCTTCGTCGGGCTGCTGGGCGGGCTGGCGCAGTGGATGCTGGTGCGGCCGGGCATGGTCTCGGTGACCATCAGCGCCGCCACCGGCCTGCTGGCGGAAAGCGCCGAAAGCCTGGGGCCGCGCATCTGGGCCGAGCTGCGGGAGGCGGCGCGCGCCGCCGGCCTGCCAGGCCCCTGGCCGGAGGAAGCCCCGCCCTGCCGGCTGGTCAAGGAGCACCGGGCCACCCCCGCCCACCTGCCGGACCAGCCGGCGCCGCCGCCACTGCGGCCGCTGCGCAACCTCGCTCTGGCGGGGGATTGGATGGACCCCACCCTGCCCGCGACGCTGGAGGCGGCCATCCGCTCCGGGCGGCGGGCGGTGCGGGCGCTGTGAGAACCAGGGGGCCTTGCCCCCTGGACCCCCGCCAGGAACCTGAGGTTCCTGCACCTCCCCTCTGTTCGCGGGGTCCGGGAGGGCGGCGCCCTCCCGGCCACCGGGAGACCAGCCAGATGACCCCGGCCGAAGCCCTGGCCGCCCTGCGCGCCGAAACCGCGCCGCTTTCCCTCGCCCGGCGCCGGGCGCTGCTGGCGGCGCTGGCGGCGGCGCTGCTGCGGCGCGCGCCAGAGATCGTCCGCGCCATCGATGCCGATTATGGCGGCCGGTCGGAGGTGGAGACGCTGCTGGCCGATGTGCTGCTGGTGGTGCAGGCGGCCCGGCGGGCGCGGCGCTGGCTGTGGTGGTGGTCCCGCCCGCGCCTGGTGCTGGCGCCCCTGCCCTTCCAGCCCGCCCTGGCCTGGGTGGAGCCGGTGCCGAAAGGGGTGGTGGGCATCCTGGCGCCCTGGAACTACCCGGTGCAGCTCGGCCTCTGGCCGCTGGCGGAGGCGCTGGCCGCCGGCAACCGCGTGGTGCTGAAGCCCAGCGAGCACACCCCGCGCACCGCCACCCTGCTGGCCGAACTGGTGGCGGAGGCCCTCGGCCCCGCCGTGGCCCGCGTCGTGCCGGGCGATGGCGCCGTGGCCGCCGATTTCGCGGCCCAGCCCTGGGACCATCTGGTCTTCACCGGCGGCACCGCCACCGGCCGCGCCGTGATGCGCGCCGCCGCGGAGCACCTGACGCCGCTGACCCTCGAACTCGGCGGGCAATGCCCGGCGCTGGTGCTGCCGGGGGCGGATCTGGCGCGGGCGGCGCGGGCCATCCTGGCCGGCAAGGCGGTGAATGCCGGGCAGACCTGCGTGGCGCCCGATACCGTGCTGCTGGTCGGCCACCGGGCGGAGGATTTCGCCGCCGCCTGCCGCGCCGCCGCCATCCCGGTGGAAAGCGCCGTGCTGCCGCGCCACCGCGCCCGGCAGGCCGCCCTGGCCACCACGGGCGAGGCGCTGCCCGGCGGCCTCGCCCTGGTGCCCGAGCAGCCGGAGGAAATCTTCGGCCCCAGCCTGGCCGTGCGGGCGGTGGCGGATCTGGAGGCGGCCATCGCCTGGGTGCGGGCGCGGCCGGCGCCGCTGGCGCTCTACCTGTTCGGCGCGGCGCGGGCGGAGGCCGCGGCGGTGGCCGCGCGCTGCCGCGCCGGGGCGATCGTCGAGGAGCGGTGCCTGGAGCATGTCGCCTTCCCCGCCCTGCCCTTTGGCGGCGTGGGGGGCTCAGGCTTCGGCCGCTACCATGGCCGGGCGGGGTTCGAGGGCTTCAGCGACTGGCGGGCGCGGGTGCGGCATGGCCCCTTCTCGCTGTCACGCCTGTTCGACGCGCCAAGGCCGCCGGGGCGGGCGGCGCTGGCGCGGCGGCTGCTGCGCTGAGCGGGTTGCAAGGCGGCGGGCCCCTGGTGGCTGCGCGGCACGCATGGCAGGGAAGCCATGCGCCCTGACCATGCTGCAACTGCTCAATGGGTAAAGGTTTTGAAAGGTTAGTCTCCCTACATGTTCCTTCGCAGCCGCAGCATCGCGGTGTCAAAGGATCAGGGGCCTACCCATGTCCGCTTTCCTGTTTGTCACTGTTGTCGCCGCCCTGGTTGGGGGTGGACTTTATGCCCGTTCGCTGATGGAGCGGGACTGGCCGCGCGGCCTGCCGCGCCTGCACCACGCCGATTGATGGGTCTGCGGGCGGCGGGATTCGAACCCGCATGCCTGGGGCTGGGGTTTTTAAGACCCCTGCGTCTACCGTTCCGCCACGCCCGCGCTTGCCTGCTTCCTGCCACAGGCGGAAGCATCTGACAAAGCCCCGCTGCTGGCGGGGTCCCCAAGGGAAGATTTGGGGTGGCCCTGCCACCCCGGTCGAGGGGTTTGGGGAGGCGGAGCCTCCCCAGGGAGTCTTCTTTGTGTTTGGGGCGGCAAAGCCTCCCCAGGAGCGAATGAAAAAGGCCCGTGGCAGAGGATTGCCCGGGCCTTTGTCGCATCATGGTTGGGGCGCCTGGATTCGAACCAGGGGATGGCGGTACCAAAAACCGCTGCCTTACCGCTTGGCTACGCCCCAGCGAGGCTCTCGGCCGCTGAATAAAGGGCGGAGGGGCCTGTCGTAAAGCCCCCTCCCCACCGCCACCACGAATTGGGCAGGCGGGCGGCGTGGGCGTGGGCGGCTTCCGGGGTGGGGAAGAGGCCGAAGCAGGTGGCGCCCGAGCCGCTCATGCGGGCCAGCAGGCAGCCGGGCAGGCCGCGCAGGGCGGCCAGCACCGCCGCCACCTCGGGGCAGAGGCGGATGGCCGGGGCTTCCAGGTCGTTGCCGCAGGCGGCGAGGTCCTGGGCCATGGCGGCGGCGCTGCTCCAGGCGCGCGGCAGGCGCAGCGGCGCGGAAAAGCTGCCGGGGAAGCTGCCCTGCCGCGCGCGGAACACGGCGGGCGTGGCGAGCGGGATGCGCGGATTGGCGAGCAGGATGCCCACCAGGGGCAGGGGCGGCGCGGGGGTCAGCACCTCGCCCACGCCGCCCATGCGGGTGGCGTGGCTGTCGAGGCAGGCGGGCACATCGGCGCCGAGCCGGGCGGCGAGGCCGAGCAGCCGGGCATGGCCCCAGTGCAGCCCCCAGGCACGGTTGAGCAGGCGCAGCGCCGCCGCCGCATCGGCCGAGCCGCCGCCGATGCCCGAGGCCACCGGCAGGTTCTTTTCCAGGATCAGGCTGCCGGAGGGCGCGATCCCGGCGGCCTCGGCGAGCAGGCGGGCGGCGCGCAGGACGAGGTTATCCCCCTCCCCCGCCAGGGCAGGCGCCTCCGGCCCCTCCAGGCGCAGGGCGAACGGCCCGCCCACCCCGCCATCGGGTATCCCATCGGGTATCCCATCGGGCACCCAGGCGAGGCGGTCCGCCGCGCCGGCGAAGGCCACGAGGCTGTCCAGCAGGTGGTAGCCATCCGCCCGCCGCCCCAGCACATGCAGGGCGAGGTTGACCTTGGCCGGCGCCGCCTCGGCCCAGCCCCCTTCCCAGGCGTCGCCGCTCACGGCCGGGCCGCGGCGGGCAGGCCGTCGCGCAGCTTGTCGGCGATGCGCGGGGCGTCCCCCGGCTCGGGCTCCAGCGTCAGGGCGCGGCGCCACTGGTATTGGGCCTCGATCCGCCGGCCGGCGGCCCAATAGGCATCGCCCAGATGGTCGTTGATGACGCTGTTGCGCGACTCGAGTTCCACGGCGCGCTCCAGCCAGCGGATGGCGCCGGGCAGGTCGCCCAGCTTGTAGAGTGCCCAGCCCAGGCTGTCGGCGATGTTGCCATCCTGCGGGCGGAGCTCCATGGCGCGCTCCAGCATGCGGCGCGCCTCGGCCAGGTTGGTGCCGTGCTCCACCCAGGTATAGCCCAGGTAGTTCAGCACATAGGGCTGCTCGGGCGCGAGCTGGAGGGCGCGCAGGAAATCCGCCTCGGCGCGCGTCCAGTCGCCGGAGCGCTCCAGGGCGATGCCGCGCACATAATAGAGCGCCCAGGGCTCCGCCTCCGGCCGGGGGACGCGGCGCAGCGCCTCGGTATAGGCGGCGGCGGCCTCGGCATAGCGGCTGCGGGCGCGCAGCAGGTCGCCCAGCCGGGCGGGGGGCTGGACGGAGGAAGGGTAGGCCTCGGCCAGGGCTCGCAGCACGGCCACCGCCTCCTCCGTGCGGTTCAGCCGGTCCAGCAGGCTGGCGCGGCGCAGGGCGACGACGCCGGAGAGCGGGTCCTCGGCCGGTACGCCGCGCAGCAGGGCCAGGGCGCTTTCCGGGTGGCGCTCCTCCGCCAGGGCATCGGCGGCGACGAGCAGGACGGGCGTGAAATCGGCGCGCAGGCGCAGGGCGAGGCGGCTGAGCAGCAGCGAGAGCTCCGGCGCGCCCTGGCCGCGCAGGAAGCCGGCCAGGGCCAGCTCCGCCTCCGCCATGCCCTCCACCGGGGAGGCGACGGCGCGCGCCTGCAACAGGCGGCGCCGGGCCTCGGGCGCGGCGAGCAGGGAGAGCTCATCCCCCGCCGCGGCCAGGGCGGCCAGGAGCTGCTCGGCCTCGGCCGGCTTGCCGGCGCGGTCGAGGATGCCGGCCACCACCTGGATCATCCGCAGATTCGCCTCCTGGGAGGCGGAGAGGGCGATTCGCGCCAGCCGCTCCGCCTCGCGCGGGCGGTTGGCGAGGTCGGCGATCATGGCGGCGTGCAGGGCGGCGAGGCCGCGCAGGTTGCCGCCCTCGATCTGCGGCCGCAGCGTGGCCAGGGCGGCATCCGGGTTGCCGCGCCCGGCCAGGGTCCAGGCCAGGAGGAGGGGTTGCAGCACGGCGGCGGCGCCGCTGCGCGGCAGGGCGCGCAGGCGGCGCTCGGCCTGTTCCCAGCGCCCGGCCATGGCATCGGTGCCGGCCAGCAGCATGGCGGCCAGTTCGCTCTGCGGCAGGCGGCGGGCGAGGCGCGCGGCATCGGCCCGGCCATCCAGCACGGCGGCGATGAAGGCGCGGTTCAGCACCTCCGGCTCTTCCGGCGCCAGGCGCAGGGCCTCGGCCAGCAGATCGGCCGCGGCGGCGGTGTCCGTCTCGGCGGCGGCGAAGCGGCCCGCGAGATAGGTGCCGGCGGCGGTGAGGCGCGGCGCGGGGCTGCCATCGCCGGTGTCGAGGGCGCCGGGGGCGCCACCCGCCGCGCAGCCGGCGAGCAGCGCCGCGGCCAGCAGGGCGAGGCGGCGCGGAGAGACGAGCATGACCATGTGGCGAGCCTAGAACCTTTTCGCGCGGGCGGGAAACGCTTCGGCAAGCGGAGCCGTGGCACGGGATGACGGCACCGTCATGGACGGGATAAGGTTGTTACGGCAACGGACGGGGCCGGCACCTCCGCCGCCTCCCGGGCCGGGCCGTGGAGGAAAGCCGGCCACGACGCCGGCAGCGGAGACCCTGTCATGCGCATCATCCTGGCCAGCCTGCTGGCCCTGCTGGCGGCGGCGGCCTTCTCGCCCGCCTCGGCGCAGAATCGGTTCTGGCTCGTCAACCAATCCGGCCAGACCATCGAAAGCGCCTTTGTCTCGCCCTCGCGGCTGGACAATTGGGGGCCGGATATCCTGGGGCAATCGGTGCTGCCCGCCGGGCAGCAGGTGCATGTCACCCCCTCCGCCAGCGATTGCGTGCTGGATATCCGCGTCCGCTACCAGGGCGGGCGGGAAGAGACGAAAATGCAGGTGAATGCCTGCAACCTCACCCGCGTGGTGTTCGGCGGCGGCGGGGGCGGCGCGGGGGCGACGGTGCGCGGCGGCCCCGGCGGCGCACAGCCGGGCGGGCCGGGCGCCACCACCCGCGCGGCGGGCGACCCCTCCTTCAGCTTCGTCAACCGCAGCGGCGCCACCATCCGCGAGCTGTATGTCTCGCTCAGCACCGACACCAACTGGGGCCGCGACCGCCTGGGCGATGCCGTGCTGGAGCCGGGCAATGACCGCTGGGTGGACCTGCCCGCCAACCGCAGCTGCACGGTGGACATCAAGGTCGTCTACATGAACGGCCGCGAACAGGAACGCCGCGGCCTCGAAACCTGCTCCCGCACCGACCTCCCCTGGCGTTAATCTGTCAGCTGCCGGTCTTTTTTCAGCTGCCGGTCTTTTTTCAGCTGCCGGTCAGGGCCGGGACGGGAGGGGCCGCACTCGCCCCCTCCGCTCCGGCCCGGCGGGGACGCCCAGGCGCCCCCCAGCCCCTAGCCCCTAGCCCCCAGCCCCCGCGTCCCACTTCACCACAGGACGGCGGCAGCCTGAAAAAAGAGTCCCGCCTGGAAACCCGGGAGCGGCAGCCTGACAGAAAGAATCACATGCCGCCGATGTAGTTGGGGCCGCCGCTGCCTTCGGGGGTGCACCAGTCGATGTTCTGGCCGGGGTCCTTGATGTCGCAGGTTTTGCAGTGGACGCAGTTCTGCGCGTTGATGACGAGGCGGGGGTTGCCCTCCTCGATGCCCACGGCCTCATAGACGCCGGCGGGGCAGTAGCGGGCTTCCGGGCTGCGGTAGATGTCCCAGTTCACCGGCTTCCAGCTGGCCGCGTCCTTCAGCTTCAGGTGGGCGGGCTGGTCTTCCTCATGGTTGGTGTTGGAGAGGAAGACGGAGGAGAGGCGGTCGAAGGTCAGCTTTCCGTCGGGCTTGGGGTAGGCGATCTGCGGGCACTGGCCGGCCGGCTTCGTCGCCGCGTGGTCGGCGTGGTGCGGCAGGGTCCAGGGCGCCTTGCCCTTGAAGACGTAGGTCTCCAGCGCGGCATTCACCATGCCGCCCCAGAAGCCCCACTTGGCGAAGCCGGGGCGGATGTTGCGGACGGCGGAAAGCTCCTCCCACACCCAGCTCTTTTCCAGCGCGGCGGGGTAGGCGTCGAGCACGGGGCCGGCGGCCTCATCCGCCAAGGCAGCGGCCACGGCCTCGGCCGCCAGCATGCCGGACTTCATGGCGGTGTGCGTGCCCTTGATCTTCGGCACGTTGAGGAAGCCCGCCGTGTCGCCGATCAGCGCGCCACCGGGGAAGACCAGCTTCGGGATGGATTGCAGCCCGCCCTCGTTCAGCGCGCGGGCGCCATAGGCGATGCGCTTGCCGCCCTCCAGGATCCTGCGGATCTCGGGATGCGTCTTGAAGCGCTGCATCTCGTCGAAGGGGGAGAGCCAGGGGTTGGGATAGTCCAGCCCCACCACCATGCCGATCGAGACGAGGTTCTCCCCCAGCATGTAGAGCCAGGTGCCGCCATAGGTGTCGGTGGAGAGCGGCCAGCCGGTGGTGTGCCAGATCTTGCCCGGGGTGTGGCGCTCCTTCGGGATTTCCCAGAGCTCCTTGATGCCGAGGCCGAAGGTCTGCGGCTGCACCCCCTCGCGCAGGCCATACTCGGAAAAGAGCTTCTTGGTGAGGGAGCCGCGGCAGCCCTCGGCGAAGAGGGTGTAGCGCGCGCGCAGCTCCATGCCCGGCTGGTAGTTCGGGCCTTCCTCGCCCTCCCGCGTGATGCCCATGACGCCGGCGACGACGCCCTTCACCACCCCCTCCTCCAGGATGGTCTCGGAGGCGGCGAAGCCGGGATAGATCTCGACGCCCAGCGCCTCGGCCTTCGCCCCCAGCCAGCGGCAGACATTGCCGAGGCTGACGACGTAATTGCCATGGTTGTGCATCTGCGGCGGCGTCGGCAGCCGGAAGGCCTTCGTCTCCGTCAGAAACAGGAAGGAATCCTCGGTGGCGGGGGTGGCCAACTCGGGCGGCTCCTCGCGCCAGTCGGGCAGCAGCTCGTCCAGCGCCCGCGGCTCCAGCACGGCGCCGGAGAGGGTATGGGCGCCGACCTCGCTGCCCTTTTCCACGATGCAGACCGTGGCCTCGGGCGAGAGCTGTTTCAGCCGGATCGCCGCCGCCAGGCCGGACGGGCCGGCCCCCACGATCAGCACATCGAATTCCATGCTCTCGCGTTCGGACACGTTGCTCTTCTCCCTTGGGTCCCGCCGGGATGGCTTAGCCCGATCGCGGGTTGCGCGGAACCCCGCCGCACCGCGATATGAGCGGCAGGATGAGCACCGCGCCCCCCCTCCCCCCGATGCCCGAGTCCGAGGCCGCCGCCCTGCTGGCGGCGCTGCGCCTGCAACTGGACTGGGGCGTGGACGAGGCCCTGGCGGAAGACCCGCTCGACCGGCTGGCCGCCCCCCCGCCGGAGCGCCGCCCGGCGCCCGAGGCCACGGTCTGCATCGTGGAAAAGGGCAGCGAGGTCGGCGCCCATACCCTCTCC
>NZ_JANFNY010000084.1 GCF_024437745.1 Roseomonas sp. GC11 | reverse complement strand
GCCGAGGCCGCCGGCCGCACCGGCGCGCGCCGCGCCGGCCGCCGCGGCCTTGCCGCCCGCCGCTTCCTTCCCCGTCCTGGGGGGCTGAGTCGCCGCATCCACCGTGCCCGCCTCCGCGCACGGCCTCCTGCCGCGCCGCGCCATGTCTCGCGCGCGGGCGTTGACCAAGTATTAACCAATTCTTCCCGGCAGGCCGGGAAGGACAGGCCGGAAAGGACAGGGCCGGGAAGGGTGGGGCGGGGGAGGCGGCGCGGGCGCTCAGCTCATGCTCTGCACCGCGCTGAGATCGACCGTCAGGCCGCCGATATGCACCACCGGATTGCCATCGCTGTCGCGGGTGACGCTGGTGACCTTGCCGGAGACGGTGAAATCCACATCCCCCGTGCTGGTGCCCGCGCTGTCATAGCCGGTGATGGAGACGGTGTAGCTGCCATCCGAGGCGCTCTTGCCGCTGCTGTTCTTGCCATCCCAGCTCCAGCTCGTCGCATCGCCGGAGAGGCTGACCGTCTCGCTCCGCACCACCGTGCCGCTGCTGTTGGTGAGGGTGATGACGACGCTCTGCGCCCCGCCCGCATCGCTGGTGGAGGGCAGGTTGATGCTCTGCGTGCTGCCATCCTCCAGCACGATGCTGCTGGAGGTCGCGGCCACCGTGTCGCCCACCAGGCCGGTGGCGGAGAGCATGGAGGAGGATTGCTGCAGCGAGAGCAGGGATTCCAGATGCTCATTCGTCGCGATCTGCTGCTCCACCTGGGAGAACTGCGCGAGCTGTGAGGTGAACTCGGTGGAATCCGTCGGGTTCAGCGGGTCCTGGTTCTGCAGCTGCGTCGTCAGCAGGGTGAGGAAGCTGTTCAGGTCGGAACTGAGCTGCGTCTTCGAGGAACTGCTGGAGGAGGTGCTGCTGCTGCTCGTGGTGGCGCTGGTGATGGTGGTGCTGGCCATGGGGGCTGTCCTGCGGGGGGAGGGGGGAGGTCAGAGGGCGAGGTCAAGCAGGCCGCTGCGGCGGCGCGGGGGCGGGGCGCGGGGGCGGGCGGCTTCCTCCGGCGGTGCCGCGGTGTCGGCCTCGGCGCCATCGCCGCCCGCCAGCCCCTGCTGCCCGCTGCCCTGCTGCCCATCCTGGGCCAGGCCGAAGCTCAGGCTGTGCCCGGCGCCCAGCCCGGCCTGTGCCAGCACCGCCGTGATGGCGCCACTGTCGCGCAGCAGGAGCAGCAGCGTGTCCTGCCGCTCGGCCAGGACGCGCACCGCGGCCGGGCCATCCGCCGCCTGTTCCACGCTGATCTCGACGCGGCCCAGCGCCTCGGGCCGCAGGGCGACGCTGATGCGGCTGGGCCCGCCCTCGCCCCCGCCGCGCAGGCTGAGGCCGAGCACCGCATGCCCCACCTGCTGCACCGGCCCGGAAGGGAGGCTGGTGGGGCTGGCATAGGCCAGGGTGGCGGGTGCCTGAGAGGTGGGGGAGGACGCCGGGGCAGAGGCGGCGGGCGCGGCGGGGCTGGCCGCCGCCGCCGGGACGGGGGAGGGGAGGCCCGGCCCCGCATCCCCGGCCGGGGCGCCCGGGCCGCCCGCCCCGGCGGAGGAGGGCGGGGGCGGCAGGGAAGCATCCGGCAGCGCGCCCTCCGCCCCCGCCTTCATCCCCGCCTCCGCCCCCGGCATGGCCGCCTTCTCCGGGGCCGCGTCCCGCGCGGTGTCAGGCGCGGCCGCCGCCGCCGCGCTGCCCCCCACCACGCTGCTCCCGGCCATGCTGCTCCCCGCCTGCGGCGGCGTGGGCGGGGCCACCACCACCAGCGGCACCACCATCACCCCGCCCAGCAGCGCCAGCGCCGCCGGGTTGCCCGTGGCCTCCATGGCCCGCGCCGCCTCCGGGGTGTCGTGGTCTTCTTCCGTGCCGGCCTCGGCGGCCTCGGCGCGGGCGGCGTGGCGGCCATGCCCGCCCTGCGGCGGGGAATCCCCGGCCGCCGCACCCTCGGCCGCCTCACGCTCCGCCAGCAGGCGCGTGAAGGCCGCCTCCGCCTCCCGCGCCGGGGCGGCGGGCGAGGCGGGGTCCGGGGCGGCGCGGGGCGGGGTCAGCGAGGGGATCATGCGGCGGCCATCTGCGATGCCCCCGCCGCAGCAAGCGCCGGGCCAGCCCGGACAGGGCCGCCGGGCCGCGCGGGGCGGCGTTTTTCGCCCGCTCCCCGGCAGGATTTGCCGCCCCCGCCCCCGCCCGCCCCGCCGGGCGCGGCGTTTTCCGCCGCCCGGGCATGGCATGGGCCTTGCTGTTTCCCTCGCGTCACGTTTCCCGCGGCGCCGGCCCGGGAGCAGCCCCCGTATCGAGGACCCCCCAGCATGTCCCTGCTAGGCTCACTCTACTCCGCGACGTCGGGCATGGGCGCCCAGACGCAATCCATCACCAACATCTCGAACAACGTCGCCAACAGCAGCAGCACCGGCTACAAGCGCGTCGAGACCACCTTCTCCGAGCAGCTGAGCCAGGCCTCGACCAAGCTGAACGGCTCCAGCACCGTCAGCGCCTCGACCAGCCAGACGGTGTCCCTCGGCGGCGACATCTCCCAGGTGGACAACGCCCTCTCCCTGGCGATCTCCGGAGATGGCCTCTTCGCCGTCTCCAGCCCCTCGGGCACGGATGCCAACGGCAAGACCACCTATTCGGCCACGCAGTACTACACCCGTGCCGGTGACTTCTCCCTCGATGCGGAGAACCATCTGGTCAACAGCAGCGGCTACGCGCTGGAAGGGTGGAGCGCGAAGGATGATGGCACCATCGATCAGACGGAGCTTGACATCATCACCGTGGACAAGGGGGCCTACGCAGCGACGGCGACGAGCACGATCGACCTCTCGGCGAGTGTGCCGGGAACGGCCAGCGTGGGCGACGCTTATAGCTCCCAGGTGCAGGTCTATGATGCCGATGGCAACACCGAGGCTGTGACGCTGACCTGGACGAAGACGAGCACGGCCAATCAGTGGACGCTGGCGCTCGACGACGGCTCCGGAACCACGTCTGAAGCAACCGTCACCTTCGATGGTAATGGCACGATTTCAAAAATCAACACGACCACCGGCACGAAGGGGAATGACGCGACAGCCACTCTTGGTACCTATACCATTGATCTGGGTAGCTATCTTGAGTCCTCCGGTGTGACGCAATCCTCGGCCAGCGACACCTACTCCGTCTCCAGCATCACCACCGATGGCAATGCGGCTGGCGCCTATTCGGGCGTGAGCATCGGTGATGATGGCAGCGTCATCGTCAGCTATGACAACGGCAAGACGAAGACCATCGCGCAGGTTCCCATTGTCACCTTCCCCAATGCCGATGGGCTTCAGGCGGAGGATGGGCAGGCCTATACCCAGACCCTCGCCTCCGGCACGCCCACTGTCTCCGAGGCCGGAGAACTGGGGGCGGGCACCCTCGTCACCTCGGCGGTCGAGGCGTCGAATGTCGATATCACCGACGAATTCTCGAAGATGATCATCGCCCAGCGGGCCTATACCGCGAACACCCGCGTCCTCAGCACCGTCAGCGACATGCTGAGCGACACCATCGATATTCTGCGTTAAGTTATTGAAAGAAATCTTCTTTTTCTGAAGAAAAAGAAGCAAAAAGACCTTTCCAGTTTGGCGTCCCGCCTCAGGCCTGATGCGGGACGCTAACTGAAAAAAGTTTTTTGGTTCTTTTTTTCAAAAAAGAACGTGATGGTCTGAAACGAAAAAAATTACCCCCGCTGTTCCTGCAAGGCCGTCTCCAGCGTCTGGAAGCTCGGCATCAGGTCCGAGGGCACCGCCTTGCGGCCGATTTCCACCGCCACGGTCGGCGCATTCCCGTGCAGATGCGCGATCAGCACGGCGCGCACCACTTCCAGGAACTTCGCCTCCTCGTCGACGATGGCGCGCAGCCGGGTCGCCATCGGCCCCACCAGCCCATAGGCCAGCAGCACGCCGAGGAATGTCCCCACCAGCGCGCCGCCGATCATCGCGCCCAGCACGGCGGGCGGCTGGTCGATGCTGCCCATCGTCTTGATCACGCCGAGCACGGCGGCGACGATGCCCAGCGCCGGCAGCGCATCCGCCATGGTCTGCAACGCATGCGCGGCGTGCAGCTCCTCCTCGCGGATCTTCTTCAGCTCGCGCAGCATCACGTCTTCGATCTGGTGCGGGTCGTCGGCATTCATGCCGATCATGCGCAGATAGTCGCAGATGATCGTCTGCGCGTGGTGGTCCGCCAGGATGCGCGGGAAGAGGGCGAAGATCTCGCTCTCCTGCGGCCGCTCGATATGCGGCTCCAGCCCCACCGCGCCCTTCATCTGCGCCACGCGCAGCAGGCGGTAGAGCAGGGCACAGAGATCCATATAGTCCTGCCGCGTGTAGCGGGCGCCCTTCATCACCTTCTTCAGCGCGCCCAGCGTGTGCTTCACCGCCGCCATCGAATTGGCCATCAGGAAGCTGCCGACGGCGGCGCCGCCGATGATGATCATCTCGAAGGGGAGCGAATGCAGGATCGGCCCCATATGCCCGCCGGCGGCGAGATAGCCGCCAAAGACGCACACCAGCAGCACGCCGAAGCCGGCCAGCAGGATCATGGCGTCGCACTCCCCGCCGCCCCGCCGGGGATCAGCACCAGGATGGAGACGCGGCGGTTGGCCGCATCCAGCGGCCGCTCTGGCGTCAGCAATTCGCGATCGGCGCGGCCGGCCACGGCGCGCAGCCGGTCCTCGGCGATGCCGGCCTCCAGCAGCACGCGCCGCGCGGCGCTGGCGCGCTCGGAGGACAATTCCCAGTTGGAGCGGTCGCCACCGCCCCGGAAGGGCGCGGCATCGGTGTGCCCGGCGAGGTCGAGGCCGTTCGGCAGCTTCGCCAGCACCGCCGCGACGCGCAGCAGCAGGGCGCGGCCGCGCTGGTTCGGCGCCGCCTGGCCGGTGGCGAAGACCGGCTGTCCCTCGGCATCGACCAGCTGGATGCGCAGCCCCTCGCGCACCTGCTCGATGATGAGCTGGCGTGCCAGCTCGGCCAGGGCGGGGTCGGACTGCACCGCCTGGCGGATTTCCTCGGCGGCGGCGGCGAGTGCCGCGCGCGCGGCCTGGGCGGCGGCATCCTCGCGCCCGGCGCTGGCGCCCGCCTCCTCCTGCGCCGGGCCGCGCGGCGGGGCGGCCTCCTGCGCCGCGGCCGGCAGGGCCTCGCCCCGGCTGGCGAAGCGGCGCGGCGGGCGGGGCTGTTCCTCTTCCTCCTCCGGCTCGTCCTGCGCGCCGGGGAGGGAGGCGACGGGCCGCGTGCCGAGGCTCGGCGGCGTCTCCCCCGCCAGCACATTCGCGCTGTTGATGGTGCGCCCGCCGAAGGGCTCGCCCGCGCCGGAGGGGCCGCGGCTCAGCACATTGGTGGGGGCGAAGTAATCCGCGAGGCCGACACGCTGCGCCTCGGTGGTGGCGTTGATCAGCCACATGAGCAGGAAGAAGGCCATCATCGCCGTCACGAAGTCGGCATAGGCGATCTTCCAGGCGCCTCCATGGTGGCCACCCTCGCCATCGCCCTCCTCGCGGCGGACGATGACGATGGTGGGGCCGTTGCGGTCGCGTTTTGCCACCCTGCCTCTCCTCGCCGCGCCGGGGCGCGGATGGGTGTCAGACGGCGACGGCCATGCCGGTGTTGCTGTTCATCTCGACCGACAGATGGGCGCGGCGCATGCGCGGCTGGCCGGCCTTGAAGCGCGCCCGCGCGGCGGCGACCTCGGCCGGGCTCGGGTCCTCCAGCACATAGCCGCGGCCCCAGATGGTGCGCACGATCTCCGCCGAGCCCGCCGCCGCCAGCTTGCGCCGCAGCTTGCAGACGAAGACGTCGAGGATGCGCTGATCCGGCCCGTCCTCCACGCCATAGGCGCGGCTCATGAACTGCTCTTTCGTCAGCAGCACGCCACGGCGCAGCATGAGCATTTCCAGCACGTCGAATTCGCGGCAGGTGATGCGCACATGGCGGCCATCGACGGTGACGGTGCGCCGCGCCTGGTCGAGCACGACATTGCCGCAGGTCAGCTGCGAGGAGGCATGGCCGAGGCCGCGCCGCAGGATCGCCTGCATCCGCGCGATCAGCACCGGCGCGCGCACCGGGCGCACCAGCACGTCATCGGCGCCGATGTTCAGCGCGGTCTGCTCGTCCTCGACGGAAATCGGGTTGGTGATGATGACCACCGGCATGCGCAGGCCACGGCGGCGGATTTCGCGCAAGGTGGCGAAGGCCTGCAGGCGCGCCTCGGTCACATCGAGCACGACGACGTCATAGGGGCCGCTGTGCTGGGCGATCGAGGCCGTCTCGGAAAACGGTTCCGCCAGGTCGCAGCCATGCCCGTCCTGGCTCAGGCTGCGGTGCAACTCCGGGTTTCTTCCCAGGGTAGAGGCGAGAAGGATATGCATGCCACGTCCTTGCGATTTTCGCCGGGATCAGAGCAGAAAGGCTCGTAACAAATCCTGAGGTAACTCTCGCCTCCGTGATGTGCAAGGCAAAGTTGTACTCTGGCGGAACGCGGCCTGAAAAATAGGCCCGTTTTCGCTGACTGCGGCGCTGAAGCCACAAATATTCTACTTTTGGTGGAAAGTCCCGTTTGGGATCATGTGGCAGGGGGTTCGCGCTTGGCCAACTCCACGCGCAGCCGCAGCGCGACGCTCTGGCACAGTTCGGCGAGCGGACCCTCCTCGCCGGCTGCGGCGGACTCGGCCGATTCGGCCATGGCCTCCAGGCTGGCGCTCCCGACGGCTTCGCCCCCCAGCCAGGCAAGCTGGATATTTCCCAGCATCTCCAGGCCCTTGGTGGCGATGCTCCGCATCCGTTCGCGGCCCTGCGGCAGGCCGCCGGACAGCGCGGCCGATTCCGCCAGCAGCAGCGCCGAGGCGCCGGAGAGCGGCGCCGCCTGGGCCGCCGGGCCCTGGGCCCCGGCCAGGGCGGCGGAAAAGGCCTGCTGTACTCCCGGTTGTGCCGCCCCCGCCGTGCTGCGCGGCGCGGCCTGGGCCAGGGCGGAACCGGCGGGCAGCGGGACAGCGCGCATGATGGGGGTGACCTCTCCCTGTCGATGCGCCCTCCTAGGAGGCAAGCGTTGCTGAAGTGTGAATGCCAATCTGCCCAGGGAAAGAAAACAACTTGGGGTTGAGAAACTTCCTGGCATGATGGTTGCGAGAAGGCCGCCATGCGCGCCCCTCTCCGCTGCCTTCTCAGTCTGCTTCTGGCCACCGGCGCGGCCTCCGGTCTCGCCCCAGGCCACGCCCTGGCCCAGGCCCCGCTCCAGCCCCAATCGCAACCCCAGTTGCAACCCCAGTTGCAACCCCAGTTCCAGCCGCCGGGACAACCCGCCCCGCCCGGCCCATGCCGCGCCGCCATGGCTGTGGTGGAGCGCGAATTCAACCTGCCGCCCGCCCTGCTCGCCGCCATCGGCCGCGTGGAATCCGGCCGCCGCGACGACACCACCGGCCGCATCGAGCCCTATCCCTGGACCATCAACGCCGAAGGGCGCGGCAGCATCTACCCCAGCAAGGCGGCAGCAATTGCCGCCGTGCGGGATCTGCAGGCCGGCGGCCTGCGCTCCATCGACGTGGGCTGCATGCAGATCAACCTGCGCCACCACCCGGAGGCTTTCCCCAACCTGGAAACCGCCTTCGACCCGCTGGCGAATATCCGCTACGCCGCCCGCTTCCTCACGGAACTCTACGCCTCCCGCCAGGACTGGGCCCGCGCCGCCGCCGCCTACCACTCCCAGACGCCCGAATATGCCGAGGCCTACCTGGCCCGCGTCCAGGCCGCCTGGGAGATCGAGCGCCGGCAGGCCCCGCCAACCGCCACGGCCCTGGCGGCGGCCTCCGCCCCCGGCCTGCCCGTCACAGCCCGGCCGGGCGGGGGGTTCCTCTCCAACGGGGCGGAACGCGCCCAGATCCGCACCGCCGCGCCGGGCAATGTCGGGCGCGGGCTCGATGCCTACCGCAGCGCGCCCATCCCCCTCGCCGGGCGCGGCGCCCGGCCGCTGGTGGCGGAGAATGTCCCGGCGCCAGGGGGAGTGCGGCGGCTGTTTTGAGGGGGAGGGAAAAGGAAAAAGGGTTCTTTTTGGAAAAAAGAACCAAAAACTTTTTCTCAGAAAATCAGAGGTAGTTGACCAGCGAGACCTCACCCAGCTTCGCCAGCGCCTGATAGCTGGCCTGCAATTGCAGGTTCACCTGGGACAGCTGCACCGAGGCCGTGGCGAGGTCCACACTGGTCACATCGCCCAGCTGCTCCTCCAGCTGCGTCGCCACCTCCTCCTGCCAGGAAGCCGCATCGGTCAGCTTGTTCTGCGTCGTGCCCAGAACGGCGATCTCGTCATTCGCGCCGCTATTGGCGCCCCGCAGCAGCGAGACGGTCTTCTCCACGATCGTCGAATAACCGTCCTGGCTGGCCTGCTCATCCGTCAGATTGGCCAGCACGGTGAGCCCCGCGATCAGGTCGCGCGCCCAGGAACCGGTGCCCGTGCCCGTCTCGCCCACCCCGGCATTGCGGTTGGCATAAAGCCCCACCTCCACGCTGCCGCCCGTGCCGGTGGAGACGCTGCGGCGGGAATCCTCCACCTCACCCTCCGCCGCCGCATTGGCATAGCTGGAGAAGGGGGAAACCCCATCCTCGTTGCTCGACGCCACGGAGAGGATGGAGGAGAACACATCCTCCGCATTGTCCGCGTCCAGCGTGCCCAGCAGGTCGCCGATCTGGGTGTAGAGCCCGGTGCTTTCGATGTCGTCGGCCGCCACCACGGGGCTGTTCGAGAGATCGCTGCCGCCGAAGATGTATTCGCCGTCATAGGTTTCGCCGAGCAGGCCCAGGACCTCCTTCAGCGCCGCCTGCGCGTTGCTGCGCACGGAATCGAGGCTGTCGGTGGTGCCGTTCAGCGAGGCCGCGCTGTCGGCCATGTCGCTGGCGATGCTGCTCAGCCGGTCCATCACCGTCAGCGAGTAATCGACGCGCGCGGCGGCGCGGGTGGTGGTGGAGGCGGCCTGCTGGCTCGCCGCCAGCTTGTTGCCCAGCGTGATGGCGCGCGTCGCATCCCCGCCCAGCCCGGCATAGGTTGTGGCGCGCGTGCCGCTCGCCTGCTGCCGCGTCAGCTCGTTGTAGCGCTCCTGCAGCTTGCTGATGGAGGCGAGGGAAGCCGCATAGCTGCCGCGGATGGTCATGGCGCCCGCTCCTTACCGCACCGCGTCCAGCAGCGCGTCCCACATGCTCTGCACCGCTGACATCACCTGGGCATTGGCAGCATAGGCATTCTGCAGCGTCACCATGTTCGCCAGCTCGGTATCCGTGTCCACGCCCTCGCTGTCGCTCACCAGCCCGTCCAGGTAGTCGCGCTGGGTGCCCGCCGTGTCCGCCGCGCTCTCCGCCGCCGCCGCCACGCTGGACTGCCGGCTGACCACGGCGGTGGCATAGTCGGTGATGCTCTTGTTGCCCGAGGTGGCGGAGGAGGTCAGGTTACCCCCGGGCCCCAGCCCGGTGGTGCGCACCGAGGCATAGGCCGTGCCGTCCGAGGAGGTCGTGCCGAAGCTGTAGCTGGTGACATTGTTCAGCAGCGTGGTGAAGCCGGAGGGGCCATCCTCGGTATTGGGCGTGAAGCCATCCACCGCATGCGTGCCATCGCGCACCAGGCGCGGCGACTCCTCGACCGCGCTGTTGACGGTGATGCGGCTGGCGAAGCCCACCGCCTGCGCCGCCCCCTCGCTCGTGCTGGTGTCGGGCGGCGCGCTGCCATCGGAATCGGTGAACAGCCGCAAGCCCTGCGCATCCAGCCGCTCGGCCAGGGTGGAGGCCACCTCGTCGAGCTCCGCCTGCATGGTGGGCAGCGTCTCGTCGCGCAGGGTGAAACCCTCGCCGATGCTGCCGCCCAGGCTGCCGCCATCGATGCTCTGCCCGTTCAGCGTCAGCCCCGGCAGCGTGCCATCCGGCTCGCCGGAATAGGAGGAGGGGGTGATGGTGGCGCTGTCGAGGCCGAAGGGGCCATCCTCGGCATCCAGCGGCAGCACCGAGCCATCGCCCAGCGTCAGCGTCACCCCGCCATCGCTGCCCTCGGTGGATTTGACGGCGACATAGTCGGACAGTTCGGCGATCGCCGCGTCGCGCTTGTCCTTCAGGTCGGCGGTGGACTGGCCGGCGGCGGTGGCGGCGCGGATCTGCTGGTCATAATCGCCGATCGTGCTGACCAGCGCATTCGCCGCATCGACATCCGAGACCAGCCCGTCCTGCACCGACTGGCGCGCGGTGGTGATGGCGTCGCTCACCGCGTTGAGGTTGCTCGCCACATCCGAGGCCGCATCCACCACCGCGCTCTGCAGCGAGGAATCGGAGGGGCTGGCGGCCAGTTCCGTGAAGGCGTCGTTCAGCGCCGAGATCAGCGCCGAGGTGCTGGTGCTGTCCGTCGTGTCGCCCTGCAGGCCGGAGAGGGCGGAGAGCGTGTCGTTGCGCAGCGTCGCCGCCGAATCCGCGCTGCGCGCCGCCAGCGCCTGGTTGCGCAGCGCCGCATCCACCGTGCGCTGCGCCGCCTCCGCCTTCACGCCGCCGGTCGTCAGCGTCGAGCCGCTGACCGTCTTGCGCGTGTAGCCGGCGACATCCGCATTCGCGATGTTCTGCGAGGTCTGCGTCAGCTGCTTGGTGGTCAGCCGCAGGCCGCTGGTCGCGGTGAGGAGCGCGCTGGTAAGGCTCATGCCTGCCAGCTTGTTCAAACTTTGTTAACCAGTTGCGAATGCGTCCGGCGCCGTCCGCGCCAGCCCGGCCCGCCGCGCCGTGGCCCCGAAGGCGCGCGGCAGGCTGCCCGGCAGCGCCCCCGGCTTGCCGAAGAGCCAGCCCTGGCCATAGCGCGCGCCGAAGGAGCGGGCGGTGTCCGCATCCGCCTCCGTCTCGATGCGCTCGACCACCACGGCGGCGCCGGTGGCCCGCGCCAGCTCCACCAGGGCGGCGGCGAAATTGTAGCTCTCGCCGCGCTGGCCGCCGGCGCAGGACTCCATGAAGCGGCCATCGAGCTTCACGAGATCGGGGCGCAGCAGGCGCAGATAGCTCAGCCCCGCGGCGCCGGCGCCGAAATCATCGATGCAGACGGCGCTGCCATGCTGGCGCAGCGTCTCGCGGCAGGCCACGGCCTCCGCCTCGTTCTCGATCTCTGCCGTCTCCGTCACCTCCACCAGCAGGCGGGTGCGCAGCTCCGGCGGGTGCTGCTCCAGCAGCAGGGCCAGGCGCTGGCGGAAGGCCGGGTCCTGCAGCGACAGGCCGGAGACGTTGCAGGCGATCCGCACCTCCTGCCCGGCGCGGTGCAGCGCCGACAGGCTCTCCTCCGCCACCGCGATGTCCAGCTCGGAGGCGAGGCCCACCATCTCCGCGAGGTTGACGAAGGCCTGCGGGCTGAGCGCGGGCAGCCCATCCGTCGTCTGCGGCCGCAGCAGCGCCTCGTAATGGGAAGGCGGGTGGCCCGGCTGCGCCAGTTCGACAATCGGCTGGAAGGCCAGGGAGAAGCGCCGCTCGGCGATGGCGCGCGCCAGCGCCGCCGCGCGCGGGCCGACGGCGGCGACGAAGCCATGCAGCCCCTCGTCAAAGCCGGTGCGCGCCAGCGCCGCCGTGCCACCCTGCGCGAAGGTGCCGAGGGCGAGGCGCAGCGCCCGCACCGCCTGCGGCCCGCTCATGCCCGGCGCCCCGTTCATGCCCGGCCCGCCATGCGGCTCCAGCGTCAGTTCGCGGGTGGAGATGGCGGTGTCCTGCAGGCCGGCGCTGGCCAGCACGGCCTGCAGCTGCTCCACCACCGAGCCAAGGCTGGGCGGCGGCTCGCCCGCCGGGTGGACCATGCCGAAGCGCCCCGGCGCCAGCTCCGCCGCGCTGCCCTGCGGCCCCACATGCTCGGCCAGCAGCGCCGCGACATCGCGCGCGAGGGTGGGGCGCGGGGAGAGGCCGCCCTCGGCCGTGTTCAGTTCGACCAGGGACAGCACGGGCGGCGGGCCACGCTCCGCCCCGCCCTCGCCAAGGCCGAGCAGCAGCGCCTCCGCCTCGCGCGCCAGGCGCGTCGCATCGGTGGTGCGGCCCCCGCCGCGGCGGCGGCGGCCGCGCTCCGGCGGCAGGGCGGCGAAGCAGAGGGCCAGCCGCGTCGCCGGGTCGCTCGCCGCGCGGGGGGAGAGGGGCAGGCCGTCGCGGTGCAGAACCCCCGTCAGCGCGCAGGGGAAGGGCGGCCGCGCATCAAGGTGCAGCGGCGTCGGCGGCAGGCGGCCCTCGGCCAGCAGGCGGGCCAGGGCGGTGTCGAAAATGGCGCGGTCCTCGGCGCGGATCAGGCTGCGCAGCGGCGCGCCCAGAACCGTCTCCGCCACCGGGCCGATCTTGCGCAGGAAGGTGCCGGCCAGGAACAGCGTGCGGCCCGAGGCATCCGTCTCCGCCAGCAGGTCGGCGGCGGCGAAGGCGAAGGCCTTGTAGCGGTCATTCGGCGAGGCGGCGCGCTCGGCGGTCTGCATCAGCGTGCGCGGCCCCCCGCCGGCAGGGGGCGGTGGTGCGAAGGCACGGTCCGGGTCGAGGGCGCGGGCAGCATGCCAGGGGTCCAGTGTAGCAAAGCCAGCCTGCAGCCTGCGCCGGGGTTCATCGCCAGTTTGTTAATGGGCGGTAAACGAAACGACCGCGTCACTACCCGCCCCCCGCGAAGCCCTGCACCAGGCTGCCCGCGACCAGGCGCCAGCCATCGACCAGGACGAAGAAAATCAGCTTGAAGGGCAGGGAGACGGTGCTGGGCGGCAGCATCATCATGCCAAGGCCCATCAGCACGCTGGCCACCACGAGGTCGATGACGAGGAAAGGCAGGAAGACCAGGAAGCCGATCTCGAAGGCGCGGCGCAGCTCGCCCACCAGGAAGGCGGGCACCAGCACGCGCCAGGGGGTGGCGGCCGGCTCCGCCGGCGGCGGCACATTGCCGAGGTCGAGGAAGAGCGTGATGTCGGAGTCGCGCGCATTGGCCAGCATGAAGGCGCGGAAGGGCTCGGCGGCGGCGCGCAGCCCCTCCATCTCCTCCAGCCGCCCCTCGGCCATGGGTTGCAGGCCCTGGCTCCAGGACTGTTCCAGCACCGGCTGCATGACGAAGAAGGTGAGGAAGAGCGCCAGCCCCACCAGCACCGGGTTGGGCGGCACGCCCGCCGCGCCGATGGCGCTGCGCAGCAGCGAGAGCACGATGCTGATGCGCGCGAAGGCCGTGGCCATCACCAGCAGCGAGGGCGCCAGTGACAGCAGCCCGACCAGCGCGGTCAGCTGCACGAGGCGCGTCGTCGCCCCGGCCTCGGTGGTGCCCATGTCGAGGCTGACGCTCTGCGCCAGCCCATCGCCGGGCAGGGCGAGCAGCAGCAGGGCCAGGGCGGGCAGCAGCAGGTGGCGCGCCCTCATCGCGGCAGGCCCCGGCCGGGTGGCGGCAGCAGGAGATCCTGCGGCCCGCCGGTGAGCAGCAGGAACTCCTCGCCATCACAGCGCAGCAGCAGCAGGCGGCGGCGGCCATCGACGGGCAGGGTCTCGACCAGGGCGAGGCGGCGCGGCGCGTTCCCCCGGCCGAGCAGCGGCCCGCTGGCCTGTGGGGCGAGGCCCAGCCGGCGCGCCGCCTGGGCGGCCAGGACCACGAGGCCGAGCACCGCGGCCAGGGCGGCCAGGGCGGTCAGCGCCCATTGGAACGTCATCAGCGGCGGCGGCCTCCTGCCTCGACCAGCATGGCATGGCCGGGCGGGCGGCGTTCTGCCGCCAGGGTCCGGCGGCGGCAGGGAAGCAGGGGGGCGTTTACCGGTTGTTAACGGACTGGAGGAAATGATTCATAATAGAAAGAAATGTTCTTTTTTTGGAAAAAAGAACCAAAAAACTTTTTCCAGTTAGCGCCCCGCTGTGCCGGGAGACGGCGGCAGCCTGAAAAAGTCTTTTTGTTTCTTTTTCTTTAGAAAAAGAAAATTTCTTTAAAAAATCGATCAAGCCGTCACGGACACCGCCAGCGGCGCCGCGCCCAGCCGTTCCGCCTTGCCGCGCCCCGCGCCGGGCGGGCGATAGCCGGGGGTGGCCAAGGCCGGCTCCGCCGCCGCGCCGGCGATGGTCTCGATCACCCGGGCCTGGAGCGCCAGCCCTTCCTCCAGCGCGGCGCGGTTGGCCTCCACCTCCTCGCGCAGCCGGTCCACCAGATGGGCGAGGTGGCCGCCGCCGGCCGCCGCCTCTTCCGGCGTCATGCGGGCGCGGGCGGCGACGAAGGCATCCAGCGCCGCGGTCTTGGCCGGGCCGAGCGCCGCGGCACCCACCAGGTCGCGCGCCTTCAGCGCCCGCGTCTCCGCCACGATCACCGCGCTCAGCGCCAGGGTGACGCGCTCCAGTTCCTCGGCGACACTCATGGGCTCTCTCCTCCGGCGCGGGCCTGCAGGCGCAGCATTTCCTGCAGCACGGCGCCTGCGATGCCCACACCGCCGGATTTCGTCAAGCTGTTGCCGTACTGCTCGACCAGCATCGGCCGCCATTGTTCCTCCGCCGCGCCGCCGCCGAACAGCCCGTCCGTCGGCAGGGTGGCGAAGATGGGTTGCAGCATGGCGCCCAGCATCTGCGCCTCGAAGGCCTCCGCCGCCCTGCGCATGGCGGGGAGGGACTGGCCGTGTGGCGCCGCCGGGGGCGCGGCGGTGGCGGGCAGGGCCTGGGCGGCGAGGAGCGGGCCCATCAGCGGATCTCCAGCTGCGCCTGCAGGGCGCCGGCGGCCTTGATGGTCTGCAGGATGGCGATCATGTCGCGCGGCCCGACGCCCAGATTGTTCAGCCCGCGCACGAGGTCCTGGAGCGAGACGCCGCCCTGGAGGATGCCGAGTCGCCGCTCGGACTGGTCGTCCACCTCGATGCCGGTGCGCGGCACCACGGCGGTCTGCCCGCCGGCCAGGGCATTGGGCTGCACCACCTGCGGCGCCTCGGTGACGCGGATGGTCAGGTTGCCCTGGGCGATGGCCACCGTGCTGATCCGCACATTCGAGCCCATGACGATGGTGCCCGAGGCCTCCTCGATCACCACCCGCGCCGCCTGGTCGGGCTCGACGCGCAGCTGCTCGATCTCCGTGGCGAAGCCCACCGGGTCCCGCCCGATGAGGGAGACGGTGACGGTGCGCGGGTCGCTCGCCTGGGCCGCGCCGGCGCCGGCCATGCGGTTGACGGCGGCGGCGATGCGGCGCGCCGTCGTCAGGTCCGGGTTGCGGAGCGCGAGGCGCAGCGTCGGCTTGTTGCCGAAGGCGAAGGGCACCTCGCGCTCGACGATGGCGCCATTGGGGATGCGGCCCGAGGTCGGCACCCCGCGCGTGACGGAGGCGGCGGCGCCGCGCGCGGCGATGGCGCCGGTGGCGATGGCGCCCTGGGCCACGGCATAGACCTCGCCATCCGCGCCGTGCAGCGGCGTCACCACCAGCGTGCCGCCGGTGAGGTTGGTGGCATCGCCCAGCGCCGAGACGGTGACATCCACCTTGTTGCCGTTGCGGGCGAAGGCCGGCAGGTTGGCGGTGACCATGACGGCGGCGACGTTGCGGGTATCGAGCCGCGATTCCTGGTCGCGCGTGTTGACGCCGAGCCGCTCCAGCACGCCGATCAGCGACTGCCGGGTGAAGACGGCGTTGCGCAGCCGGTCCCCCGTGCCGTTCAGCCCGACGACGAGGCCATAGCCGACGAGCTGGTTCTCCCGCACCCCCTCGATATCGGCGATGTCCTTGATGCGCACGCCACCCCCGCCCCCTTGCGCGGCGAGAGGCGCGGCCAGCAGCGTCAGCGCCGGGAGCAGGAGCAGCAGGAGGAGCCGGATGCGCCGCACGGGGAGGGGGCCTTTCACGCTCAGAAGGGCAGGACGATGTCGAGGAACTGCTGGCCGTAGCGCGGCTGCTGCACATCGGAGATGACGCCGCGCCCGCCATAGGCGATGCGCGCCTCCGCCAGCCGGTCGTGGCGCACGGTGTTGTCGCTGGCGATGTCCTGGCTGCGGATGATGCCGCTCACCTGCAATTCGCGCAGCTCGTGGTTGACGCGCACCTGCTGCCGCCCGGCCACCACCAGGTTGCCGTTGGGCAGGAGCTGAACCACGGTGGCGGCGACGCGCAGCGTCACCGTCTCGGTGCGGTTGATGCTGCCCGTGCCTTCGACGGCGCTGTTGCTGGTGGTCTCCAGCAGGTTGCCGGCGCCGCCCGGCAGCCGCGCCGCCATGCCGAGCAGGCGGGTGATGCCCATATCCTCGCTGTTGGTGCGGCTGCGCTCGGTGGTGTTTTCGAGGGCCGCGCGGTCGGCGATCTCGACCAGCACGGTCACGAGGTCCCCCACCTGGGCCGCGCGCTGGTCGCGCAGGAAGGTGCGGCTGCCCGGGCGCCACAGGCTGTTGGTCTCGGGCAGGGGCTGCTGCGGCGGCGGCATCGGCATGGAGACCATGCGCTGCAGCCCGGCGGCCTCGGCCGGGTTCTCGATGGGGGCGAGGCGCGGCGCGCTGCCGATCTCGCTCAGGCGCTGCATGTTGTCGCAGCCGGCCAGGGCCAGGAGAAGGACGGGCAGCAGGGGGAGGAGTCGCGGGGCGCGGGGCGTGGTCATGCGGGGTCTTCCTGGCATCAGCGTGGGCGCCTCAGCGTTGGGCCAGCCGGGCGGCGCCCGGCGGCAGGGCGGCGGCGGGCGCGGGGCCGAGGGCGCGCACCCGGTCGGCGCCCAGCACCTCGCCCAGCAGCAGGCTGCCATTCGAGAGGTTCAGCACGGTGATGGTGCCGCCCATCGGGCCATCCTCCAGCGCGCGGCCGCGGGTGGTGAGGCTGAGGCCGGGCGATTCATGGATCAGCGCCACCACGCTGTCGCGCCGGATGGTCTGCGCCACGGCGAGGTCGGCCAGCGGCACCGGCTGGCCGGCGCTCAGCGGCCGTTCCAGCCGGCGGCCCAGCGCCGTCTCCAGCCGCTCCGCCATGCCGGGGCGGACGCGCTCGGCCGGCAGGCGGTCGGCGCGGATGTCGCGGGGGGAGAGCACCTCGCCCGCGCGCAGGGTGCGGGTGGCCACCACCACCTCGCGCATCGCCACGCTGCGCCCGGCGAGGCGCAGGCGCAGCGTCGCCATGCCATCGGCCAGCACCACCAGGGTGGCGGCGAAGCGGCGGGTGGCGCCGTCATACTCGGTGCCCTCCAGCGCCAGGCGCGGCTCGGGGCCGGCGGGGACGAGCGGCGGCTGGAAGCCCATCAGCTCCAGGTCCAGCGAGGGGTCGGCGCCAAGCAGGATCAGCTCGGCGCGCAGCACGGCCTCCACCTCCTCGCGCGCGAGGGGGCGGCCCGGGCGTTCCACCACCACGCGCTCATCCCCCGCCTGGGGGCGCCAGGGCAGGCCGTTGTCGCGGGCGATGATGGCGAGCTGCGGCGCCTCCACCACGAAGCGGCGGCCCGGCGGCGGGGCGGGGCCGAGCACGCGCGCGGCCTCCCGCCCGGCATTGTCGAAGAGATCGCCGAGCGTCACCGTGCCACCCTCCACCACCGCCTGCGGGCGCGGCAGGACGAGGCCCTGCGCCATGCCCGGCCCAGGGACAAGCAGGGCGGAGAGCAGGGCGGCGAGCAGCGCGGCCCGATGGGCGGCCTGGGGGGCGGCCCGATGGGCAGCCTGGGGGGCGGCCTGGGGGGCGAGCCGCGCGGTGGCGATCAGCGGGAGGGCCCGGCCGCGCATGCCTCAGCTCCGCAGGTTGGAGAGGGTGGAGAGCATCTGGTCGCTGGTCGAGATGACCTTGCTGTTCATCTCATAGGCGCGCTGGGCGGTGATCAGCGCGGTGATCTCCTGCACCACGTTGACGTTGGAGGTCTCGACATAGCCCTGCAGCACCTGGCCGTAGCCCACCGCGCCGGGATTGCCGAGCTGCGCGTTGCCCGAGGCCGGGGTGGCGAGGAAGTTGTTGTCGCCGATCGCCTCCAGCCCCGCCTCGTTGGCGAAGACGGCGAGCTGGAGCTGGCCGACATTCTGCAGCGCCGTCTGCCCGGCGATCTTCACCAGCACCTCGCCGGTGGCGTTGATGGTGACATCCGTGGCGCCGGTCGGGATGGTGATGCCCGCGCCCACCTGGTAGCCATCGGCGGTGACCATCATGCCGGTGTCGCTCAGGCCGAAGGTGCCGGCGCGGGTATAGCCGGTCTCGCCCGAGGGCAGCTGGACCGGGAAATAGCCATTGCCGCGGATGGCGAGGTCGAAGGTGTTCTCCGTCTGCGACAGGTCGCCCTGGGCGCTGATGCGGTAGATCGCCGCCGTGCGCACGCCGAGGCCGAGCTGCGCGCCGGAGGGCAGGATGGTGCCCTGGTCCGAGCTCTGCGAGCCGGTGCGGCGCATGTTCTCGTAGATCAGGTCCTGGAACTCGGCGCGGCGGCGCTTGTAGGCCGTCGTGCTCATATTGGCGATGTTGTTCGAGATGACCTCGACATTGGTCTGCTGGGCCATCATGCCGGTGCCGGCGATGCTCAGGCTGCGCATGGTTCAGTCTCTCCGGCGTGCGGCGGTCAGGCGCGGCGTTTTCAGGAAGGGCGCTTGAGGATGCGGCCCACCGCGTCCTTCACCCGGTCGCCCTCGGTCTCGAGGAACTGGCTGGCGAACTGGAATTCGCGCAGGCCGGCGGTCAGGCGCGTCAGCTCGATGATGGGCTGGACATTGCTGCCCTCGACCGAGCCCTGCACCATGGCGGGGCGCTCCACCGGCTCGGCCGGCATGTCGTCCGGGCTGGCGTAGAGGCGGCTGCCCTCGGCGGTGAGCTTCTGCGGGTCGGCGAAGGTGACGAGGCGCAGCCGCCCCACCGGCCCCTGCTCGGTGCGCACCGCGCCATCACCGGCGATCTCGATGCGGCTGGCGCCGGGGGGGATGGCGAGCGGCGCGCCATCCTCGGTCAGCACCGGGTTGCCGGCGATGTCCACCACCTCGGAATCGGGGGAGAGGGCGAAGCGCCCGGCGCGGGTGTAGCGCTCGCCATTCTCCGTCCGCACGGCGAAGAAGCCGGGGCCGGAGATGGCGATGTCGAGCGGGTTGCCGGTGGCCTGGAGGCTGCCGGCGGTGAAGTCGCGCCAGGTGGCGCGGTCCTGGGCGAAGGCGACCTCGCGCCCGCCGCGCGGCGCCGCCACCTGGGACTGCTTCTCCAGGAACTGGCCGAAGAGCAGCTCCGTGGCCTTGTAGCCGGGGGTATCGGCATTGGCGATGTTGGCCGCCATCGCATCCGTCGCCCGCTGCTGGGCGGCGAGGCGCGAGAGCACGACATAGCCCGGCATGTCCATGGTGGCGCTGCTCCTGTTGATCCGGCGGGGAGGGGGATCGCAAGCGCCGTGCCAGCTTTTTCCCGCTTTCTGGCGGGGTCGCCCGGTGCCGGGCGGGGCGCTTCTGCCGGGCGGGGCGGGGGCGGGGCTGGGAGAGGGCAAATATTACCGGAGACATACGGCAAAATTTGCCGGTCAAGGTGTGGTTAACAGACCGGCCTTACTCCCGGCCCATTCCAGGATGGAGTGGCCGGCATGAGCGACGGCGCAGGGGGTGGGCCCGCCCCGGCAAAAACAGCTTCCAGGGGCAGGCGCGGCAAGATGCTGCTGTTCGGTGGCCTCGGCGCGCTGGTGCTGCTGCTCGGCGGCGCGGGGGGCGCCTGGTATGCCGGGCTCCTGCCGATTCCGGGCCTGCCGGCGCCGGGCGAGGCCGCCGCCACGGCCGAGGGCGCGCCGCCGCGCGCGCCGCTCTTCGTCGATGTGCCGGAGATCGTCACCAACCTGAACACCGCCGCGCGGCGGCAGACCTTCGTCAAGCTGCGCAGCCGCCTGGAAGTCGCCCTGCCGGAGGATGCCCGGGCGGCGGAGGCGGCGATGCCGCGCCTGCTCGACCTCTTCACCACCTATCTGCGCGAGACCCGGCCGGAGGAGCTGCGCGGCAGCGCCGGCACGCACCGCCTGCGCGAGGAGATGGTGGCGCGCGCCAATATCGCCGTCCGCCCCGGCGCCATCACCGATATCCTGTTCGTCGAGGTGGTGGTGCAATGAGCGGCGCCGCCCCGGAGGAGGAGGACGCCGTCGTCCCCGAATTGTCGGCCGAGGCGGCGGAGGCCGCGCGCCGCGCCGCCCTCGCCGCCACCGCGCCGCCCGCCGGGGAGGAAGACGATGGCTGGGGCGCCGCCCTGGCTGAGGCGTCTGGGGAGGCCACCCGGCCCCAGCCTGCCGCGCCGCCCGCCGGGGAGGGAGAGGGAGAGGGAGATGATGGCTGGGGCGAGGCCCTGGCCGAGGCCGGCGCCGATGCCCGCGCCCGCGCCGCCTCCGGACCCGAGGCGGGCTCCGGCGTGGCGGCGGCCGATGATGGCTGGGGGGAGGCGCTGGCCGCCGCCGTGGCCCCCGCCGCCGCGCCGCCGCCCATCGCGCCCGAGCCCGCCCGCGTGCTGAGCCAGGCGGAGATCGACAGCCTGCTGGGCTTCGGCGTCAGCGCCGCCGAGGATGACGAGAACGCCACGGGCATCGAGAAGGTGATCGCCCGCGGCCTCGTCTCCTACGAGCGCCTGCCGATGCTCGAGATCGTCTTCGACCGTCTCGTGCGCATCATGTCCACCAGCCTGCGCAACTTCACCTCCGACAATGTGGAGGTGTCGATCGAGGGCATCACCAGCCTGCGCTTCGGCGACTACCTGAACACCATCCCGCTGCCCGCCATGCTCGTCGTCTTCAAGGCGGAGCAGTGGGACAATTACGGCCTCGTCGTCGTCGATTCCGCGCTGATCTACTCGGTGGTCGATGTGCTGCTGGGCGGGCGGCGCGGCACCACCGCCATGCGCATCGAGGGCCGGCCCTACACCACCATCGAGCGCGGCCTGATCGAGCGGCTGACGGAAGTGGTGCTGGCCGACCTCTCCGAGGCCTTCGGCCCGCTGGCCGAGGTGGATTTCCGCTTCGAGCGGCTGGAGGTGAACCCGCGCTTCGCCGCCATCTCCCGCCCCTCCAACGCCGCCGTGCTGGCGCGGCTGCGGGTGGATATGGAAAGCCGCGGCGGCCAGCTCCAGCTGCTGCTGCCCTATGCCACGCTGGAGCCGGTGCGCGAGCTGCTGCTGCAGCAGTTCATGGGCGAGAAGTTCGGCCGCGACAGCATCTGGGAGACCCACCTGGCCGAGGAGCTGCGCCAGACCGAGGTGGCGCTCGACGTCGTGCTGGACGAGCAGACCATGCGCCTCTCCGACGTGGTGCGGCTGCAGGTGGGGGATCTGATCACGCTGGGCGTCGGCCCTGGCGCGCCGGTGCGGCTGCGCTGCGGCGACACCTCGCTCTTCGAGGGGCAGGTGGGCGCGCGCAAGGGAAGGCTGGCCGTGCGCATCGACCGCGCCCTGCCGCGCCATGGCGAGCGCGAGCGCGGGCGCGAGTTGCCGGACGTGGCGGAGGGCCTGGCATGAGCGTGCTGGAATGGGGGTTGCAGGCGGCGCTGGTGCTGGCGCTGCTGGTGGCGCTGCCGGTGGCGCTGCGGCTGGAGCGGGCGCTGACGGCGCTGCGCAAGGACCGCGCCGCCCTGGCCGCCACGGTGCAGGGCTTCACCGATGCGACGCGCGAGGCGGAGGCGGCCATCGCCCGGCTGCGCGCCGCCGCCGAGGGCGCGGGCCGCGGCGTGGCCGAGCAGGTCTCGGCCGCCAATGCCCTGCGGGAGGATCTGCGCTATCTCTCCGACCGCGCCGAGGGGCTGGCGGACCGGCTGGATGCCGGGGTGCGCGCGGCGCGCCCCTCGGCCGAGGGCGGGCCGCGC
>NZ_JANFNY010000083.1:16335-22072 GCF_024437745.1 Roseomonas sp. GC11 | reverse complement strand
CGCGGAGCCTGTGCCGCGGCGGCACGGCGGGGCAGGGCGGGGGCGGCCACCGGCGCCGCCTGCGCCGTGCCCACCAGGCGCGGCCCGGCCACCCCGCGGGAGGCCACCATCATCTCGCTGCCGCGCAGGGCGAAGCCGCGGTCGAACAGCGCCATCACATGCTCGTCGCGCTCGCGGCTGGTGGCGCCGCCGAAGACCACGACGATGAGCCGCACCCCGTTGCGCGCCGCGCTGGCGGCGAGGTTGAAGCCGCTGGCCTGGATGAAGCCGGTCTTCAGCCCGTCGGCGCCGTCATATTCGTCGAGGATGCGGTTGTGGCCGCGCACCGTCTGGCCGTGCCAGGAGAAGCTCTGCGTGTTGAAGTAGGCGTATTGGCGCGGGAAGTGGCGGACCAGCGCGCGGCTGAGGATCGCCATGTCGCGCGCCGTCGTCACCTGGTTGGAGTCGGGCAGGCCGGAGGCATTGCGGAAACTGGTGTCGCGCATGCCCAGCGCCTGGGCGCGCCGCGTCATCATGCGGCCGAACTGCACCTCGCTGCCGCCCAGATATTCGCCCAGCGCTGCCGCCACGTCATTGGCCGACTTGGTGACCAGCGCCAGGATCGCCTCCCGCACCGTGATGCTGCCGCCCGGCTTCAGCCCGAGGCGGGAGGGCTGCTGCCCCGCCGCGTGGCGCGAGACGGGAATGCGCGTGGCCAGCGTCACGCGGCCCTGCTGCATCGCCTCGAACACCATGTAGAGCGTCATCATCTTGGTCAGCGAGGCGGGGTAGCGCGCGGCGCCGGCATTGACCGCCAGCAACTCCTCCCCCGTGGCGGCGTCCATCACGATGGCGGCGTAGCGTTCGCCGCCGATCTGTGCCCGCGCCGGCGGGGCGGCGGTCAGCAGCCCGGCGAGCAGCAGCAGCGCCGCGAGGCGCGCGGTGAGTCCAGAGCCCGGCATGGTGGTGTCTTCCCCCCTCGGCGCCGGCGATGCGGCGCCCCCTTCTCCCCCAAGGCCCACCCGGCCCCGCCCCCGGCGGCGGGCCGGGCGCGGTTCCCCGGCACGGCCGGGCCGCGCGCAACATGCCGATATTCCGCTTGAGAAGAAAGCGCTTAACGCCTGATCGGCCAATAATATTACGGCCAGTTTACCTGGTGGCCTCAGGCGGGCGCGGCTTTGGCGGCGCTGGCGAAGACGCGGCGGGCGACGGCGAGGGCGGCCAGCGTCGCCTCGCCGCGCCGCTCCTCGTTCCAGGCCAGGGCGACGGAGACGGTGCGGATCGGCCCGCGCAGGGCGCGGAAGACGACGCCCGGCGGGTTGATGCGCGCCATGCCGGAGGAGACCAGCGCGACGCCGAGGCCAGAGGCGACGAAGCCGAGCTGCGCCATGGCCGAGCCGACCTCGCGCACGCCGCGCGGCTCGAATCCGGCGGCGCGGCAGGCGGCCACCAGCCCGTCGAAATAGGCCGGGCTGATCGAGCGCGGCAGCGTCAGCAGCGGCGCCTCCGCCAGGGCGGCGAGCGGCAGCGGGCCGGGCTCGGCGAGCAGCGCGTGGCCCTCCGGCAGGGCGGCGACCAGGTGGTCCTCCCCGATCGGCAGGACGCGCACGGGCGTGCGGCCGCGGTCGAGCCGCAGCAGGGCGAGATCCACCTCGCCCCGCCGCAGCGCCTCCAGCGCGTCCACCGTGTCCATCTCCCGCACGGCGATGGCGGAGCCGGGGCGGGCCTCGCGCAGGGCGCGCACCAGCGGCGGCAGGTGGTCGAACAGGCCGGAGGTGACGCAGGCGATGGCCACCGGCGCGCCATGCCCCTCGCGCAGCGCGCGCGCCACCGCCTCCACCGCGCCGGCATCCTCGGCGAGGCGGCGGGCGAGGGGGAGCAGCGCCTCGCCCTCGCGCGTCGGCCGCGCGCCCTTGCGCGTGCGCTCCAGCAGCCGCACGCCGAGTTCCGACTCCAGCGCCTGGATCTGCGCCGTCAGCGGTGGCTGCGAGATGCCGAGCCGCGTGGCGGCGCGGCCGAAATGCCCTTCCTCGGCGACGGCGAGGAAATGTCCGAGGCGGCGGAGCAGACGGAAATCCATGGGGCGATACGGAACGGCTATCGTGCGGCCTCGTCAATCGGAATGGACGCGGGGCGCGGCGGCGGCGCACAAGGGCAGCGAAGACAGCATCCGCAACGACGGAGGAGGACGCCATCCATGAAGCAGCATCCCGTGAAGGTGCATCCCTCGAAGGCCCTGCTGCCGCGCGAGGAACAACTGGCCTGGAAGATCGCCGCTGTCGCCGCCGACAGGGTGGCGGTGCAGAAGCCGGTGGCGGAGATGATCATCAACCGCATCATCGACAATGCGGCGGTGGCGATCGCGGCGGTCAACCGCTCCGCCCCCACCTCGGCGCGGACGATGGCGATGGGGCATCCGCGCAAGGGCGGCGCCACCATTTTCGGCCTGCCCAGCGGCAAGGGCTATTCGCCGGAATGGGCGGCCTGGGCCAATGGCACGGCGGTGCGTGAACTCGACATGCACGACACCTTCCTGGCCGCCGACTATTCCCACCCCGGCGACAATATCCCGCCCATCCTGGCGGTGGCGCAGGCGATGGGGCGCACCGGCAAGGACCTGATCCGCGGCCTCGCCACCGGCTATGAGATCCAGGTGGACCTCGTGCGCGCCATCTGCCTGCACGAGCACAAGGTGGACCATATCGCGCATCTCGGCCCCTCGGCGGCGGCGGGAATCGGCACGCTGCTCGGGCTGAAGCAGGAAACCATTTACCAGGCGGTGCAGCAGGCGCTGCACACCACCATCACCTTCCGCCAGAGCCGCAAGGGCGAGATTTCCTCCTGGAAGGCCTTCGCCCCCGCCCATGCCGGCAAGCTGGCGGTGGAGGCGGTGGACCGCGCCATGCGCGGCGAGGGCGCGCCGAGCCCGATCTATGAGGGCGAGGATTCGGTCATCGCCTGGGTGCTGTCGGGGCGCAGCAACCGCGCCGATGTCTATGGCCCGGTCTATTACACCGTGCCGCTGCCGGAGAAGGGCGAGCCGAAGCGCGCCATCCTCGACACCTACACCAAGGAGCATTCGGCCGAGTACCAGTCCCAGGCGCTGATCGACCTCGCCTTCCGCCTGCGCGAGCGCATCGCCGACCAGGAGGCGATCGAGAAGATCATCCTGCATACCAGCCACCACACCCACTACGTGATCGGCACCGGCGCGAACGACCCGCAGAAGATGGACCCCAGGGCCAGCCGCGAGACGCTGGACCACTCCATCATGTACATCTTCGCCGTCGCGCTGCAGGACGGCAGCTGGCACCACGTGGAGAGCTACGCCCCGAAGCGCGCCGCGCGGCCCGACACGGTGCGGCTGTGGCACAAGATCGAGACGCGGGAGGACCCGGAGTGGACGCGCCGCTACCACTCGACCGACCCGGACGAGAAGGCCTTCGGCGCCCGGGTGGAGATCCTGTTCAAGGACGGCACCAGCCTGGTCGATGAGCTGGCGGTGGCCAATGCCCATCCGCTCGGCGCGAAGCCCTTCGGGCGGGAGGACTATATCCGCAAGTTCCGCATCCTCACCGAGGGGCTGATCTCCGCCCGCGAGGCCAACCGCTTCCTGGAGGTGGTGCAGGATCTGCCGAAGCTGGGGGCGGAGGATCTGCACCTGCTCAACGTCACCCTGCCGCGCGGCACGCTGGCCGAGGGCAAGCCGGGGATTTTCTGACGGCGCGCGGTGTTGAGAGGGGCTTCGCCCCTCTCAAACTCTCCTCACCAAAGGCCTGAGGCCTTTGGAAACCCATTTGTAAAAGCCACACTGAAGGCGGGTGCAGGGGACCCTGTCCCCTGCCCAAGGGAAAGAAAGGGGGGTGAGGGGGCAAAGCCCCCTCAAGGCCACCCCAACAAGGCGCTGCAAGGGAGGAAGAAAGCCAATGAGCGAGAGCCAGACCGACATCCGCAAGGGCCTGGTCGGCGTCGTCGCCGATGTCTCGGCCGTGTCGAAGGTGATGCCGGAGACCAACAGCCTGACCTATCGCGGCTATGCCGTGCAGGACCTGGCCGAGGCCTGCAGCTTCGAGGAAGTGGCCTATCTGCTGTGGAACGGGGAGCTGCCGGATGCCACGCAGCTGGCCGCCTTCCGCGCCGAGGAGGCGGGGCAGCGCACCATCAGCCCGGCGCTGCATGGCGTCATCCGCGCCTTCCCGAAGAGCGCGCACCCGATGGATGCGATCCGCACCGCCGTCAGCTTCCTCGGCATGGAGGACCCCGAGGCGGGCGATGTGTCCGAGCCGGCGACGCGCCGCAAGGCGATGCGCCTGCTGGCGAAGATCCCCACCGCCATCGCCGCCGCGCACCGCGCCACCAAGGGGCTGGAGCCGGTGGAGCCGGACCCGCGCCTGAGCTTCGCGCAGAATTTTTTTCAGATCGTCCTCGGCCAGGTGCCGGCGCCCGAGGTGGTGAAGGCCTTTGATGTCTCGCTGATCCTCTATGCCGAGCATGGCTTCAACGCCTCCACCTTCACCGCGCGCACGGTGACGAGCACGGGGGCGGACCTGCACGGCGCCGTCACCGCCGCCATCGCCGCGCTGAAGGGCCCGCTGCATGGCGGCGCCAATGAGGCGGTGATGCACATGCTCTCCGAGATCGGCGAGCCGGCGAAGGCGCTCTCCTGGCTGGAGGGCCGCTTCGACCACAAGGCGCTGGTGATGGGCTTCGGCCACCGCGTCTACAAGAACGGCGACAGCCGCGTGCCTACCATGACGAAATACGCCGAGACGATGGCGGAGGTGGTGGGCGACCGGCGCTGGATGGAGATGAGCCGCATCCTCGCCGCCGCCATGCTGGAGCGGAAGAACATCCACCCCAACCTCGATTTCCCGGCCGGCCCCGCCTATCACCTGATGGGGTTCGACATTCCGCTCTTCACGCCGATCTTCGTCGCCAGCCGCATCACCGGCTGGGCCGCGCATGTGATCGAGCAGGCGGCGGAGAACCGCCTCATCCGTCCGCTCTCGCACTACAATGGCGTGGCGCAGCGCGCGGTGCCGCCGCTCGATGCGCGCTGAGCTTTAACAACTGCTGAAGCTGTGCGCGGCGCCGGAGAGTCCGGCGCCGCGTTTTTTTCGTCGCCGTGATTCCGCCACGCTCTGCTGCGATGTCGCAAAATGCAACGTCGTGCTGTTTTGCAACGCGATGTCGCGGATTTCGTTGACAAGCGGATTGCACATGAAGATAGCGTGTGCCGCGCGCATCGGTTGAACGCGATTCGCACCGAGGGGTGTCAAGAGGCCAACCGGTGTGCATCGCCCTGAAGGCGGTGTGTCGCGACGCGGAAGGACAGCCGATGGCACGGAGATGCGGGAGAGGCCGGCACGGATCAGCACGTGCGGTTCTGCCTGGCTCCACATCGCTCCGGTCTTCGCGCGTCACGACAGGGTTTGGAAAAAGTCCACGGCACGGCCCGCATCATGCAGGCGAGGCACGCGCCGGCACGGCAGACATGTTTGGGTAAGGAGATCCAGCAGGTGAGCGACAGCAACGAAACCAGCCCCCCGCGGGCGCGCGCGATGGCCATCAGTGCGTCGCGCCGCAGTGCCGCGACCCGCAAGGCCAGCAGCGCCGGCCGCAAGCCCGCCGCGGTGAAGGCGACGACGGCGAAGAAGGCTGCGCCCGCCGCGAAGAAGGCGACCACCGCGAAGGCCGCGCCGAAGAAGGCCGCCACCGCGAAGGCCGCGCCGAAGAAGGCCGCCACCGCGAAGGCCGC
>NZ_JANFNY010000083.1:0-16235 GCF_024437745.1 Roseomonas sp. GC11 | reverse complement strand
CGCCGAAGAAGGCCGCCACCGCGAAGGCCGCGCCGAAGAAGGCCGCCACCGCGAAGGCCGCGCCGAAGAAGGCGACCACCGCGAAGGCTGCGCCGAAGAAGGCCGCCGCCGTGAAGGCTGCGCCGAAGAAGGCCGCCACCGCGAAGGCCGCGCCGAAGAAGGCTGCCACCGCGAAGGCCGCGCCGAAGAAGGCTGCCACCGCGAAGGCCGCGCCGAAGAAGGCCGCCACCGCGAAGGCCGCGCCGAAGAAGGCCGCCGCCGTGAAGGCCGCGCCGAAGAAGGCCGCCACCGCGAAGGCCGCGCCGAAGAAGGCGACCGCCGCGAAGGCCGCGCCGAAGAAGGCCGCCGCCGTGAAGGCCGCGCCGAAGAAGGCCACCACCGCGAAGGCCGCGCCGAAGAAGGCCGCCACCGCGAAGGCCGCGCCGAAGAAGGCCGCCACCGCGAAGGCCGCGCCGAAGAAGGCGACCGCCGCGAAGGCCGCGCCGAAGAAGGCCGCTGCTGTGAAGGCCGCGCCGAAGAAGGCCGCCGCCGTGAAGGCTGCGCCGAAGAAGGCCGCCGCCGTGAAGGCCGCGCCGAAGAAGGCCGTGACGCGCCGCGCCAAGCCCGTCGCCGCCGAGCCGGCGCCGGTCGAGGTGGTGGAACTGGTCGAGGCCGCCGCCCCCGCCCCGGCCGAGGAAGCTCCGGCGCCGAAGCGCGCGCGCAAGCCCTCCACCCGCAAGGCGAAGGCCGAGGCTGCCGAAGCCCTGGCGCCTGAGGCCCTGCCCGTGCCCGCCCCGGCCGCCGAGGCGCCGCTGGACAGCGCCGCCGGCAACTGATCCGCCGCGCCGCGAACAGGACAGGCGCCGCCCCTCACGGGCGGCGCCTTTTTTCATGCCCGCCCGCCCTTTGCGCGCCGCGCGCCCTGGCCTAGCCTCGCCCGCCACGAAGCGAGGAAACGCCATGTCCGAGAACCTGCACCGCATCCTCTATCTCAGCCACGCACCGGAGGCCGTCTACGCCATGTGGCGCAAGGCCCTGCCCGAGGGCTGCGAACTGCTGACGCTGACCGCCAATGACGATGCGGAGCGCGTCGAGAAACTCGCCCAGGCCGATGCGGTCATCGTCGCCCCCGCCGTGCTGCGCCCCGAATGGGTGGCCAGGGCGCCCCGGCTGAAGCTCGTGCAGCACCAGGGCGTCGGCTGGCAGGGCGAGACGCCCATCGCCGAACTGCGCGCGCGCGGCATCCGCCTCGCCATCAATCCCTCCGGCACCGCCGATGTGGTGAGCGAGCATGCGCTGTCGCTGATCTTCGCCTGCCTGCGCCACATCCCGCGCGTCGATGCCGCCATGCGGCGCGGCGAGTGGCTCGGCACCGCGCTGCGCACCGTCTCGCGCAATCTGCGCGGGCGCACGGTCGGCATTGTCGGCATGGGGCGCATCGGCTCCGCCCTCGCCGCGCTGCTGCAGCCCTTCAATGTGCGCGGCCTCTATGCCGATCCCTATCAGAAGCTGCCGGAAGGGCTGGAACTGGCGCTGAATTTCCGCCGCGTCGAACTCGACACGCTGCTGCGCGAGGCGGAGGTCATCTCGCTCCACCTGCCGGCGACGGCGGAGACACACCACCTCTTCAGCGACGACACCTTCGCCAAAATGCGGCGCGATGCGGTGCTCATCAACTGCGCCCGCGGCGCGGTGGTGGATGAGGCGGCGCTGGCCCGCGCCCTCAAGGCCGGGACCATCCGCTCCGCCGCCATCGATGTCTTCGAGCCGGAGCCGCCGCGCGCCGACAATCCGCTGCTCGCGCTCGAGAATGTGGTGCTGACGCCGCATATCGGCGCCGGCACCTTCGATGCCATGCAGGCCAAGGTGGAAGGCGCCACGGCCAATATCGGCCGCTTCTTCCGGGGCGAGGCCCTGCAGGACGAGATCGACCTGAACGCCGCCTGAGGAAGAAGAAGAAGGGTTCTTTTTTGGAAAAAAGAACCAAAAAACTTTTGTCAGGGGGCGTTCCGCCAGGAGATCCGGGCGGGACGCCCCGCTGAGAAAAGATCAGGCGTTCAGGAGGCCGCCCGCCACCAGCAGGTCCGCCGTGGCAGGGGAGAAGGCACAGGGGATGTCATAGACCAGGGCGATGCGCAGCAGCGCCTTCACATCCACGTCGTGCGCCTGCGGGGCCAGCGGGTCGGGGAAGAAGATCAGCCCCTGGATCTCGCCCTCGGCGATCATGCCGCCAATCTGCTGGTCACCGCCGAGCGGGCCGCTCTTCACCGTGCGGATGGCCAGATGCGGGTTGCGCTCACGCAGCACGCCGCCGGTGGTGGCGGTGGCGACAACGCGGTGCGGCGCGAGCTGCGCCGCGTGCCGGGCGGCCCATTCGGCCAGGGCCGGCTTCATCCGGTCATGCGCGACGAGGGCGAGGGTGATGCTCATGGCGGAAAGGCTTTCAGGAAGAAATCACGCGCACCCGAATGGCCCGGTTTCAGCGCGAGGTGAAGCCCCGCCTCGTCGGAATAGCTCCAGGGCAGGCCGGGATCGATCTGCGCCCCGACGCGCAGCCGGGTGATGCCGAGCCGCCCCAGCACCGCCCCCGCCGCCGCCTCATCCGCCGCCACGAGCTGCCCCACGCCACGCTCCACCAGCGCGGCGGCGAGGTCGCCCAGGGTTTTGTCCAGCAGCGCCGCCAGGGCGGCCTCGCCGAGGCGCGCCTGGAGGGCGGCGGCCCGCTCCGGCGCCGTGGCGGTGGTGATGACCACCGGGCGGGTGGCGGAGAGCTTGCCCTCCAGCCACGCCAGCGCCTGGGCCAGCAGGGCGCCGGGCTCGGGCGTGGCCAGCGGGTCGAGTTCGAGGACGGGGCCATGCAGCCGGGCGAAGCCGATCTGCCCCAGCGTGGCGCGGGTGGAGGCGCTGGCGAGCACCGCCTGGGTGCCGGTGGCGGCGGGCAGGGCCTCGGCATCGGCGCGGTCGGGCAGCAGGCCAGCGGCGCGGAAATTCTGCGGCAGGGCCATGGCGAGGCCGGTGCCGCCGATCACCAGCGGATGCCCGGCGCAGGCAGCGCCCAGGCTGTGCAGATGCGCCTCGGTCAGCGCATCGGCGATGGCGTAGCGGCGCCCGCCATCGCGCAGCCGGTGCAGCGCCTGGCGCAGCGGGGCCAGCCCCTGCTCCACCACGGCGAAGGGCAGCAGGCCGGTGGCGCCCTCCGTCTGCTGTGCCAGGGCGCGCATCAGGCTGGGCTCGCCCGTGCTGGCGAGCGCCGCGCCGAGGAAGAGATGCCCCTGGTAGACCGTGGCGCCGAGCGCCGGGAAAGCCGGGCAGACCAGGGCGAAACCGGCCTGGAGCCGGTGCAGCAGCGCATCCGCCACCGGCCCCAGCTGCCCCGCCGCGAGGCCGCGGCAGCCCGGGTCCAGGTGCAGCAGGATCTGCCGCGCCCCGGCGGCCAGCAGCGCCTCGCAGGCGGCCAGCCGCTGCGCCTCGGGGGCGGCGATCACCAGCGCATCGGTCTCGGGCAGGGGGCCTTCGGGCAGGCGGGTCGTTAGCACGGTGCGCATGCCCTGCGCCACCAGCATGGCCGCGAGATCGGTGGCGCCGGGCAGATCATCGGCGAGGCAGCCGAGCAGGGGCATGGGTCAGGAACTCCTGGAAGAAAGGCAGGCCAGGGGGCGCTGCCCCCTGGACCCCCGCCGGGGTAGCAGGGCTACCCCGGACCCCGCCTTCAGCAAGGCGTCCCGCCGTGACGGGAGACGGCGGCAGCCTGAAAGAAAGGGGAATTCATTCCCCCAGTTTTGGCAAAGCCAGCACATCCACATGCCCCACCCGCACGGAGAGCCTGCCGCGCCGGGCCTGCCCGCGCCGGGCTTCGGCCCAGGCGCGCAGGGCGGGGGCGGAGCCGCGGGGCAGGGCGGCCTGGGCGGCCTGGGCGTGGCCTTCGGCCAGGGTATCGGCCATCACCGGGGTGGCGGCGGGCACCTGCCAGGGGCTCGGCCCGGTGCGCACGGCGAAGCCGGCGGCGCGGAAGGCGCGGGCCAGCGCGGCCGGGGCGGCGGGGCCGAGGGCCGGGCCGCCGAAGCCCTTGTCCCGCCCCTGGTCGCGGCGGAAGCCGCGCGCCACCAGCCGGTCCGCCGGGTGGGGCGGGCTGAAGCGGTCCCGCCCATCGACATTCAGCGTGGCGTAGAAGGGCACCTTCAGCGCCGCCGCCATCCGTCGCACCCAGCCCGCCGAGACGAGGTCGCACAGCGCGGAGCTGACGACGCCATCCGCCTTCTCCAGCGGCAGCATGGCGGGGCCGGCGGCGAGGTCGGCCACCAGCCCCTCCACCCGCCACACGCCATGGCGGGTGTGGACGAGCAGCGTGCTCGGGCGGGGCCAGGTGGTGGTCCAGCCGGCGAGGATGGCGCGTTCCTCGATGGTGGCGAAGGCGTGCTGGAGCAGCGCGGCATCGGCATCCACCAGCGTCCAGTGCTGGGAGCGGGCGAGGAGCGGCGCCAGCCAGCGCAGCAGCGCGCCCGTGCCGGCGCCGAGGTCGATCAGATGCGGGCGCGGCGGCAGGGCCTCGGCCAGGGCCAGGGCGAGCTCCAGGTTGCGGGCGCGGGCATCGAAGGGCTCGCGCAGGCCGAGCCAATCGGCATCGAAGCTTTCGCTCATCGGGCGGCGTCCAGTTCGGCGGCGAAGGCGGTGGCGCGGTCGGCCCAGCGCGGCAGGCGCTGCCCGGCCTGCCATGCCGCCTCGGCCATGGTGGCGCGCAGCCGCGTGTCGAAGATCACCCGCCGCATGGCGCGGGAAAGCGAGGTGACATCGCCCGGCGCGGCGATCACCCCGGCCTCCTTCGGCACCACATCGGCGATGGCGCCGCCGGCGGTGATGGCCACGGGCAGGCCGCGCGCCAGAGCCTCGGCCGCCGCCATGCCATAGCCCTCCCAATGCGTGGCCAGGGCGAAGAGATCGGCGCGGGCATAGAGCGCCTCCAGCGCCGGGGCCTCCACCTCGCCGGCGAAGGTGACGCGCTGGCCGATGCCGAGTTCCGTGGCCAGGGCCTTCAGCCCCTCGGCATGGACGGGGTCGCGCGGGCCGCCGGCGATGGTCAGCGTCCAATCCAGGTCCGGCAGGCGGGCGAGGGCGCGCATCAGCACGTCATGCCCCTTGCGCGGCACCAGCACGCCGACGGCGAGAATGGCGCAGCCCGCCCCGCCCGAACCCCCATGCGAACCTTGGGAGCGCGGTGCCGCGTCCGTGCCGGGCTCGACGACGCCGATGCGGGCGGGGTCGGCGCCGAATTCGCCGGGCAGGCGGTCCGCCGTCAGGCGCGAGGTGGCGACCAGCCGCGCCATGCGCGGGAAGAGCAGGGCCTCCCGCCGCTTCAGCTCGGCGCGCTCCGCCTCGGTGAAGCCGGGCTCGATGGCGGTGGGGTGGTGGATGAGGCCCACCGCCCGCCGCGCTTCCAATTCCGCCACGCAGGGGGCGAAGGCGGGCAGGCCGAGGCCGTCGATGATGAGCTGCGTGCCGGCGGGCAGGGCGTCCAGCGCGGCGCGGGCGGAGGCCTCGGCGGCGGCGTCGGGCAGGGGGTGGCGGCCGGTGAGTTCCACCACCTCGACCGTGTGGCCGGCCGCGCGGAAGCCCTGCACCAGCCGCCGGTCATAGCCATAGCCGCCGGAGATGGTGGAGAAGGGGCCGGGGACGAGCAGGGCGATGCGCATGGCCGCTCAGGCCTCGGCGGTGAGCGGGGCGGGGGCAGCGCCGAGCGGCGCCTCATAGGCGGCCCAGGCCAGCGGGCTCTCGCGCAGCAGCACCTTGAGGGCGGTGACGGCCTGCCCGCCCGCGCCCAGCCGCCCGTCCCGCAGCGCCGCCACCAGCAGGCCGTGGATGTGCTGGCAGAGGAATTCCGTGCTGGTGTTGAGGCCGGCGAATTGCGGCAGGGTGTCGAGGTTGTTGTAGTCCAGCCCGTCGAGGATTTTTCTCAGTTCGACGCGGGCGGCGGCGATGTCCACCAGCAGGTTGTCCGGGCCGAGGCGGGGGGCGCGGAACTCCGCCTCGACGACGAAGGTGGCGCCGTGCACGCGCTGCGCCGGGCCGAAGGCCTCGCCGCGGAAGCTGTGCGCGACCATGATGTGATCCGCGACCGTCAGGCTGAACATGCGGGGTTCCTCTGGTGTCCGGCGTCGTAGGTGATGATGGGACAGAGCGGCGCAACCTCCCCCGCCGCCATCTCGCCGGCCGGGGGCGGGGCGAGCAGGGCGGGCAGGCGGGCGGGCAGTTCCTCGAAGCGCAGGCGGGGGCCGGCCAGGGCGTCGAAGCGCGCCTCCTCCAGCAGGGCGAGGGCGAGGGCCAGGCGCTCCCCATGTGTGCGGCGGCCGCGCATGGCGGGGGAGACGGCGCCCACCTGGGTGGAGCGCAGCACCAGCCGCTTCGCGTGGAAGGCCTCGCCGAGCGGCAGGGCAATGGCGGCGTCACCGAACCAGGAGGCTTCGAGGATGCGCGCCTCGAAGGCGGCATGGGCCAGGGCGTGGCGCAGCCCGGCGGCGCTGGCCGAGGCGTGGATGATGAGTTCCTGCTCCGCCGGGCTGTCCTCCGGCGTGGCGAAGCGGCAGCCCAGGGCCTCGGCCACCGGGCGGCGGGCGGGGTCGGTGTCCAGCACCGTCACCACCGCGCCGGGCAGGCGGGCGAGCAGCGCCGCCACCAGCAGCCCCACCACCCCGGCGCCGATGACCAGGATGCGCTCGCCCAGGCGCGGCTCGGCATCCCAGGCGATGTTCAGCGCGGTTTCCATATTGGCGGCGAGGACGGCGCGGTGGTCCGGCACCGCGTCGGGCACCGGCACGGCCATGGCGGCGGGGGCGTCGAACACATCCTGGTGCGGGTGCAGGCAGAAGACGCGCTGGCCGAGGCGCTCCGCCGGCCCCTCCACCACCACGCCCACGGCGGCATAGCCATATTGCACGGGGAAGGGGAAATCCCCCTTTTGCAGGGGCGCGCGCATGGCGGCGAACTGGCTGGGCGGCACGCGGCCCTGGAGCACCAGCCGTTCCGTCCCGCGCGAGACGCCGCTGGCTGTGGCGCGGACGCGCAGGGCGCCCGGCGCCAGGGGCGGCAGGTCGAGGGCGCGGATTTCCCCCACCCCCGGCGCGGTGGCCCAGAAGCCGCGCGCCTTCATGCCGCGCAGACCGGCGTGCAGACCGCGGGGCGGGCGCGGTGCAGGGCGATGTCGAACAGCACATCCTCCCCCAGCCGGTGGATGCCCCAGTCGAAGCGCAGCCCGTCGGCGATGCGGGCGGCCTCGGGCAGGGTGAAGGCGGGGATGCCCGAGCCGAGCAGCACCGGCGCCACGGTGACGTGCAGCCGGTCCAGCCCGCCGGCGGCGAGGAAGCGGGAGACGGTGAGGCCGCCGCCCTCGACGAAAATCCGCCGCAGCCCGCGCGCCGCCAGCAGCGGCAGCAGGGCCGCGATGTCCAGCCCGCCGAGCGGGGAGGGCGGCACGCGCAGCACCTCCGCCGCGCCGTGGCGGTCGCCGCCCGGCGCATCGCCGGCGCAGACCAGCAGGGTGGGCGGCCCGCCGGGGGCGAAGACGGTGTAGTCCGTGCCCAGGCTGCGGTGGGTGTCGAGCACCACGCGGGCCGGGTTGCGGCCGGGGCAGAGGCGGGTGGTCAGGCGGGGGTTGTCGTGCCGGATGGTGCCGGCGCCCACCAGCACGGCATCGCAGAGGGCGCGCAGGCGGTGGGTATGCAGGAGATCGCCCGGCCCGCCGATCCACTGGCTGGAGCCGCCTGTGGTGGCGATGCGGCCATCCAGCGTCTGCGCCAGCCGCCCCAGCACGAGGCAGCCATCCGCCGCCGTGATGGGGCCGAGCACCGGCCCGAACAGCGCCGCGAGCGGCCCCGGCGCCAGAGTGCCGCCGGCTTCACGCTGGCGCAGCAGGTCATCCCATTCCGGGTCGGCGGCGGTGTGCGTCATGCGCCGCCTCTATGCCGGTATCCTGGGGCGAGGTCCAGGAGGCTCAGCCTCCTGGCGGGAGGGCCAGGGATGGCGGCGCCCTCCCTGTTTTTTCAGACGGGCAGAATCCCGCGCCGTTCATCCGCCCGCCGCAGCCAGGCGGTGAGCGGCAGGGCGAGGAGGATCATCCAGAGCTTGCCGATGACCTGCCCGCCCAGGAAGGAGAGATCGCCAAAGGCGATGCCCAGGAAAAACACGCTGTCCACGACGAGCCCGACCACCCCGGAGGCCAGCACGGCGAGCACGAGGCTGCGCCGCTGCAACGGCGTATAGACGAGGAGATCGGCGGTTTCGCTGAGCAGGAAGGCGACGGCCGAGGCGATCACGAGGGAGGGCGCGGCCAGCGTGGCGGAGAGCGCGGTGCCCGCCAGGATGGCGGCCCAGGCGAAGCCGAGGCCGAGGCGGCGCTGCACGAAGTCGCGCAGCACGAGGGCGAGGCCGATCATCAGCACGCCGGAGGGCGCCATGACGCCCGGGGCGACGGGGATGAGGCAGGGCCCGTTGGGCACGCAGACGGTGCCGGCATGGCCGATCAGCCAGTTCGCCGCGGGAATGGTGAGGCCGAAGGCCAAGAGGGCCAGCAGGCCCTCCAGGCGGCGGGGGTCGGTCATCTGCGAGTTTTCCATTGCTGGGCGGGAGCATCCGCGCCGACGGGATGTCAGCGGCGCGACTGGTAGCCCGCCCAGCCCCTGGCGCGCAACTCGCAAGCCGGGCACGCAGCGCAGCCATGCCCCCAGGGGTGGAGGGTGCCGCGCTCGCCCCGGTAGCAGGTGTGGGTTTTCTCGACGATGTCGCAGACCAGCTTCGGCCCGCCGAGGCGCTCGGCCAGTTCCCAGGTCTCGGCCTTGTCCAGCCACATCAGCGGGGTGTGCAGGACGAAGCGGCGCTCCATGCCGAGGTTGAGGGCGACCTGGAGGGCCTTGATGGTATCGTCCCGGCAATCCGGGTAGCCGGAGAAATCCGTCTCGCACATGCCGCCGACGATGTGGCGCAGGCCGCGCCGGTAGGCGAGGGCGGCGGCGAAGGTCAGGAACAGAAGATTGCGGCCAGGGACGAAGGTGTTGGGCAGGCCATCGGCCTGCAGGGTGATTTCGGTCTCGCGCGTCAGGGCGGTGTCGGAAAGCTGGCCGAGGGCATCGAGGCGCAGCGTGTGGTCGGGGCCGAGGCGCTGCTGCCAGTCCGCGGGGAGGGCCGCGCGGAATTCGGCGCGGCATTCGAGTTCGATGCGGTGGCGCTGGCCATAATCGAAGCCGAGGGTTTCGACATGGCCGAAGCGCGCGAGCGCCCAGGCGAGGCAGGTGGCGGAATCCTGCCCGCCGCTGAAGAGGACGAGGGCGCCTTCCGCCGCGCCGCTGCTGGCCGTCTCGCTCATGCTGGAGCCTCCTTGCTGGAGGGCGGCTTGCAGCGGGGGGCGTGGGGCGTCAAGGAATCTTCTTTTTCTGGAGAAAAAGAAGCAAAAAGACTTTTTTCAGAAGAGGCCGAAGAGGCCACGGCCGGCGCGCTCGGCCTTGACGAGCAGGGCGGCCTGCTCGGCGGCATAGGCGCGGCGGTCACGGATATTCGGGTAGATGATGCCCTGGCGCTGGCACCAGGGGTAGAATTCCTGCGGGCGCACGGCGATGCGGATGACGCGGTAGCCCTCCTTCACGGCACGCTGGAGATCCTTCTTCGCGCCCATGAGCCAGTCATCATAGGACTCGCTCATATCCGGCATTTTCTCGCGCAGGGCTTCAAAAGACTCGGGATCATACCAGGCGAACCCCATGACATTGCCGTCGCTCATCTCACCCCTCCAACACGAGAGGCGAAGATAGGGAGAAGCGGTAAAGGAAGCGTTTAAGCTGTGGGGCGCGGTGTGAGACGATCCAAGGCCCAACGGGCCGCATCGCAGACGACGTCTGAAGAATCCTTGCTCAAGCCTTCAACAATCGGGCGAAGCGCCGCATCGCCGCTGTTGCCGATCGCGATCAACACATTGCGAATGAAGCTCTCCCGCCCGATGCGCTTGATGGGCGAGCCGGAAAACCGCGCGCGGAAGGTGGCATCGTCCAGCAGCGCCAGCTCGGCGAGGCGCGGGGCGGTGAGGTCCTCCCGCGCGATCAGCCCCGGCTCGCGCGCCGCCTGGGCGAATTTGTTCCAGGGGCAGACGGCGAGGCAGTCGTCACAGCCATAGATCCGGTTGCCCATCGCCGGGCGGAATTCCTCCGGGATCGGGCCTTTGTGCTCGATGGTGAGATAGGCGATGCAGCGCCGGGCATCGAGCCGGTAGGGCGCGGGGAAGGCCGCGGTCGGGCAGGCGGAGAGGCAGCGCGCGCAGCGGCCGCAGTGATCCACCTCGGCGCCGGAGGGGGCGAGGTCCAGCGTCGTATAGACCTCGCCCAGGAAGAGCCAGGAGCCATGCGCGCGGGAGACGAGGTTGGTGTGCTTGCCCTGCCAGCCCAGCCCCGCCTGCTGTGCCAGCGGCTTTTCCGCCACCGGCGCGGTATCGACGAAGACCTTCAGTTCGCTGCCCTTCCAGCGCTCCACCATCCAGCGGGCCAGCGCCTTCAGGCGCTTCTTGACGATGTCGTGGTAGTCCCTGTTGCGGGCATAGGCGCTGATGGCGCCCCGGTCGCGCTGGTCCAGCAGGGCGAGGGGGTTTTCCTCCGGCCCGTAATTCATGCCGAGGGCGATGACGGAGACCGCCTCCGGCCAGAGTGCCTGGGGGTGGGCGCGCTGTTCCGCGCGATCGGCCAGCCAGCCCATTTGCCCGTGCATCCCGGCGGCCAGGAAGGCATCCAGCCGCGCCCGCACCTCCGGGCCCAGATGCGCCGGGGCAAAGCCCACCGCATCGAAGCCGAGGCGGAGGGCTTCGTCCCGGATGGCGGCGGCGCGGGATGCAGGATTATCGATTTCAGATCCCTTCTTTTCCCGATTTTTTTTCAGTTTGTGTTCCGCTCCAGGCCCGAGGCGGGACGCCAACGGAAAGAAGTTTTTTGGTTCTTTTTTTCAAAAAAAGAACATTTTTTCCTGAAAGAAAAAAATCACCCCCGCCCGCGATAGGGCGGCACGCCCTGATCCGGCACCCAGACGCCCTGCGGCGCCGCGCCGGTCTGCCAGAAGACATCGATCGGGATGCCGCCGCGCGGATACCAGTAGCCGCCGATGCGCAGCCAGGTGGGCGAGAGCGTTTCGGCCAGGCGCAGGCCGATGGAGACGGTGCAGGCCTCGTGGAAGGCGCCGTGGTTGCGGAAGCTGCCGAGGAAGAGCTTCAGGCTCTTGCTCTCCACCAGCCAGTCGCCCGGGATGTAGTCGATGACGAGATGGGCGAAATCCGGCTGCCCCGTCAGCGGGCAGAGCGAGGTGAATTCCGGCGCGACGAAGCGGACGGTGTAGTGCTGGCCGGGATGCGGGTTGGGGACGCGCTCCAGCACCGCCTCCTCCGGCGATTGCGGCTGGGCGGTGTGCTGGCCCAGTATGGTGAGGCCGGAGACGTCATGAGAGGCGGTCATGCGGTGGTTTCCTCGGCCTGCGCGGCCCAGCCGGCCTGGATGGCGGCGGCCTCGGCGGCGAGGCGGCCTTCCAGGATGGCCTGGCGCAGGCGCTGCATCAGGCGCTGGTAGTAGCGGATGTTGTGCCAGGAGAGCAGGATCGGCCCCAGCATCTCATCCGCCTTGAACAGATGGTGCAGATAGCCCCGGCTGTGGCGGCTGCAAGCGGGGCAGTCGCAGTCCGGGTCCAGCGGGCTGGTATCCTCGGCGTGTCGGGCGTTGCGGATGTTCAGCACGCCGCGGCTGGTATAGGCCCGCCCGGTGCGGCCGGAGCGCGTGGGCATGACGCAGTCGAACATGTCCACGCCGCGCATGACGGCGCCGATCAGGTCGGAGGGCGTGCCGACGCCCATCAGGTAGCGCGGATGCGTCTCCGGCAGCATGGGCACGCTGAAATCGAGGACGCGGAACATTTCCTCCTGTCCCTCGCCGACGGCGAGGCCGCCGATGGCGTAGCCCTCGAAGCCGATCTCCGTCAGCGCCTTCGCGCTCTCGGCGCGGAGATCCTCATAGACGCTGCCCTGCTGGATGCCGAAGAGGCCATAGCCCGGCCGCGCCACGAAGGCGGCGCGGGAGCGCGCGGCCCAGGCCATGGAGAGGCGCATGGATTGCGCCGCCACCTCGTGCGTCGCCGGGAAGGGCGTGCATTCGTCGAAGCACATGGTGATGTCGGCATCGAGGAGGTGCTGGATCTCGATGCTGCGTTCCGGCGTCAGGCGGAATTTCTGGCCGTTGATGTGGCTCTGGAAGGTGACGCCGTCCTTGTCCAGCTTGCGCAGCTGGGAGAGGGACATGACCTGGAAGCCGCCGGAATCCGTCAGGATCGGGCCGTGCCAGTCCATCATGGTGTGCAGGCCGCCGAGTTTGGCGACGCGCTCCGCCCCCGGGCGCAGCATCAGGTGGTAGGTGTTGCCGAGGACGATCTGCGCCCCGGTGGCGCGCACGCCATCGGCCGTCATGCCCTTGACCGTGCCGGCGGTGCCGACGGGCATGAAGACGGGGGTGGGGACGTCGCCATGGGCGGTGTGCAGCGTGCCGGCGCGGGCGTGGCCGTCGCGGCACTGGCAGCTCCAGTGGAGCGGGCCTTGATGCGTCATGGGGCAATGTCCTCGCGGAAGAGCAGGCTGGCATCGCCGTAGGAGTAGAAGCGGTAACCCCCCGCCACGGCATGGGCATAGGCGTCGCGCATCCGCGCCATGCCGGAGAAGGCCGAGACCAGCATGAAGAGGCTGGATTTCGGCAGGTGGAAATTGGTCAGCAGCAGATCCGCCGAGCGGAAGACATGCCCCGGCAGCAGGAAGATATCCGTCAGGCCGCGGAAGGGGTGGACGGTGCCATGTTCATCCACCGCGCTTTCCAGCAGCCGCAGCGCGGTGGTGCCGATGGCGATGATGCGCCCGCCCCTGGCGCGGGTCTCATTGATGGCGGCGGCGGCCTCTTCGGAGATATGGCCCCATTCGGCGTGCAGCCTGTGCTCGCGCGGGTTCTCGGCGCGCACGGGCAGGAAGGTGCCGGCGCCGACATGGAGCGTCAGCGCGACCTGCCCGACGCCGCGCGCCGCCAGCGCCGCCAGCAGCGCCGGGGTGAAGTGCAGGCTGGCGGTGGGGGCGGCCACGGCGCCCGGCTCGCGGGCGAAGATGGGCTGGTAGTCCTCGCGGTCCTCCGGCCTCGGGCCGTCGGGGCGGGCGATATAGGGCGGCAGGGGGATTTCCCCCGCCTTTTCCAGCGCCGCCGCGAGCAGGCCCTGGTCCGGGCCGAAATCGATCAGCGCCGCGCCGCCTTCCTGCCGCTCCACCACGCGCGGGGCGAGTTCCGGCGCGCCCTCGATGGCCAGGATATCCCCTGGCCGCAGCTTCTTCGCGTTGCGCACCAGGGCGTGCCAAACCACGCCCCCCTGGCCGCCGCTCTCGGCGCGGTTGAGCATGATCTCCAGCCGCGCCTCGCCGCGCCGGGCGCGCAGGCGGGCGGGGATGACACGGGTGTCGTTCACCACCATCAGGTCGCCGGGGCGCAGCCAGGCGGGGAGGTCGCGCACCCCCTGGTCCCGCACGCCCTCGGGCGCCACCACCAGCAGGCGGGCGGCGTCACGCGGGCGGGCGGGGTGCTGGGCGATCAGCGCCTCGGGCAGGGCGAAGTCGAAATCCTCGGCCCGGAGTTCGGGCGGGGCGGGGGGTGTGGTGCTGGTCATGGGGGCTTCCGGGCGCGGCGGTAGCGGAGGGGGGCGGCAAAGGCAAGCACAGACGGCGCCCGCACCGAATCCGGGGCCCGCCCCGCTTCCGGCGCGCCCCGCCCCGGTGCAGTCTGCTCCCCAACGAACACCATCCAGGAGGGACCCCATGATCCGCTACGAACTGCCGGGAAAGCGCGCGCTGGTGACGGGGGGCGCCTCCGGCATCGGGCTGGCGGTGGTGCGCCGGCTGGCCGGGGCGGGCTGCCGCGTCGCCGTCAACCACCTGCCGGGCGATCCGCGCGGGGTGGAGGTGGTGGCGGCCCTCCAGGCGGAAGGGCTGGATGTCCTCGCCGCCCCCGGCAATGTGGGGGACGCCGCCGATGGCCCGCGCATGGTGGAGGCCGCCATCGCCGCCCTCGGCGGGCTGGATTATCTGGTGAACAATGCCGGCACCCCCGGCACCACCACCCAGATCCCCCCCGCCGCGCTGGACCGCATCACCGAGGCCTTGTGGCAGACGGTGCTGGAGGTGAACCTGCTCGGCGTCTTCCGCTGCGCCAGGGCGGCGGCGGCGGCCCTGCAGGCGGCGGGGGGTGCGGTCGTCAATGTCGCCTCCATCGCCGGGCAGGACGCGGCCGGCTCCTCCCTGGCCTATGGCGCCACCAAGGCGGGCGTCATCAACATGACGAAGAACCTGGCCCGCGCCCTGGCCCCCGCCGCGCGCGTCAACGCCGTGGCGCCGGGGGCGGTGGATTCCACCTGGATGGTGCAGTGGACGGAGGAGCGCCGCGCCGCCTCGGCCGAGAAGGCCCTGCTCAAGCGCCGCTGCACGCCGGAGGATATCGCGGAGACCATCGTCTTCCTGCTCGCCGGCGCGCCGATGGTGACGGGGCAGACCCTGACCGTCGATGGCGGGCTGACGCTGGAGGCGCGCTGAGCGCGCGCTGTCTTGAGAGGGGCTTCGCCCCTCTCAAACTCTCCCCACCAAAGGCCTGAGGCCTTTGGAAACCCATCCGGGGGCACCTCCTGAAGGCGGGTGCAGGGGACCCTGTCCCCTGCCCAAGGGAAAGAAGGAGGGTTGAGGGGGCAAAGCCCCCTCAAGGCCAGGGCTGGCCGCCATCTTGCCCCTCGGGGAGGTGCGGCGCAGCATGGCGCGCCGCAACAGGGGTGCCCCAGATGCCGAAGGCCGATACCGCCCGCTTCCTCGCCGACCTGCATGAGCTGCGCCAGATCGGCGCCTTCAAGACCGGCGTCCATCGCCCGACCTACTCGCCGCAGGACATGGAGTCCCGCCGCTGGCTGATGCGGAAGATGGAGGAGGTGGGGCTGGACGCCTCGATCGACGGCATCGGCAATGTCTTCGGCCGGCATAAGGGGGAGGGGCCGCATCTCCTCGCCGGCAGCCATATCGAGAGCCAGAACGAGGCCGGGTGGCTGGATGGCGCGCTCGGCGTCGTCGGCGCGCTGGCCATGGCGCGGGCGGGGCTGCCCGTCGATGTCTGCGCCTTCGCCGATGAGGAAGGCCATTTCGAGGGCGGCTTCCTCGGCAGCCGCTCCATCATCGGCGACCTGACGGAAGAAGACATCGACCGCAGCCGCAACCGCACCGATGGCACGCCGCTGCGCGCCGCCCTGGAAGCCGCCGGGCTGGCGGGCCTGCCCCGCCTGCAACTCGACCCCGGCCGCTACAGGGGCTTCTTCGAGATGCATATCGAGCAGGGCACGCAGCTGGAGCGCGCCGGGCTGCGGCTCGGCATCGTCAGCGGCATCGTCGCCATCTGGCAGTGGCGCCTGCTGGTGGAGGGGCAGCAGGACCATGCCGGCGGCACCACCATGGCCGAGCGCCGGGATGCCGGCCTCACCGCCGTGCGGCTGCTCGCCGCCATCGATGCCGAATTCCCGCGCTTCTGCGGCGAGCGCAGCACCTGGACCACGGGCCGCATCACCCTCGACCCCGGCGCGCCCAGCATCATTCCCGGCCGGGCCGATGTGCTCTTCCAGTTCCGCGACGTCTCGGTGGCGAAGCTGGAGGAGATGGAGGCCGGGCTGCGCCGCCTGGTGCAGGAGAGCAACCGTCGCGAGCGCTGCGTGACGACGCTGGTGAGCGTCAGCAAGGCCACCCCCGCCCTGTGCGACCCCGGCCTGATGCGCGCCCTCTCCGCCGCCGCCGAGGCCCTCGCCCCCGGCGCCTGGCAGGTGATGCCGAGCGGCGCCGGGCATGACGCGCAATACATCGCCCGGCTGATGCCCGCCGCCATGCTCTTCGTCCCCTCCATCGGCGGCATCAGCCACCACTGGGCGGAAGATACGAAGGAAGAGGATCTCGCCCTGGGGGTGGAGACGCTGGTGGAGGCGGGCGCGCGCTTCCTGGCGGGGTCCAATTAAGATATTTGAAGAAATCTTCTTTTTCTGAAGAAAAAGAAGCAAAAAGACTTTTTTCAGTTTGGCGTCCCGCCTCAGGCCTGAAGCGGGACGCAAACTGAAAGAAAATTCTGGAAAAAACTAAGGCCTGTTAGAGCTTGAATGCTGTTCCCATGTTCTGGGCATGGTGGAGAGCAGCGACAATCAGGTTTTCACGG
>NZ_JANFNY010000082.1 GCF_024437745.1 Roseomonas sp. GC11 | reverse complement strand
GGCCAGGGCCTCCAGCCGCGCGGCGGCGGCGGCGCGGGCGGCGGGCCAGGGGGCGCGGTCGGCGGCCCAGGGATCGGCCGGCAGGACCAGCAGATCCGCCTCCGGCCAGGAGTCCGGCGGCAGGGCCGGATCGGGGCACAGCGCGAGGCGCATCAGCGCGTTCCCCTCCCCTGGCCTGTCCCTTGGCCTGTCCCTTGGCCCGTCCCTTGGCCCAGCACGCCGAGCGCCATGCCGAGAGAGACCATCGCCACCCCGGCCAGCCCGGCCAGGCCCAGCGGCTCCCCCAGCAGCGGCCAGGCGCCGAGGGCGGAGAGCGCCGGGGTCAGCGCCGTGATGGTGGTGGTCAGCGCGCCCCCCAGCGCCACCACGGCGCGGGCGAAGAGGAAGCCCGCCACCACCACGGCGATGAAGCCCTGATAGACGAACTGGTAGGCGATGGCGCCCGCCGGGGCCTCGCCCAGGCTGGAGGGCAGGAAGAGCCACCACAGCGGCAGGTAGAGCAGGGGCGGATAGAGGGCGAGCGCCGTGGTGGCGGTGAGCGCCGGCACCCGCCAGCGCCGCAGCAGCACGGTGAAGACCGCCCAGGAGAAGCTGCCCGCCAGGAAGAGCAGGTCCCCCCTCCAGGCACCGGGCCAGGCGGCGAAGGTATCCCCCGCCAGCAGGGCGATGCCCGCCGCCACCACGCCGAGGGAGAGCAGCCGCGCGCGCGAGAACCCCTCCCCCAGCACCAGCGCCGCCAGCAGAGCGGTGAGGAAGGGCAGCGTGCCGGTGAGCAGCACCCCGGCATGGGCGGCAGGGGCATAGCGGAAGGCCCAGTAGGCGCAGAGCGGGAAGCCGAAGGCCGCCCCCGCCGCCAGCCCCAGCACCTGCCGCGGCGGCAGGCGCGGCCAGCCGAAGCGCGCCGCCAGCAGCAGCCCGGCCAGCAGCGAGCCCATGTAGCGCAGCGCCCCCACATCCCAGGGCGTGAAGGACTGCCGGGCCGAGAGCCGGCCGGAGAGGGCGAAGCCGGCCCAGACCACCACCACGGCGAAGGCACAGGCGAGGCCGATGGCCCTCTCCCGGCCAGGGACGGGCAGAGCGGCGACGGGTGTGGCAGCCACGGGGGGCGGGGCGGACTCGGAGGGCATGGCGCCGACCCTAGCCGCGCCCCTCCAGGGCGACCATGCCCGCGACCGCCGCCCCAGCCATGCCGCCTTTTCCACCAGGAAAGGCCCGCAGGGCGGGTTGTTTCATGCCCGGAGAAGTATATTGCGATGCGGTAAAAATCCCTGGCCGCAACGCCTGGACTCGCCCTTGCCTCTTGCGGCGCGATTTGCCCCCGCGATATGCCGCGTATTGTGGTGCGGGCGTTTGGCTTCACCCAAGATCTGGGTGGCCCAGCCCCCCGAATGGGAAGGAGGTGCCGCGATGTCCGGCCTGCAGACCGTTGACCGCGACCGTTCCGCCAATCCGCTCGACATCCTGGAGCAGATCGTCACCGCCAATGAGTGGGTGTTCGAGCGGCGCTCCGACGGCGAGATGGCGGCCGAAGCCCCGGGCAAGTGGTGCGATTACGGCCTGTTCTTCTCCTGGTCGCAGGAGATCAGCGCCATGCATTTCACCTGCGCCTTCGACCTGAAGGTGCCGGCCAACCGGCGCGGCCCGCTCTATGAGCTGCTGGCCCTGGCCAATGAGAAGCTGTGGATCGGCCATTTCGGCCTCGACAGCGAGGATGGCGCCCCCGTCTACCGCCACGCCGTGCTGCTGCGCGGCGCCCCCGGCGCCAGCGCCGAAAGCCTGGAAGACATGGTCGACATCGCCATCACCGAGTGCGAGCGGTTTTTCCCCGCCTTCCAGTTCGTGCTATGGGGCGGCAAGCCGCCGGCCGAGGCCCTCGCCGCGGCCATGCTGGATTGCGTAGGGGAAGCCTGAGCATGGGTGAGACTTTGCCGCCGATTCTTCTCGTCGGCTGCGGCAAGATGGGCGGGGCCATGCTGGAAGGCTGGCTCGAGCGCGGCGTGGAGCAGGTCGTGGTGGTGGAACCCTATGCGGAGGCCACGGAAGCCTTCGCCGGGCGCGTCACCATCTGCGCCACCGCCGCCGATATCCCGCCCGATTTCACCCCGGCCGCCGTGGTGCTGGCCACCAAGCCGCAGCAGGCGGAGGCCGCCCTGCCCGGCTTCGCCGCCCATGCCAGGGCCGGCGCCCTGATCGTCTCCATCATGGCGGGCAAGACGGTGGGCGGCATCACCGCCCTGCTCGGCGGCGCGGCGCGCGTGGTGCGCGCCATGCCCAATACCCCCGCCGCCGTGCGCCAGGGCTTCACCTGCGCCTATCCCGGCCCCGGCGTCAGCCCGGAGCAGAAGGCGCTGTGCGATGCCCTGCTCTCCGCCATCGGCGAGGTCGCCTGGCTGGAGGAGGAAGGGCTGATCGACCCCGTCACCGCCGTCTCCGGCGGCGGGCCGGCCTATGTCTTCCTGCTGGCCGAGGTGCTGGAAGCCGCCGCCATCGAGCAGGGGCTGCCGCCGGATCTCGCCCGCCGCATGGCGCGGCGCACCGTCTCCGGCTCCGGCGCGCTGCTCGCCGCCAGCGAGCTGGACGCCGCCCAGCTGCGCCGCAACGTCACCAGCCCCAAGGGGACGACGGAGCGCGCCCTCAACGTGCTCATGGCCTCCGAAGCCTGGCCGAAGCTGATGTCCGAGGCCATCGCGGCGGCCACGGCGCGGTCGAGGGAACTCGCGGCCTGACCTTGAGAGGGGCTTCGCCCCTCTCAAACCTGCGCGGCAGTGCCGCGCAGCCACCAAAGGCCTGAGGCCTTTGGAAACCCTTCTGTCAGCCCCCTGGCGCAGCGCGGGGGGCGGGGCCATTGTCTGGGCATGATCGAGACCTCTCCCCCCGACGACAACGCCCTGATGGACGCGCTCTGGTCCCTGGTGGCCGAGCACGGATGGAACGGCTTCACCCTGCCGCAACTGGCGGAGCGCGCCGGCACCTCCCTCGCCGCGCTGCGGGGCGTGGCGCCGGCGAAATTCGCCCTGCTCTGCCGCCACAGCCGCTGGGTGGATGAGCAGGTGCTGCGCGACGCCCCCACCAGCCCGAGCGGTTCCCCGCGCGACCAGCTTTTCGACACGCTGATGCGCCGGCTGGACGCGCTGCAGCCGCACCGCGAGGGGCTGCTCCGCTTCGGCCGCGAGATGCGGCGGGACCCGCTGCTCAGCCTCGCCCTGGCGCCGGTGCTCGCTGCCTCGATGAGCTGGATGCTGGAGGCCGCCGGCATTCCCTCCTGCGGCCCGGCCGGGGCGCTGCGGGTCAAGGGTCTCTCGGTGGTGTGGATCGCCACCCTGCGCGCCTGGGAACAGGATGAGACGATGGATCTCGGCGCCACCATGGCCGCGCTGGACCGCGCGCTGGACAAGGCCGAGCGCGCGGCGCGCCTGCTGCGCCTCGATGGCGCCGCCCCGCCGCCCGCGCCGCCCGCCGCGCCGGAGGCACACCCCGCGGCATCGTGACCCTGGCGCGCCGGAACGGCTTCCGGCCTGCCCCGCCGCGTGGCTAGAGTGGCCGCAGACAAGAATCGCGGGAGGAAATGCGATGTCGGACGGGTTCAAGATCGCGCCGGAGATGGACATCATGCGGCTGCTCTCGGATTTTCGCCTGCCGGTCATGCCGGATATGGAAGCCCTCGCCGCGGCGCAGCGCCGCAACTTCGAGGCGCTCTCCGCCGCCAACAGGGTGGCGCTGGAGGGGGCCCAGGCGGTGGCCCGCCGGCACATGGAGATTCTCCAGCAATCCATGTCCGAGATGACGCAGGTGATGCAGGCCGCGACCCCTGGCGCCTCGCCGCAGGACCAGGCGGCGAAGCAGGCGGAGATGCTGAAGGCCACCTATGGCCGCGCCGTCTCCAACCTGCAGGAGATCGCCGACATGATCCAGAAGTCGAACACCGAGGCGCTGTCGCTGCTGAACAGGCGCTTCGCCGAGGCGATGGAGGAGGTCCAGAAGCTGATGGCCAAGACCCCCTGACTCCAGCTTTCTGAAAAAGTTTTTTGGTTCTTTTTTCCAAAAAAGAACCCTTCTCTTGCTCCCCTTGCCGCCCCTCAGGCCGGCAGGCGGATCCTCGCCCGCAGCCCCCCCAGGGGGCTGGCTTCCAGCGCGATATCGCCGCCATGGGCGCGGGCGATATCGCGGGCGATGGCGAGGCCCAGCCCCGTCCCCCCCGCCGAGAAGCTGGTGAAGGGCCGGAAGGCCTCCTCGCGCGAGGCTTCCGGGATTCCCGGCCCGTCATCATCGACGGTGATGAACACCCAGCGCCCCGCCGGCCGCCCCCCTTCCTGCCGCGCCGCCTCCGACAGGGCGAGATCGATGCGCCGCGCATGCCGCCGCGCATTGTCGAGCAGATTGCCGAGGCAGCGCCGCAGCGCATCCACCCGCAGCGGCAGGATGAGGGCCTCGGGCGCCTCCACCGTCACCGTGGCGCCGTCGCGGCGGGCGCGGTCGGCGAGGTCGCGCACCAGTTCCACGAGGTCGGCCGGCTGGGTCTGCTCCAGCCCCTCGCCACGGGCGAAGGCGAGGTAGGTGGCCACCATCCGCTCCATTTCCGCCACATCCTCGGTCATGGCGGCGGCATCCTCCTCCGCGCCGGGCGGCAGCATGGCGAGGCTGAGGCGCAGGCGCGTCAGCGGCGTGCGCAGGTCGTGGCTGATGCCGGCCAGCATCTCGGTGCGCTGGGTGATGAAGCGGCGGATGCGCGCCTGCATCTGGTTGAAGGCCGCCGCCGCCTGCCGCACCTCCGCCGCGCCCTCGGGCTTGATGGGGCCGAGTTCACGGCCCAGGCCGAAGGCCTCCGCCGCGCTGGCCAGGCGGCGGATGGCGCGCACCTGGTTCTTCATGAACATCGCCGCCACGAAGAAGAGCAGCAGCGAGGTGCCCACCAGCCACAGCACGAACAGATAGAGCGTACCGAAGAACAGGCGCTTGCGCGGCGCCTCCACATGCAGCACGCCATCCGGCAGCTGCACGCGGATGATGACGCTGCGCGGGTCGGACTGCCAGTCCGTGTCGAAGGGCAGGCCGACACGGTCGCGCAGGGCCTGGGAGAGGTCATCCTCCAGCGGCAGCAGCGGCATCCAGCTGCCGCGCTGGCCGGGCAGGCCGAGCGAGGCCCCGGCCTCGAAGGCCAGGGAGAGATCCAGCCGCCACGCGGCCTCGCGGAAGATCCAGTCCCGCTCGCTGTCGATCGGGTGGCGGGCGAGCAGTTCCACCACCATGCCGACATCGCCGCCCACGCCGCCGGCCAGGCGGCGGGAGATGACGTCGAGATGCCCGCCATAGAAGAGTTGCAGCGCCACCCCCTGGAGGATGAGCAGCGGCAGCAGGATGATGAGCAGCGCCCGCCCCAGCAGCCCACGCGGCAGCAGCAGCCGCAGCGGCGCGGCCAGCAGGCGGAGGGCGGGGCGCAGGGGGGGCGGCGTGGGCTTCATGCCGCCGGCATAGCGGGGCGCGCGGGCAAGCGCCAATCTCTCTTTATGAGGGAGATTTCATAGTCAACCTTCTTTTTCTGAAGAAAAAGAAGCAAAAAGACTTTTTTCAGGCTGCCGCCGTCTCCCGGCACAGTGGGACGCGAAACTGATAAAAGTTTTTTGGTTCTTTTTTTTCAAAAAAGAACGCTTCTTTTTTATCTTTAAGTTCCCGGCTTCAGCACATAGCCCTTGTGCCGCACCGTCTGGAGAAAGCGCGGCTCGCGCGGGTCAGGCTCGATCTTGCGGCGCAGGCGGGTCACCTGGACGTCGATGGCGCGCTCCCCGGCCTCGGGCGTGCCCAGGGCGGCGGCGATTTCCTCGCGCGTCAGCACCTCCCCGGCGCGGCGGGCCAGGGCACCGAGCAGGGCGGCCTCCCCCCCCGTCAGGCGCTGGGTGCCGTCCTGGCCGCGCAGTTCGCCGCGCTCCGGGTCGAACCAGCGGGGGCCAAGCTGCACCGGCGCCAGCGGCAGCGTGGCCGGCAGCGCCGGCGCGGCGCGCTTCAGGATGGTGCGGATGCGCAGCGCCAGCTCGCGCGGCTCGAAGGGCTTGGCCAGGTAGTCATCCGCGCCGCGCTCGAAGCCCGCCACCCGGTCATCCGGCGCGCCGGCGGCGGTCAGCATCAGGATGGGCACGTCCTGCCCCTCGCGCCGCAGGCTCTCCGTCAGGTCCAGGCCCGATTCGCCGGGCATCATCACATCCAGCACCAGCAGGTCGAAGGCCATGCTGTGCAGCGCCTGCCGCGCCGCGGCGGCATCGGCGGCGGCGGTGACGCGGAAGCCCTGTTCCGAGAGGAAACGCTGCAACAGCTTGCGCAGCCGCGCATCGTCATCGACCACAAGAAGATGCGGCTCCGCCCCCGTGGGCAGGCTGCCGGTGGACGTGCTCAGGCTCATGCCGCGCTCCGCTTGCCGCCCGGGGCACCGCCAGAGGCACTACCCGGGGCACCGCCGGACGCGCGGTCCAGCTGTGCCCGCGCCTCCGGCCCCATCAGGCCGCGCATGACGCGGCGAAAGCCTTCTACCGCGACCGGGCCGGCCTCGCGATAGGCCTGCATCACCCATTCCCGCTGCCGCTCGAACAGGCGGCGTTCCAGCGCCTCCCCCTTCTCGGTCAGCGAGAGCAGGCGCTGGCGGCGGTCATTGCGGCCGGGCTGCTGGGTGACATAGCCTTCCTCCACCAGCGGCGTCAGCACGCGGCCGAGCGACTGCTTGGTGATGCCGAGGATGGCCAGAAGCTCCCCCACCGTGATGCCGGGGCGGCGGCCGACGAAATGCAGCACCCGGTGGTGCGCCCGCCCCATGCCCAGCTCCGCCAGGATGGCGTCCGGCCCCGCGGTGAAGTCGCGATAGCCGAAGAACAGCAGGTCCTGGGCAAGCCGTAGCTCCTCCTCCCGCAGGAAGAGAAGCTGGCGCCCCGCGCCGACGGGCTTGGCGTCCGGTGCGTCCGACATGGCGGGCATGCTTCCGTGTTGGGTCAGCTTCATTGACACATTATCGTTTTAAGTTTTACCGTCCCCACGTTACGCGCAATGATATTGCGTGAACAGGCCCCGGAGGATGACACACATGGCGCTGGTTCCTTTCGACGACCGTGACGGCTGGATCTGGATGGACGGCCAGATGCTGCCCTGGCGGGATGCCAAGCTGCACGTCCTGACCCACGGGCTGCATTATGCCAGCGGCGTGTTCGAGGGCGAGCGGGCCTATGCCGGAAATATCTTCAAGCTGCGTGAGCACACGGAGCGCCTGATCGCCTCCGGCCGCATCCTCGGCTTCGAGATCCCCTATACGGCGGAAGAGATCGACGCCGCCTGCATCGCGGTGATGCAGAAGAACGGGCTGACGGATGCCTATGTCCGCCCGCTGGCCTGGCGCGGCTCGGAGATGCTGGCGGTCTCGGCGCAGCAGACGAAGATCCATCTGGCGATCGCCACCTGGGCCTGGCCGAACCTGTTCGGCGCCAACCGCATGAAGGGCGTGCGCCTCGGCATGGCCCCCTGGCGGCGCCCGGCGCCCGACACGGCGCCGACCGCCTCCAAGGCCGCCGGCCTCTACATGATCGGCACCCTGTCCAAGCACGCCGCCGAGGCGCAGGGCTTCGACGACGCGCTGATGCTCGACTTCAAGGGCGACGTGGCCGAGGCGACCGGCGCCAATGCCTTCTTCGTCTTCGATGGCGAGCTGCACACGCCGACGCCGATCTGCTTCCTGGACGGCATCACCCGCCGCACGGTGATGGGCCTGGCCAGGCAGCGCCAGATCAAGGTGGTGGAGCGCACCATCGCCGCCGAGGAGCTGGGCCGCGCGAGCGAGGTCTTCCTGGCCGGCACCGCCGCCGAGGTGACGCCGGTGCGCGCCATCGCGGGCTTCGAATACACCCCGGGCGCCATCACCGAGACCCTGCTGAAGGACTATGAGGCCCTGGTGCGGATGAGCCCGGAGGAGGTGGCGCGCCGCGCCGCTTAAAAAGGGAAAGGGTTCTTTTTTGTAAAAAAGAACCAAAAAACTTCTATCAGTGGGCGTCCCGCTCATGGCTATGGGCGGGACGCCAAACTGAAAAAGTCTTTTTGCTTCTTTTTCTTCAGAAAAAGAAGGTTCCTGAAAAATCATCCGTCTGGCACGCGGTCTGATGCGCCGCGGGGTCAGGCGCGCCCCCTGCGCGGCGCCGGCAGAGGGGGTCCAGCACCGCCCCTGGTGGCCTGCGCGAAAAAAATGCTCCCGTCGCGGCCTGAGAGACACATTCCTGGGCGAAACGTCACAGCGACACCCTTTTGCCGCGCCGCCTGGAGGGCCAGAATAAGGAAAGGAGCTTGGGGGAACGCTGTACCAATGAGCTGGACCGACGAATCCGCACGCGCCGCGCTGCGCCGGCTGTTCGATGCCGCCATCCGCGCGGCGGACCCGCGCGCCATGCTGGCCAGCCACCTGCCCGGCCTTCCCAAGGGCCGCGTGGTGGTGGTGGGTGGCGGCAAGTCCGGGGCGGTGATGGCCGCCGCCGTCGAGGCCGCATGGCCCGATGTGCCGCTGAGCGGTGTCGTCGTCTGCCCCTACGACCATGCCGTGCCGACGCAGAAGATCGAGGTGGTGCAGGCCGCCCACCCGGTGCCCGACGCCGCCGGGATGGAGGCGGCGCGCCGCATGCTGGCGGCCGTCTCCGGCCTGACGGAAGACGACATGGTGCTGGCCCTGATGTCCGGCGGCGCCTCGGCCCTGATGCCCCTCCCCGCCCCGGGCCTGACGCTGGAGGAGAAGCAGGCGGTCAACCGCGCCCTGCTGGCCTCTGGCGCCACGATCCAGGAAATGAACTGCGTCCGCCGCCACCTCTCGGCGATCAAGGGCGGGCGGCTGGCGGCGGCGGCCTACCCGGCGCGGGTGCGCACCCTGGCCATTTCCGACGTGCCGGGGGATGACCCCTCCGTCATCGGTTCCGGCCCCACCGTGCCGGACGCCACCACCTTCGCCGAGGCGCGCGCCCTGGTGGCGCATTACGAGATCGAGCTGCCCCCCGCCGTCGCCGCCCATCTGGAGGCCGCGGCGGATGAAACGCCCAAGCCCGGGGATAAGCGCCTCTCCCGCGCCGGCTACAAGCTGATCGCCACGCCGCGCCTGGCGCTGGAGGCCGCCGCGGCCGAGGCGCGGGCCCTGGGCCTGACGCCGCTGGTGCTGGGCGATGCCATCCAGGGCGAGGCCTTCACCGTCGGCACCGTGCTGGCCGGCATGGCGATGAGCGCGCGCGCCTATGGCCACCCGCTGCGCGGCCCCGCCGTGCTGCTCAGCGGCGGCGAGACCAGCGTGACCATGCGCGCCGGCTCCGCCCGTGGCCGGGGCGGGCGCAACACCGCCTGCCTGCTGGGCTTCGCCCTGGCCGCCGCCGGCACTCCCGGCCTCTGGGGGCTGATGGGCGACACGGATGGCATCGATGGCTCTTCGGGCGATGTCGCCGGCGCCCTGGCCGGGCCGGACACGCTGGAGCGCGCCCGCGCCGCCGGGCTGGACCCGCGCGCCGTGCTGGCCAGCCATGACAGCCTGAGCTTGTTCGAGCGCCTGGGGGATTGCATCGTCACCGGGCCGACCTTGACCAATGTGAACGACTTCCGCGCGATCCTGATCGCCTGATCCGCTATCCTGGATGGTATCGCGGTGCGGGCGACACGGCCCGCGCCGCATGATACCCGCCGGGCCGCCTGGCCCGGCATACCTGACACTCCGGGCCGCCTGGCCCGGCGAGACTGATCCCGGGCCGCAAGGCCCGCGCCGACTGAAGGAAAAAGCCTTGGCCCCGCGCATTCCCCTCCGCCGCCGCCGCCGCACCAAGATTGTCGCGACGCTCGGCCCCGCCAGCTCGACGCCTGAGGTGATCGAGCGGCTCTATCGCGGCGGCGCCGATGTGTTCCGGCTGAACTTCAGCCATGGCAGCCACGAGGACCACGCCGCCCGCGTGCAGATGATCCGCGACCTGGAGAAGAAGGTCGGCCGGCCCATCGGCATCCTGGCAGATGTCCAGGGCCCGAAGCTGCGCGTCGGCCGCTTCCAGGGCGGGCGCGTGCAGTTGCAGACCGGGCAGCGCTTCCGCCTCGACATGAGCGCGACGCCGGGCGATGTCCGCCGCGTCCAGCTGCCCCACCCCGAGATCATGGACGCCGCGCGCATCGGCACCACCCTGCTGCTCGATGACGGCAAGCTGCGCCTGCGCGTCGTCCACAAGCGCGACGACCACCTGGAGACCGAGATCCTGGTGGGCGGCCCGCTCTCCGACCGCAAGGGCGTGAACGTGCCGGACGTCGTCCTGCCCATCCCCGCCCTGACGGAGAAGGACCGCGCCGACCTCGACTTCGTCCTGCCGCTCGGCATCGAGTATATCGGCCTCTCCTTCGTGCAGCGGCCGGAGGATGTGGCGGAGGCCAAGGCCATCGCCAATGGCCGCGCCTGGGTCATGGTGAAGATGGAAAAGCCCCAGGCCGTCGAGAATCTCGATGGCATCCTGGCGCTGACCGATTGCGTCATGGTCGCGCGCGGCGATCTCGGCGTGGAATGCCCGCCGGAGGAAGTGCCGCTGATCCAGAAGCGCATCGTCCGCGCCGCCCGCACCCTGGGCAAGCCCGTGGTGGTGGCGACGCAGATGCTGGAAAGCATGATCAGCGCCCCCGCCCCCACCCGCGCCGAGGCCTCCGACGTCGCCACCGCCGTCTTCGACGGGGCGGATGCCGTGATGCTCTCCGCCGAGAGCGCCGCCGGCCAGTATCCCTTCGAGGCGGTGAACATGATGGACCGCATCCTGCACCGCGTGGAGCAGGATGCCGGCTGGCGCCAGCTCACCGACGCCGCCCGCCCCGCGCCGGAGAAGAACTCCGCCGGCGCCATCGCCACCGCCGCGCGCCAGGTGGCGGAGACCATCGGGGCGGAGGCCATCGCCACCTTCTCCGCCACCGGCTCCACCACCCTGCGTGTGGCGCGCGAGCGCCCGGCCAGCCCGATCCTCGGCCTGACCAGCAGCGAGGCCACGGCGCGCCGCATGGCGGTGGTCTGGGGCGTCCACTCCCTCGTCTCCGCCGAGCCGCACAGCATGACCGACATGGTCGCCAAGGCCGTGCGCTCCGCCCAGGCCGAGGGCTTCGCCCAGTCGGGCGACGAAGTCGTCGTCACCGCCGGCGTCCCCTTCGGCACGCCGGGCACCACCAACGCCCTGCGCGTCGCCACGGTGAAGTAACTCTTCTGGGGAGGCTCCGCCTCCCCAAACCCCTCCGCCGGGGTGGCACGGCCACCCCGGACCCCGCGTTCAGTCAGCGCCCCTGGTGGCGGGGTCCCCAAAAAATATGGGGCCCCTGTTCCTACGGTGGGAAGGTCAGGAGGGGCCGCGCCCCTCCTGTTCCCGCTTCAACAGGGCGCGCTTGCGCTCAAGACCCCAGCGATAGCCGGTCAGCGCCCCATCCTTCGCCACGACACGGTGGCAGGGCACCGCCACCGCCACCGGATTCGCCGCGCAGGCCGAGGCCACGGCGCGCACCGCCTTCGGCATGCCCAGCCGCCCGGCCAGGGCGGAATAGGTCGTCGTCTCCCCCGGCGGGATTTCTGTCAGGGCCTGCCAGACCCGGTGCTGGAAAGCCGTGCCGCGCAGATCCAGCGGCAGGGACAGGGCACCGCGCGGCTCGCCCAGGAACGCCACCACCACCGCCAGCGCCTCCGCCATCGCCGCCCCGCCCGGCTCCAGCCGCGCCTGCGGAAAGCGCAGCGCGAGTTCACCCAGCAGCGTCTCCTCATCCGGCCCGAAGCCGATGCGGCAGATGCCCTTCTCCGTCATCGCCACCTGCATCAGGCCGAGCGGCGTGGGGGCACAGGCATGGCGGATGCTCTCGCCCGCCCCACCACGGCGGGCGGCGCCGGGTGTCATGCCAAGCAGCCGGCCAGGCTGTTCATAGACCCGGCTCTCACTGCCGAAGCCGGCACCGGCCACGGCCTCCGCCACGCGCTCCCCGGCCGCCAGGGCAGCGCGTAAGCGGCGGGCCTTGACGGCCTCGGCATAGGCGCGCGGGGTCAGGCCGGTGATCTCGCGGAACAGTCGCAGGAAATGGTGGCGCGCATAGCCCGCGCGCGCCGCCAGGACGGCCAGAGGCGGCATGGCTTCCGACGCCTCGATGAGATCGCAGGTGGCGCGCACCGCCTCGGCCTGGAGCGCCGCGCGGTCCCCGCGCGGGTCGCAGCGGCGGCAGGGGCGGAAGCCGGCCTCTTCCGCCGCCCCCTCCCCGGCGAAGAAGCGGACATTGCGCCGCAGCGGCAGGCGGGAGGGGCAGCCGAAGCGGCAATAGACCCCCTGCGTCACCACGCCATAAAGCAGGCCGGGCCGGGCCTCGCGGCGTTGCAGGGCGATCCAGAGGGTTTCGTCATCCGGGCTCATGGCGGCAGGATGCCACGCGGCGGCCCCTTCCGCCCTCCGCTTTGTGCGCCGGTACGGCGCGGGCCGCTTTGTGCGCCGGTAAGGCGCGGATCAGGTTTCGTCGCCGCTCAGCTTGCGGTGCAGGCCGCGCAGCCGCTCCGCCCCGCCGGCCAGATGGGGGTGCAGGCTCATCGCCTCCTCCATCGAGCGCAGAGCACCGGGCATGTCGCCCAGTTGCTCCTGAAGGGTGGAGAGCATGGCCAGGGCGATGAAATGGCGCGGCTCCAGCACCAGAACCTGGCGCAGGTCGCGCATCGCCGCCTCGACATCGCCAATGGTGGCCAGGGCCTGGGCGCGCAGCAGCCAGGCCTCGGCATGGCCGGGCTGGAGCGTCAGGGCGGCGTCGAAATCCTCCACCGCATCGGCGGGGGCCTCGCTTTCCATGTTGCGCTGGCCGCGGCGCAGCAGCAGCGCCACCGCCGGAGAGGTGCCCTGCGCCCAGAGCGCGCGGATGCGGGCTTCCAGCGCCTGCCCCGCCACGTCATCCGGCGCGGCGGGCAGCATGTCCAGCAGCCGGTTGGCCTCGGCGCGGCGGGCCTCCGCCTGGGCCTGCGGGCGGGCGGGCTGTTGCGCCACCGCCAGCGGCGGCAGCAACAGGGTAGCCAGGAGGGGAAGAATGGCGCGGCGCATGACAGGGAGCTTGGGGCCCCTCCCCTTGCGATCAAGCAAAAACGCCGGGGCAACCATGAAAAAATCCGGCGCGCTTGAGGGGGCTTTGCCCCCTCACCCCCAGCAGGGGACAGGGTCCCCTGCACCCGCCATCAGTGGGTGCTTTTACGGATGGGTTTCCAAAGGCCTCAGGCCTTTGGTCGGGAGAGTTTGAGAGGGGCGAAGCCCCTCTCAAGGCCACACGCCTCAGCGCCGGTCGCTGCGCGGGTCCAGCGCGTCGCGCAGCCCGTCGCCCATCAGGTTGAAGGCCAGCACCACCGCGAAAATGGCCAGCCCCGGATAGATGGACATCCACGGCGCCTGCGTCAGGAAGCGCTGCGCCGCGTTCAGCATGGAGCCCCAGGAGGGTGCCGGCGGCTGCTGCCCGAGGCCCAGGAAGGAGAGCGACGCCTCGGCGATCACCGCCTCCGCGATGGCCAGCGTGCCCTGCACCAGCAGCGGCGGGATGATGTTGGGCAGCACATGGCGCAGCGCCGTGCGCCAGGGGGGGTTGCCCAGCGCGCGGGCGGCCTCCACCCAGTCCGTCGCCTTGGCCTCCAGCGCCATGCCGCGCGCCAGCCGCACGAAGATGGGCGTGGCGGAAATGGCGATGGCCAGCATCGCATTCTCCAGCGCCGGGCCAAGGAAGGCGGCGAGCGCGATGGCCAGGATCAGGAAGGGCACGGAGAGCATGGCATCGGCGATGCGCGAGATCACCGCATCCACCCATCCCCCGGCCAGGCCGGACAGCAGGCCGAAGGGCACGCCGATCCCCACCGCCGCCGCCACTGACACCACCCCCGCCATCAGCGAGGCCCGCGCCCCCCAGATCACGCGGGAGAAGACATCCCGCCCATTCTCATCCGTGCCGAACCAGTAGAGCTCCGAGGGCGGCTTGCGGATGCGGCTCCAGGAGGTGGCGATGGGGTCGTAGGGCGCGATCCAGGGCGCCAGCAGCGCCGCCAGCACGAAGCCCAGCACCACCACGGCGCCGAGCAGCGCCAGCCGGTGCCGGCAGAAGCGGCGCAGCGCGCGCCGCCCCGGGCTTTCCCCGCGCGCGGCGGGCGGGGCCAGGGGGCGTGTCGTGGCGGGGGCGCTCATGCCGCCCTCAGCCGCGGATTGATGGCCATGTAGAGCAGGTCCGCCAGCAGGGAGAGCAGGACGAAGATCAGCGCCGTCGCCATCACCACCCCCTGCACCACCGGATAATCGCGGTTGAAGACGGCATCGACGATCAGCTTGCCGAAGCCCGGGATGGTGAAGATCTGCTCCGTCAGCACCGCGCCGGCGAGCAGGCGGCCGAGTTCGATGGTGCCGAGCGTCACCACCGGGATGAGCGCGTTGCGCAGCGCGTGCTTGGCGATGACGAGGCGCTCCGGCAGGCCCTTGGCGCGGGCGGTGCGGACATAATCCTGCGCCAGGGCGGTCAGCATGGCGGCGCGGGTGTGGCGCATCAGCACCCCGGCGATGCTGCCGCCGAGGACGAAGGCCGGCATGATGGTGGTGGCCAGGGATTGCAGCGGGTCCTCCGCCAGCGGCACGTAGCCGGAGGGCGGCAGCCAGCCGAGATGCACGCTGAAGAGGAGGATCATCATGATCCCCATCCAGAAATTCGGCGTGGAGATGCCGGCCAGGGCGAGGCCATTGGCCACCCAGTCCGCCGGCCGGTCCTTCCACACCGCCGAGACGATGCCGGCCGGCACGCCGATGGCCACGGCGATGACGAAGGCCATCAGGCCGAGCTGGAGGGTGACCGGCAGCTTGTCGAGAATGAGCTGCGCCACCGGCAGGCGGATGCGCCAGGAGAAGCCGAAATCGCCCATCAGCACGCGGCCGAGCCAGGCCAGGTATTGCTCCCAGAGCGGGCGGTCGAGCAGGAGCTCGGCGCGGATCTCGGCCAGCACCTGCGGGTCGCCGCGCTCCTCCCCGGCCAGGATCAGCGCCGGGTCGCCGGGCATCAATTGCTGAAGCCCGAAGATCAGCACCGAGAGGATGAGCAGGGTGGGGACGACCTGCCCCAGCCTGCGGATCAGCCAGAGGCCCATGCGCCGCTCAGTTCAGCGCGAGGCCCTGCGGGCGGATCAGGCCATCCGGCAGCAGGGTGAAGTTCTGCAGGCGGGCGCTGTAGCCCATGACGATGGCGCGATGCCAGAGATAGACCCGCGCGCGGTCCTGCCGCAGCGCGATCTGCCACACCTGGGCATAGAGGGCGCGGCGCTTCGCCCCATCCGTCTCCTCCCGCGCGGCGTCGAGCAGGCGGTCCACCTCGGGATTGGCGCTCTTGCCGTCATTCTGGGCGCCCTTGCTGTGCAGGAAGGCCCAGGTATTGCCATCGGGATCGACGCGGCCGGACCATGCGGAAAGATAGGTCTGGAAATCGCCACGCTGCGCCGCCTGGAGGGAGGAGGCGAATTCCATGCTGGCGATGCGCAGGTCGAAGCCCGCCTCCTTCACCATGGCCTGCATCACCTCCGCCGCCTGGCGCAGCTCGGGGTTGGTGGGGACGGTCATTTCCACCACCACGGGGGTGGCGACGCCGGCCTCCTTCAGCAGGGCGCGGGCGCGCTCCAGATTGCGCGGCTCGGGGCGGAAGCCAGGGTCGTGGTAGGGGCTGGCCGGCGGCACCGCCTGGGCGGTGGGGGTGACGAGCCCTTCGAACACCACCTGATTGAGCGCGTCGCGGTCGATCGCCAGTTCGAAGGCGGCGCGCACGCGCGGATCGCGGCCGAAGGGCGTCTCGGCGCGCGGGCCGTTGCCCACATTGTAGATGATGCTCTGGTAGCCGAGATCCTCGCGGATGACGGTGCGCAGCCGGCGGTTGGCCTTCAGCGTGGCGAGGTCGGAGGGCGCGACCTCGACGACGTCCAGCGCGCCGGATTGCAGGTTGGCCAGCCGCACCGAGCTGTCGGCGATCGGCAGGTAGGTGATGCGGTTGATCCTGATGCTGGCCGCGTCCCAGTAGCCGGGGAATTTCTCGACCACGATGCGGTCCTGCGCCACGCGCTCGACGAAGCGGTAGGGCCCGGCGCAGACGGGGCGGTTGCCGAAATCGCGCCCCGCCGCCTCGGCCGCCTTGGGGCTGACGATCATCCCGGCGCGGTCGGTGAGCTGCGAGACGAAGGGCGAGGACGGTGCCTTGAGACGGATGCGGAGGGTCAGCGGGTCCACCACCTCGACGCTGTCCATGGCGTTGATCTCGCTGCGGCGGAAGCTGCCCTGCAGGGACAGGTGGCGGTTCAGCGAGTAGCGCACCGCCTCGGCGTCCATCTTCTCCCCGTCATGGAAGAGCACGCCGGGGCGCAGGGTGATGCGCAGCGTCTTCGGGTCCTCCCAGCTGTAGCCGGTGGCGAGCTGCGGGACGATCTCCAGCTTGTCGTTGATGTCGAAAAGCTTGTCGCAGAGGCTGGCGAAGACGATGCGGCCGACGAAGGTGCGCGCCAGGGTCGGGTCGAGGATATCCGGATCCTCGCGCAGGCCGATGCGCAGGGTCTGGCTGGTCGTCTGGCTGGTCGCGCTGCCCTGGGCCAGGGCCGGGGTGGCGGCGGGCAGCAGGGCGGCGGCGAGGGCGGCGCCAAGCGCCAGGGCGGTGCGGCGGGTCGTCATGCGTCGGCTCCGGCTTGCTGAGAGGAAGATGGTTGGGAAGACAAGGGCGGGGCAGCCGCCTGGAAGAAAGTCTGGAGGCGGCGCAGGCGCTCGCCGCCCGGCTCCGCCTCGCGCGGCGGGGTGGCGGGGGGCAGGCGGTCGCGCAGGTGGCAGGCGGCGCGGTGCCCCGCTTCGTCCCCGGCAAGCTCCGGCACCACCTCCCGGCACACCGCCTCGGCGAAGGGGCAGCGGGTGTGGAAGCGACAGCCGGCGGGCGGGTTGATCGGGCTCGGCATGTCGCCCTGGAGCGGCGGCGCGGCGCGCGCCCCGCCCTGGTGCAGGCCCTGGCCGGGCACGGCGGCGAGCAGGGCGCGGGTATAGGGGTGGCGCGGCGCGGCGAAGAGCCGGGCGGCCGGCCCCTCCTCGACGATGCGGCCGAGATACATCACCGCCACGCGGTCGGCGATGTGGCGCACCACGGCGAGGTCGTGGCTGATCAGCACGAAGGTCAGGCCCAGTTCGCGGATCAGCTCCTGCAGCAGGTTCACCACCTGCGCCTGCACCGAGACATCGAGGGCCGAGACCGGCTCATCCCCCACCACCAGCGCCGGGCCGGAGGCCAAAGCGCGGGCGATGGCGATGCGCTGGCGCTGCCCGCCGCTGAACTCGTGCGGCCAGCGCCGGGCCAGCTCCGGCCGCAGCCCGACGCGCGTCAGCAGCTCGGCCACGCGGCGGGGGATGTCGGCGCGCGGCACGGTGCCGTGCAGCAGCAGTGGCTCGGCCACCGCCTGCTCCACCGTCATGCGCGGGTCCAGGCTGGCGAAGGGGTCCTGGAAGATCAGCTGCATGTCGCGCCGCCGCGCGCGCAGGGCGGCGGGCTTCAGCGCCCCCAGCGCCTCGCCGCGGAAGCGCACCGTGCCGGCATCGGGCTCGATCAGGTGCAGCATCAGCCGCCCGAGGGTGGATTTGCCACAGCCGCTCTCGCCGACAATGGCCAGCACCTCCCCCTCCCGCAGGGTGAGGTCCACGCCATCGACGGCGCGCACCGCGCCGCGCCGGCGGCCCAGCGCGTCGCGCACCGGGAAGTGCTTCACCAGCCCGGCGAGCTCAAGGATGGGCGCGCCGCTCATGCCGCCATCTCCGGAATGTCGTCCAGCGGCGCGCGGTGGCAGGCGGCCTCATGCGCGGGGCCGACGCCGCGCAGGGGCGGCGCCACCTCATGGCACAGCCCGAGCGCGAAGGGGCAGCGCGGGGCGAAACGGCAGCCGGGGGGCGGTGCCGCCAGATCGGGCACCGTGCCCTCGATGCTGGCAAGCCGCCCGCCGCCGCCCTCCAGCCGCGGCGCGGCGCCGAGCAGCCCGATGGTATAGGGGTGCTGCGGCAGGGCGAAGAGCCGCGCCGCCGGGGCGCGCTCCACCACCTGGCCGGCATACATCACCACCACCTCATCCGCGTGGTCGGCGACGACGCCGAGGTCATGGGTGATCAGCACCGTCGCCGTGCCTGTCTCGCGCTTCAGCTCGTCCAGCAGGGCGAGGATCTGCGCCTGCACGGTGACGTCGAGCGCCGTGGTCGGCTCGTCGGCGATCAGCAGCCTGGGGCGGCAGGCCAGCGCCATGGCGATCATCACCCGCTGGCGCATGCCGCCCGAGAGCTGGTGCGGATACTGCGCCGCGCGCCGCGCCGGCTCGGGGATGCGCACCTGCTCCAGCGCGGCGATGGCGGCGGCGGCGGCCTCGCGGTGGGAGAGGCCGCGATGCAGGCGCAGCGCCTCCGCCACCTGCTCCCCGGCGGTGAAGGCGGGGTTCAGGCTGGTCATCGGCTCCTGGAAGATCATCGCCATCTCGGGGCCGCGCAGGCGGCGGCGCGCGGCGGGCGGCAATTCGGCGATCTCCTGGCCGGCGAGGCGGATCGTCCCCCCCACCCGCGCGCTGCCGGGCAGCAGCCCCATGATGGCGAGGCTGGTGGCGGATTTGCCGCAGCCGCTTTCCCCCACGATGGCCAGGGTGCGGCCGGGCGCCACCGCGAAGGTGACGCCCTGCACCGCGCGGAACGGTCCGCGATCGGTCCTGAAGGTGATGGAGAGGTCGATGACCTCCAGGGCCAGGGCATTCATGGGCACGCTCATTCGCGCCGGCCGGTCGATCTGGAGAAAAGTCGCATGGCCCCGTGTGCTTGCATGAACCGGGCCAGACTGGCCCATTGGCAGAGGGTCCCACCGTATCGGCCGGGCAACAAGCCCCCCCAGGCCGCGCCCCGCCCGCCCGGGCGCGGCACTGGCTGGACCGCCCCCGCCTACGCCGCTACCGTGCGGCGCCGGCGGAACGGTGCCCCGCGACGCCCCATGGCAAGACCCGCTGGCAAGGCCCAACGGGGAAGGCCCAATGGGGAAAGCCCCCCTGGGAAAGCCCCCCGGGGAAAGCCCAATGGCCAGCCCCGGGGCAGGCCGCGGGGCAACCGGGGGGACAGCCTCGAAAGGACAGCCCCGCAGAAGGGCCAGGGGCAGACGACAAGGGTCCGGGCCGCCCCGGCGCACAGAGAGCAAGCCCCGCGCCGGGGCCGCCCCCGGCGCCCAGCAGAACGGTGCCTGATCGCATGAGCCTGGAGCTTCTCGCGCGGCGTATCCTCACCCTGACCGGCGCCGGCCCCTGCCTGCTGCTGGGCGATGACGGGGCGCCGCTGGTGGCGCCCCTGCTGGCCCTCGGGGTGGATGCCCGCTGCCACGCCGCGAGCGCCGCCCTGGCCGAGGCCGGCCATGCCCGCATGCCCGGCCGCTTCACCAGCGGGCCGCTGGCGGCGCTGCGCACCTGGCCGGCGGGGCTCGGCACGCTCGTCCTGCTCGGCGCGCCGGCGGAAATGGCGGGGGCCGGGGCGGGCCGCGCCCTGCGCGCCCTGCGCCGGCTGGTGCGCGGCGCCCTGCTGCTGCACGCCCCCGGCGAGGCGCCGCCGGATGGCTGGGAGGCCACGGCCCTCGCCGCCGGCTTCCGCCACCATCCGCGCCAGGTGCAGACGGGGCTGCTGCGCGAGGCGGGGCTGTCCGGCGGCGCCCTGCTGCTGCTGGAACCCCTGCCGGAGCGGTTGCCGCGCGGCCCCGCCACCCCCCATCCCAGCCCGGCGCGGCAGGACATGCTGCGCGGCTCCTCCCCCGCCCAGGTGGCGCGGCGGGTGCGCTATGACTGGGCACGGCGCTGGATCAAGGCGGGCGACCATGTGGCCGATGCCGGCGGCGGCCCTGGCGATGGCGCCTGGTTCCTGGCCCGCATGAGCGAGGCCGCGCGCCTCACCGCCATCCTGCCCGGCGCGGCGATGGCGGCCTATGCCCGCGCCGCCTTCGCCCATCCGCGCATCGTGGTGGTGGAGGAGGATCCGGTGGCGGCGCTGGAAAGCCTGCCGGAGAACAGCGTCGATTGCCTGCTCTGCTTCGAGGCGCTGGAGCGGGGCGCGGAGCCGGACCGGCTGCTGGCCGCCTGCCACCGGGTGCTGACCCCGGCCGGGCGGCTGCTGCTGGCCCTCCCCGCCGCCCCGCCGCCCCCGGCCCCTTCCGGCACCCGCTCCCGCTCCAGCCGTGCCGCGCCGCCGGGCTGGGCCGCGCTGCGCGAGCGGCTGGCCGCGCGCTTCCTGCTCGACGTCACGGCGGCGCAAACCGGCTGGGACCATCCGGGCGGCGCGCGGCTGCGCCCCTTCCCGCCCGAGGCCGAGCCCCCGGCGGCGCAATGGCTGCTGGCCAGCGCCATCAAGCCCTATGCCCTTGGCCCGCAGCCGGCCTATCCGCCGCGGCTGGTGATCGAGGGCGAGCCGGTGCGGATCAACCCCACCGACTTCGCCGGCATGCTGGACAATCCCTGGCTGCATCGCGGCCTGCTGGATGGCGGCATGCGCCCGGCCGACCCGGCCCTGCTGCGCCGCACCTGCCTGGCGCTGATCGAGCACGGCCCGGAGAAGGCGCGCGCCGCGGCGCTGACCGTGCTGGGCTACCGCCTGCTGGAGGATGGCACGGTGGAGCAGGCCGCGCTCGCCGCCCATCTGCGCCAGATCGGGCAATGGGTCGCGGCCTGGGAAGGCAGGGCGCGGCAGCCGCAGGTGGCGCGCTGGCTGGTCTCGCTCGCCTTCCTGGCGGCGCTGCTGGCGCAGAAGACGGGGGCGCTGGCGCTGGCGGCACAGTGGTTCAACCGCTGCATCGCCACCGACCCGGCCCCCTTCGGCCCGATGCTCTTCACCAAGACGGTGGAGGCCTGCCACCGCCTCGGCTGGATCCACTATGGCCAGGGTGAGCCGGAGGCAGCGCGGCGCGCCTGGCAGGAAGGGCTGGACCAGGCGCGCCGCGCGCTCGGCCTGCGGCGCGATGCGGGGCGGCACCCGCTGGCGCCCCGGCTGAACTTCGTCTTCGACGAATATGCCGCCATCTGCGACATGGCCTGCCGCTGCGCCATCGCGCTGAACCATCTGGACAACCCCGCCATCGGGCTGGAGCGCGCCCCCTCCTTCGCCCGCCCGCGCGAGCGGCAGATGGAATTGCTGGCCCGCATCGCCCGGCTTTCCGGCGAGTTGTCGGCCGCCCAGGCGGCGCTGCGCAGCCAGGAGAAAGCCCTGGAGAAAACCCGGGCGAAAAAAAATCCGGCGCGGCGGCGGCAGAAGGACGGCGCGGGCAGCGCCGCGGGCACGGGGAAGGATGGCCGCTAACCCCTCCCCGCGCCTCCCTGCCCGGGGCATGGGGCGAAAAAACCGCCCCCCGGCGCCACCGGCGGCGGCCCTGCCGCGTTGCCCGCGAGGCCAGCGCCCCCACCTCTGCCCAAGCCCCTCCCGAGACAACGCCTGAGAAACCGCGGAGACCCCAGCCATGCCCCATCCCCGCCTTTCCCGCCGCGCCCTGGCCGGGCTGGCGGCCACGCTCGGCCTGCCCGCCGCCCGCGCCATGGCGCGCACCCCGCCGCCGCCCGTCGTCGTCGCCTCCAAGCTGGACACGGAGGGCGCGCTGCTCGGCGAGATGATGGCGCGCATCCTGGAGGCGCGCGGCACGGCCGTGCGGCGCCGCCTGCAGCTCGGCCCCACCCGCATCCTGCGGCAGGCGATCCTGGCCGGGGAGATCGACCTCTACCCGGAATACACCGGCAACGGCGCCTTCTTCTTCCAGATGGAGACGGACCCGGACTGGCACGACGCCGCGCGCGCCGCCGAGAAGGTCCGCCAGCTCGACGCCGCGCGCAACCGGCTGCTCTGGCTGCGCCCGGCGGCGGCGAACAACACCTGGGCCATCGCCGTGCGGCGCGACCTGGCGCGGCAGGCCGGGCTGCGCACGCTGGAGGACCTCGCCCGCCACCTGGCGGCACGCGGCAGCTTCCGCCTCGCCGCCTCGGCCGAATTCGTCGAGAGCCCGGCGGCGCTGCCGAGCTTCCAGAAGGCCTATGGCTTCACCCTGCCGCCGGAGCGGCTGCTGGTGCTGCCGGGCGGCGACACGGCGGTGACCATGCGCGCCGCCGCCGAGGGGCTGAACGGCGTCAACGCCGCCATGGTCTATGGCACGGATGGCGCCATCCAGGCCCTCGACCTCGTGGTGCTGGAGGACACGAAGGGGGCGCAGGTGGTCTACCAGCCCGCCCCCGTGGTGCGGCAGGAAATCGCCGAGCGCCTGCCCGGCATCGGCAACTGGATGGAGCCGCTCTTCGCCTCGCTGACGCTGGAGGCGCTGCAGGGGCTCAATGCCCGCGTGGTGGTGGAGGGCCAGCCGCTGGCGCAGGTGGCGGAGGCGCATCTGCGCGGCCTCGGCCTGCTGCGCTGAGCGGCCGTTTGGCAAGGCGGCGCGCGGTCTTGAGAGGGGCCTTGCCCCTCTCAAACTCTCCCCACCAAAGGCCTGAGGCCTTTGGAAACCCCTCCGCGCGTCTCACCCGGCCGGCGGCGGGGGCACCGGTGGCGGGCGCGCTCGCCCTGCTGGCGGGGCTGGCGCCCTGGGCGCTGGGCTGGCTGGCCCTGGCACCCAACCGGCTGCTCAGCCCCCGCCCGCTGCCGCTGCCCGCCACCGCCCCGGTGCTGCTGGCCGCCACGCTGTTCCTGGCGGGCTGCCTCGGCACCGCGC
>NZ_JANFNY010000081.1 GCF_024437745.1 Roseomonas sp. GC11 | reverse complement strand
CCCCCCCCCCCCCCCCCCCCCCCCCCCGCCAAACTGAAAGAAAGTCTTTTTGCTTCTTTTTCTTCAGAAAAAGAAGAATATTAATAACTTAATGGCCATTGGCCATGTCGAGCGGCGGCGGGATGTCCTTCGGGATCGGGAAGATATCCGGCTTCCCGGCGGTGCGGGCGGCGTGGTCGGCCTTGGCGCGGGCGAGAAGCTCCGGCTTGGTCAGGATATCCACGGCGGTGCCGGCCATCACCTTCGCCACATGCTCCAGGCCCTTATGCGCCGCCGGGGCCTTGCCCTGGGCGACCAGCTGCCAGGAATGGCCGGGCGTGCCGATGGCATAGGTGGCGCCGCGCGCCTGCACCGTCGGTACCACCCAGGACACCGTGCCGACATCGGTGGAGCCGATGCCCGCCGGCTCAGGCGCGGAGAGCGGCACCAGGCGCTCGGCCAGCACCTCGCCGGGGATGGGGTCGAGGCCGGCGCGGAGATAGGCGGCGCGGATCTCGCCCGGGGTGAGCGTGGCCTGGATCTGCCGGGCGAAGTCCTTGTCCGCCGCATCAAAGCCGGGCGGGCCGAGGCGGAGGAAGTTCTCCTCCATGGCCTGCTCCAGCGGCGGGTTGGCCACCAGCTCGGCATCGGCACTCAGCACGCGGTGGGTGACGCTGGTTTCCGTCATCAGCGCCGCGCCCTCGGCGATCTTCTTCACCCGCTCCAGCAGGGTGAGCACCTCCGCCATGGTGAGGGAACGGACGAGGTAGCGCACCCGCGCCTTGCCCTGCACCACATTGGGGGCGATGCCACCGGCATCCTGCAAGGCGTAGTGGATGCGCGCATGGTCGGGCATGTGCTCGCGCATGTAGTTGACGCCGACATTCATCAGCTCGACGGCATCCAGCGCGGAACGGCCGAGATGCGGCGCGGCGGCGGCATGGCTGGAACGGCCGGTGAAGGCGAAATCGACCTCCATGCAGGCCAGGGAGCGCGGCTTGTTGACGCCGGAAAAGGCCGCCGGGTGCCAGCAGATGGCGATGTCCACGTCATCAAAGACGCCCTCGCGCACCATGAAGCCCTTGCCGGAGCCGCCTTCCTCGGCGGGGCAGCCATAATAGCGGACGCGGCCCTTGATGCCGTTCTCCGCCAGCCAGTCCTTCACCGCCGTGGCGGCGAGCAGGGAGGCGGCACCCAGCAGGTTATGCCCGCAGCCATGGCCGCTGCCCCCCGCCTCCAGCGGGCGATGCTCCGCCACACCGGCTTCCTGGGAAAGGCCGGGCAGCGCGTCATATTCGCCGAGGATGGCGATGACCGGCCCTTCCTCCCCCGCCTCGCCGACCATGGCGGTGGGGATGCCGGCGATGCCGGTGGTGACGCGGAAGCCCTCGGCCCGCAGCGCCTCCCCATGGGCGGCGGCGGAGCGGTGCTCGGCATAGTTGAGTTCGGGGGTTTCCCAGACCTGGTCGCTCAGTTCGGTGAAGCGCTCGCGCTTCGCCTCGACATGGCGCCAGATGGAGTCCGTGTTCTGCATGGCGGTCATCCTTCGCGGCGGCAGTGTAGCGGGCGGGCGGGCGGGCTCAAACGGGGGACGGGATCGGACATTTTGTAACGATATCGAATCACTTTCGCCGGCGTGATAGAAGGGCGGCGCGTCCATGCCCGCTGCCTGCTGCCCGGAGGGAAAAGGCCATGCCGGTGACCGTCTATTACGCCACCTCCCGCGCCTCGACGGGGGATAGCGACCCCGCCCGGGCCTATGCCGATACGCTCAGGCCGCCGGGGGAACTGGCCTGGGGCACGGCCCTGGTCGGCGATGCGCGGCTGGGGCGACTGGAAACGGGGCCGATCCAGAGGCTGGACATGGCCCAGCAGCCCGGCATCCCCCTGGACCATGCCGAGGCCCTGCTGGCGGAGGGGGGCGACCTGCTGATTTTCCTGCACGGCTTCGCCAACAGCTTCCCCGATGCCATCACGCGGGCCGCCTTCAACGCGCAGTGGCTGGCCTCGGCACGGGCGGGCGGCCGGACGCTCAGCGTGCTGGCCTTCTGCTGGCCCTCGCAAGGGGAGGTGGTGGACCCGGGCGATGTGGTCCTGGGCGCGCTGGCGGCGCCGCTGACGCTGGTGCTGGCGTGCAGCGGCAAGACCATCAGCCCGCTCTGCAATGCCTATCAGGACGACCGTGCCATGGCCAAGGGCAGCGGCGCGGCTCTGCACAGCTTCCTGGACCGCATCCGCCCGCTTCTGGCTGAGATGCGGGCCGCGGGCCGCCGCGTCGTCCTGCTGGCGCACAGCATGGGCACGCTGGTGCTCGCCAAGGGGATCGAGGCCATGCAGGCCACCGCCCTGCCGCAGGAAAAACTGTTCGACGAAATCCTCCTCGCCGCCTCGGATGCCGATTGGTCGGAGGGGGTGGGAGCGGCGCCTTCCTGGCTGCTGGCCCTGCCACGGATCGGCCAGCGCGTCAGCGTCTATCACAGTTCGGCGGACCAGATCCTGCGGCTGAGCGCCACGATCACCGGCCGCCAGCGCATCGGCCGGAGCGGGCCTTTCGGCCTGCCGGATGCGGCGCTCTACCCGGCGGCATCCTGGCGCTTCGTCGATTGCCATGCGCTGACGGACATGCAGCCGCACCACTCGCTCGACAGCTGCCACCAGTATTACCGCCGCCTGCCGGTGGTGCGCGACGACATCGCGGCCATCCTGGATGGCGGGGCGGGCGGCGGCGTGCTGGCGCTGGAGGATCCTCCCGGCACACCGTCCTGGCCTGAACCGGTGCCCAATATCAGCAATGGCGGCTGAGCGGCGCGGGCAACACGGAACGCGTGCTCCTGAGAGGGGCTTTGCCCCTCTCAGACACTCCCCACCAAAGGCCTGAGGCCTTTGGAAACCCAACAGAAGGCGGGTGCAGGGAGCCCTGCTCCCTGCTGGGGGAGCTTGAGGGGGCAAAGCCCCCTCAAGACCACATCACCCCACCAGATACCGCTCCGTCAGGTGCCCGATGAAATCGGCGGGGTCGAGCGGCTTGCCGGTGGCGTGGCGCAGCAGGTCCTGGAAGCCGAGGCGCGCGCCCTGGCCATGCACCTTCTCCCGCAGCCAGCCGCGCAGCGGGGCGAAATCCCCCTCCCCCAGCGCCGCGTCCAGCCCCGGCAGGGCGGCGCGGGCCGCGCGCATCAGCTGCGCCGCCGCCATGGCCCCCAGGGTGTAGGAGGGGAAATAGCCAAAGGCGCCGTCATGCCAGTGGATGTCCTGCAGGCAGCCGCGCGCGTCATCCGGCGGGGTGAGGCCGAGCAGCCGGGCGAAGCCCTCATTCCAGGCCCCGGGCAGGTCATCCACCGCCAGATCCCCGCCGATCAGCGCGCGTTCCAGGCGGAAGCGCAGGATGACATGGGCGGGGTAGGTCAGCTCATCGGCATCGACGCGGATGAAGCCGCGCTCCACCCGGCGCCAGTGGCGGGCGAGATTCGCCGGGGCATAGGCCGCCGCCGGGCCGCCAAAGGCGGCGTGCAGGCGCGGCCCGGCGAAGCCCAGGAAGGAATCGGAGCGGCTGGCCTGCATCTCGATGATCAGGCTCTGCGATTCATGGGCGGCCATGCCGGCGGCCTCGCCCACCGGCTGATGCGCCCAGGCGGCGGGCAGGCCGCGCTCATAGAGGGCGTGGCCCGTCTCATGCAGCACGCCGAGCAGCGCCTGAGCGAAATTCTCCTCCGTGTAGCGGGTGGTGATGCGGACATCGCTGGGGATGCCGCCGCAGAAGGGATGCAGGCTTTCATCCAGCCGGGCATGCTCGAAATCGAGGCCGACGCGCTCCGCCATCTCGCGGCAGAGCGCCTTCTGCACCGCCACCGGGAAGGGGCCGGGCAGCGGCAGCGGCGCCGGGCGGGCGGCCTGGAGGGCCTCGGCGCGCGGCAGGGCCTCGGCCAGGAAACCCTCATAGGCGGCGAAGATCGGCTCCACATCGGCGGCGCCGATGCCGCGCTGGTAGCCCTCCATCAGCGCGTCATAGGGGGAGAGGCCGGTGGCGGCGGCGAGGGCCGTGGCCGTCTCGCGCTGAAGGCGCACCACCTCGGCCAGCCAGGGCCGCACGCGGGCGAAGTCCGAGGCGGCGCGGGCCTCGCGCCACACCGTCTCGCAGGCGGCATTGGCGCGGGTGCTGGCCTCGACGAGCGCGGTGGGCAGGGCGGTGGCGCGGGCCTGGGCGTGGCGCATCAAGGCGAGGTTGGCGCTGTCCCACTCGCCTTCCGCCGTGGCGGCGGCGAGGTCCTCGGCCATGGCGGGCGCCGTCATCAGCTCATGGGCGAGGCCGGCCAGGGCGGCGAGCTGCTCGCCACGCGCTTCGGCGCCGCCGGGCGGCATGACGGCGGCGGCATCCCAGTGCAGCATCGCCTGGGCCTCGCCGAGCAGGGCGATGCGGGCGAAGCGGGCCTTCAGGCGGCGATAGGCGTCGTTCATCGGGGTTCGGGATCCTTCAGGCGGCGGCGCGCCCAGACGGCGAAGACGCCGAGCAGCGAGAGCGCCAGCCCATACCAGGTGATGACATAGCCCAGATGGTTGTTGGGCGGGCGCGGCAGGGCACGGGCCGGCTGCGGCAGGGCGCCGGGCGCCTCAGGCGCCGGAGCTTCAGGCAGCAGGGCCACCAGCGCATAGGGCGCGAGGCCAGGCATGCCGAGGGCGGCGCCGATGGCGGGGATATCCATGGTGTAGAAGCGCCGCCCCGCCGGGTCGTCCGTGGCGGCGAAGGCATCGCGCGCCTCGGAGGGGCGGACATAGCCGGTGATGCGGATCTCGCCCTCCGGCCGGGCGATGGCGGCACTGCGCTCCAGCGGCACCCAACCGCGATCCACCAGCAGCGGCGGCAGGCCGGGGCGCTCCAGCGGGGTCAGCAGGGCCGCGCCCATCACGCCATTGCGGATGGAGATGCCCAGCAGCACCTCCCGGTCATGCCGCAGGCGGCCGGTGGCGGAGACCTTGCTCCAGTCCTCGGGCGCGGCGGCGGTGAGGGGCTGGGGCGGCCCGGCCTCGGAAGCGGCGATGCGCGCCAGCAGCGCGGTCTTCCATTCCAGCCGCTGCCATTGCCAGGTGCCAAGGCCGAGCAGGATGGCCAGGACCGGCAATCCGGCCAGGGTGGGGAGGAGAAGGCGGCGCCAAGGTGTCACGATGGGTTTTCCCGTGCGGCATCGCGGGCGGCCAGGGGACGCCGGACGCAAAACGGGGCGGCCATAGGGACCGCCCCGGAGTCTCTCCACTCCTGGTCATGAGGGGGCTTTGCCCCCTCAAACTCCCCCAGCAGGGGACAGGGTCCCCTGCACCCGCCTTTCGGAAAAAGGCGCCGGGTCTTTGTGGCGGCTCAGTGGTGGGCGATTTCGCCCGCGCCGAGGACGTAGACGCAGACGAAGAGGAACAGCCACACCACGTCCACGAAGTGCCAGTACCAGGCCGCCGCCTCGAAGCCGAAATGGCGCTTCGGGGTGAAGTGGCCCTTCCAGGCGCGGACGAGGCAGACCGCGAGGAAGATGGTGCCGACGATGACGTGGAAGCCGTGGAAGCCGGTGGCCAGGAAGAAGACCGAGGGGTAGACGCCGCCGCCATGGAAGGCGAAGGGAGCCTCGGCATACTCGACGGCCTGGAAGAAGGTGAAGAACATGCCGAGGAAGACGGTGAGGGACAGGCCCTGGAGCAGGCCCTTGCGGTCCCCCGCCAGCAGGGCGTGGTGGGCCCAGGTGACGGTGCAGCCGGAGAGCAGCAGGATCAGCGTGTTCAGCAGCGGCAGGTGGAAGGGATCGAAGGTGTGGATGCCCGCCGGCGGCCAGATGGCCTTCGCCGCGCCGGAGACATGCTCCGGATAGAGGGCGAAGTGGAAATAGGCCCAGAAGAAGGCGACGAAGAACATCACCTCGGAGGCGATGAACAGCATCATGCCGTAGCGCAGGCCGAGGCGGACGACAGGGGTGTGGATGCCCGGCGTGCGGGCCTCGCGCACCACGTCGCGGAACCAGAAGTACATCGAGGCCAGCACGACCAGCACACCGAGGCCGAGCACCCAGTGGATGCCCTTCTGGGCGAAGAGGATGATACCCAGCACCAGCAGCCCCGCGCCCAGCGAGGAGACCATGGGCCAGGGGCTGGGCTCGACCAGGTGGTAGGGATGCTTGTTGGGGGGCGGGATATCCGCGTCCACCGTCACGTTGTTGCTGGCCATGGGGCTTCCTGGACCTGACACAGGGGATTCGTTCAGAGCGTTCGGGCACGGCCTGGACCGTGCCCGGGCCACCCTGTCGTTACGGAATGCATCATCCCGAAAACAGGGTGCGGATCAAGCCTTTCACCGCGTGAGGGTGGGGCTTTGCGCGGGTGGCTCCAGCGCGCTGGCCTTGCCGACATGCGGCCCGGCCTTGGCGACGGCGCCGGCCTTCTCCGCATCCGCCAGGGTGCGGAAGAAGGTGTAGTTGAGGGTGATGGTGCGGATGCCGCGCGTTTCCGGATTCTCGGCGATCTTGGGATCGACCCAGAAGGTGACGGGCATCTCGACCTGCTGGCCCGGCTGCAGCGTCTGCTCGTCGAAGCAGAAGCAGTGGACCTTGTGGAAATAGGGGCCGGCCACCTCGGGCGTCACATTGTAGGTGGCGATGCCGGTGACGGGCGTGCTGGCCTGGTTGCTGGCGGTGTAGAAGGCCAGCGCCTCCTCCCCGAGCCGCAGCTGGACGCTGGGCTGCTCCGGCAGGAAGCGCCAGGGCAGGTTGGGGTTGGTGTTGGCGGAGAGGCGGATGGTGACGCGGCCCGCCCCTTCCGCGGCGCCCGGGGCGGCGGCGCCCAGCATGGGCGTGCCGCCATAGCCGGTGACGGCGCAGAAGATGCGGTAGAGCGGCACGGCGGCGAAGGAGAGGCCGAGCATGCCGCAGACCACCACGGCGCTGCCGAGGGCGAGGCGCCGGTTGCGGCGGGCGAGCCCGGGATCATCAAGAGCCATGCGGTGTTTCCTCCCCTTCCCGCTTCAGTGAACCTGCATCTTGGCCATGGCGACGAAGTAGAAGATCGCCACCAGGGCCAGGAGGGTCAGGAAGACGGCCCAGTTGCGGCCGCGGCGGCGGCGGATGAAGGCCGCCTTTTCCTCCGGCGTCATGCCGGCGGGTGTGGGATTCGCGCTCATGAGCCAAAGACCAGATGGTCCGCCGCCAGGGCGGCGAAGAGCATGAAGAGATAGAGGATCGAGAATTTGAAGGCGGCGCGGGCCGGGGCCTCGTTGTTGAGGCTGCGGCCCTGCTCGTCCTGGGCGTCGCGCTTCACGCCCCACATGGCGTGCAGGAAGAACAGGCCGAGCACCAGGGCGGCGGCGCCATAGGCCGGGCCGGCCATGCCGACCAGCACGGGGGCGAGGCCGAGCGGCGCCATCAGCAGGCTGTAGAGCCAGATCTGGCGGCGGGTTTCCTTCGCCCCGGCGACGACGGGCAGCATGGGCACGCCGGCGCGGGCATAGTCGCCACTGGCGAAGAGCGAGAGCGCCCAGAAATGCGGCGGCGTCCAGAAGAAGATGATGGCGAACATCACCACCGCCTCGATGGTGACCTGGCCGGTGACGGCGGCCCAGCCGATCATCGGCGGGAAGGCGCCGGCGGCACCGCCGATGACGATGTTCTGCGGCGTCCGGCGCTTCAGCCACATGGTGTAGATGAAGACATAGAAGCCGATGGACCCCGCCAGCACGGCGGCGGCGACCCAGTTGGTGGCCAGCCCCATCAGCACGACGGAGGCGATGGCGAGGAAAATGCCGAAGGCCAGCGCCGCATCGGCGCGGATGCGGCCGGCCGGGATGGGGCGGGTGGCGGTGCGGCGCATCACCGCGTCGATATCGCGGTCATACCACATGTTGATGGCGCCGGAGGCCCCGGCCGCCACGGCGATGCAGAGGATGGCGGTGGCCGCCAGCACCGGGTGGATATGGCCGGGCGCCACCAGCAGCCCGACGAGCCCGGTGAAGACGACGAGCGACATGACGCGCGGCTTCAGCAGCGCGACCCAGTCGCGCACCTCGCTCAGGTCAAGCTCACCCGACGTGCCGAGGGGGGCCGCAGCCCCCCCCAACCGGATCTCGGTCTTGATCGCGCTGTCACTCATCGACCGGAAGCTACCTCAACGGATACGGGGCAGTTCATCAAAGGTGTGGAAGGGCGGGGGCGAGGCCACCTGCCACTCCAGGGTCGTCGCGCCCTCACCCCAGGGGTTCGCCGCGACCTGCTCCTTGCTCGTGAAGGTGCGGTAGCAGACGTAGAGGAAGACGACGAAGGAAGCGACCGAGATATAGGCGCCGAGGCTGGCGATCAGGTTCCAGCCGGCGAAGGCATCCGGATAATCCGGGTAGCGGCGCGGCATGCCCTGGGCGCCCAGGAAGTGCATGGGGAAGAAGGTCAGGTTCACGCCGACGAAGGTCAGCCAGAAGTGGAACTTGCCCCAGAACTCCGGGTACTGCTTCCCGCTCATCTTGCCGATCCAGTAGTAGAAGCCGGCATAGATGGAGAACACCGCGCCGAGGGACAGCACGTAGTGGAAGTGCGCCACGACGTAGTAGGTGTTGTGCAGGATCACGTCCACAGAGGCATTGGCCAGCTTGACGCCGGTGACGCCGCCCATGGTGAAGAGGAAGATGAAGCCGAGGGCGAAGAGCATCGGCGTGCGGAAGGTGATCGAGCCGCCCCAGATCGTGGCGATCCAGGAGAAGATCTTGATGCCCGTCGGCACGGCGATGACCATGGTGGCGGCCATGAAGTAGGCGCGCGTGTCCACCGAGATGCCGGAGGTGAACATGTGGTGCGCCCAGACCACGAAGCCCACCACGCCGATGGCCACCATGGCGTAGGCCATGCCGAGATAGCCGAAGATCGGCTTGCGGCTGAAGGTGGACAGCACGTGGCTGATGATGCCGAAGCCCGGCAGGATCATGATGTAGACTTCGGGGTGGCCGAAGAACCAGAAGAGGTGCTGGAACAGCACCGGGTCACCACCGCCGGCCGGGTCGAAGAAGGCCGTGCCGAAGTTGCGGTCGGTGATCAGCATGGTGATGGCGCCACCGAGCACCGGCACCGAGAGCAGCAGCAGGAAGGCGGTGACGAGCATGCCCCACACGAAGAGCGGCATCTTGTGCAGCGTCATGCCGGGCGCGCGCATGTTGAAGATGGTGGTGATGAAGTTGGCCGCGCCCAGGATGGAGCTGGCGCCCGCCAGGTGCAGGCTGAACAGCGCCATGTCCACGCCCATGCCGGACTGGTAGGTGCTGTTGGACAGCGGCGGATAGAGCGTCCAGCCCGTGCCGGCGCCGCCCACGAAGAGGCTGGCCACGGCGAGCGCCAGGGCCGGCACCAGCAGCCAGAAGCTGATGTTGTTCAGCCGCGGGAAGGCCATGTCCGGCGCGCCGATCATGATCGGCACGAAGTAGTTGCCGAAGCCGCCGATCAGCGCCGGCATGATGACGTAGAACACCATCACCACGCCATGGGCGGTGACGGCCACGTTCCAGGCCTGGCCATCGGCGAAGATCTGCATGCCGGGCGACTGCAGCTCGATGCGCATCAGCAGGGAGAGGCCGATGCCCACGAAGGCCGCCGCCACGGCGAAGATCAGGTAGAGGATCCCGATATCCTTGTGGTTCGTGCTGAAGAACCAGCGCGCCACAAAGCCCGGTGTGTGGTCGTGGTGGCCATGGTCGCCATGGCCGTGTGTGTCATGCGTGTTTGACGCGGTCGCCATCGTTGTCCGTCCGTCCCGCTTTCGAACCGTCTTTTACGCGCCGTGTCAGCGGCTGAGCTGCGCCAGCTGCTGGCCCGGCAGGGCCTCGGCAGCGGGAGCAGCGGCCCCGGCGAGCACCGCCGGCATGCCGCCCGGAGCCGTGTCCGCCTGGGCGAAGCGCTGCTTGGCGCCCGCCACCCAGGCATCGAACTCCGCCTGCGGCACTGCTTTGACCACGATCGGCATGAACCAGTGGTTAGTGCCGCAGATCTGGTTGCACTGGCCGTAGAAAGTGCCCACCCGGTCGGCCCGCAGCCAGGTTTCCATGGTGCGGCCGGGGATCGTGTACTTCTGCACGCCGAGGCTCGGCACGAAGAAGCTGTGGATCACGTCCTGGCCGGTGGTGATGATGCGCACGGTCTTGCCCACGGGGATGACCATCGGCTCATCCACGTCCAGGTTGCGCAGCTGGCCGGGCTTCAGGTCGGCCTCCTGGATCGGGTAGCTGTCAAAGGCGAAGTTGCCCTGCTCCGGGTAGGCATAGTGCCAGTACCACTGGCGGCCGGTGACGTTCACCGTCAGCTCGGCATCCCGCGCGCGGTCCTGGTAGTAGATCAGCCGGAAGGAGGGGATGGCGATCACGATCAGGATCAGCACCGGCAGGACGGTCCAGGCCACTTCCAGCAGGGTGTGGTGGCTGGTCCGCGAGGGCACCGGGTTGGCCTCGGCGCGGAAGCGCCAGATGGCATAGGCCATCAGCACGCCCACGAAGACCGTGATCGCGATGATGATCCACAGCACCAGGTTGTTGAAGTCGTGGATCGCTTCCTTCAGCGGGCCAGCCGCCTTCTGGAGCGCAATCCCCCACGGCACCGGCGCGCCCACCATGGGCGCGCTGTCCTGGGCCAGGGCCGGCGCCCCGTTCAGCAGAGAGGCCGCCGCCACCGCAAGGGTGGCCGGCAAACCTGCGAATCGCGAAACGATCGACCGCCGCATTCCCTATCCCGTCCGCTCGTTATCCAGGCGTCCCGGTTGACCGGGGCGCCGGCGCTTTCACGCATCAAGCCGGAACCGCACCGCACGGCCCGGCCACCCCCCCTGCGGGGCACGCAGGAGAAGCATATCGGCCGGACCATAATCGCGTGGCACCGCCCCGCACAAGTGATGGCGGGGCGGCAATGTGCAAGCGCCCTTTCATAAGACGATTTGGCAAACAACCACATCGTTACCGTCTCATGCGGCGAAACAATTCCACCGATGGAGACCCCGACTCGCACCCCTCCGTGCCCGGCCGCCGCCGCCCCCGAATCAGCCGCCGCCGCCGGGGGGAAGCTCGGCCTCGGCCTCCTCCTCCCGCACATGGTCCACCATGTCCGACAGCATCGAGCGGATATGCGCGTCCGTCACCGCGTAGAAGACCTGCCGCCCGCGCCGCTCCGCCTGCAGCAGGCGCGCCGCGCGCAGCAGCCGCAGGTGGTGCGAGGCGAGGCTCGCCGAGATGCCCAGCGCCTCCGCCATCGCCCCCACCGGGGCCGGCATGTCCAGGCAGGAGAGGATGATGCGCAGCCGCGTGGGGTCGCTCATCAGCCAGAACATGCCGGCGAGCTCGGCGACCTGGTCCTCCGCGATCCGGGGGCCGGCCGCCATGCCGCGCCTCAGGCCGCGGCGGCCACGGCCTGCACCCCGGGCTGCGCATTGCGCAGATGCACCAGGGTGAAGAGCCCCGCCGGCGGGCAGGGCTGGATCTGCTCCACCTGCACCTGCTCGCGGTCGAACAGGTCGGCGAAGGTGAAGTCCGGGTGCCAGCCCAGGATGCGCGAGAGCGGCGCCATCGTCCGCTCCACCCACCAGCGCGGCCCCGCCTCGGCGGCGAAATGGTTGACGAAGAGCAGGTGGCCGCCCGGGCGCACCACGCGCTGCATCTCCGCCATCAGCTTCTTGGCGTCCGGCACCACGCTGGCGGTGAACATCGCCACCGCGATGTCGAAGGCGCCGTCCTGGAACGCCATCTGCTCGGCGTCCATCTCCAGCAGGCCCTCGACATGGGCGAGGCGCTCCTCGCGCACCCGCTCCTCCGCCTTCAGCAGCATCTCGCGCGAGAGGTCGATGCCCACCACGCGCTTCTCGGCGCGATAGCGCGGCAGGGCGAGGCCGGTGCCCACCCCCACCTCCAGCACGCGGGTGCCGGGCAGGCGGTTCACCGCCGCCACGGCCCGGCGGCGCCCGTAGGAGGAAACCCCCCCGAACACCGCGTCATACACCCCCGCCCAGCGGCGATAGGCATCCCGCACCGAATTGGCGTCCAGCGCCGCGCGCGGGTGATCCCGCAGCGCACCCTCAACCGCCTGGTCCCGCGGCGTTCCGAATGTCGTGGCCATTCCCTGTCCTCGCGCCCGCATTCCGCTACCCCCTCGGCGCCCTCGGCGCAAGCCGCAGATGCTTGAGCCGGCCCCGCGCCCACCGCACGGCAACGCGCCCTATGGTATTCGGTTACGCAGACGCCACAAGCTCACCCCCGCCGCTGCGGCAGGGCCACCAGCACGCCCCCCAGCGCGATCACCATGGCCCCCAGCAGGGTGAAACGGTCCGGCCAGTCGCCAAACACCAGCATGGAGGCCAGCACGGCCCAGATCAGCTGGGTGTAGCTCATCGGCGCCAGCAGGCTGGCCGGGGCGCGGCTGAAGGCCAGCACCAGCATGGCATGCCCCGCCGCCCCCAGCAGGCCCAGCACCGCCAGCCCCGCCCAGCCCTGGGACAGGCTCCAGGCATCCGCCGGCCATTCCCACACCAGGGGCTGGGCCAGGGCGCTCACCAGCGTGGCGGCCAGGCCGGTGTGCAGGATGGTGGTGCGCGGGTCATCCACCGTGGCGAGGCGGCGGGTCAGAATCTGATACACCGCGTAGAGCGCGGCGGTGCCGAGCGGCAGCAGGATGGCCCAATGCGGCAGCGGTCCGCCGGTCAGGAAGGGCGGGCGCAGCGCCACCACCACCCCGGCCAGCCCGATCCCCACCCCAAGCCAGCGCCGCGCCCCCACCGGCTCCTTCAGCCAGAGCGCGGCCAGCGCCACCGTCAGCAGGGGCGAGGCGAAGTTCACCGCTGTGGCATCCGACAGCGGCACATGCGCCAGCGCATGGGAGAACAGGAAATTGGCCGAGGCCAGGGAGAGGCTGCGCAGCGCCTGCAGGCCCGGCGCGCGGGAACGCCACGGAAAAGACCCCGTGAACAGGCGCAGCAGCACCGCCACCGCCGCCACATGAACCAGGAAGCGGCAGAACAGGATCTGCGGCACCGGGAAACTCGCCGTCATCACCTTGATGGTGGTGTCCATCGCCACGAACAGGGCGATGGCGGCCAGCTGGAGGAGAATCCCGGTGAGGGTCGTGGACATTTCGCGGCCATCATGGCACCGCCGGGCCGGGCTGCCATCCCCCCCCCACTCTCGCCCCCCCTCGCCCGCCGCCGCCCCGCCGCGCTAGCCTCGCCGGCGGGACCGTGAGGAGTGACCTGCCATGACCGTCTCCATCCTGGAGCAGCGCCGCATCGAGGCGGCCTTCGCCAAGGGCATCTATGAGGAAATGGCGGCCGAGCTGGGGGCCGAGACAGCACGGCGCATCCTGCGCCAGGCCGTGGTGAAGCTGGCGAAGCAGGCCGCCGCCGACATGGCCGCCGAGGCACCCGAGCCAAGCCTGGAGCATTTCGTCAGCATCCAGCCGCGCTGGACGCGCGAGGACGCCCTGCGCATCGATGTGGTGCGCCAGGACAAGGCGCATTTCGACTTCAACGTGACGCGCTGCCGCTATGCCGAGACCTATAAGGAGATGGGGCTCGGAGAACTCGGCGGCATCCTCTCCTGCAACCGCGACGGCGCCTTCTGCGAGGGCTACGACCCCCGCCTGAAAATGTCCCGCAGCCAGACCATCATGGGCGGGGCCAGCCATTGCGACTTCCGCTACACCTGGGAAGACGACGCCGGGAAGTGAGAGATAAGAAGTTTAAGAAATAAGAAGTAAGAAAGCGCCGGGGGAACTGAGTTCCCCCGGACCCCCGCATCCGTTGGGCGCCAGCGGATGGCGGAGCCCCTGGCTACTTCACCAGGAGGATCTCCGCCGCCGCCGTGGCGCTGATGATGATGTCCTCCGGCGCTGAAACCGGGGCCGGGGCGGCCTCGCGCCGCGCCATCATGGCCATCATCGGGCGCGGGCCGGGCTGATCCGGCGCGTCCAGCCGCAATTCGCGGATACCCTCCACCCGCAGGCCGAGCTGCGCCGCCACCGCCACGGCACGGGCGCGCAGGGCGTCGATGGCCAGCGCCCCGGCCTCCTGCCGCGCCGCCTGCGCCGCCGGGCGGGAAAGCGACCAGGACAGCCCGCCCAGCGCCAGCCCCTGCTGCTGCAGGCTGCCAGCGAGTTCGAGCAGCGCCCCCGCCTCCGCCCCGCGCAGGACCAGCGCCTGCCCGGCCTGCCATTGCCGCGTCTCCTCCACCCGCTGCGTCCAGGAACCGCCAGTGGTGGCGGTGACGCCGGGCACGGCGCGGGCAGTGGCCAGGGCGCGCTGCATCACCGTGTTGAGCTGCGCCTGAGCCAGCGCCGCGCTGCCACCGCGCTGCTCGGCCCGCAGGGTGGCGTGGATCTCGTCGGGGGCCCGGGTGACCTCGGCGCTCTCGCTCAGCAGCAGGCGGGTGCCGCCCTCGGGCGCCGCCGGGGCCTGGGCGGCGGCCGGCGGCACCAGGGCGGCGGTGAGGACCGTGGCGAGGGTGGCGGCCAGCACCGGGAGGCGGGCCAGGCTGCGGGTCATGGCGGTTCCTTGCCGGATATGCATCGCGCCGGATATCGGCGCGCGGCCGGTGGGGCGGAAGGCCCGCGGCGGTCACGCCTGCGCCAGGGAGGCAGGCCAGTGGGGACAGGCCAGTGGGGGCGGGGCAGAGGGGGCGGGGCAAGGTCTTGTATCTGACGCGCGGCGCCAAAGCTTCTAGCCTCCCTGCCTCCCGCACCGCTAACAGGCCCCCATGAGCCAGACCCCGCACAACGGCCACCTGCCCGACCTGAACCTGCTGCGCCTCTTCGTGGCCCTCGCCGAGGAGCGGCACGTCACCCGCGCCGGCGAGCGGCTCTTCCTCTCCCAGCCGGCTGCCTCGGGCGGGCTGAAGCGGCTGCGCGAGCAGTTTGGCGACACGCTGCTGGTGCGCCAGGGCGGCGAGCTGCGGCTGACGCCGCGGGCCGAGACGCTCTATGCCGCCATCGCCCCCCGGCTGCGCCAGCTCGATGCCGAGATCGCCGCCGCCACCCCCTTCGCCCCGGAGACGGATGCGCGGGACTTCCACCTGGGCTGCACCGACTCGGCCGCCTTCGCCCTCATCTCGCCCCTGCTGGCGCGGCTGCAGGTGGAGGCGCCGCTGTGCAACCTGGCGATCCATGTGGGGGATTTCCGCACCCTGCCCGTCATGCTGTCCCAGGGCGAGATCGGGGTGGCGCTGGGCTATATCGGCCAGGACCTGCCGGCCAATGCGCGGATGCGCGTGCTGCGGCATTCCGGCTGGGTGCTGCTGCGCGACCCGCAGACGGCGCCCGTGACCAGCCTGGAGGATTACTGCGCCCGCCGCCACGCCCTGATCTCGCCGCGCGGCGACCTCAGCGGGCTGGTGGATGCGCTGCTGGAGCAGCAGGGCCTGTCCCGCCGGGTGGTGCTGGGGGTCAGCTCCTTCGCGCTGCTGGCCGCCGCCCTGCCGGGCACGGATCTGGTGGCAACGGTGCCGGACTACGTCGCCGCGCAGCTGGCCATGCGCAAGGGCCTGGCGATCGACCCGACGCCGATGGCCCCCGCCCCCGTGCCCTACTCCCTCGTCTGGACGGAGGCGCAGGACCGCGACCCGGCGCAGCGCTGGTTCCGCGGCGTGCTGCTCGAGGTGTTCAACCAGGCCTTCTCCGAGCTGCAGCGGGGATAAGCCGCCCCGGCTTCCGGTGGCTTCTGACAGATGGGTTTCCAAAGGCCTCAGGCCTTTGGTGGGGAGAGTTTGAGAGGGGCGAAGCCCCTCTCAAGGCCAGCGCGCCCTGCCACCTCTGGCGCCGTGCCGCGATCTTTCTGCCGCCCGGCGGTCCCCTCGCGCGGCGGGATGGCCTAGGCTTGGGGTTTCCCTACCCCGGACCCCGCCATGCCGCTCTGGATCGCCGCCACCCTGACCGCCGCCCTGTTGCAGACCTGGCGGACGGCCCTCCAGCAGAAGCTGCGCGGCGAGCTTTCGGTCAATGCCGCCGGGGTGGTGCGTTATCTTTATGGCGTGCCGGTGGGGGCGGCGCTGCTGCTGGCCTATGCCCTGGCCAGCGGCGCCATGCCGCCCGCGCCCAATGCCGGCTTCCTCGCCTACAGCGCCGCCGGGGGGCTGATGCAGATCCTCGGCACCAACCTGCTGATCATGGCCTTCGGCGCGCGCGGCTTCGCCGTCGGCACCGCCTATGCCAAGACGGAGGCGGTGCAGGGCGCGCTGCTGGCGCTGCTGCTGCTGGGGGAGCGCATCTCGCCCCTGGCCTGGCTCGGCACGGCGCTGGGCGTGGCGGGGGTGCTGCAACTCTCCCTGGCGGGCAAGGCGGGGGGGCCGGCGGCGCTGCTGCGCGCCACGGCGCAGCCGGCGGCGCTGTTCGGCCTGGGCGCCGGGGCGTGCTTCGCGCTCACCGCCATCCTCATCAAATCGGCCAATTTCGAGCTGGACCACCCGGACCCGGTGCTGCGCGCCCTGGTGACGCTGGTGGCCACCAACATCCTCCAGACGCTGATGCAGGGCGGCTGGCTGGCGGCGCGGGAGCCGGCGCAGCTGCGCGCGGTGTTCCGCAGCTGGCGCGTCAGCGCGCCGGTGGGGGCGCTCTCCGCCTGCGGCTCGGCCTGCTGGTTCACCGGCTTCGCCCTGGCGCCGGTGGCGCTGGTGCGGGCGGTGGGGCAGACGGAAATCCTCTTTACCCTTCTGTTCAGCCGCTTCTACCTGCGCGAGACGCTGCGCGCCGCGGAAGTCACCGGGGCCATCATCGTGGTGGGCGGTGTGATTCTGGTGCTGCTCGGGCGGTGAGTCCTTTGCCTGTTTAAGGGCTCGCTAAGGGTTGCCTCGCTAATCTGCGAGGCGCCGGCCCACATCACACATTCGTGACCCCAGGCCGCCAAGGAGGAGTCGCGGTCTTCATGGGTTTCCTGAGCAATCTCGGCATCCGCAGCAAGCTGAGTTTGGCCTTCGGCGGATTGCTGCTCATGGTCCTGTTGATGGGCGGCATCGGCCTCCAGGAAATGAGCCGGATCAACCAAAGCACCTTAACCATGGGCACCAACTGGATGCCCGCCGTCGATGCCATCGGCGATCTGCGCGCGACAGCGACACGGGTGCGGCTGGTGGCCTTCCAGGTGGTGACGGCGGAGGACGAGGCCGGGCGGCAGAATGCGCTGGGCCGCCTCGAAGCCCGCATGAAGGCGATGCGCGAGGCCCAGCGCATCTACGAGGCCACGATCAGCGAGCCGGATGAGCGGGCCGCCTATGCCAGCTTCCAGCAGCGCTGGCAGACCTATGTCGCGGCACAGGACAGTGCCTTCGCCCAGGCGCAGCAGGACCGCTCCGCCGCCATCCGCGCCTTCAGCGCCCCCGCCGCGGCTGTCTACAATGAGGCCTGGGAGGCCCTGGAGCAGGCCAAGGAGGCCAACCGCAAGGGCGCGCAGCGCAGCCTCGCCGAGGCCCAGGCCACTTATAACGAAGCCTTCTGGATCAGCATCGTGATTGGCGTGGTGACGCTGCTGGTCACGATCGGCTGCACGCTGTGGCTGAGCTTCGACCTCGGCAAGCCGGTCACGGAGATGACGAAGCGCATGCACGGCCTGGCCGGGCGTGACATGGCCAGCCCCATCCCCGGCGTGGGCCGGAAGGACGAGGTGGGGGAGATGGCCAGCGCCGTCGCGGTGTTCCGCGACAGCATGATCGAGGCCGAGCGGCTGGCCGCCGAGCAGGCCGCCGAGCAGACCCGCCGCGCCGAGCGCGGGGTGAAGCTGGACGGGCTGGTGAAGGGCTTCGAGGAGGCGGCGAGCAGCCTGTCCTCCACCCTCTCCTCCGCCGCGACCGAGTTGGAGGCCACCGCGCGCTCCATGAGCGAGGCCGCCGGGCAGGCTGACCGCCAGGCCAGCGCCGTGACCAACGCGGCCGAGGAAACCAGCGGCGGCGTGCAGACCGTGGCCGCCGCGGTGGAGGAGCTGACCGCCTCGATCGCCGAGATCAACCGGCAGGTGGCGCAGTCGGCCACCATCACCAGCCGCGCCACGGACGAGATGCAGCGCACCGACGCCACCGTGCGCGCCCTGGCCGAGGGTGCCCGGCGCATCGGCGACGTGATCGGGCTGATCCAGAGCATCGCCGGCCAGACCAACCTGCTCGCCCTCAACGCCACCATCGAGGCCGCCCGCGCCGGCGAGGCCGGCAAGGGCTTCGCCGTGGTGGCTTCCGAGGTGAAGAACCTCGCCAGCCAGACCGCCAAGGCCACCGAGGAAATCGGCGCCCAGATCGCGCAGATCCAGAGCGCGACCGAGGAGGCGGTGACCGCCATCCAGGGGATCGGCAGCACCATCAGCGAGATCAGCGCCATCGCCAACAGCATCGCCACCGCCGTGGACGAGCAGGGGCAGGCGACGCAGGAGATCGCCCGTTCCGTGCAGAAGACCGCCATCTCCACCCGCGACGTGACGCAGAATATCAGCGGTGTCAGCCAGGCCGTCAGCATCACCGGCCATGCGGCCGAGGATGTGCTGAGCGCCGCCGGCCAGGTGGCGCAGCAGGCCGGCCAGCTCGGCGTCGAGGTGGGCGGCTTCATCAAGGCGGTCCGCGCCGCCTGAGGCCCTTCCAGGGGCGCCCCTCCCTCGGGCGGGGCGCCCACAGAAAAAAGTTTTTTGGTTCTTTTTTCCAAAAAGAACCCTCCCCTGCCCTCCTCTCCGCAGGGCAGCCAGACGCGACACAGGCTTGTCATTGCCTGGTCATTCCCCTGTCATGGCCGGGCGCTATAGCCCCCGCCATGCGAAGGATGGCCGATGCTCCAGCTTGACAACATCTCGCGCCGCTTCGGCGCGACGACGGCTGTGGACCGCGTCAGCCTCACCGTGCCGGCCGGGCAGATGGTGGGGGTGATCGGCCGCTCCGGCGCCGGCAAGTCCACCCTGCTGCGCATGATCAACCGGCTGACCGAGCCTTCCGAGGGCCGCATCCTCTGCGATGGCGTCGAGGTCACCGCGCTGCGCGGCCAGGCCCTGCGCGACTGGCGCACCCGCTGCGGCATGATCTTCCAGCAGTTCAACCTCGTGCAGCGGATGGACGTGCTGACCAATGTCCTGGTCGGCCGGCTGAACCACCATCCCGGCCTCGCCGGCACCCTGGCCACGCTGCTGAAGCGCTTCACGGCGGAGGAGCGGGCGATGGCGCTGATGGCGCTGGACCGCTTCGACCTCGCCGCCCAGGCGCTGCAGCGGGCGGACACGCTCTCCGGCGGGCAGCAGCAGCGCGTGGCCATCGCCCGCGCGCTGATGCAGGAGCCGCGCATCATCCTGGCGGACGAGCCCATCGCCAGCCTCGACCCGCGCAATGCCCGCACCGTGATGGACGCGCTGCGCGACGTGAACCGGCGCGACGGCATCACCGTGCTGTGCAACCTGCACCACCTCGACACCGCCCGCGAGTATTGCGACCGCATCATCGCCATGCAGGGCGGCCGCATGATGTTCGACGGCCCGCCGGAGGCGCTGACGGCCGCGCGGCTGCGCGAGATCTACGGCGTGTCGGAAGCCGAGTTCGATGAATGCAGCACCGTGGAGCCCGCCCGCGCGGCGGCCCCCAAGGCAGCCCCCGGTGCCGGACCCAGCCAGGCGGCGCCCCTGCCCGCCTGAGTCTTCTGCCCGATTGAGTCTTCTGCCCGACTGAGCCCCCTTCCCGCCGGACCGCCGCCAAGGCTGGCCGGCCTCATGGAGAGACCCGATGATCACGCGTCGCATGCTGGCCGGCCTGATGGCCGGTTCCGCGCTGCTGCCTGCTGCCCTGCGCGCGCAGACGGTTGAAAAGGTCGAGATGCCGGCCACCGGCGAGCGCCCCTGGGCGAAGCAGGTGCCGCAGCTCCGCATCGGCCTGCTGGGCGGCGAGAACGAGGCGGACCGCCTCGGCCGCTTCGAGGCCTATGGCAAGCTGATCGAGGCCACCTTCAAGGTGCCCGTCCGCCTCTTCCCCGCCGCCGACTATGCCGGCGTGATGCAGGCCTTCTCCGCGAAGCAGATCGAGATGTCCTCCATGGGCGCCTCGGGCTATGCCGGCACCTGGCTCGACACCAATGGCGGCGTGCAGCCGCTGGTCGTGCCGCGCGAGAATGACGGCAGCATCTCCTATGTCTCGGTGATGATCGTCCGCAAGGACTCCGGCATCACCAGCCTGGAGCAGATGCGCGGCAAGTCCCTCGCCTGGGCGGACCCGAACTCGACCTCCGGCTATCTCGTGCCGCGCTCCGAGCTGCGCGGCGCCGGCATCGACATCAACCACTATTTCTCGCGCACCGGCTTCGCCGGCGGGCATGAGCAGGCCGTCGTCGCCGTGCAGCAGAAGCAGTACGACGCCGCCGTGACCTGGGCCTCCGGCCAGGGCGATGTCGCCCAGGGCTATAGCCGCGGCAATCTGCGCGCCATGGTCGAGAAGAAGATGCTCGACATGAACGACATGCGCATCATCTGGACCTCGCGCCCGATCCTGAACGGCCCGCTGGTGGTGCGCAGCGACCTGCCGGAAGGCTTCAAGCAGGATATGACGCAGTTCCACATGGCCCTCGCCAGCGCCCACCCGGAGATCTACGCGCAGATCGAGCGCGGCGGCGGGCTGGGCTATGCCAAGGTCACGCATGAGCAGTTCGAGCCGATCGTCCAGCTCCGCCGCGAGGAAGCGGCCGAGCGGCGCCGCCGGTCGTAATCCAGGCAGAGCCTTCTTTTTCTGAAGAAAAAGAACATTTCTTCTCTTTCCCCTGGCCTTCCTCAAGGCAGGCATACGGACTGGCCGCTGTTGCTTTCCGCGCGGATGGCAAAAAGATGGGCCCACCGGGCGGAGTCTTCCCCCGGCTTTGCTGATTGGGGCGCCCCATGCTTCTGAACCGCCGCCGCTTCATGGCCCTGCCGCTCACGGCCCTGCCCTCCCTGGCGCTGGCCCAGGGGACGGGGCATCCCTTCCCCGCCGCCGGGCGCCGCGCCTGGGCCGATGCCATGCCGCGCCTCGGCATCGCGCTGATGGGCGGGGAGAACGAGGCCGACCGCCTGGCCCGCTTCGATGGCTACCGCGCTTTGCTGGAAAAGACCTTCGAGATCCCCGTCCGCGTCTATCCCGCCGGGGATTATGCCGGGGTGATGCAGGCCTTCGCGGCGAAGCAGGTGGAAATCGCCTCGCTCGGCTCCGCCGCCTATGCCGGCGCCTGGATCGACACCAAAGGCGGCGTGGAGCCGCTGGTGGTGCCGGTGCAGGAGGATGGCTCGAAGGGCTATCTGGCGGTGATGGTGGCGCGGGCGGATTCCGGCATCACCGATCTCGCCGGGATGCAGGGCAAGGCACTGGCCTGGGCGGACCCCAACTCCACCTCCGGCTACCTGATGCCGCGCGCCGCGCTGCGCCGCCAGGGCATCGCGCCGGAGACGTATTTCGCCCGCACCGGCTTCGCCGGCGGGCATGAGCAGGCGGTGGTGGCCGTGCTGCAACGGCAATATGACGCCTGCTGCACCTGGGCCTCCGGCCAGGGCGACGAGGCACAGGGCTTCACCCGCGGCAATCTGCGCGCGATGGTGGAGAAGGGCATGCTGACCATGTCCGACCTGCGCATCGTCTGGCGCTCCGAGCCGATCGTGACCGGCCCGATCACCGTGCGGGCCGACCTGCCGGCGGCGCTGAAGGCCGATCTGCTGGCCTTCTTCCTCGCCCTGCCCAGCGCCTACCCGGAGATCTACCGCCAGATCAGCCGGGGCGAGGGCGCGGGCTATGTCCCCGCCCGGCACGAGGACTACCAGATCTTCATCGACCTCAGACGAGAGGAGGCGGCGGCCCGGCGCCGCCGCGAATAGCGCATGGACGCCATCGCCGCCCATCTCCCGGTGGTGCAGCGCGGGGAGGCCGCCTTCCAGGCCCTCCGCCGCCAGCGCCGCCGGGTGACCCTCGGCAGCCTCGCCCTGCTCGCCGCCGCGCTGCTGCTGGCGGGCTGGATCAGCGAGTTCTACCCGGACAAGCTGGCCGCCGGCCTGCCGCGCATCGGCGAGTATTTCGTCAAGATCCTGCCCTCGCTGGAGGCCCGCCACCTGCTGGCGGATTGGGAGACGGAGGGCAGCATCGCCTTCTGGTTCTACCGCCTCGACAAATGGGCGCTGCTGCTGGCGCAGACGGCGCAGATGGCGGCGCTGGCCACGCTGGGCGGCGCGGCCGTGGCGCTGCTGCTGGCCTTCCCGGCGGCGCGCAACCTCGCCCCCTCGCGCTGGCTGCACCAGCTCACGCGGCGCGGGCTGGAGGCGACGCGCACCGTGCCCGAGATCGTCTATGCGCTGATCTTCGTCTGGGCCTTCGGCGTCGGGCCGCTGGCGGGCATCCTGGCCATTGCCCTGCACACCGCCGGGGCACTCGGGAAACTCTTCGCCGAGGTCATGGAAAATGCCGAGATGCAGCCCTGGGATGGCGTGCGCGCCTCGGGCGGCAACTGGGCGCAGGCCTGCCGCTACGCCATCCTGCCGCAGGTGGCGCCGAACCTGCTCAGCTATGCCCTGCTGCGCTTCGAGATCAATGTGCGCGGCGCCAGCGTCATCGGCTTCGTCGGTGCCGGCGGCATCGGGCAGGAGCTCTATCAGGTCATCGCCTTCAACTACTACGAGGAGATCAGCGCCATCGTCGTGCTGGTCATCGCCGCCGTCATGCTGATCGACCTCGTGTCGGAGCGGCTGCGGCACCGCCTGATCCATGCCGAGGGAGCGCGCTGATGGCCACCCCCACCGCCACCGAGATCGCCACCTGGCGCGCCCGCGCGCCGCGCGCCTTTGGCCGCCCGGTGCGGGAGCGGGCGCTGCTCGCCCTGGCCGGCGCCGCCTTCCTGCTCTGGCTGGGCTACAGCTTCTGGCTGTTCGACATCACGCCCGCGCGGCTGTGGAACGGCCTGTCCGGCGTCATGACCATCCTGCGCCTGATGGTGCCGCCAAGCCCTGGCGAGCTCTGGATGGAGATCCTGAAGGGCATGGCGGAAAGCGTGGCCATGGCCTTCCTCGGCACGGTGCTGGCGGCGCTGCTGGCGGTGCCGCTGGGCTTCCTGGGGGCGCGCAACATCGTCACCGTCACACTGCTGCGCTTTTCCGTGCGGCGGCTGTTCGATGGCATCCGCGGCGTGGATCAATTGATCTGGGCGCTGGCCTATGTGCGGGCCGTCGGGCTGGGGCCGCTGGCCGGCGTGCTGGCCATTTTCACCAGCGACCTCGCCGTGCTGGCCAAGCTCTATGCCGAGGCCATCGAGAATGCGGAGAAGCGGCAGAGCGAAGGCGTCCTCGCCTCCGGCGGCAACCGGTTGCAGGCCATCCGCTATGGCGTGCTGCCGCAGGTGATGCCGGTGATGCTGGCCCAGGCGCTCTATTTCTTCGAGAGCAACACGCGCTCGGCGGCCATTCTGGGTGTCGTCGGCGCGGGCGGCATCGGCCTGCAGATCGCCGAGCGCATCAAGGTGCGGCACTGGGACGAAGTGGCCTTCATCATCATCCTGATGGTGCTGACCGTCGCCGCCATCGACCTGCTCTCGGGCAGCATTCGCCGCCGGCTGATCGGGCGGCGGGATGCGGCCGTGCAATAAGTCAGTAAAAAAGAAGTTCTTTTTTATAAAAAAGAACCAAAAAATTTTTCCAGTTGGCGACCCACCTCAGGACCGAAGCGGAACGCCAACTGGAAAAAGTCTTTTTGCTTCTTTTTCTTCAGAAAAAGAAGATTTCTTCTTTCAAGCCGCATCCTCGCGCCGGTCCCGGGCCTTCACATAGGCCACGGCGGCATGCTCGGGGCAGTAGGGCTTCGAGGGGATCGCCTCGGCGGTGCAGAAGCGGAACTCCGGCGTGCCAGGCTCCCCGATGGGCCAGCAGCAGGAGCGGCCGCCCATGCGCTGGAAGGGGCGCACCACGGCGGGCGGCGGCGCCGGGCGGCGGGCCGGGGCGGGCGGGCGCGGCGCGGCCAGATTGGGCG
>NZ_JANFNY010000080.1 GCF_024437745.1 Roseomonas sp. GC11 | reverse complement strand
GGGGGGGGGTGGTGGCGCGGGGGGTGGCGCGGGGGTTGGTGGGGGCGGTGGCGCGGGAGCGGCGGGGGGGTGCGCGGGGGTCTGGCCCGCTGCTGCTGGGTGGCGATGCGCGGGGGGCGCTGCGGCTGCGGGCCGGGCTGCACTGGCCGGACCGCGAGCCCGGCGCAGGGACACCCGGCACAGGAGCACCCGGTCCTGGCGTGCTGGCCTTCCTGCTGGCGCGGCGGCGCGGCGCGCCCTGGGCGCTGCTGAGCTGTGCCGCGCATGGCCCGGCCGGGCTGCGGCGGGCGCGGCGGCTGGGCGCGGATGTTCTGTTCCTGTCCCCTGCCTTTCCGACGCCGAGCCATCCGGGCGCCCCGGCGCTCGGCCCCTGGCGTTGGGGGGCGCTGGCGCGGCGGGCGGGGCGGCCGGTGGTGGCGCTGGGGGGGATCGTGCCGGAGACGGCGGGGCGGCTGCCCGCGCCCTGCTGCGGGCTGGCGGCGATCACGGCCCTGTTGCAATCAAGACACAGTGTTTCAATGAAGTCGCGTCAACGGCATACGGAGCATTGCCCGCCTTTACGGGGCTGAACCATAGTCCGCGCCAAGGCCTGACCGGTCCGCTTTTTCTAGGGCGGACACCTGTCGAGGGGGACAGGGGGCCGCGGGACCTGCCGGATACGCCGGCGCGTGAGGAGGATTTGGGATGCGCAAGCTTCTGCTGGGCACGACCGCTGTGGTCGGCGCCGTTGTGATGGCCTCGACCGGCGCGATGGCGCAGGGCGCCGATCCGTTCCGGGCCGCCGGCCCGGCTGTTATGTCGCACCGCGACCTGGAAGTGCGCGTCGGCGGCTACTTCCGCTACTACTACTCGAACACCACGCTCGACTACGCCAACACCTCGGCTGCCAACATGGGCAAGTCCGACTTCGCGCAGGAAGTTGAGCTGCACTTCGTCGCCAACGGCAAGGCCGCCAACGGCCTGCGCTACGGTGTGGCGATCGAGGTCCAGAACGACGGCGTCCGCCAGGCGACCTCGGGCACGAACAGCAAGAACTCGCTCGACCTCGACGAGGCGTGGGGCTACGTGGCCGGCGATTTCGGCCAGGTCCGCATGGGTGACGAAGACCCCGTCTGGGCGCTGATGAGCCAGGGCCAGGTGGCGAACTTCGCCTCCGGCGGCCTGGACGGCGATTTCTATGACAGCGTGGCGCATAACCGCCCGGTGCTGAGCCAGCCTTCTGACGCCGGCGACGCCACCAAGATCATCTACATGTCGCCGCAGTTCGCCGGCTTCGACTTCGGCGCCAGCTTCGCCTTCAACACCGGCGAAGGCCCGCTGAACGGCTGCACCAGCTCCAACACGAGCTGCGACACGCTGGCCTCGACCTCGAGCAACACGATCGCGCAGCGCCGCAACGAGATCAACGCTGTCATCCGCTACCGCGGCAGCTTCTCGGGCGTTGGCATTGGCGCCACCGCCGGCTACTTCGGCGCCGACGTCGTGAAGAACACCAGCGGCGTCTCCGCCGACCGCATCAATGTCGGCCAGCTCGGCCTGCAGCTGTCGGCCTACGGCTTCCTGGTTGGCGGTCAGTACCTGTTCGGTGACGCCGGCTACGGCTTCTACACCCCGCGCCTGAAGGTTGCCGGCGACGACCGCAACTTCGAGGCCTTCAACGTCGGCCTGTCCTACACCATGGGCGCCTTCACGGTCGGCACGCAGTACGGCGAGACCCGCTCGGTCGGCGTGCAGTCCCGCACCGTGACCACGGGCGGCCGCACCGACAAGGGCTGGAGCATCGGCGGCACCTACCGCGTCGCCCCGGGCATCGAGTACGTGGCCGAGTACACCTCCTTCAAGATCGAAGAGGCCGGCTACAACTTCTCCACCCGCGCTGCCAGCGGCACCACCGCCAACAACTCGGTGGACGGCCAGGTGTTCCTGACGGGCTTCCGCTTCGCCTTCTGATCTCCTTCGGGAGACCGGATCAGGGAGGGCGGCAGGGCAACCTGCCGCCCTTCTCTTTTTCCCGCTTGCCTCGCTCAGCCAGAGAGACGTAAGTCACCGGTATGCTGAAGCACCGTGCCCGAGCCGCGCTGATCCTTCGCCCCTTGGTCGCTGCGCCCCTGATGCTCCTGGCATTGGCGGCCTGCAGTGGCGGGCGTATCGTCGAGAATGACGAGTACCACAATGATGCCGGGCGCTCCCGCGTCGCCGGGCGGATGAGTGGTGAGCAGGATGGCCTGCTCGTCATGGGCACCGACCGCTCCAGCAAGTCCGGCAGCGGCGCCGGGGCTGAGGGCGGGCTGGGCGTCAACGCCTATCTGTGGCGGGCGACGCTGGACACGCTGTCCTTCCTGCCGCTCTCCTCGGCCGATCCGTTTGGCGGCGTCATCATCACCGACTGGTATTCCCCGCCGGCGACGCCGAGCGAGCGTTTCCGCGCCACCGCCTACATCATGGGCCGCCAGCTGCGTTCCGATGGCGTGAAGATTTCTGTTTTCCGCCAGGAGCTGCGCGGCGGCGCCTGGGTGGATGCCGCGGTGGCCCAGGCGACGGCGACCGACCTGGAGAACCAGGTTCTGACCCGCGCCCGCGACCTGCGCAGCCAGACCGCCGCGCGCTGAGCGGCCGCCGGGCGCCAGCGGCGCCCGGCCCTGGCAGAAAAAGAAGGGGTCCAGGGGAATACCTTCCCCTGGCCTTTTTTTTCAGTTTTCCCCCAGTTTTCCCCCAGTTTTCCCACCGGGGCCAGCCCGCCCTTCCCATCGGCGCCGCAACACCCTATGCCTTCACCCGCATTGCGTGATTGCCCTGGCCCGATGAACGACAGCACCACCCCCGCCCGCTACGACTTCGCCACCGCCGAGCCCCGCTGGCAACAAGCCTGGGAAGAGGGCGCGTGCTTCGCCGCGCCGGACGTGCCGGATGGCAGCAAGCCCAAGTATTACGTGCTGGAGATGTTCCCCTACCCGTCGGGGAAGATCCATATGGGCCATGTGCGCAACTACACGCTGGGCGATGTGGTGGCACGCTACAAGCGGGCGCGCGGCTTCCAGGTGCTGCACCCGATGGGGTGGGACGCCTTCGGCCTGCCGGCGGAGAATGCGGCGCGCGAGCGTGGCACGCATCCCGCCGCCTGGACCTACCAGAACATCGCCAATATGCGCGCCGAGCTGAAGCGCATGGGCCTATCCATCGAGTGGGACCGCGAATTCGCCACCTGCGACCCCAGCTATTACGGCCAGCAGCAGAAGCTCTTCCTGGAGTTCCTGAAGGCCGGGCTGGTCGAGCGCAAGGAAAGCTGGGTGAACTGGGACCCGGTGGACCACACGGTGCTCGCCAATGAGCAGGTGATCGATGGCCGCGGCTGGCGCTCCGGCGCCGTGGTGGAGAAGAAGCAGCTCTCCCAGTGGTTCCTGAAAATCACGAAGTTCGCGCCGGAGCTGCTTGCCGCCCTGGACGGGCTGGAGCGCTGGCCGGAGCGGGTGAAGCTGATGCAGGCCAACTGGATTGGCCGCAGCGAGGGCGCGCGCGTGCGCTTCGCGCTCGAAGCCCCCGTGGGTTCCGGCGGGGCCGGGCATGAGAGCGTCGAGGTCTTCACCACCCGGCCGGATACGCTGTTCGGCATGTCCTTCCTGGCGGTCGCGGCGGAGCACCCGCTGGCCGCCGCCGCCGCCGAGGGCAACCCGGAGATCGCCGCCTTCATCGCCGAGTGCCGCAGCCTCGGCACCTCGGAAGCGGCGATCGAGCAGGCGGAGAAGCGCGGCATCGACACCGGGCTGCGCGTGAAGCACCCCTTCATCGAAGGCGCGACCTTCCCGGTCTGGGTCGCCAATTTCGTGCTGATGGAATACGGCACGGGCGCCATTTTCGGCTGCCCCTCGGGCGACCAGCGCGACCTCGACTTCGCGCGGAAATACGGGCTGCCCGTCACCCCCGTCATCCTGCCGCCGGGCGAGGACCCGGCCAGCTTCGCCATCGGCAGGACCGCCTATACCGAGGATGGCACCCTCTACAATTCCGGCTTCCTGGACGGCCTCGGCACCGCCGAGGGCAAGCGCGCCGCCATCGACGCGCTGGAGAAGCAGGGCGCCGGCACGGGCGTGGTGAACTGGCGCCTGCGCGACTGGGGCGTCTCGCGCCAGCGCTACTGGGGCTGCCCCATCCCGGTCCTGCACTGCGCGGCCTGCGGCGTGGTGCCGGTGCCGGAGGAACAGCTCCCGGTGGTGCTGCCGGAGGATGTGGATTTCTCCCGGCCCGGCAACCCGCTGGACCACCACCCGACGTGGAAGCACGTCGCCTGCCCGCACTGCGGCGGCGCCGCGCGGCGGGAGACGGACACCTTCGACACCTTCGTCGACTCCTCCTGGTACTTCGCGCGCTTCACCGCGCCGAAGGCGGCGACGCCGCTGAAGGCCGAGGCCGCCCGCGCCTGGCTGCCGGTGGACCAGTATATCGGCGGCATCGAGCACGCGATCCTGCACCTGCTCTATTCCCGCTTCTTCACCCGCGCCCTGCACGGCCTGGACCTGCTGGGCACGCCCGAGCCCTTCGCCGGGCTGTTCACCCAGGGCATGGTGCAGCACGCCTCCTACAAGACGCAGGATGGCCGCTGGCTGGCGCCGGATGAGGTGGACGTGGCCGCCGATGGCAGCGCCACGGACAAGGAAACCGGCCTGCCCGTCCTCGTCGCGCGCAACGACAAGATGTCGAAGTCGAAGCGCAACACGATCGACCCCGGCGCCATCATCGACCGCTTCGGGGCGGATACGGCGCGCTGGTTCATCCTCTCCGACAACCCGCCGGAGCGGGATATGGAGTGGACGGAATCCGGCGTCTCCGGCGCCTTCCGCTTCAGCCAGCGGCTGTGGCGGCTGGTGCAGGCGGCGCTGCCCGCCCTGCCCGCCCCCGAGGCGCCCCACGCCGCCGAGCCGGACCGCGCCACGCGCGACCTGCGCCGCGCCACCCACCGCACCATCGCGGCGGTGACGGAGGCGCTGGAAGGCTTTTCCTTCAACGTCGCCGTGGCGCGCATCCATGAATTCGCCAATGCCATCGAGGCGGCGGCGGAGGCCGATGGCGCCGCCCGGCGCGAGGCGCTGGAGGCCGTGGCGCGGCTCGTCAGCCCGATGATGCCGCATCTGGCCGAGGAGCTCTGGGCGCTGCTGCGCCCCGGTGCGGGCCTGGTGGCGGGCCTGCCCTGGCTCGATTCGGATGCCGAACTGGCCAAGGCGGAGAGCATCACCCTGGCCGTGCAGGTGCTGGGCAAGCTGCGCGGCACCATTTCGGTGCCGGTCGGCGCCGACGAGGCCACCGTCTTCGCCGCCGCCGAGGCGGAGGAGAATGTGCAGCGCGCCATCGACGGGCGCCCCATCAGGAAGCGCATCTATGTCCCAGGCCGCATCGTCAACTTCGTCGTCTGAGGCCGGGCGCGGCGGGGCGGGCCCGTCCCGCCGGGCCCTGCTGGGCGGGGTGCTGGCGGCGCTGCCGCTGGCCGGCTGCGGCTTCCGCCCCGTCTATGCCCCGGCCGAGGCCGGGAGCGGCGCGGCGGGCGAACCCGGCGTGCGCGAAACCCTGGCCGCCACCGAGGTGGCGCTGATTCCGGAGCGGCTCGGGCAGCTGCTGCGTCGCAGCCTGCAACAGCGCCTGGGCGCCGCCGGGCGCGCCGCCACGCCGCTCTACGAGCTGCGCACCAGCCTGCAGCTGGGCACGGAGCCGGAGGGCTACCGGCGCGACGGCACCGCCTCCCGCGTGCGCTACACGGTCACCGCCACCTGGCAGCTGGTGACGCGCGGCACCGCCCCCAGCGTGCGGCTGGAGGGGACGGAGCGCGCCACCGACTCCTACAACGTGCCGGACAACCAGTTCTTCGCCGCCGATTTCTCCCGCGATGCCACCTTGCAGCGGCTGATGGACCAGCTGGCGGAAGGGATCGTGCTGCGCCTCTCGGCGCGGCTGCGCGAGCCCGCGGCGGGCTGAGGCCGCGGGCCGCCCTCCTGGCATGGCAAAGCTCGACCCCCGCCGCGCGGCGGCCTTCCTGGCCGATCCTGGCGCCTGCCGTGCCGTGCTGCTGCATGGCGACGATGCCGGGCTGATCCATGAGCGCGCCGAGATTCTGGTGGCCAGCGTGGCCGGCGGCAACGACCCCTTCCGCCTCGCCGAGCTGCCGCGCGAGACCGCCGCGAAGCCGGGCGCCCTGGCCGGGGAGATGGCCGCCCTTTCCATGACCGGCGGGCGCCGGCTGGTGCGGGTGCGCGACGCCAATGACAGCCTGGCCGCCGCCGTGAAGGAGGCCCTGGCCGGCCCCGGCGAGGCGCTGTTGGTGCTGGAGGCCGGGGAACTCCCCGCCCGCGCCAAGCTGCGCGCCCTGCTGGAGGCGGCGAAGGATGCCGCCGTCCTCCCCTGCTACCGCGAGCGCGGGGCGGAGCTGGCGGCCAGCATCAGCCGGATGTTGCAGGCGGAGGGCGCCTCGGCCGAACCGGCGGCGCTGGACTGGCTGGCCTCCCGCCTGGGCGAGGACCGGCTGCTGCTGCGGCGCGAGGTGGAGAAGCTCGCCCTCTATGCCGGGGCGGGCGGGCGGCTCTCGGAAGAGGATGTGCTGGCCTGTGCCGGGGAAGGCTCCAGCCTGGACCTGGATGAGGCCCTGGCCGCCGCCACCGCCGGGGAATTGCCGGTGGCGGACCGGGCGCTGGAAACCGCCCTGGCCGAGGGGGCCAGCCCCATCGCCGTGCTGCGCGCGGCGCTGCGGCATGTGCAGCGGCTGCATCTGGCGGCGCTGTCCGTGGCGCGCGGGCAGCCGGCGGCGGCGGCGATGGAGGCGCTGAAGCCGCCCGTCTTCTTCCGCCAGAAGCCGGCCTTCGAGCGCGCGCTGCGGCTGTGGAGCCCGGCCTTGCTGGAAGCCGCCGGGACCAGCCTGCTGGACGCCGAGAAACGCGCCAAGTCCAGCTCGGCGGCACGGCCCATCCCGGATGATACCATCGCCCGCGCGGCGGTGCTGGGGCTGGCACGGCAGGCGGTGGCGCTCAAAAGGCGGCTGTAAAAAATCTGGAGGGGAAGAAAAACACTGGGGGAAGAATGAATTCTTCCCCCAGGCCCCCATCATCTTTTTCTGTCAGGCTGCCGCCGTCTCCCGTCCAGGCGGGACGCAAAACGGATGGCGGGGTCCCCAAAGGAAGTATGGGGTGGCCCTGCCACCCCGGCGAGGGTGCGGGGGCAGCGCCCCCGCGCGTCTCAGGACGGCGAGAGCAGCCGGATCAACCCATCAAGCTGATCCAGATCCTTGTAATTGATGGTGATCTTCCCGCCCTTCCGGCCGTGGTTGATGGCCACCTTCAGGCCCAGCCGGGTCATCAGGTCGCGTTCCAGGGCCTTGGTATCGGCATCCGGGCTGACCGGGCCGGTGGCGGGCTTCAGCTTCTCCGCCGTGGCCACCAGGGCCTCCGTCTGGCGGACATTGAGGCCGCGGGTGATGACCATCTCCGCCAGCTTCACCGGGTCCGGCGCCGTCAGCAGGGCGCGGGCATGGCCGGCGGAGAGGCTGCCACGGGCCAGCATCTCCCGCACCTTGGGCGGCAGGGCGAGCAGGCGCAGCGTGTTCGCCACATGGCTGCGGCTCTTGCCCACGGCCTGGCCCAGCGCATCCTGCGTCAGGCCGAACTCATCGGTGAGGCGGCGGTAGCCCTGTGCCTCCTCCAGCGCGTTCAGATCCTCGCGCTGGAGGTTCTCCACCAGCGCGGCGGCCAGGGCGGCGCGGTCATCCAGCTCATGCACATAGACCGGCACCTCGTGCTTCTGCGCGAGCTGCGCGGCGCGCCAGCGGCGTTCGCCGCCGATGATCTGGTAGGTGCCCGGCACCCCCGGCTTGGGCCGCACCAGGATGGGCTGCAACACCCCGTGCTCGCGGATGGAGGCGGCGAGTTCGGCGAGGCCGGACTGGTCGATCGGCCCGCGCGGCTGGAAGGGTCCGGGCTCGATGGCCTCGACCGGCAGGCTGCGCGGGATGCTGGCGCCAGGGCTGGCGGGGGTGACGGCGTTCTGGTCCCCCAGCAGGGCGGAAAGCCCCATGCCCAGGCGGGGCGGCTTGCGTCCACTCATGCGGCCTTGCTCCCCCGGGCACGCTCACGCCGCAGCAACTCGGCGGCCAGTTTCACATAGGCCTGTGCCCCGGTGGAGCGCGGATCATAGAGCAGCACCGGCAGCCCGTGCGAGGGCGCCTCACTCACCCGGATGTTGCGCGGCACCACGGTGTCGAACACCTTCTCACGGAAGAAGGCGCGGACATCGGCGGCGACCAGCTCGGAGAGATTGTTCCGGCGGTCAAACATCGTCAGCACGATGCCGTCCAGCGTCAGGCCGGGGTTCAGCACGCGCTTCACCCGGTCGATGGTGCGGGTGATCTGCGAGACGCCTTCGAGGGCGAAGAACTCCGTCTGCAACGGGATCAGAACGGATTCCACCGCCACCAGGGCGTTGAGCGTCAGCAGGCCGAGGGAGGGCGGGCAGTCGATCAGGATGAAATCGAAGCCCTTCAGCGTCTCGGCCGAGGCTTCCAGGGCGAGGCGCAGCCGGTGCTCGCGGCTTTCCATGCCGACCAGTTCGATCTCCGCGCCGGCGAGATCATTATCGGCGGGGAGGAGGAAGAGGTCGGGCACCTTGGTGGGGCGCAGCAATTCGGCCAGCGGCTTCTGCCCGACGAGCAGGGCATAGGAGCCGGCGCCGCGCTCGGCGCGGGGCAGGCCGAGGCCGGTGGAGGCATTGCCCTGCGGGTCGAGGTCGATGACCAGGACGCGCTTCTTGGTGGCCAGGGCGGTGGCCAGGTTGATGGCGGTGGTGGTCTTGCCGACCCCGCCCTTCTGGTTGGCGAGCGCGATACGGCGCAGGGAGGTCTTAGGCGCCGACACGGCGGATTCCGGACAGCTTGAGGATGGAGGCATCAGGGTCGGTCATGCTCTTGAACCGCTCCACCTGCATTGTCCAGCCCGGGGCGGCGGCGCGCAACTCCTCATCCGCCGTGCGGCCCTTGGGGAAGAGGGCGAAGCCCTCCGGCGCCAGCAGGCGCCCGGCCCAGGGCAGCATTTTTTCGAGGGGCGCCAGGGCGCGGGCGGTCAGCACGGCGATGGGCGGCAGGCGGACGGCCTCGATGCGCTCGGCATGGACCTTCACATGGGCAAGGCCGAGCTCGGCGGCGGCGGCCTGGAGGAAGGCGGCCTTGCGGCGGTCGGACTCCACCAGATGCACGGGCCGGGTGGTGGCGATGGCGAGGACGAGGCCGGGGAAGCCGCCACCGGAGCCGAGATCGGCCATCACCCCCTCCCCCTCCGGCAGCAACGGCAGAAGCTGGAGGGAGTCGGCGATATGGCGCTGGCGCAGCAGGACAGGGTCCTGGCTGGCGACGAGGTTGATCCGCGCATTCCAGCGCAGCAGCAGGGCCAGGAAGCCCTCCAGCTTCGTTTCGGTTTCACGTGAAACGACGGCGGGCGGGAGGGGGTGGAGGGCGAGATCGTGTTTCACGTGGAACGCTCCTGGCGGCGGCGCAGATGGACGGCCAGGGCGGCCAGGGCCGCCGGGGTGATGCCGGGCACGCGCCCCGCCCCGCCCAGCGTCTCCGGCTGCGCGGCGCCGAGCCGCTGCTTCATTTCATTGCTCAGGCCGGGGATGGCGGCGAAGTCCAGACCGCGCGGAATGGCCAGGCGCTCCTCCCGCTCCAGCAGGCGCAGCTCGGCGGCCTGCCGCTCCAGATAGGGGGCATAGAGCGCCTCGGCCTCCACCTGCGCCCGCAGGCCGGGGGCGAGGTCGCGCAGCCAGGGGAAGGCCGCCTCCACGGCGGGGGTGGGCACATCCGGCAGGGCCAGCACCTCCAGCAGGCTGCGCCAGCGGCCATCCTGGTTGATGGGAATGCCCGCCGCCTGCAAGGCCGCCGGCGTGCCGCCCTCCGCCCGCGCCCGCGCCAGGGCATCGGCCAGCGCCACCGCGAAGGCGCGGAACCGCGCCGCCCGCTCCGGCCCCACCACGCCCCAGGCAATGCCCTGCTCCGTCAGCCGCAGCCCGGCATTGTCGGCGCGCAGGGAGAGCCGGTGCTCCGCCCGCGCCGTCAGCATCCGGTAAGGCTCGCTGACGCCCTGGAGCACCAGATCATCCACCATCACGCCGAGATAAGCCTCGGTGCGGGCGAGGATGCGCCCCTCCCCCGCCCCGCCGGCCAGGGCGGCGGCGTTCATCCCGGCGAGCAGACCCTGCGCCGCCGCCTCCTCATACCCCGTGGTGCCGTTGATCTGCCCGGCCAGGAACAGGCCCGGCACGTCGCGCAACTCCAGCGTCGGGCGCAGGGCGCGCGGGTCCACATGGTCATATTCGATGGCATAGCCGAGACGCAGGATCACCGCCCGCTCCAGCCCGGGGATGGAGGCGATGAAGGCGCGCTGCACATCCTCCGGCAGGCTGGTGGAAATGCCGTTGGGATAGACCGTGTGGTCCTCCAACCCCTCCGGCTCCAGGAAGATCTGGTGGCGCTCCCGCCCGGCGAAGCGGGTGATCTTGTCCTCGATGGAGGGGCAGTAGCGCGGCCCCACCCCCTGGATCTGCCCGGAATGGATGGGGGCGCGGTGCAGGTTGGCGCGCAGTAGCGCATGGCCTTCCGGCGTGGTGGCGGTGATGCCGCATTGCACCTGCGGGTTGGTGATGCGCTCCGTCATCCAGGAGAGCGGCTCCGGCACCGCGTCGCCGGGCTGCATCTCCAGGCTGGCCCAGTCGATGCTGCGGCCATCGAGGCGCGGCGGCGTGCCGGTCTTCAGCCGCCGCATCGGCAGGCCGAGCCGCTCCAGCGCGCGGGCCAGATGCACCGAGGGCACATCCCCCACCCGCCCCGCCGGGCGGCGCGTCTCGCCGATATGGATCTCGCCGCGCAGGAAGGTGCCGGTGGTGATGACCACGGCCCCGCAGGCGATGCGCGCCCCCCCCTCGGTGATCACGGCACAGACCCGCCCGGCGGCATCGCGCTCGATCTCCCCGGCGGCCTCGGCGCGCAGGGTGAGGCCGGGCTGGGCGCGCAGCAGGGCCTGGATGGCCTGGCGGTAAAGGGCGCGGTCCGCCTGGGCGCGCGGGCCGCGGACGGCCGGGCCCTTGCTGCGGTTCAGCAGCTTGAAATGGATGCCCGCCTGATCCCCGGCGCGGCCGATCAGCCCATCCAGCGCATCGACCTCGCGCACCAGATGCCCTTTGCCGACGCCGCCAATGGCCGGGTTGCAGGACATTTCCCCCAGGGTTTCGATCCGGTGGGTCAGGAGCAGGGTGCGGGCGCCGCAGCGGGCGGCGGCGGCGGCGGCCTCGGTGCCGGCGTGCCCGCCGCCGACCACCACGACGTCAAAGGCGTTCTCGTGCATGGGCGCCCTATAGCAGCCACGCCGCCCTTCTGCTGTGACAAAAACGGAAAGCGGGGTTCCCCACGGGAAGTTCGGGGTGGCCTTGCCACCCCGGCGGGGGTGTGGGGGAAGCGCCCCCACCCTCTTATTTCCCGATACAGAACTCCCCAAACACCACATCGAGCACCTGCTCCACCCCGACTTTCCCGGTGAGCCGCCCGAGCGCCCGCAGCGCGGCCCGGAGACATTCCGCCGTCACTTCCGGCAGCGGCACCCGCCCCCCTTCCTCCAGCCAGCCCACAGCCTCCCGCAGCGCCGCCCGATGCCGGGGCCGCGTCAGGCTGGCTTCCTCACTGAGCCCGGCCCGCGCCTGGGCCTTTTCTTCCAGCACCGCCCGGAGCGCCTCCAGCCCTTCCCCGCCCCGCGCGGAGAGGGCGAGCGGCGCAAATCCCCCGATCTCCCGCGGCGCCGGGGCGAGATCCACCTTGTTCGCCACCACCACCACGCCCGGCGCCAGCAGGGCCAGCGTCTCCGCATCCGGCGCCGTGTCGGCGGCGAAGACGGCAATCACCAGATCCGCCTCCTCCGCCCGGCGGCGGGCGCGGCGCACGCCCTCGGCCTCGATCTCGTCCGGCGTCTCGCGCAGCCCGGCGGTATCCGCCAGCAGCACGGGCACGCCGCCGAGATCCAGCGACACCTCCACCACATCCCGCGTCGTGCCGGCGCGGGCGGAGACGATGGCGGCCTCCCGCCCCGCCAGCGCGTTCAGCAGGGAGGATTTCCCGGCATTCGGCGCGCCGACGATGGCCGCCCACAGCCCTTCCCGCAGGCGCTCGCCCCGCCCGCCATCGGCCAGATGCGCGGCGATCTCGGCGGCCAGGGTGGCGGAACCGGCGCGGACCTCGTCCTCCAGGTCGTTGGGGATGCCGTCCTCGGCGAATTCGATGGCGGCTTCCTGGTGCGCCAGCAGGCGGGTCAGCCGCGCGCTCCACCCGGCATAGCGGGTGGCCAGCGCGCCCCCGGCCTGCCGCAGCGCCTGCCGCCGCTGCGCCGCCGTCTCGGCCGCGATCAGGTCGGCGATGCCCTCGGCGGCGGTCAGGTCCAGCCGGCCATGCAGGAAGGCGCGGCGGGTGAACTCGCCCGGCTCGGCGGGGCGGGCGCCGCAGGCCAGCAGCGCCCCGGTGACACCTTCCAGCACGGCGCGGCCGCCATGCAGGTGCAGTTCCACCGAATCCTCGCCCGTGTAGCTGCGCGGGGCGGGGAACCAGAGGACCAGGGCCTCGTCCAGGAGTTCGCCGCTCTCCGGGTGGCGCAGGCGGCGCAGGCTCGCCTCACGCGGGCGCGGCAGGGCCAGGGTGGTGAGGCGGGACAGGATCGCGGCACTGGAGGGGCCGGAGAGGCGCAGCAGGGAAACCGCCGCGCGGGCACTGCCCGAGGCCAGGGCGAAAATCGTGTCCATCGGCTGGCCCGGGAAGGCGCCGCCTTCCCTGGACCCCTCCGCCGGGGTGGCCGGGCCACCCCCGGTCGTTTCGGGGACCCCGCCTTCAGGGAACATCATGCTCGGTCAGCATCAGCCGGCGGGCACGGCCGCCTTCGACCAGATGCGCCTGCAAAATCTCGTCGATGTCCTCGCGGCTTTCGGCGCGGTACCAGATGCCCTCGGGGTAGATGACCAGAACGGGGCCGAACTCGCAGCGGTCCAGGCAACCCGCCTGATTGACGCGGATGCCGGGGATGCCCAGCTCCTTGGCGCGGGCCTTCATGTAGTCCTTCAGCGCCTCGCTGCCGCGCGCGGCGCAGGAGCCGCGCCTGTGGCCATCCGGGCGGCGGTTGCAGCAGACAAAGAGATGCGCCTGGAAATAGGGCGGCGGATCGGCGGGCTGGGTCACGGGGCGTCTCCTCGGCGGGCGGGCGGCAGGGCCAGCCCGCCGCACATGTAATCCCCTACCGCGGGCCGGACCAGGGAACCCTTGACGCTGGCGCCGGAGCGTGTCGAATCGCCACCGCATGCCGCAGCTTTCCTTCCTCACCCCCCTCGGCACGCTCACTTTGTCCGAGGAGGACGGAGCGATCGTGGCGCTCGACTGGGGACGTGGCCGCGACCAGGAAGAGACCCCTCTCCTGCTCGCCGCCCGCGACCAGATCCAGGATTATTTCGACGGCCAGCGGTCGCGCTTCGACCTGCCGCTGGCCCCCTATGGCAGCACCTTCCAGAAGAAGGTGTGGGCCGCGCTGTGCGACATCCCCGCCGGCGAAACGCGCAGCTACGCGGAACTGGCGCTGGCCGTCGGCTCCGTCGCGCGCGCGGTGGGGCAGGCCAATGGCGCCAACCCGATTCCCATCCTCATCCCCTGCCACCGCGTCATCGGCGCGGGCGGGCGGCTGGGCGGTTATTCCGGTGGCGAAGGCCCCGAAACGAAACGCTATCTTCTCGAACTCGAACGTCGCACCCTGCGCCAGCAAGGAACGCTCCTATGAACCATGCCATCCGCATCCACGAACATGGCGGCCCCGAGAAGATGGTGTGGGAGGAAGTGCCCGTCCCCGCGCCCAAGGCGGATGAGGTGCTGGTCCGCCATGGCGCCGTGGGCCTGAATTATATCGACGTCTATTTCCGCACCGGCCTCTACAAGCTGCCCTCCCTCCCCGCCACGCTCGGCATGGAGGCCGCCGGCCGCATCGAGGCGGTGGGCAGCGCGGTGACCGGCCTCGCCGTGGGGGACCGCGTGGCCTATGCCATGGCGCCCATCGGCGCCTATTGCCAGGCCCGCACCATCAAGGCCGACCGGCTGGTGAAGCTGCCCGACGGCATCGACGACGTGACCGCCGCCGGCATGATGCTCCAGGGCATGACGGCGCAGTATCTGCTCCGCCGCACCTATCCGGTGAAGGCGGGCGAGACCATCCTGATCCACGCGGCGGCGGGCGGTGTCGGCCTCATCATGTGCCAATGGGCGAAGCAGCTCGGCTGCACCGTCATCGGCACCGTCTCCACCCCGGAGAAGGCGGAACTGGCCCGCGCCAATGGCGCCGACCATGTGCTGATCGCCGGGCAGGACGACCTCCCCGCGCGGGTGAAGGAGATCACGGGCGGCGCCATGCTGCCGGTGGTCTATGACAGCGTGGGCAAGGACACCTTCATGGCCTCGCTGGACTGCCTCGCCCCCTTCGGGATGATGGTGTCCTACGGCAATGCCTCCGGCCCCGTGCCGCCGCTGGATATCGGCGTCCTGGCCGCCAAGGGCTCGCTCTTCCTGACGCGCCCCACCCTGGCCACCTACACTGCGAAGCATGCCGACCTCGTCGCCACCGCCACCGACCTGTTCTCGGTGGTGCTCTCCGGCGCCGTGAAGATCCAGGTCAACCAGACCTACCCGCTGAAGGACGCCGCCGAGGCGCACCGCGCCCTGGAAGCGCGCAAGACCACCGGCAGCACCGTCTTCATTCCCTGAGAGGCGCCTGACGGGGTCTTGAGAGGGGCTTCGCCCCTCTCTGCACCTGCGCGGCAGTGCCGCGCAGCCACCAAAGGCCTGAGGCCTTTGGAAACCCATCCGTGGGTTCCCAACTGATAGCGGGTGCAGGGGACCTTGTCCCCTGCTGGGGGTGAGGGGGCAAAGCCCCCTCAAGGCCACAGGCGCCGCTTACGCCTTCGGCAGAAAATACCGGTACCGGTAGATTTCCCGCAGCCCCAGCCGCTCATAGACGCTGCGGGCCGGGTTGGCGGCGGAGACCTGGAGCCACCCGGTCAGCGCCCCGTGCTGCTGCCCCCAATGCCCCCCGGCGGCGATCAGCCGCCCGGCCAGACCCTGGCGGCGGAATTCCGGCATGGTGGCGATATCGAAGAACCCGACCAGCTGCCCATCGGAGGCGACCTGCCCCGAGACGGCCGGCCTGCCATCGATCCGCAGCAGCAGCCAGGCGGCGGGCAGCAGCATCATGTCCGGCGCCTGCACTTTCTCCGCCCGGCGCTGCTCGGTCTGGTAATCGGCGCTGGCGACGACGGAGAGCCAGTCCTCATTCGGCCGGTCCAGGATTTCCACGGCGGCATCCGGCGCGGCGAAGCGCAGCAGCGGCCCGGCCATCACCAGGGACTCGTCATGCTCCTCATAGCCGCGGGCCAGCAGGGCCTCCTCCAGCCCCGGCGGGTCGAGCGGCGTGGAGCGGAAGCGCGCCGGCAGGCCCATCCGGGCATAGGCGGCCTCGATGCGGGCGAGGCGTGCCTCCAGCCCGCCATCCGGCGCCGGGTCCAGCGAGCTGACGGCATTGGCCCGCCCCGTGCCACCCAGGAAGGCGCGCAACAGGAACGGCCCGTCAAAGGCGGTGCGCAGCGCCGGCACCGCCGTGTGCGAAGCCCGCTCCAACTCGGCCACTGATACACCCTGCCAGGATTTGCCCTGCATTCCGTCCATCTCTCCGCCTTATGTCCTCTTGAGAGAGAGCCTAGCGGCACCACAGGGCCTGACCAGCGCAGCCGCCGAAGACCAGCCCCTTCTTTCAGGCTTTTCTTTCAGGCTGCCGCGGGGCCGTGACGACGCGGGACGCTGCACGGCGCGCCTCGCGCAACCGGGCCCGTGGGCGAAGCCTCTGCCGGCCGCGCCCCGCCTGCCCGCCCGGGCGCGGCAGCCCGAAAAAAAAGCGGGACGCTGCCGATGCAGCGTCCCGCCTTCCCACCAGACAGCGGCAGCCTGAAAAAAGAATCAGGTGTTCATGGCGTCGAAGAAGTCCTGGTTGGTCTTGCTGTACTTCAGCTTGTCCAGGAGGAACTCCATCGCGTCCTGCGTGCCCATCGGGTTCAGGATGCGGCGCAGCACCCACATTTTCGTCAGGGTGGCGCGGTCGATCAGCACCTCTTCCTTGCGGGTGCCGGACTTGGTGATGTCGATCGCCGGGAAGACGCGCTTGTCCGAGAGCTTGCGGTCCAGGATCAGCTCGCTGTTGCCGGTGCCCTTGAACTCTTCGAAGATCACCTCGTCCATGCGGCTGCCGGTATCGATCAGGGCGGTCGCGATGATGGTGAGGCTGCCGCCTTCCTCGATGTTGCGGGCGGCGCCGAAGAAGCGCTTCGGCCGCTGCAGGGCATTGGCGTCCACGCCGCCCGTCAGCACCTTGCCCGAGGAGGGGACGACCGAGTTATAGGCGCGGCCCAGGCGGGTGATGGAGTCGAGCAGGATGACGACATCGCGCTTGTGCTCGACCAGGCGCTTGGCCTTCTCCAGCACCATCTCAGTCACCTGCACGTGGCGGGTGGCCGGCTCGTCGAAGGTGGAGGCCACGACCTCGCCGCGCACGGTGCGGGCCATGTCGGTGACCTCTTCCGGGCGCTCGTCGATCAGCAGGACGAGCAGGAAGACATCCGGGTGGTTCAGGCTGATGCTGCGGGCGATGTTCTGCAGCATCACCGTCTTGCCGGTGCGCGGCGGCGCGACGACCAGGGCGCGCTGGCCCATGCCGATCGGCGCCACGAGGTCGATGACGCGCGGGGTATAGTCCTTCTGCATCCCCTTCGCGACGCTCTCGAACTCCGAATTCTCCATCTTCAGGCGACGGGTCGGGTAGAGCGGCGTCAGGTTGTCGAAGTTGATGCGGTGCCGCAGCGCCTCGGGCGGCTCAAAATTGACGGTGTTGATCTTCAGCAGGGCGAAGTAGCGCTCCCCGTCCTTCGGCGCGCGGATCTGCCCCTCCACCGTGTCGCCCGTGCGCAGGCCGAAGCGGCGCACCTGGGCGGGGGAGACGTAGATGTCGTCCGGCCCAGGCAGGTAGTTGGACTGGGGCGAGCGCAGGAAGCCGAAGCCGTCCGGCAGGATTTCCAGGGTGCCATCCCCATGGATCGCCTGATCATTCTCCGCCAGCTGCTTCAGGATCGCGAACATCATGTCCTGCTTGCGCAGGGTGGAAGCGTTCTCGATCTGCAAAGACTCAGCGAAAGCGAGCAGGTCGGCGGGGCTCTTGGCCTTGAGGTCAGAAAGATGCATGGGTCGGACGCATTCCGTTCCGGCGGGAGCAGCGGGACATGTCGCGGGGCGGGCAGCGTGGCCCACCGGCGGGCCGGAACCGCGCGGCATGCGCGGCCAGCCATGTCCCGGATCAGGAGGAGGGAGTCTCGGCGCCAGAAAAAGCCCGCCCGGAAGGCCGGGCGATGGCCTGTCTCACGCCATCGACGGGAAGCAGCGCAACGCTAGGGGCGGGCGCACCGTCCCGTCAATGGGCCATCTGGTGCTTTTCACACTCTGTTTCAAGGATTTCCCGCGCCGCGCGGCACAACCCCCGGTTTTATTCAAAAAGGCTTAACGATCACCATGATCACGATGAGGATCAGCAGCAGCGTCGGCACCTCATTGGCGATGCGCCAGTAGCGCTCGCTGCGCCGGTTGCGGTCCTCGGCGAAGGCCTTCCGCCCGGCGCTGACCACATGGTGGAACAGCGTCATGCCGATCAGCCCGGTCAGCTTGCCGTGCCACCAGCCGGCCTTCCAGTCCACCACCCCCGGCGTCAGCACCAAAGTGAGGCCGAAGAGCCAGGCGGCGATCATCGCCGGGTTCATGATGGCGCGCAGCAGCCGGCGCTCCATCACCTTGAACAGCGCCGACTGCGGCGAGCCCGCCGCCACCTGGGTGTGGTAGACGTAAAGGCGCGGCAGGTAGAACAGCCCCGCCATCCAGGCGAAGACCGCGATCAGGTGCAGCGACTTCACCCAGGGATACCAGGGGAGGAGGAAGCCCAGATCCATCTCACGCCACTCCCAGCAGGGCGGGCAGCTCGTCCATGTGGCGGAAGGGCTCGGCGCCCTGGGCGCGCAGCAGTGCCTCCGGCAGTTCCCAGACCAGCGCCAGCACGCGGCAGCCGGCGGCCCGGGCGGCGCGGATGCCGGGCAGGCTGTCCTCCACCACCACGCATTCCTCCGGCGCCGCATCGCAGGCGGCGGCGGCGGCGAGATAGAGATCCGGATAGGGCTTCGGCCGCTCCACATCCTCGAAGGAGAAGACCCGCCCCTCGAAGAGATCGCGGATGCCCAGCCGCCCGAGCTTCGCCGCCAGCTCGGCGCGGGAGGAGTTGGAGGCGCAGGCCAGCGGCAGCCCCGCCGCGCGCAGCCGCCGCAGCGCCGCCAGCGCCCCGGGCACCGCCACCACCTCCCGCCCCATCCGCTCCGTCAGCCGCGCGGCGATCTCGGCCGGCCAGGTGTCGGGCACGCGGCCGAAGCGCTGCTCGACCACCTGCACCATGTCCGGCACGGCGCGGCCGAGGAAGACATCCCGGCACTCCTCCGGCGCCACCGGCCAGAAGCGGGCGGAGAGATCCTCGGCCACCACCAGGGCGGCCAGGGCCTCGCTATCGGCCAGCACCCCGTCGCAGTCGAAGAGGATGGCGCGGGGCGGGGTGGGGCCGGCCATCACGCCGCGGCCCGGGCGCGGGCGTGCGGGCAGTCCTTGTGCGCCTTCGGGCATTGCCGGCCGCCGGCGAAGGAGCACAGCGCCCGGCTGCCGCCGCGCACCCGCCGCACCAGCCCGGCCAGGGCGGCGATGAAGCCCTCATCGCTGTTCTGCGCCGGCACGCGGAAATAGCCGGGGATGCCCAGCTTGTGCGCCAGTTCCTTATACTCGACGTCCAGTTCCACCAGCGTCTCGGAATGCTCGGAGATGAAGGCGATGGGGCAGACCAGCACCGCCACCTTCTCATGCGCCGCCTGTTCCAGCGCCTCCTCGGTGGAGGGGCCGATCCATTTCTGCGGCGTCACGCGCGACTGGTAGCACACCTGATGGTCCAGCCCCGGAATGTCGAGCTGCGCCACCACCGCCGCCACGCTCTGCTCCACCTGCCACTGGTAGGGGTCGCCGCGCTTGACGATGCTCTCCGGCAGGCCATGGGCGGAGAACAGGATCCGCAACTTCACATCGGCGGGGAGTTCGGCGCGGGCCTTGTCATAGGAGGACTGCACCAGGGCGGCGGTGGCCCTGGCGAAGCCCTCGTCCGAATGCCAGCAGCACAGCGTCTTGCTCGGCAGGTCCAGCCCGACCCTGGCGCAGGCCGCCTTCCAGTCGTCGATCGAGGAGCCGCTGGTGGTGGTGGAGAACTGCGGATAGAGCGGCAGCAGGATGGCCTCGTCCGCCCCCCATTCCTTCACCTGGCGCGCCGTCGCCTCGGCGAAGGGGTGCCAGTAGCGCATCGCCACGAAGCAGCGCGCCTCCATCTCCGGCGCCAGCGCCGCCTGCAGCGCCTCGCCCTGCGCCACCGTCAGCTCCAGCAGCGGCGACTTGCCCCCGAGGATGGCGTAGTTCTCGCTGGCCGCCCTGGTGCGGCGCGCGGCGATGAACTTGCCCAGCGGCCAGCGCAGCAGCAGCGGCAGCCGCACGATGGCCGGGTCGAGGAACAGGTTCTCCAGGAAGGGCCGCACCGCCTCCGGGGCGTCGGGTCCTCCCAGGTTGAACAGGATGATGGCGACGCGGGGACGATGCTCGGACATGCGCTTGCAGATGCCATGCCCGGGGTTCTGGTCAAGATGCAACGAAGTGAAATCGGGGCGGGAGAGCCGCCGGCGGCCTTGAGGAGGAACTCACGAATGGGTTTCCAAAGGCCTCAGGCCTTTGGTGGGGAGAGTATGAGAGGGGCGAAGCCCCTCTCATCAACAGGCGCCGGCTTTGCTGCCTTGCGCTTGCTCTTGGTGGGGCGGTTGCCTAGGTGAGGGGCGAAACGGGCTTGTCGCCCCGCAGCATGGCTGAAAAGATCGATCCTGACATGACCGAACAGACCACCCCCACGGCCGACACCCAGCCCACCCCCGAGCAGCCCGCCGACGCCCTGGCCCGCATCGCCGAGCTGGAAGCCGAGGTGACGCAGCTCAAGGACCGCTGGCTGCGCTCCGAAGCGGAGATGCAGAACCTCCGTGCCCGCACCAAGCGCGAGGTGGAGGAGGCCCGTGCCTTCGCCGTGCAGAAATTCGCCCGCGACGTGGTGGAGGCGGCTGATAACCTCCGCCGCGGCCTGGACGCCCTGCCCCCCGCCGCCGAAGGCGAGGCCGAGCTGCTGACCAAGCTGCGCGGCGGCTTCGAAGGCGTCGAGCGCGCCTTCCTCGCCCTGCTGGAGCGCAACGGCATCGCCCGCCACGACGCCACCGGCAAGCCCTTCGACCCCGAGCTGCACCAGGCGATGGCCCAGCAGCCGCCGCCGGAGGGCGTGGAGTCCGGCACCGTCCTCCAGGCCTGGACACCGGCCTGGACGCTGAATGGCCGCCTGCTGAAGCCCGCCATGGTCGTCGTCGCCGGCGAAGGCCTGTCGCAGACAGCCTGATGCCGCCCGTCCCGCGCCGCATCCTCCCGGCCGACCAGCCCGCCCTGCTGGCCCTGAACAACCAGCACGCGGAGGCGGTGAACGCCCTGCCGCCGGAGGGCTTCGCCGCCCTCTGCGCCCGGGCGGCGTGGAGCGGCGCGGTGTGGGAGGGCGGGCGGCCGCTCGGCTTCCTGCTGGCGCTGGGGCCGGAGGGGCCGGCCACCGGCCCGAACCACGCCTGGATGCAGGCCCACCACCCCGAGGCGGCCTATATCGACCGCGTGGTGGTGGAGGCCGCGGCGCAGGGCCGTGGCCTCGGCCGCGCCCTCTACGCCGCCCTCGCCGCCTGGGCGGCGGGCGCCGGCTTCACCCGCCTCGGCTGCGAGGTGAACCTGGACCCGCCCAACCCCGGCAGCATGGCCTTCCATGCCCGGCTCGGCTTTGAGACGGCCGGCGAGGCCACGGATCCGCGCAATGGCAAGCGCCTGCGGTATCTCGTTACTGGCACGAGACGGCCGTTAATTGCACATTTTTTGCGCAGCCCTGACGAAGCGCCCTTGTCCGGAGCGCCCGGGCTGAATACATCGCCAGCGGAGCCACCCGACCGGGTGGCAGACCCCCAGATCGCCTGATGAGCAGCGGGGATGGGCGTGGCGCCGGGATAAGGGCCACCCCCATCCGCCAGGAGGAGAACTCGGATGAGCAAGGTTATCGGCATCGACCTCGGCACCACGAACAGCTGCGTCGCCATCATGGAAGGCGGCGATGTGAAGGTGCTGGAGAACGCCGAGGGCGCGCGCACGACGCCGTCGATGGTGGCCTTCGCCAAGAATGGCGAGCGGCTGGTCGGCCAGGCCGCGAAGCGCCAGGCGGTGACCAACCCGACCGACACCCTCTTCGCCGTCAAGCGCCTGATCGGCCGCCGCTTTGATGACAAGATGGTGCAGAAGGAAGCGGGCCTCGCCCCCTTCAAGATCATCCGCGCCGACAATGGCGATGCCTGGGTCGAGGCCGGCGGGCAGAAGCAGGCCCCCCAGCAGATCAGCGCCAATGTGCTGACCAAGATGAAGGAGACGGCCGAGGCCTATCTCGGCGAGAAGGTGACGCAGGCCGTCATCACCGTCCCCGCCTATTTCAACGACAGCCAGCGGCAGGCGACCAAGGAGGCGGGCGCCATCGCCGGCCTCGAGGTGCTGCGCATCATCAACGAGCCGACGGCCGCGGCGCTCGCCTATGGCATGGACAAGAAGGCCACCGGCACCATCGCGGTCTATGACCTTGGCGGCGGCACCTTCGACGTCTCGGTGCTGGAAATCGGCGACGGCGTCTTCGAGGTGAAGTCCACCAACGGCGACACCTTCCTGGGCGGCGAGGATTTCGACCAGCGCGTCATCGACTACCTGGCCGATGAGTTCCGCAAGGAGAACGGCATCGACCTGCGCGGCGACAAGCTCGCCCTGCAGCGCCTCAAGGAGGCCGCCGAGAAGGCGAAGATCGAGCTGTCCTCGGCCAAGCAGACCGAGATCAACCTGCCCTTCATCACCGCCGACGCCTCGGGCCCGAAGCACCTCGTGCTGCAGCTGACCCGCGCCAAGCTGGAAGCGCTGGTGGACGACCTGGTGCAGCGGACCCTGGAGCCCTGCCGCCAGGCGCTGAAGGATGCCGGCCTCTCCGCCGGCGAGATCGACGAGGTGATCCTGGTCGGCGGCATGACCCGCATGCCCAAGGTCATCGAGGTCGTGAAGCAGTTCTTCGGCAAGGAGCCGGCCCGCAACGTCAACCCGGATGAGGTCGTGGCCATCGGCGCCGCCATCCAGGGCGGCGTGCTGAAGGGCGAGGTCAAGGATGTTCTTCTCCTCGACGTCACCCCGCTGAGCCTCGGCATCGAGACCCTCGGTGGCGTCTTCACCCGCCTGATCGACCGCAACACGACGATCCCGACGAAGAAGAGCCAGACCTTCTCCACCGCCGACGACAACCAGACCGCCGTCACCATCAAGGTGTTCCAGGGCGAGCGCGAGATGGCGGCGGATAACAAGCTGCTCGGCAATTTCGACCTGACCGGCATCGCCCCCGCCCCGCGCGGCGTGCCGCAGATCGAGGTCTCCTTCGACATCGACGCCAACGGCATCGTCTCCGTCAGCGCCAAGGACAAGGCGACCGGCAAGGAGCAGCAGATCAAGATCCAGGCCAAGTCCGGCCTGTCCGACTCCGACATCGAGCGCATGGTGCGCGAGGCGGAGGCCAATTCCGCCGCCGACAAGAAGCGCCGCGAGGCGGTGGAGGCCCGCAACCAGCTCGACAGCCTGATCCACAGCACCGAGAAGACGCTGAAGGAGAATGGCGAGAAGGTGGGCGAGGCCGAGAAGAAGGAGGTGGAGGCCGCGCTGGAGGCCGCCCGCTCCGCCAAGGATGGCGAGGATGCCGAGGCCATCAAGGCCGCGACCGAGCGCCTGGGCGCCGCCGCCATGAAGATGGGCGAGGCCATCTACAAGGCCAGCCCGGCCGAGGGCGCCGCCCCCGGTGGTACGGCTCCGGGTGGCGACGCCAAGCCCGGTGAGAAGGTCGTCGACGCCGAGTTCGAGGATGTCGACCCCAGCAAGAAGAAGCCCGGCTGAGGCGTGCCGCGCCGCGCGGCGTGACGCGCTGAGCATCGGGCGCCCGGCTTCTGACAAAGCCGGGCGCCGCTTCGTTCCGGAGCTTGGGGGACAGGCCGCGCCATGGCCAAAAAGGACTACTACGAGACCCTGGGCGTGGCCCGGGGCGCGAGCGAGGAGGACCTGAAGAAGGCCTACCGCAAGCTCGCCATGAAGTATCACCCGGACCGCAACCCGGGTGACAAGGAGGCCGAGGCCGCCTTCAAGGAGGTCAACGAAGCCTATGACGTCCTGAAGGACGCCGAGAAGCGCGCCGCCTATGACCGCTTCGGCCATGCCGCCTTCGAGGGCGGCGGGCCTGGGGCTGGTGGGGGGGGCGGCTTCGGCGGCAACCCCTTCGGCGCCGGTGGCTTCGAGGACATCTTCGCCGAGATGTTCGGCCAGTTCGGCGGCCGGCGCGGCGGTGGCGCCGCCGCCGGGCGCGGGGCCGATCTGCGCCAGGAGATGACCATCTCCCTGGAGGAGGCCTTCGCCGGCACCCGCAAGACCATCCGCGTCCAGAGCAGCGTCCAGTGCGACGCCTGCGAGGGCACGGGGGCCGAGGGCAAGGCCAGCAGCGCCCAGCAGACCTGCACCACCTGCGGCGGCGCCGGCAAGGTGCGCGCCCAGCAGGGCTTCTTCCTGATCGAGCGGAGCTGCCCCACCTGCGGCGGCACCGGGCGCGTCATCAAGAACCCCTGCAAGGTCTGCGCGGGCGCCGGGCGCGTGCAGCGCGAGCGCACGCTCAACGTCACCATCCCGGCCGGGGTGGAGGATGGCACGCGCATCCGCCTCTCGGGCGAGGGCGAGGCCGGGCTGCGCGGCGCGCCGGCGGGGGATCTCTACGTCGATATCGCCGTCCGCCCGCATGCGCTGTTCCAGCGGGACGGGGCCAATATCTTCGTCCGCGTGCCGCTGCGCATGACGCAGGCGGCGCTCGGCGGGGCGGTGGAGGTGCCCACCATCGATGGCGGGCGCTCCCGCGTCACCATCCCCGCCGGGACGCAGACGGGGGACCAGTTCCGCCTGCGCGGCAAGGGCTTCTCCGTGCTGCGCTCCGCCGCGCGCGGCGACATGTATGTGCAGGTGGCGGTGGAAACCCCGCAAAACCTCTCGCCGCGCCAGCGCGAACTGCTGGAGCAGTTCGAGAGCGAGGGCGGCAAGTCCGGCCAGCAATCCAGCCCGGAAAGCGAGGGCTTCTTCGCCAAGGTGAAGGAGTTCTGGGACGGGCTCGGGCGCTGACACGCTCTTGAGAGGGGCTTCGCCCCTCTCTGCACCTGCGCGGCAGTGCCGCGCAGCCACCAAAGGCCTGAGGCCTTTGG